>JBOFRL010000029.1:0-1687 GCA_051650965.1 Vibrionaceae bacterium
ATACGGAACGCACGGTTACGCAACTAACCTACTCACGTATGAATCACTAGCTAAGAAACCGGTTTAAGGAGGCGCTATGTTATCGTTATCTTTTACATATAACGGCACACGTTACGAAAATTTCACTACAGAAGATGCAAAAGCCGCTGGCATCCCTGATCACGTTATTGACAAAGCCATTCAAGATTCACAGCTTGCAGAAATTCGCAATCAACGCAATTTTTTGCTGACCGACTGTGACTGGACAATGCTGCAAGATAGCAGCGTATCAGAAGAAAAACGACAAGAATTCATTGAGTATCGGCAGCAACTGCGCGACATCACTGAGCCGCTAAAAAGCCCAGCCGCGACTTTTAGCATTGGCGGCATTCAATGGCCGACCAAGCCTGAGTTATAAATTAAACCTTTTCACGTCAACTGCCTCTCTCTACCACATGGCGCAATTGCGCCATTTTTATTTGCTCTGCAATCTGCTCCCCAACGTTCGCGCAACAGGAGCAGCTCATGGAATACCATCATGGTGTTCGCGTCATTGAGATCAATGACGGAACCAGAACCATTAAAACCGTTTCAACTTCAATTATTGGCATGGTCTGCATTGCAGATGATGCGGATGATGAACTTTTTCCTTTAAACAAACCAGTTTTGCTAACAAACCCGATGTCTGCAATTGGCAAGGCTGGCAAAGCAGGCACGCTCAGATCATCGCTAGATGCAATTTCATCGCAAGTGAACACGCTGGTTGTCGTGGTTCGCGTTGAGAGCGGCGAGGATGAGCTGGAAACAACGGCGAATGTTATCGGCACGGTTACCGATGACGGTCAATATACAGGCCTCAAAGCGCTTTTAGTTGCTCAATCAACTCTTGGCGTTAAACCTCGCATTTTGGGCGTGCCTGGTCTCGACTCTCTACCAGTCGCAACTGAGCTTGCTGCAATTGCTAAAAAATTGCGTGCATTTTGTTATGTGTCAGCGCATGGGTGCAAAACTAAAGAAGAGGTCGTTGCGTATCGTGATAATTTCGGTGATCGCGAAATCATGGTGATTTGGCCGGATTTTGTTTCTTTTGATACAACGACCGCGTCTGATGCAACGGCCTTTGCTACCGCTCGCGCACTAGGCCTTCGCGCATACATCGACAAAACTGTTGGTTGGCATAAAACGCTATCTAACGTAACGGTGAGCGGCGTGACTGGCATCAGCCAGCCGGTATATTGGGATCTGCAAGACCCCGCGACAGACGCAGGATATCTCAACGAAAGCTGCGTCACCACTTTAATTAATCAATCCGGCTTTAGGTTCTGGGGCTCTCGCACGTGCTCAGATGATCCGCTTTTTGCGTTTGAAAACTACACGCGCACGGCGCACGTGATTGCTGATACTGTTGCCGATGCTCACATGTGGGCAATTGATAAACCGCTTACGCCAACACTGGTTAAGGACATCGTTGAGGGTATCAACGCAAAATTCCGCGAACTAAAAGCGCAAGGCTACATCGTTGATGGCCAAGCGTGGTACAGCGAGGATGTGAATGGCGTTGAGACAATCAAAGCCGGCAAGCTGGCAATTGACTACGATTACACCCCAGTGCCACCGCTCGAAGACTTAACTTTCCGCCAAAAAATTACTGACCGCTATTTGGCAGATTTTGCATCAGCAGTCGCAGCCGCGTAAGGACAATCAAAAT
>JBOFRL010000030.1:0-93041 GCA_051650965.1 Vibrionaceae bacterium
GCGAAAAATAGCCATGGCCTTGTTTAAACAAGATGAAACCAAAAAAGCAAGCATGAAAGCCAAACGTAAAATGGCCGCGCTGGATGACGGCTATCGCTCAACCCTTTTAGAATCTGGAATTAAAATGCGCTAGCCGTGATACAATCCTTGACTTAGCCTTTAATCTAAGCGGACATTTTCTATCTTTATCAATAAGTTGTCAGTATAAATTTATTTTTGGATAAAAATCTGCCATACAGATGTAAACAACTATGAACAGACCCTTTGCAACACCAGAGACTGTCGAGAAACAAGCGCAGCAAACCAAGCTGCAGCCGCCGTCCATGTACCATGTCGTGCTGTATAACGACGACTATACGCCGATGGATTTTGTGGTCGAAATTTTACAAAAGTTTTTCGCTATGACATTAGAAAGAGCAACGCAAGTCATGCTCACGGTCCACTATAATAAGCGAGCAATTTGTGGCACTTATACCGCAGAGGTGGCAGAAATGAAAGTGTTGCAAATAATGTCTTATGCAAGAGAACATGAGCATCCGTTATTATGCATGATGGAAAAAACTTAATTAAAAACGCTATGCTTATCAAAGCTTACTATTGGCTTTTATAGAGAGATCCCTATGCTAAACAAAGAACTCGAAGCAACTCTAAATGAAGCGTTTACCCGAGCAAAAGAAAAACGCCACGAGTTTATGACCGTCGAGCATCTGCTGTTGGCACTGATCAAAAACGCCACTGCTCGTGATGCGCTTCTTTCGTGCGGCGCTGATCTGGAAGCTTTATATAAAGAGCTAGACATATTTATCGAGCAAACCACCCCGCTTATTCCAGCAGGCGACTTGTTGCGTGAAACTCAGCCAACGTTAAGCTTTCAGCGCGTGCTGCAGCGGGCGGTTTTCCATGTGCAATCATCCGGCCGCAGCGAAGTGAACGGCGCCAGCGTGCTGGTGGCCATTTTTAGCGAGCAAGAGTCGCACGCCGCTTATTTGCTAAAGAAAAATGATATTAATCGCCTTGATGTCGTAAATTACATCTCGCACGGAACCACTAAAAGCGCAAACGGCAACCGCGACAGCTCGGGCCCACAGTTGCCTGCCGAAGAGAGCAGTAATTTAGAAAATTCGGAAGACCGACTTGAAAATTTCGCGACCAATCTCAATCAGTTAGCGCGCCTTGGCGGCATCGACCCGCTGATCGGCCGCGAGCAAGAGCTTGAGCGCACCATCCAAGTTTTATGTCGCCGCCGCAAAAATAACCCGCTACTTGTCGGCGAGGCAGGCGTTGGCAAAACCGCCATTGCTGAAGGGCTAGCTTGGCAAATCAACGAAGGCTTAGTGCCTGATATTATTAAAAATTGCGTGATTTATTCGCTCGATATTGGCTCGCTTCTTGCCGGCACAAAATACCGCGGCGATTTTGAAAAGCGCTTTAAAAATATTTTAAGACAGCTTGAAAAAGAAAAAGACACCATCCTTTTTATCGATGAAATTCATACCATTATCGGCGCAGGAGCGGCGTCTGGCGGCCAAGTTGACGCGGCCAATTTAATTAAACCGCTCTTGTCCAACGGCAAATTGCGCTGCATCGGTTCAACGACTTATCAAGAATTTACAAGCATTTTTGAAAAAGAGCACGCCTTGGTGCGCCGCTTTCAAAAAATTGACATTACAGAGCCGTCGAACGAAGACACTGTAAAGATTTTGATGGGGCTTAAAGCAAAATACGAGTCGCATCATCAAGTTCGCTACAGCACTAAGGCGATCCGCGCCGCTGTTGAACTGTCAACCAAATATATCAATGATCGCCATCAGCCCGACAAAGCGATTGATGTGATTGACGAAGCGGGAGCGAGCTGCCGTCTAGCGCCATCCAACAAGCGCAAGCGCACCGTGAATGTCAGCGACATTGAAGTGATGATCGCCAAAATGGCGCGCATCCCCGAAAAATCGGTTTCAACCAGCGATAAAGACATTTTGCACTCGCTGGATCAAAAACTCAGAATGCTGGTTTTTGGCCAAGATGCGGCGATCAACGCGCTGTGTGAGTCGATAAAACTCAATCGCGCAGGCCTTGGCGCAGAAAATAAGCCGGTTGGCTCATTTTTGTTCGCAGGACCGACTGGCGTCGGCAAAACTGAAGTGACCGTGCAGCTGGCGCGCGCGCTCGGGATCAAGCTACAACGCTTTGATATGTCAGAATATATGGAGCGCCACACCGTCAGCCGTCTGATCGGCGCGCCTCCAGGCTATATTGGCTATGAGCAACAAGGGCTTTTAACCGACTCTGTGATCAAGCATCCACACTGCGTTGTTTTGCTTGATGAAATAGAAAAAGCGCATCCAGATGTCTTCAATTTGCTATTGCAAGTGATGGATAATGGCACCTTGACTGACAATAATGGCCGTAAAGCCGATTTTCGCAATGTAATTTTGGTGATGACCACCAATGCCGGCGTGAGCGAAATTGAGCGCAAGTCGATTGGCCTTATTCAGCAAGAGCGCGATCTCGATGCCATGAATGAGATCAAAAAGACCTTCCCGCCCGAATTTCGCAACCGCTTAGACGGGATCATTTGGTTTAACCACTTAACACGCGCCATTATTTTGCAAGTTGTTGATAAATTTATTGTCGAGCTACAAGCGCAGCTTGACTCGCGCGGCGTGTCCCTTGAGATCACCGATGCGGCAAAAGCGTGGCTGGCTGAAAAAGGCTACGATCGCGCGATGGGCGCGCGTCCCATGGTGCGAGTGATCCAAGAGCACCTCAAGAAAAATCTGGCCAACGAACTGCTGTTTGGCTACTTGATCAACGGCGGCGCAGTGAAAGTGGATTTGCAAAACGACAAACTCACCTTTAGCTACAGCAATGAGCTAACGCCAGCGTAACCGCAGCGCGGCAGAAACAAAAAAACCAAACCTAAATAGGTTTGGTTTTTTTATCGCTAGAAATTAATTAGCGAGCGCGGAAAATAATGCGCGCTTTGGACAGATCGTAAGGAGTCATCTCAACAGTCACTTTATCGCCTGTCAAAATTCGTATGTAGTTTTTACGCATTTTTCCAGAAATGTGCGCAGTCACAACATGACCATTTTCTAATTCAACACGAAACATGGTGTTAGGCAGAGTATCGAGTACGGTGCCTTGCATTTCAATTACATCTTCTTTTGCCATTTAATCCTCTTGCGCCATTTTCTCTTTGGCGGACAACTTTTGCGCGTATCTGTTCGCTCAACGTAAAGGCGAATTTTACTGCTTTGCAGCAAATGTAGCTAGCAAAATCATTGTTCTCGCTGATTTACGCGGGATATACAACCTCTTTCCACTGCCCAGACGGCAGATCGTCAAGCGTCCAGTCGCCCACTTGATAGCGAATAAGACGCAGCGTCGGGTGGCCAACTGCGGCGGTCATGCGGCGTACTTGGCGATTGCGCCCTTCAAAAAGCGTGATAGCAAGCCAGCTGGTCGGAATATTTTTGCGTTCGCGAATAGGCGGATTGCGCGGCCATAGCGCGGGCTCTTCCATCAGGTGCACCTTGGCCGGCAACGTGACGCCATCGTTAAGCTGCACCCCTTTTCTGAGCATTTCCAGCGCAGGCTCAGCGGGGATCCCCTCAACCTGCACCCAATACGTTTTCCCTGAGCGAAATTTTGGCTGCGTCAACCTTGCTTGCAACGCGCCGTCATTAGTCAAAACCAGCAGCCCTTCGCTGTCTTTGTCGAGCCGTCCCGCCGCATAGACGCCTTTCACCGGCACAAAATCGGCTAAGGTTTGCTCGCCCACATCACCGGTGAACTGCGTAAGCACATTGTAAGGCTTATTGAGCAAGATCACGCGCGCCATTTTTGGCTGGCTTGGCTTATTTGAGGCCATCCCAGCAACTTTTTTCTTCACAACGTGCGGCAATCGCTTTTTTTTTCGCTCTATTATCATAATCTAGTAAAATTAAACGTGATTTTAATATGTTAAGGCAACACTTATGGTTCACACAGGATCTGGCAAAACATAACTCGCCATTGAAAAGACGCACCATTAACGTCATCCAAAAAAGGAGAACAAACAGTGCAGACCAAAGTTATCATCCCGCAGGGCAGCCAAATTAGCTATCAAAACGGTAAGTTAACCGTTCCTCATGATCCAATCATTCCCTACATTGAAGGCGATGGCATCGGCGTTGATGTTACACCCGCGATGAAAAAAGTTGTCGATGCAGCCGTAGCTCGTGCATACAACGGGCAGCGAAAAATTGCTTGGATGGAAATTTATACCGGCGAAAAATCTACGCGCATTTATGGCAAAGATCAATGGCTTCCTCAGGAAACGCTTGATTTTATTCGTCAATACAAGGTGGCCATTAAAGGACCGCTCACCACGCCCGTCGGCGGCGGCATTCGCTCGCTCAACGTGGCGCTGCGCCAAGAGCTTGATCTCTACCTTTGCGTGCGGCCGGTGCGCTATTTTGATGGTGTGCCAAGCCCGCTCAAGCAGCCTGAGCTCACCAACATGGTGATCTACCGAGAAAATTCTGAAGATATTTACGCCGGCGTCGAATTTAAAGCAGGCTCTGAGCAAGCGACTAAAGTTATCGAGTTTTTGCAAAAAGAGATGGGCGTGACAAAAATTCGCTTCACAACTCAGTGCGGCATTGGCATCAAGCCGACCTCGCAAGAGGGAAGCAAGCGCTTGGTGCGCGCGGCGCTGCAATACGCCATCGATAACGATCGCAGCTCGCTGACCATCGTGCACAAAGGTAATATTATGAAATTTACCGAGGGCGCCTTTAAAGAGTGGGGCTACGAAGTGGCGCGCGATGAGTTTTCGGCTACCTTGCTCGATGGCGGTCCTTGGATGAGCGTTAAAAATCCACGCACCGGCCGCGACATCGTGATCAAAGATGTGATTGCCGACGCCTTCTTGCAGCAGATCTTGCTGCGTCCTGCCGAGTATGACGTGATTGCCACCATGAATCTAAATGGCGACTACATCTCTGATGCGCTCGCCGCGCAGGTGGGCGGCATTGGCATTGCGCCGGGCGCAAACATTGGCGATGGCGTGGCGCTTTTTGAGGCAACACACGGCACGGCGCCAAAATATGCCGGCCAAGATAAAGTTAACCCCGGCTCGCTGATCTTGTCTGCCGAGATGATGCTGCGCCACATGGGATGGACGGAAGCGGCCGATCTCATTTTAGCGGCGATGGAAAAAACCATTCGCAATAAAACAGTGACCTACGATTTTGAGCGGCTCATGCAAGGCGCTAAGCTGCGCAAATGCTCTGAATTTGCCCAAGATATGATCGCAAATATGTGATGGCTGAAAATTGCCAATAAAAAAGGCCCATTGCGGGCCTTTTTTTATAACAGCTACTTTTTTATTTTAACAACCAAGGACCTGCAGGGTTGCCCGGCTCATCACCTTGCGTCCACCACTTCGCCTCATAAAGATTTCCTTGGAAAGTCGCTTGATCGCCGCCGTTGTAAACTTTCGCAGCGTCCCACGCTTTGACAGTGCCGTCAGCTTTTTCTTCCCAAACATCAGAAGCACCCGGCTCATCACCTTGCGTCCACCATTTTGCGGTGTATTCAATGCCGTTGTGCGTCACTTTGTCGCCGCCGTTGTAAACCGCATTGGCGTCCCACGTGCTGTCTGATGGCGCAGGCTCTTCTTTAACGTTGACCGCAACGCTTGCCGTGTGGCTTTCTTGACCGTCAGTGACACTGATAGCCACGTGCAGCACTTTTCCCGCATCTTGCAGCGTGGTTGGCACGCTGATCACAGCGCTGTTACCGGCTTGCGCGATGGTGCCAAGCGTGGTGCTAAACGTAAGCGGATCATTATCGGCGTCACTTGCTGATACTGAAATTTGCGCAGTTTCGCCCGCAGTCACATCGATGCTCGCTGGCACGCTAATTACCGGCGCGCTGTTTACTTCTTCGCCAGAGCCTTGAATTTGCACGTCAATTGACGCAGTACGGGTAATTTTACCGTCAGACACTGCCACGCTGATCTTCTCAACGCGATCGCCACTTGTTTGCGGCGCTTGGTAAGTCACCTGCGCCTGACCGTTGCCAAGCTCGGCAATTTGCGCGCCAGTGGCGCTAAAGCTTAGCTTGTCGCCATCTGCGTCAGTGGCGCTAACTGCAAAAGTAACGCTCGCACCAGAAGCCACAGAGACGGTTGCCGGCGCTGTGAGTACAGGCGCCGCGTTTGGCAACGTGTTTTGGCTAAAGACGTCATCGATAGCTTCGGCCAGCGGCGAGCTCAAGTTGGTACATTTGCTCAGCTTGGGGCCGTAAGTGATGTAGCTTCCCTTACATTCGATGTCGCCGTGCACTTGCCAAATAATGAGGCCGCTCAGGTTGTTATCGACAACGTACTGCGCTTTTTCACGCATCGCTTTAGGATCGTCATAACTTAAGAAAAACTTACCCTTAACAGCGTATGGCACCTTGGCATTATCATCCCACATGTGCTGCCAATTTGTTTGTTTGATCAGATAGTTATAGTTAGGCTGACCTTCAAACATGCCCCAGTTAGTCAGATCCACCGCCGAAACGCCAGGACCGTCAACTTCAAAATTCACTTCACGTTTTTCAGTTGGCGCGCCAAGGTAAGCAACGCTTTCGCTTGTTTGCACGCCGCGGCCGTAAAATGCAGCGCCCATGTTAATTTTTTCGCTAGGAATGCCTTTTTCGTCCACCATCCAGCGGCGCAGATCTTCGATAGTTAACTCAGCAAATTCCTCTTCAGGATACGGGTACAGCGGCGAGTTATGGCCTGTGATCTCAGACCAGCCACCGTTGAGGTCATAGGTCATCATGTTAAAATGATCCATCGACGCCACTAAGCGCGGCCAGTTAAAGCCTTCTAACGCGCTTTTGCTCGCTTTAAATGCAGCAGTCAGCAAACGATCTGGACCAATTTTGCCGCGAATGTCTTCCATCAGCTGCTCAAAGTTCGCGTAATCTGCGTCTGAGCCGGTAAAGTTCATGCCGCCTGCGCCAGGGTATTCCCAGTCGATATCGATGCCATCAAAACCAAGCGCCAGCAAACGGTCGATGTCAGCCAAGAAACGCGCTTTTTTCACCGGATCGGCCGCCATTTCAGGGAAATGTTTTGACATACTCCAGCCGCCGATAGAAGCCATCACTTTCACGCCATTTTGGTGCGCAAGATCGATAAGCCCCGGCGCGCCGCCCGCTTTTTTCAGTGGAATTGGCAGCGGACCTGAAACGCCAGACGGCTCATGCAGCCAGCCATTGCCGTGCGCGACAAAGCTTTGCGCCGTCACTTTTTCGTACATTTCCGCTTCCCACGCCTCTGTGCCTGGGAAAGAGTGCACGTACTCAAGCTCGCCCCACAAAATGTGCAGATCCCAGCTTGAATAAACGTCAGGGTGGAGCAGATTGCCCGGCTCTTGCACCTCTGTCGGCTTGTAAATATTTTTGTTGCGATAATCACCGCTGTGCAGCGAGCCGTCTTTGGCTACGCCGAAAAATGAGAAATTTAGGATCGAGTACAGGTTCATGTCGACGTTTAGGTGCGTTGCTTCGCCCTTCACGCCAAAACCCGCTTCAGGGCCTTTCCAAGCCTCCCACTGGGTCAAATAACCGATCACCTGCTTGTCGTGAGCCGGAGCTGCCGTCACAGAAAAACTTAATAGTGCTGCAATACAGCTGCCAAGAATAGAAAACTTAAATTTACTTTGCATATTTACTCCTACAACATTTTGGTCTTTACAAAATAGCGACCACAAGCAATTCCTTGCCCATAAATTAAATAAATAGCGGCCCACTAAAAGCGAATAAAAAATAAGAGTGGCACTGACACCGGCCCTAATATTTTTCAATCCTATTTATCTCAGACGAATATGCAATGTATTTTTTACTTGAAAGGTTCGAATGTTTTCATTTGTCGAAGCGCGGTCACGTTTATGTTTTTTCAGTATTTTTTTTATCGAGTCACTTAACTTAAAAACAGTATTTTTTATTCTTTTACTTGAATGAAGAGCACATTTATTTACATTTTTTATTTTCATTAATTTAATTTCATGCCTGCGGCAATTTTTGCGCCAAAACATTGATTGCAAGCCCAACTCAGCCAGTTTATTATTCGAAAGCCCAATTTTGCCCAATGTTAAGATGCAGCATGCCCTCTCCGACTTTCTATTTTTTTGATTACGAAACTTTTGGCGTCCATCCTGGCGCGGATCGGCCTTGCCAATTTGCCGGCGTGCGCACGGACAGCGAGCTCAATATCATCGACTCATCGTGGCAGCTGCTTTACTGCAAGCCGCCCGCCGATTATCTGCCAAATCCGCACGCTTGCCTGATCACGGGGATCTCGCCGCAAACGGCGCTACAAAACGGCCTCGCGGAGCCTGAGTTTATTCAAGCAATCCACGAGCAGCTCGCGGTGCCTAACACCTGCGCCATCGGCTACAACAATATCCGTTTTGATGATGAAGTGACCCGTTTTACCCTGTATCGCAACTTTTTTGAGCCGTATGGCTGGAGCTGGCAAAACGGCAATTCGCGCTGGGATCTGCTCGATGTAATGCGCGCAGCCTACGCGCTGCGCCCAGACGGGCTCAATTGGCCGCTCACCGAAGAGGGGCTGCCGAGTTTTAAGCTTGAGCAGCTGAGCGTGCAAAACGGCATCGAGCATAGCAACGCGCACGACGCCAAAGCCGACGTGATCGCAACTATTGAGCTTGCAAAAAAATTAAAACAAGCGCAGCCAAGGCTGTTCAACTATCTGTTTGAGCATCGCAATAAAAACAAGCTCAAAGCGCTCATCGACTGCGAAAACATGCAGCCGCTGGTCTATGTTTCGGGCCTGTTAGGTCGGCAAAATGGCTGCACCACGCTCGTCGCGCCGATTGCTTGGCACCCGAGCAATGCCAACGCTGTCATCACCGTTGACTTGGCAAAAGATCTCACGCCGCTTTTGACGCTTGATGCTAAAACGCTGCAAGCGCGCCTGTACACCAAGCGCGACGAGCTGGCGATGCAGGGACTTGCGCCGGTCCCGCTGCAGCAGGTAACGCTCAACCAGTGCCCTGTTTTAGCACAGGCAAAAGTGCTCGACGCCGCCTGTGCTGCGCGCCTTGGCATTGATATCGCCGCCTGCTTGGAAAATTTAGCGAAACTGCGCGCAGCGCTTGGCATCACCCAAAAAGTGGAGGCGATCTTTCAAACACGGCGGGAGTTTCTCGGAAATGACAATGTGGACTGCGCACTGTACGACGGATTTTTTTCATATGACGATCAACGAATTATGCAAAAAATTCGCCAAACGGCGCCTGCCGCTCTTTCGTCAATCTCACTGCAACACGCAGACCCAAGGCTTGCTGAGCTGCTTTTTAACTACCGAGGCCGGCACTTTTCACACACCTTAAGCGCAAGCGAGCGGCAATTGTGGCATGCTAAATGCCAGCGCTATTTTGCCGAGCACCTTCCAACTTATCAGCATGAATTAGCTGCCCTTTTAGAGCAGCACCGTGATAACAAGAAAAATCTTTTATTGCTAAAAGAGATCTCTCAATATGTGGACGCGTTGACTGAGCCTTATCAGGCCAGCATTCCAGCGTAGGCACCTAAGCGCGTTACCAGCCTTGCAGCTGCGAGCGCGCGATTGCCGCAAGCGCCTCAACGTGCGAAGGCGTCGCGTTTAAACACGGAATGTAACGCAGCTCCTCGCCGCCGGCTTGCAAAAAAGTCTGCTTCGCCTCAACCGCCAGCTCTTCGAGCGTTTCTAAGCAGTCACAGGCAAATGAAGGTGCGAGCAGATCTACGCGCTTAACTCCTTGTTTGGCAATGGAAATTAAGTGCGGCTCCGTATAAGGTTCAAGCCACTGCTGACGGCCAAAGCGCGACTGAAAACAGCTTTTCACCAGCACTTTGTGCCCATGGCGCAGCAACGCCTGCTGCAACAGCGCACTGGTTTGCAAACAGTGCGCATAATATGGGTCGCCCTGATCGACAAGCTGCTGCGGGATCCCGTGATAAGAGCAGAGCAGCCGCTCAGGCTCGCCGCGCTCTTGCCACAGCTTAAGCACCGAGTCCGTAAGCGCTGCGATATAGGTTTCATTTGCAAAATAGTGCGTGACCCAACGCAGCGCGGGCAGCGCAAGCTGATTTTTAAGCGCCGCGGCCACAGCGTCAAAGGCGGCTGCCGTCGTCGTGCTCGAATACTGCGGATAGAGCGGCAAAACCACGATCTGCGTGCAGCCTTGCGCTTGCAGCGAGCCCAGCGCGTCTGTGCACGAAGGCACGCCATACGTCATCGCTAGCTCAACCGGCAGCATCAGCTGCTCTTGCAGCGCCTGTTGCAGCTGTTTGGAGTAAACCAGCAGCGGCGAGCCATCCGGCTGCCAAATTTTTTGATACAACTTAGCTACACGCGGCGCACGCGTTGGCAAAATGACGCCGTGTAAAAGTGGTAGCCAAAAGAGAGGCGATAGCGCAACAACGCGCTGATCAGAGAGAAACGGAGCTAAAAATTGCCGCACCGCGGCGGGCGTTGGCGCTGACGGCGTGCCGAGGTTTAGCAGCAAAACGCCCTTTTTTTCAACGAATTCAAGCGGTTTTGTCCCTTTACTCATAATGGATGGCAACGTTTAAGAAGTTAATTTTTTTAATCTATTTGAATTAATTAACAAACGCCACCCTCTTTTGCTGAAAATTGCCAAAAGGGCCATTTTTTAATGCTAAAATATAAGCGCATAGAAAGTATGCGCTTATATTTACAATCGCTGAAATTCGCAGCAGAAAAATTAATTCCCGATGCGCTATTTTTCAAAACTTATGCGTTTTTTAAACCAAGCTCAGCCAATAATTCACGCGTCACCGCGCTCACAGGCAAAGTCCCGTCTAACTTAATGTAATTGCACTCATTTTTTTTGCTTTTGTCGCTGTAATAGGCGATCAAAGGCGCAGTTTGCGCATGGTAAACAGCGAGACGCTCACGCACAATATTCTCTTCATCATCGGCGCGCAAAACCAGATCTTCGCCGGTCACGTCATCTTTGCCATCAATTTTCGGCGGATTGTGCACGATGTGATAAGTGCGGCCAGAGCCTGGATGCACGCGCCGCCCCGTGGTACGAGCAACAATCACTTCGTCATCCACAGCAAGCTCAACCACGTGATCCACAGTGACGCCCATCGCGTGCAGCCCATCAGCCTGCGCTAAAGTCCGCGGAAAGCCGTCAAGCAGAAAGCCTTTTTGGCAGTCAGGCTGCGCAATTCGCTCTTTAACCAGACCTAAAATGATCTCGTCAGAAACCAGTTGTCCTGCGTCAATGACCGCTTTTGCCAACTTGCCAAGCTCACTTCCCTCTTTAATGGCCGCGCGCAACATATCTCCGGTTGAGATCTGAACAATGCCGCAATGTTCCATGATCGCTTGCGCCTGCGTTCCTTTGCCCGCACCTGGCGCTCCAAGAAGAATAATGCGCATAAATACCTCATTTTGATTGTGTTTTACAAAAAAGAACAAACATTACACATTAACAACAAGGCAAACAACCTAAAATCACGCTTTTTTGCTGGAAAAATTTGGCCTAAAAGCGATGTCAAACACCCCTTTTGCAAACTCGCCGCCGCAAAAACAATTTCGCAAGGCAAGGTTAATGTGTCACATCCTATTTTTTGAACCGCGGTAAAATTTATTTCAAATATTTACCAGTTAATAAATTTTTTTATTTTGTCTTAACCACAGTCCCTATATTCTAGAGAAAAATATTAGCAAAATTTATTTTTTCTATTTTTCGTTTTTTTGATATCGGTTATAGATTTTGCATTCCGCATGCTGCATGATAACCACATGATCCAAAAAGCTTTAAATAGATAATTTTAACCGAACAGGAACTTGAATAATTAGCTATGAGGCAATTATTTAGGTAATGGAAAAATCTGCTCGTTTAGGGAAATGGAGGCTCCGATGCAACAACAAATTAAAGACACATTTGTCGATTACCTATCACAATTTGGCAACACTGAAAAACGCTCCATGTTTGGCGGTACCGGTTTTTTTGTTAGTGGTGCAATGTTTTCTTTGATCAAAGATGATCACATTTATCTGCGTGGCGCTCCAAAACTTACCGAAACACTGCAAGAGCGTGCTTGCCCAAAATTTGTTCACATCAAAAAAAGCTCAACAGCCATCGTAAATTACTACGATATTACTAAACTTTTTGAGCGCAATGAGCCTGATTTAGAAAACTTAGTAAAACGCTCTTTAGATAACTCTATGGCGGAAAAAGAGTATCGCGACTCTAAACTCAACAAGCGTTTACGCGACCTACCTAACCTGCGCTTAACCATTGAAAGAATGCTAAAAAAAGCGAACATCCACGATGTAGATACTTTCTTTTCCATGACGCCGGAAGAGATCTTTCGCACTGTGCAAGAAGCGCATGGCTATGATATTGATATCAAATTGCTGTGGATTTTTGCGGGCGCACAAACTGGCACTCACTGGACGCTGCTTAGCGAAAGCACTAAACAACAATTACTAAAATCGCTTTAATTAAAAAGACAAAAAAAAGCTGAAGCGTTTTTCACTTCAGCTTTTTTATTTAAAATCAATTAATTAAGGCCACGCATCTGAATGCGGCGCAAAAATTCTGTGATGATCCTGTCGTAAAGCAGATCGCCTAAGAAGCCATCTTCAACGCCGCTGTCGATGCTAGGATTGTCATTCACTTCAATGATGTAAGCTTTGTCATCCACATGCTTAACATCTACGCCGTAAAATCCAGAGCCAATCAAGTTCGCCGCTTTGAGCGCTGTATCGACCACAACTTTAGGCACTTGTTTAATATCAACACTTTCATAATCACCGGACGAAACTTTGCCGTTATCATGGTGCTGATAAATCTGCCAATGCCCACGGCTCATCATGTATTTGCAAGCAAAAATCGGCTGGCGATTTAACACCCCAATACGCCAATCAAAATCAGTCGGCAGATATTCTTGCGCGAGGATCAAAGTACTTTTTTCAAAAATTTCATAACTTTTTTGATAAAGTTCATCTGCGCTGTTAACCCGCATCACGCCATCAGAAAAGGCGCCATCGGGCACTTTTAGCACCATCGGAAAGCCTATCAACTCTATCGCTTCCTCAAGCTGAGCTTGTACGCCGCTTTTTAAAATTAAACTTTTTGGCGTTCCAACCCGATTTATCGATAAAAGCTCGGTCAAAAAGACTTTATTGGTACATTTCATAATAGATTCAGGATCATCCATTACGACTAATCCCAAATTTTCTGCAGCTTTTGCAAACTTGTATGTGAAGTTTGAAACTCGGGTCGTCGCGCGGATAAAAAGCCCGTCAAATTCCCCCAAACGGCCAAGCTCTTTTGGGTAAATCACTTCCATATTGATCCCCAAATGCTCTGCCGCTTTATGAAATTTTTTCAATGCTTTAGGATCTGAAGGCGGCATTTTTTCATCTTCATCCACAAGCATCGCAATGTCGTAGCGGTATTTTTTATTTTTCTTTCTGCTGCGCCAGATTTTTTGCGAAAAAGCCTCAAGGGAGCTAGCAAAAATATCTTGTTCTGGGTCGGTTAATGTTTGAAAAGGACACGCTTCAAGCTTAGAAAGCTGCCATTTGCCATTTATTTTGACAAATTCAGCTTCCAAAACCGGAACCATAAATTTTTCAAACACTTTCATTGCGATATTTTCTAAGCCTTCCACATCCGTGCGGCCAAAATAAATTTTGCAGGAAAGATGGTCTTCAGTCTTAAAATGGCGAGTAAAATCACCTTGTTTTAGGTTAACCATATAATCTTGTTCAAGATCGTTGATGGTCATTACGCTTGGGATCACGCGATGGCCTCGCGCTTCGGCCAGCAGCGAACAATAGTAACCATTTGTCATGTAATCATATGATTTACAAAGGTTTACAACCTGAATATTTTTGTTATGACTAAACGCCCTCGGAGCAAGGTAGTCATTGACTGTAACCACTTGTTCTGAAGGGAAATACTGCCGCCAGTCTCGTTTCTCATCCGTGATAATAAGAATATTTGCCATTTTCCCATCCTTTGTAAAATTCGCGATCATTCTAAAACTGTATTTAACTCTTTATATACGCGATCAACGAGAATTTCAAAATGGAATTTAAGTGTGCAACGCTTCTTGACCTTGAACAATTACACCAATTAGAGCAGCAGGCCTTTTCCGAAGACCGCTTAACTAAGCGTCAATTGCGCCGTTTTATTAATTCAAAAACGGACTATTTACTGACTGCTCAGCACAATGACAAAGTGGTCGCCTACGCGCTGATCATCTTTAATCAGGCGACGCAAATTGCACGACTTTACTCGATTGCGGTTGATAAAGAATTTAAAAATCAAGGTATTGCGACCAACCTGCTGACGCAATGTGAAGTCTACGCGGTTGAGAAAGGCTACATCACCATGCGTTTAGAAGTGCGCGAAGATAATACCGACGCGATTGCGCTTTACCGCAAGCTTGGATTTACAAAACTGCGCATTTTGATCCACTACTACGACGATTTAGCCGACGGGATCCGCATGCAAAAAAGGCTTGGCACGCCAGGGCCAAGCAAAAAGCTGCCGATGCCGCTGTATGTGCAAACCCTTCCATTCACCTGTGGCGCCGCTTGTTTGCTGATGAGCTTTGCAGCATTAGGGCACCCCGTAAAACCAAGCCGCACCAAAGAAGTGCAGTTGTGGCGTGAAGCGACCACCATCTTCATGGCCGGCGGCCACGGCGGCTGCAGCGGGCAGGGGCTGGCATTAGCTGCGCACCGCCGCGGATTTGAAGTAGAGCTTTGGTCACACTCTCCCGATACGCCGTTCATTCATTCGGTGCGTAATGTGACCAAAAAAGAGGTCATCAAACTGGTTCACGATGATTTTGTTCAAAAAATCACAGCAACGGACATTAGCGTTCACGAGCAATCTCCTGACGTTAGCACGATCGAAAACCGTCTTGCAGAAGGCGTCTGCATTTTACTTTTGATCAGCACATACCGCTTCAATGGCTATAAAGAGCCGCATTGGATTGTTTTGAGTGGCATGAATAAAGACTTTTTCTTTTTCCACGATCCATTCGTTGAAAACCAAGAAAATGTCGTGGACGCCGCATTCATTCCCGTTGCAAAAGTTGTTTTAAGCCAAATTGTCGGGTTTGGTAAGCAAAAACACACCGCGTGTGTCATGATCAAAAACAGGCCTGAAATTGTAACAGAATGAATTTTTTAATTTTTTTGACTGTGTCCAGCAAAACTGGAGTTTTGCGTACTACGCTTAACCAAAAAACGAGAGCAATAAAAGGCCACAGAGATATGAGATTTTTAGCAACTTTTTGTTTAATGACGCTGTGCTTTAAAAGTTATGCCTTTAACGATGATTTTGAATCATCATCTAGCATAGAACTAAGCGAAGATGGCATGGTCAGCACAAAAGTGCTGGCCAACCTCCCCTATTCAGCCTGTGAAAGCGATGAAATTCCACTTTCACCTGAGCATTGTAGGCAAGCGTCACTCACTGTTGGCTCACCCATATATAATTTATTAGTCGTTGGCTCTTTAGGTGCTCTGCCGCGCCACAATCTGCAACTCGGACAAGCTGAGAGCCTTGCCATAGGCTATACCGTTGGCAGCCAATACTATAATCGCCGCTGGAGCATTCCCACACTCGGCCAGCTACAGTGGATGATCAATCAACAACTGCTTAAACCCACAGACGGTGAACGTTTTTGGGTACAAACATCCGACCAACGAGGCCTGCGCCAAGTTCGATGGAAAACTTTTGCAAACAACGTGTTCGGGCAAACTTCTTCTCAAGCCTCTGTCTACCGGCTCGCTAATGAGCAAACGCCTTCAGATTGTAATGATGAACAGTGTACTAACTTTGTTAGTAACGACAGTAAAGATTTTTATGTCGTCGTTAAGCGTAATAACCTTGTGCATGATATGTACGCAAGGGTAGATATTTTTAAGGACGGCCGCCCTATTACCAGCAGCCCCAACTCTGCACACACAGGCTGGAGTGCAAATTGGACCGATGTTGTCGTGCCTGCAGGTGCAGCTGCTAACTTCGTCTATAGCACAGTGCATGCATCATCAGTGCAAGGACTGCAAAAAATGGAAAATATTCAAAATCGTATCAACTGGCTCTATGACAAGCCGACCCTATGCTGGGTCTCAGGCGGAACCATTTTTAGCGTAACGATTGGCAGCAGCCCACACTCCATGGATTATTCCGAAGTTAACAAAAAATGCAAATAAGAGCCACCGCGCTCAAGCGCCAAAATAAGGTAGACTCAATGCTAAAAAATCTGCTTAGCTTCATTTTGCTAACCATTTCCATGCAAAGCTTGGCCTTTAACGACGACTTCACCACCATTTCAACGTCGGATGTGACAGATCAAGGCCTGCTAGATAGTAAAATGCTGGCAAACCTCCCTTACTCGGCCTGCGAGATTGACGAGCCTGCCATCAGCGATCGCAACCTTTGCATTAAAGTGTCGCTGCGGGTCGGCTCCAAAATATTCAACAAGTTGATTCCAACCAAAGTGATCTATTCGCCCACCAATATCACCCAAGAGAAAGCTGAGCAGATCAACCGTATCTACAAAATTGCCAGCCAAAACCGCGATCGCCGCTGGGTGCTTCCAACGCTAGGCCAGCTGCAATGGATGATTGACAACAAAGTGGTGTCACCATCAACTGGTGAAAAATTTTGGGTACTCTCTGATGATCACAGCGCCATCAAACAAGTTTACTGGAAAGAGTTTTTTACTCCCGCCTATAACCAAACCGAGCAAGATGCCTCTTTGTACCGTCTTGCCAATGAAATGACGCCCTCCGCCTGCACCTATAACGATTGCGGCAATTTTGTCGAGAAAAAGCCATTTTGGATCGTTGTCCGCCGCAACAACCTTGTGCACGACATGTACGCCAAGGTGGAGTATGACGATGGCAAAAACGTTGTAAAACACGAAGGTTGGAGCGCGCGCTGGAAAGATGTCCAGATCCCGCCAACGGCAAAATGGGTCCGTTTCACCTACAGTAAGGCTCACGCTTCATCAGAGCAAAAACTGACAACGCAACAGGATGTGCAAAAACTTGTTAATTTTCGCGAACGTGAACCGACGCTGTGCTGGGTCTCTGGCGGAACCATTTTTAGCGTAACGATCGGCAGCAGCCCTCACCCCATGGATTATTCACAAGTAGGGTCGAAGTGTAATTGAGCACGCCTTGGGTATAAAAATAGGATCAATCGTAATGTCAAAAAACATTTTCGCTTGGCTTTTACTCGCTGCGGCAAGTAGCGCCTTTGCATTTAATGATGATTTTACCACCGGCTCAAGCCTTGAAGTCAAAGGCGAGCGCCTGTTAACGGCACGATTTATCTCAAACTTGCCATACAGCGCCTGCGCGGCCGATGATCCGCCGGTGACGAACGGCATTTGCAAAGAGGTGTCCTTGCGCATTGGCTCGCCGATGTTTTATTCGGTTTTCAACTATAACGGCACCTACAATCACACCAATTTGACTCACAATCAGTTTAGTGAACTGATCCAGCATTATAGCGTCGGCAGCCAAACCCTCAATCGCGATTGGAGCTTACCAACGCTGGGGCAGCTGCAGTGGATGATCGATAATAATGTAGTGAAACCTGCTGTTGGCGAGCGCTTTTGGGCTGTCGGCGATAATTTAACGTCGTTAAAGAAAGTCTCTTGGAAAGATGTCTATACAACCGCGTATAACCAGACAGACGATCAAGCGTCGGTGCACCGTTTAGCGCACCAAACCACGCCCTCTGTCTGCAAAGAGCTCGAATGCACCAACTTTAAAGAGCCAAGGCCGTTTAATATCAGGGTGATCCGTAACAACGCCGTTCACGATATGTGGTATCGCATCGAATACAGCGACGGCGCGCGTGTCTACCAAATTGACGGATGGAGCCGAACCGGCTCGGTAACCGTCATACCGGCCACGGCAAAATGGGTCAACTTTACTTGGAGTAAAAAATCCGGCAGCAGCATGTCAAAACACCACGTTACTCAAACGGGGATCATTGATAAAGTCAATTGGACGCTCAAAGACACCACCTTATGCTGGATCTCTGGCGGCTCACTGGTCAGCGTGACTATCGGAAGCAGCCCGCATGCAGTAAGCGGCACGACAAAATGCTGATTTTTAAGCGCTTTTAAGATGCGCAATCCCAGTAGAGCTGCGGTACTCTTTACCGCACTCTACTGCCAGACGCGCTCACCTCTCGCTAAAGTACCATCTCGCTTTTTGTCAGCCAGTGAACCTTCACTCCCGCCTGCGCAAACATCTCCACGCTGATTGCGATTTTTTCTTGCCAGCGCACCAAAAAGTCTTCTTCTGGCTCAGGGCAATAAACATCGCTGATCTCGGTTTGAATAATTTTCGCCGCACAATTAGGACACGGAAAATGGGTTACCCAAATTGCGCAGCCTTGCAAATCGCGCTTAGCAAACAAAATCGCATTTTCTTCTGCATGCAATGTTTTAAGCAGTTTGATCTCGCGCTGATCGGTCGCCGCGCTATCAAAAATGCCATGCGGATAACCATTAAATCCTAATGAAATAATATGGTTACCTTTCGCAATCACCGCGCCAACTTGGGTTGAAGGATCTTTACTCCACGAAGCAACTAATTGTGCCATCTGATAAAAACGTATATTCCACTTCGAACTCATTTTTGCTTGCCCGTATTTTTAAAATGCTTACTACACAACAAACCCAATAAATGGACCATTTTTGCTCAAAAAACAATACGAAAGGCGCGCCTTGGCGATGCTAAGCAGCCCCGAGCGCGTGATCTTGATCGAAAACATGTACTTCATGAAGACAAAGCTTTAAACTTTGCACCACAAACTATCACCGCGGCACAAATTTTTTTGCCCCACAACTGCGATCTCTGCATGACCATAAAAAACGACATTCGTGATTATCCAAAATATTGGGCTGAATGCTTTGGCACGGCTCCTTTTTTACCTACAAGCCGCGCCGAAATGGACGCACTTGGCTGGGATAGCTGCGATATTGTCATCGTTACCGGCGATGCTTACATCGACCACCCGAGCTTTGGCATGGCCATCATCGGCCGCACACTGGAAGCGCAAGGTTACCGCGTTGGCATTATCGCGCAGCCCGATTGGCACGATCCTAGCGCATTTCAAGTACTTGGCAAACCCAATCTCTATTTTGGCGTCACGGCCGGTAACATGGACTCCATGATCAACCGCTACACGGCGGATAAAAAACTGCGCCACGATGACGCTTATACCCCAAACAACATTGGCGGCAAGCGCCCCGACCGCGCGGTGATCATCTACTCGCAGCGTTGCCGGCAGGCCTATAAAGATGTGCCGATTGTGCTTGGCGGTATCGAAGCGAGCCTGCGCCGCGTTGCCCATTATGACTACTGGTCTGACAAAGTGCGCCGCTCCGTTTTGGTCGATAGCAAGGCTGACATTTTGTTATTTGGGAATGCCGAGCGCGCCTTAATTGATATTACATATCGCCTCGCCCATGGTGAAAAAGTCAGCGAAATCAATAATGTTGCAGGCACGGCGGTGCTATTAAAGCAAGTTCCGGCGCATCTGACCGAAATCGACAGCGGCCGCATAGACAAACCGCGCCTTGGCATGCTGCACACTAATCCTTATCAAACGGGCTGTGACAGCGTTCCAAACAGCGCCGCGCCTGCCGAAAATTTACTGCACGCCGCGCCGCAAGTACACAATTCGTCCGCCACAAAGCATCACACGCACAACTGCGTTGTACGTCTGCCATCGTTTGAAAAATTAGTCAATGACAAGATTTTGTACGCGCACGCCACTCGGGTATTGCACCTTGAAAACAATCCATATTCAGCAAGACCTTTAGTGCAAAAACACGGCGACCGCGAACTTTGGCTCAACCCGCCACCGCGCCCGTTAACGACCGCCGAGATGGACTATCTCTTTGATTTACCATTTGCACGAGTGCCGCATCCGCAATATCAAGGGGTGAAAATTCCCGCTTACGAGATGATAAAAACCTCGGTTAACATCATGCGCGGCTGTTTTGGCGGCTGCTCGTTTTGCTCCATCACCGAGCACGAAGGGCGCATCATTCAAAACCGCTCGCAGCACTCCATTTTGCAAGAGATCGAAGACATTCGCGACAAAGTCCCCGGATTTACCGGCGTGATTTCCGATCTTGGCGGGCCGACCGCGAACATGTACCACCTTGGCTGCAAAGATCAAAAGGCGGAGCATAACTGCCGACGTCCATCGTGTGTTTTTCCCAAAATTTGTGAAAAGCTCAATACCGACCATTCGCACACCATCAAGCTTTATCAAGCGGCGCGCACGCTGCCTGGGGTGAAAAAAGTCGTGATCGCCTCTGGCGTGCGCTACGATCTGGCCGTCACATCTCCTGAATACGTCAAAGAGCTGGTGACGCATCATGTTGGCGGCTATCTAAAAATTGCGCCCGAGCACACCGAAAAAGAGACGCTCGATCTGATGATGAAGCCTGGCATGGGCAGCTACGACACGTTCAAAGCGATGTTTGAAAAATATTCAACCGAAGCGGGGAAAAAGCAGTATCTGATCCCCTATTTCATCGCCGCGCACCCAGGATGTAGCGATCTTGACATGCTTAATTTGGCGCTGTGGCTTAAGCAAAATGATTATCGCTGCGACCAAGTACAGACGTTTTATCCGTCGCCGATGTGCAACGCGACCAGCATGTACTACTCGCACACCAACCCGCTCAAGCGCGTCACCTACAAAAATCGCCAGCCGCTGTTTGTGGCGAAAGGTGAAATTCAGCGCCGCCTGCACAAAGCATTTTTGCGCTATCACGACCCGAAAAATTGGCCGCTGCTGCGCGAAACCCTCGTGAAGATGAACAAAGCGCATCTTATTGGCGAAAAAGCGCATTGCTTGATCCCGCCGGCCAACGGCTTTAGCGAAAAAAATCTGCTTGCGAATAAAAAAAGGACTCCGCATACAGAAAACTCGCCACGCTCGTCCAAGGCGAAGCCTTTTGCCACCAAGCACACACCGCTTGCGCCAAATACACGCAATTCTGGTGCTAAACGGCCTAAAAAGCCGCGAACAACAGGCTAACACGCAACAAAATGGCTTTGCGGTTTTCTCAAAGCCATTTGCCAAAGGTTACCCTTATGCCACTTTGCGTCTGCGAGTAAAACATCAACAAATACAATCATATATACATAAAAAAGTTATATTGCTAGACTAAGTACACCTTATTTTTTACAGCGGCAAGATTGCTTTACATGAAACTATCGGCCAATCGATTAGCCCAGTGGTTTGTACAGGGAGATTATTTTTCTGTCTCGGCCAAACAGGCTAAGCTGCATTTTTGTTCGAAAAATTTTAATGAATCGGTTCCCTTTGCCATTTGGAATGGCCAATGCCGCATTGAGCGGGGCTTGTGGTGGGGAAAAATTTACTTTGAATTTTGCTCACTTGAAGAAAAAGTCGAAACCATTGCCGTACTTGGGCTGCCATGGCGCAAAGTCGCGCATTTCGCACAGCAACTTGCGGTGCAATACCAAACTTGGCTGCACGAGCAGCACCAAGATCTCCTCACCATTGAGCCACGTCTACAAGAACAATTTAAGCAGCTCGGTGATCCCAATGCTTTTTTGCGCCATTCCGAGCTGACTCAATGGCAAGATGCGTCAATTACACTGATGCAAGAGCTCAATTTTCACCCGCAGCTGCTGAGCATTTTTGAGCCAGAGCTATACGACAAATTTCGCAGCTGGTTGATAGAAGGCGAAACGCTGCGTAGCAGACGCAACCAAGAGTGGCTCAATGTGCAGCTGCAGCAGTGGCAACCGTGGTTTAAAGCCGCACACACGCCCGTGCTGAGCGCCATTCAGCAGCAAGCGGTGATCACCAACGAAGATCACAACCTCGTGATTGGCGGCGCTGCATGCGGCAAAACGACGACGTTGCTTGCGCACTGCCATTACCTGTTACACAGCAAGCAATGTCGCGCGTGGCAAATTCTCTTTATTGTGCCCGATCACGCGGTTAAACGAAAAATACGCTCACGGCTGAGCAAACTCGGACTGCCTGCGATAAACATCGTCACACCGGTCGCGCTGGCCCAGCAGATCATTCGCTCTAATTTTGATGAGCTTTTGCAAGTTTCCAAGCTGATCAGCTGCGCGCGCTCACGCGATAAGTGGTTAACGCAATGGCTTGAAACGACTTTTAGCAACACGGCGTCACTTAAGCGCTGGCAAAAACACATCGCAACATGGCCGGTGCCAGGGATCGATCCCGAAAAACCGCTTGTAGAGCAAACGACTAGCAGCGATTTTCTCCTGTGGCTGTGGCGCCAGCTGACCCTTTTGTTGCAGCAAAATGTGCCAAGCACGGCTATCAAGCAGCTTGTCCATCACGATCCGCAAGCGCTGAGCGAGCTCACGCTGCTTTCTCCTTTGATGCACCACTATCAAAATTCGTTAAATGACAACGGCGAGCACGACGCCAAGCGCCTGCTTGAGCGAGCGACCGACCTGCTTAGCCGCAAAGACGGCGCTTTTATCCACCATTACGCCCATTTTTTGGTTGATGAATACCAAGCGTTTTCTCTCCCCGCGGTCACTTTTTTAGAGACTTTGTGCCACACCAAGCAATCTGAGCAGCAAAAACAGCCGGTTCTTTTTGCAACGGCCGATGACTTACAGCTTATCGACCATTTTACGGATGCAACGGCGGTGCTTGCCGATGATTTTGCCGAGCGTTTTGCGCATGCAGCCATCACGCGGTTGCCGCAAAGTTATCGCTTTAATCAATACGTTGCAAAATGCGCCGGCGCTATTTTGAATGCAGAAATGACCTATGGCGCAGAAGAAGATGCGGCGGCTATTAAACTTGCGCCGCCTTTGCAAAGCGTTAAGTCCGACAACAAAAAGCAGGTGCAGCTCATCGAGCACAGCGCGATCCCAAAAGCGCTGCTAAAGCTCGCCACGCTTTCCGGTGGCAGTCCGCTAGAGATCTTATTTATCGGGCGAGAGCTGAGTAATAAGCCTAAGGAGCTGCGCGCATGGCAGCAGAGTTTCCCTATGTTTTCAATGCGCTATGAAGCGGTAACGCAAGCGAAAGGCGTGGAGGCCGATCACTGCTTTATCGTGGATGTGAATAGGGATGTTTTTCCGGCGCCATCGCAGGAGCAAGGGCTACAGTACGCGCTGTTTAGTCAATATTCCTACGTCGATCACGCCAAGGAGCGCAGCCTGTTCTATCTTGCGCTAACGCGCGCGCGCCATTGCTGGGTCTGCTACGAGCCTGAGCGGCCGTCACTGTTTATCGAAGAGTTGCGGCACGCGTGTAAAAAAGAAATAAAGCGATAAATCGAACCTGAGCCAAAAGCATAAAAAATCACCTGAGAATGTTGCTAGCGATTTTTACCAAGCTCGCACTATGCTCAGGTGATTTATTTTATGTGCTGTGCGCTTTTTCGCGCTTTTTGTGCATGCGGCTACGGCTGGTTACGGTTGGCTTGTCTATGAGGGTGTAAAGCAGCTTATCGTCATAATGTTTAACAATATCAGCAAATTGCTGCTCGCAAGCGCCAAAAGCTTGCACCAAATCGGGATCAAAAAGCTTGCCACTGTTTTCTAAAATAAATTCACAAGCTTGCGCGTGGCTCAGCGCTTGCTCAAGATGGCGGCCGCAGCGCAGCTCATCATAATAGTTCGCCAGCCCAACAATTTTGCCAGAGAGCGGGATAGCTGCGCCCGACAAGCCGAACGGGTAGCCGCTGCCATCCCAATTTTCGTGGTGGCTAAGCGCCATCTCGCGCGCGAGCTCAAAAAAGCCTTGCTCATCATCTTCGATATTGAGTATATCGGCGCCGATCTGCGCATGCGTTTTAAAGATCTCTTTTTCCTGCGCCGACAACGGCCCCTCTTTTTGCAAAATCACTTCCGAAATCGCAATCTTGCCGATGTCGTATAATGGCGCGCATTGATAGAGACGCTCAACAACCTCTTTATTTATCGCCTTTTTGTATTTATCGAGCTTTCCTAGCTGCTCGGCAAGCTCGCGCACGTAGCGCTGAATTCGCAGCAATTTAGCGCGATTGCCCCCTTCTCGCTTGACCAGCATGAAAGCAAAGTTTTTTACCGCTGTATCAATGCCTTGGCTCGTGATCGCCGGCTCAGTTTGCCGCCCGAGATCTTGCAGCATGCAGTTTGTGTAGTACGCGATGATGCCAAACTCCCCGAGCATGTTCATCGGCACTTTGGCTTGATAATTTTGCTCACCGACATAATTAAGCGTTTGGATCTGATAAGAAATTTGCCGCTTAAACAAGCTTGCGGCATTTTTGGTCAACAAAACCACATACGCGCTCATGATCAACGCGGCAATGAAAAAGCTTTGAACCATCTGATTAATATCAGCAAACGTCAAAAAAAGCCGATCATTGCGCACCAGCCACGCCAGCTCGCGGTTCATCACCATGCTCAGCAGCATCGTTAAAGCGAGCAGCAAATAAACCATCGCAAAACCAACTTGCAGCGCGAGCGGCACAAAAGTTTGCGGCGGATTATTAAATGCATCGGGTTTTTCCAGCTGCACGCGCGTGTCAGAAATCGCCAAATCAACAGAAATAAAGCTGCCAAGCACAATAATGCCAAACGCCACTTTAATATTGGTTTCTAAAGGAAAATTATAAAAATGGTGATGCCACGCAGCAAACATCATCCCCACCACAGTGTACAACGCCATGCTGCTTAAAGCGCTCATGCGATAGCAACTGAGATATAAAGAGAGCCGCACCAAATAAAGCAAAAAAAATAACACCGCCGTTTGGAAAAACAGCGTGACAAAATGAATATCGCTTAAATAAGAACTAACTTGCATACCGTAAAGCGAAAAAATAAATGTTGCAAAAATATGGTGAAATCCGGCTCTAATGTGAGGAAGAGTAAATAAACTATATGCCATCTATGCCATTCCCATTGATAGCGTTAATATTTTAACAGCTGAATAAAATAAAAATCCTAATCTGTACGCGATAATTTCACGCGCACTAAAGGCTTATAAATGTAGAAAATCAAATAATAAGAAACTTGATGCATTTGAATTCGTTTCTTTAATTTCGCTGCGTGCATTCTTTTATTTTGATTTCTTATTTGCACGTTATTTCATGCTTTTCGATAAAAATCAATTAATTAGAATAACTGACGAAAATTCACGAGTACAATTGTACTTTTTAGCGCAAAGTTTGCAAGATCAGTTAAGTCTCAGTTGAGGTAATAACGGGGAAATTATGCTGCTTATGAGCGGGGATAATAACGTTTATTTTCTATAACAGATTAATATTATTGGAATAAATAACAAGTTTACATTTTCCCCCAAGTTGCCTTTTATTTATTCAAGCAACTTGAGGGACTGTATTTAGTAACGCTTTATTTATTGCGACATTTCGCTATCAACCGGCGTGATCAAGCTGGCATGGTACCCTTTTGGTCCCTCTTGGACTTCATAAGTCACGGTTTGACCAGCTTTAAGAGTACGATAGCCGTCCATCTGGATAGTCGAGTAGTGCGCAAAAATGTCATCCTCTCCCTCGTGAGGACAGATAAAACCAAACCCTTTTGCATTGTTAAACCATTTAACAGTACCCATTGCCATGCGAAACATCCCTCTTGCATTTAAACTACGAAATTGATTAGTAACACATTGATTTTCAATGTAATCGAAAGCTCATTTTACTGAAGCCAATCAAAGAGTCGAACCTTATTGCGGGCAAATGCGTAGAGTGTCATATTGAAACGGCCATTTGGGATTAGCCTTGCGCGAGAATGTGATCACGGTGCATACAAAATTAATAGCGCGCTTACTCTTATTTTTTCTATGCAGATGACGTAAATTCACTGCAATTTTGCCTCAAGTTCCCATACCAGCATTTTTCGCAGTTTAAATAACACCATTTTTGCGATGCAGGTTTAGCAGAAGAACGCCGAAGCTTAAAAAGCAGCGCGCAGTTTTTAATACGCAGGGCACAATTATTAAGCAAGCAGAAAATTCCAATGAAAAAAATTAAAGCGGCAAGAAACTAAAGTGGTAACTAAGCAAAAACAGAGGGGAAACAGGCAACGTTGTAATAGAAAAAGAAAAACAGTGACAAGCGAACTTAAAGAAAAACGATTTAGATTTGCCTAAAGCAAAGGTGAGTTACATTAAGTTACTGATTTTTATTGCAAGAAGTTTTTACGAAGGAGAGAATTTTGGAGCGACACACGGGGTTCGAACCCGTGACCTCAACCTTGGCAAGGTTGCGCTCTACCAACTGAGCTAGTGTCGCATTATGGAGGCGCGTCCCGGAGTCGAACCGAGGTCCACGGATTTGCAATCCGCTGCATAACCAGTCTGCCAACGCGCCGTATCTTTTAGCTGTCGCTTCAAGATGTGCACATTTTACTTAAAACAGCGCACATGTCACTAGTTTTTTTGCGGCGCTTGTATCGTTTGCTTTTTTTTTCAACAATTTGTTGGTTTTGCAAACACTTTGAGTAAAAAATCATGCAATTTCTAGCAAAAACAGTGACAAAAGGCCTTGTTGAGCGCGATAAAACTTGCGTTGCAAAGACGTTTTAGCTTAGCGATTCAAAAACAAGGCTTAAAAAAACGTATAAAAAAGAAGCTGGCAACGCCAGCTTCAAAATTTTTCATTAAATCGCTGCGACATCAAACTCAACGTTTGGATCGACTTCAGCGTTGTAATCAACGCCAGCAACGCCAAAACCGAACAGTTTCAAAAATTCAGCTTTGTAAGCGTCGTAGTCAGTCAGCTCGCGCAAGTTTTGCGTCGTCACTTGTGGCCACAGCTGCATGCAGTGCTGCTGAATATCGTCGCGCAGCTCCCAGTCGTCAAGGCGCAAGCGGTTTTCATCGTCAAGCTCCATCGCGCCGTTGTACATCTTTTGGCTAAACATGCGATAGATCTGCTCGATGCAGCCTTCGTGCAGGCCTTGCTCGCGCATCTTCTTGTAAACCATCGCGATATAAAGCGGCATTACTGGGATCGCCGAAGACGCTTGTGTTACCACACTTTTTAGCACAGCTACGTTCGCGGTACCGTTAAGCGAACCCAGCTTGTCGCTCAGCGCATGCGCCGCGCGATCAAGATCCATTTTGGCTTTGCCAAGCGCGCCGTCCCAATAAATTGGCCAAGTCAGCTGCGTGCCGATATAGCTATAAGCGACTGTTTTACAACCCGTTGCAAGCACACCCGCACTCATTAACGCATCAAGCCACAGCTGCCAATCTTCGCCGCCCATCACAGTGATGGTGTCTTGGATCTCTTGCTCGCTCGCAGGCTCAACGCTTGCTTGGATGATTTCATCTTTATTAGTATCAACCGCGGTTGCCGTGTAAGTCTGGCCGATTGGCTTAAGCGACGAGCGCACCACCTGCCCTGTGGATGGCAATTTACGCACCGGCGTGGCCAGCGAATAGACCACTAAGTCCACCTGACCGAGATCTTCTTTGATCAGCGCAATCGCTTTTTGCTTCGCTTCATCGCTAAACGCATCACCATTCAGGCTTTTTGCGTACAAGCCTTGCGCTTTGGCTAGCTTGTCAAACGCCGCCGAATTGTACCAACCGGCAGTACCGGGCTTGGTCGCCGTTCCCGCTTTTTCGTAAAAGACGCCAATTGTCGCCGCATCGCCAGCGAAAGCGGCAGTAATGCGCGACGCCAAACCGTAACCGCTTGAAGCGCCAATCACTAACACGCGCTTTGGCGCATTCGCCAATTTTCCTTGCGCTTGCACATAAGAAATTTGCTCTTTGACATTCGCCTCACAGCCCACAGGATGTGTCGTTGTGCAGATAAATCCGCGAATTTTGGGAGTAATGATCATATTTCACCTTCCGTTAAAAAACTTCGCTAGGATAGTGAGTTAAATACGATTTGGCACGGTTTTTTTGTCGAATTTGGAAAGCTGCCAGCGCTGTTTTTTTCCTTTCTTGAGCAAAAAAGAAAGCTAACGCCTCGCAGCAACTTTATTGAATAGACACCCAATGCAAAGAGCGTGATTTCATTTATTTATCACAACAAAAGCCGCCCATTATCGTACAATCGCAGCTATCTTGACGCTGATCGCGCACAAAAAGCCGCGCGCTCAGCAGCAATGCGAGCAGCAACGGGGTGAAAAAAATGAGAAGTGCGACTTATTTATTGGCGGCCATGATCACGCTCTACAGCCAATTTTCCATGGCTTCAAGCGGGATGGTGCAGCTGAAAAGCCAGTATGATATCGAGCTGACGGCCAAGCGCTTTATGGCTATCGCGCAGCGCAACCAGATCAGCATTATTACTCGCATCGCGCACCACAATAACGCCAGCACCGCCGGCAAAACGCTGCGCCCAACTTACACCATTTTGTTTAACAGCCCCAATATCGACAGCGCCTTGCTGCAATGCAGCCAGCTTGCGGCGCTCGATCTGCCGCAAAAAGTGTTGATCTGGGAAGATGGTCGGGGAAATATTTGGTTTAATTACAACAGTTACAGCTACTTAGAAAAACGCCACGAGCTGCAACGTTGTAATTTTCCGATCAAAAAATTTGCAAACAGCATGCAGCAGATGGCACTTGAAGCGACGCAAAAAATCAAGGTGCGGCGCTAAAAATCTACAAGCCCGCGTACCTTGGTTTAAAACAATCATTGCAACAAAAAGTTAAAACTCAAAGTCAAAAGCTAAGCGCCTGTACTGATCTTTTTGTCCAGCACCGCCAGCGTCAGGCGGCTGATGCAGATCAGCTCCTGCTCATCGTTGCGCAGCTCAATATGCCAAACGTGTGTTGCGCGCCCAAGATGTAGCGGCGTCGCTTTAGCCGTCAAAAGGCCGCTCTGCATCGCTTTTAAATGGTTGGCATTCACCTCAAGCCCAACGCAATATTGCGAATTGGCCACCGCAAGATTGCCTGCCATTGAGCCGACCGATTCGGCCAGCGCGACGCTCGCGCCGCCATGCAAAAAGCCAAACGGCTGGTGCGTGCGATTATCCACCGGCATCGTAGCGGTTAAGCTGTCGCGGCCAATATCGGTAAATGTGATCCCAAGATGCGCTACCAGCGTGGTGGCATTAAAACCATTAATAGTATCCAGCGTTAATTTTTTTTTCCAAATGCTCATCTATTTCACATTAATTTGTCGTAACGGCAATAAGGGCATCGGCGACGCGCTCAAGATCGCGCTCGGCCAAGCCTGCAATATTGATACGGCTGTCTTCCACCATATAAATTGCAAACTCTTCGCGAAGCCTTGCGACTTGCTGCGGCGAAAGCCCAAGCATCGAAAACATCCCTTTATGCTGCGTTAAAAACGCAAAACGGTGATCTTGCGTGCGAGCGTGCAAGGCCGCGGCAAGCTGCTCTCGTAGCGTGATGATGCGCGCTTGCATCGCCGCCAGCTCATCTTGCCACAGCGTTTCTAGCGCCGGATCGTTTAATATTGTCGCCACAATCGCCGCACCATGATCAGGCGGCATACTGTAATTGAGGCGCGCGAGCTGCAACAGTGTATTTTTTGCCTGCAGCGCTTGCTCAGCGTCGCGGCCAATCAAAATCGCAGCGCCAGTGCGCTCGCGGTAAAGTCCAAAATTTTTCGAACACGAACAAGCAATTAACAGCTGCTCGCAGTGACTTGCCAAGATAGCGATACTTTGACGATCCATCGCCAAACTGTCGCCAAGTCCTTGATAAGCAATATCAATAAAAGGAATAAAGCCGCGCGATTTCGCCAGCTGCGCGATTTTTTGCCACTGCTGCAATGATAAATCAACGCCAGTCGGATTGTGGCAACAGGCGTGCAGCAAAACAATATCACCCGCCTCAACCGTTGCTAGCGTTTCAAACAGCGCATTTTCATCAAGTTGCTTGGTATTCGGCGCAAAATAGGAATAAAAACAAGTTTCTATCCCTGCAGCCTGCATCACTGGTTGATGATTAATATAACTTGGATCTGGCAGCCAAACACGCGCCGCTTTGCGCTTATTTTTATGCGCCAGCGCAATCAGCTCCGCCAGCAGACGCAGCGCGCCGCTGCCGCCAGTCGTTTGCACCGCTTGTGCGCGCGACAACGCCTCGCTTTCGCCAAGTACCAATTTTAGCATGGCGCGGTTAAACGCTTCATTCCCCGCAAGACCAACATAACTTTTTGTTTTTTGAGAAGAAAAAATCCGCTCTTGTGCACAAGTCACCGCTTGCATGACCGGCGTATTCCCTTCGCTATTTTTGTAAATGCCGATCCCTAAATCAATCTTTTTTGCGCGCGGATCAGCGTGAAACTGCGTCATCAGCGATAAAATGGGATCATGCGCCGCCTTTGCTAAATATTCAAACATATCATCACCTTAAACCTATTCCCTGTGTGGTGTATTCCTTTTTGCTGCAATTTAAAATCACTGCTAAATTCGCATCTTTCGACGAAATTGCTTGCGCATTGATGAAAATCCTATGCCTCTTTCTACTCTAAAGGAAACATAAAACGATGTCGATGCAACATGGATTCAAACTTTTCTCATTCGCGCGGCTAAATCTTATTTTTTATTCATATAGCGCGAAATCTTATATTTCATACAACAAATAGTTAGCCCATGATCCACGCTGGAACTGCAGTAAAAGCGCATAAAAAGTGATGTTCTATCAATATGATGCACTATATTGAAACAGGTTTATCGCAACACGTTGTACTCTTTGTTACGTAATGATCATTCACAGGCCCAGGCTATGACAAGGAATTCATACATGCAGGTCACGCTACCGATCCTTTTCAATAATCGTCACATTTTGCCAACAGGCCGCTTGCCGATCACGATTTTGCCCGGCGTAGAAATGGACACGCTCACCTATGCGCTGAGCAACGAGCTGCCGCTTGGCCTTTGCATGCGCGATGTGAAATCAAGAGCGCGCATTGGCACCATTGTTGAGATAGAAGATTTTTACACGGCAGAGCACGACGGGCTACTGACAATCCAAGTCTCTGGAAAAGAACGCTTTTCTATCCAGTCTTATCAAGAAAATGAGCAAAGGGTTTTGATCACTCAGGCGCAAATTTTACCGTCGTGGCCGGATCAAGCGTTGCAGTATGATGACGAGCCGCTTGCTGAGCGTTTGCGCGTGATGTTTGAGCGCTATCCGGAGCTCAGTGCGCTGCATCATCGCACCCACTTTGACAGCCTGACTTGGCTGTGTCAGCGCTGGCTTGAGCTGTTGCCCTTGCCTACCAGTGAAAAACAGCTGTTGATGTCGTCAAATTCGTGTATTGAAACCGCGCATTACTTACTGAGTTTGATGAAAGAGTCGCACTAGCTGCGCGCGAGTCGACAAAAATCACTTTTTCCCACGCCCATTTTGCGTTATCGCGCTGATAACGCATGCTGTTTTCTTCAAACGTTACCTCTATCCACATTCAGCTGCAACTATTTCGCTAAAATGGGCTCAAATGCAAATTACTCTTTATTTTTGTTATGGATCATCAATCTAATATTGTCGCTATCGGCGGCGGACATGGACTTGGGCGCGTGCTTTCAGCGCTTAGCCATCACAATGAACACCTTACCGGCATCGTCACGACAACCGATAACGGCGGCTCGACGGGGCGGATCCGTGCCTGTCAAGGCGGCATTGCGTGGGGCGATATGCGCAACTGTATTAATCAGCTCATCGCGACGCCATCTATCGGCTCGCAGCTGTTTGAATACCGTTTTAAAGGCAGCGGCGAATTAAACGGGCACAACCTTGGCAATATCATTTTAACCGCGCTCGATAACCTCTCGGTGCGGCCGCTCGACGCCATCGATCTCATCCGGCGTATTCTTAACGTCACAACGCACATTTTGCCGATGTCAGAGCTGCCGGCCGATCTTATCGCGACCACCCGCGATGGCACGCTCATTACCGGTGAAACCTGCATCGACAAGCTTCCTGGGCCGCCGGCAAAGCTGATGATAACACCAACGGTGCCAGCCACTCTTGAAGCCATCGCAGCGCTTAAACAAGCGGATCTGATCTTGCTAGGTCCTGGCAGCTTTTTTACTAGCATCATGCCGCCGCTGCTGCTTGCTGAGATCAGTGACGCAATCCAGCACAGCCGCGCGAAACTTGTTTTTATCGCGAACGTCAAAAAAGAGCTGGGCGCGGCGGGTGAAATGTCGCTCGAAATGATGCTTGCTTGGTGTGAAAATGCGCTTAATGGCCGCAAAATTGATGTGGTGCTGCTAGAGCAGCGCGACCCGACGCTTCCTGCGCGCTATCTGCAGCATGTGACGGCGCTGGCATCAAGCCGCAATCCGACTTTGCATGACAGGAAAAAATTGGCTCACGCCATTGAGCAGCTGCTCGTCAGCTGATCTAAACAGACGGCTAAAAACGCGCTAAAAAATACTCTGAAATTGGTTTTGGCTTTGCCGTAAAAATTGAGTAGGTCACTGGCTTCGGCTTTTCCTTATCCAGCGCCCTCTCTTCAACCCCATTCTGTACCTGTTTTTGGATTTATTTCTGCGCGGCCTTGAGGCTACTCAAATGGTACCGCACTTTTGAGCCAAGGCGTTTGGCGACTTGCTCGCTGATTTTTTGGTACAACTTGCTGACATCCGCCGCCAAAAGCGCATCAAGGCAACGGCCAAGCACATCATCATTGAGATCATCCGCGCAACACCAAGCTCTTTGCAGTGCGCAGCAACTAAGTCAAGGTGATCAAGGTTACGAATAGTGATAGCGGGAGTGGCCATAAATATCTACCAGCAAAAAGCAGTAATAGATCAGAATGAGCGATCGCCGTCAAGTCTTTTTAAATCCAAAATCAGGTGCGGAATGACGGTTTAATTGCCATAATTTGCTCCACAACAAAATGAAGCCACAATATTCAAGCTGGTAATTTACCGATACTAGGTGTGGTTGGTTAGATGCATACGTTTGATTTGATCAGCAACATCCCATTCAGGCATAAAAACCACACAAAAATCATCAAGATCGCAAAACAATGACCTAATTTGAGCATGAGCTCTCTGCGCTGCTCAGATTCTTTTTATTAAAAGATCTGATCACGTAGAGAGCCATTAGTTCCATTTTTTATCCCAAATTCAAGTTACTAAGACCCCGTTGCACCTTGGTTTTGCTGATTTTCTGCATCTTTTGTTTGCTGCAATATTGTTGCAGCTGTGGCGGATAGCTGCCGCGCCTGCTCTGGAGCAAATGGATTCCAGAAACAGAAGGTAATATTCAGACCCCTAAACTCAGGCTCACTTGCGATATTAATACCTTCCCTGAAAGAAGACATGGTTTCATAGCCATAAATCCCACCTGAGATGACAGGGAGTGCTAAGTTTTGTACACCATGTTCAACAGCGAGTTCATATGTCCTGCGGTAAGCCGCGATTAAATCGAGTCGAGCTTGCGGGGGGATAGGTGCGTCAGGCAGCCGGCTCCCTCTTTCGTCTACCAGCAAATCGGTGTAATGAGTATTTGTCTGCAGATTAGGTCCTACGGTGTGAATAATATGGCTTACATTTTGTTCTCGATATCTTGCCCCTGGAGCGCTAGTTATCACCGCAGCGCCTGGTGGTAGGCCGCGGTTCTTACTTTGTGTTTGGCTGGCTTGAGGAAGCTTTGCGATAATATCGTCGCATTCTTTTACTAATGCCGGAGCTCCATCATTGTCACCAGCGCGTGTGAAAATAGCGGCACAAACGCCAGCTCCTCTTTGAAGTTCGCCGTTGGCTGCGTTGACAATGCAGCCGTTTCGGAACGCTGTAACATCAGAGTAAGAAACAGTTATGTGATCAAAATTTCTTGCTGTTGTCGCAGTCCCAGGAGCTCTTACCCGAGGAGGAGGTGGCGGAGGTCCGCCAGCTCCCGCTGGGCCACCAGTTCCAGATGGATCACCGCCTTCGGCGCCTCTCGACGGTCCTGCCCCCTCAGATGGTGCTGTTGGTCCAGTTCCAGTTTCAATTGCTCCTGCTCCCGCAGTTCCCGTTGCAGAAGGCTGTGTTGTCCCAGTGGCATGACGAAATTGCGGAGTTTGGCTAAGCTCTGGCGGCCTTACTCTCTGCGGAGGCATTAGTGCAGAAGTACTGGTGAGGGGGATGCGGCCACCAGCAGAAGTTCGCGCTTGCTCTATTTGTTCTCGCCATCCAGTGATGCTTGCGTTGAGCCGTCTTTGCTCTAATGGCGGCTCTTCAGCGGTTGTTAATCCAAGAACGCCCTCAAGGAAATCAATATAATGCGTTGCAAGCCTATGGAGTCCCGTTTTAGTCAGGTGAGTAACGATACGGTTCATATTTATTCGGTATGAAGTATCTTGTTCATTAAGTAACGTCCTTCGCAGTCTATGGTGTCGGAACTGATTACGAGCAACATCCAAGCCGCAGTGTATAAAGAATCTCTCTATCACACTTCTACAAACATTTTCGTATGCAGCGCTATTGGCTGGAGCTGTAAGGTGAGCCAATAACGGTTGATTAAGTACTAAATCATTTTCTACTACACGGCTTGGGCGCTCTAAGGGAAAAAGTGCCCCAATAAGCACGTCCTTTCTAGCGCTAAAACTCACAGAGTCATGTGGGGCAAGGATCAAATTGCGATACAGCTCGCCATTTAAAAATTGCGTATACCCATCTATACTTGCGGCCATCGTTTGAGGGGGCTGAAATTGCGGCGGAGTTACTAGCCTTAGTGGCGGCAGTGGCGTTGGCAATGCTGGCGGTATTTGGCATTCGTTAGCACTGATCCCTACGGCTCCACACCAAGCGTTTAAAGTGGGTTGTGGCGCGAAAACGTTTTCAGGATACCAGCCTAGCATCTCTTGCAGTAGTGCTCTTGCTTGGTCTTGCCGCCCTGTTGCGGATAAATGTGCAAGAATACGGTGAAATTGCATCTGATAAGCAGTGTCTTCGGCTAGCATAGTTCGTTGGAACTGCTCTCTATTAATGACGTTTCTATTTTCAGTATCAATGCCACAGTGTTGTAGCCAGCGAACGATCACTGCATCTTGCGGATTACCACCCGCTTGTCCTATCTGAGCTTGGATGTAGACATTAAGACTGTGTGAAAGTGTCGGCGCGTCATGGTGTAAAGTGCTTGGTGTCGCTAGAGGGAAGATCGTAGAGAGCAACTCTGGTAAGAAACTTTCAAAAATAGCAGGCTCTTCAGTGGATAGTGCTTGAACATATACCTCGCTAGAATTTACAAAATTATGGTATGCCGCTATTTCCTCATCAACAATTGGTTGTGGCCCCTGTGGTGGCACTGGCTGGAGTGGTTGCACTGCTGGCTGAACATGAGTTCCGGATTGAGTTCGACCCAATAACGGCATACCGAACGCTAAACGTACGCTGTCAGGAAAATCTGGGGCAGGAATATTATTCGGATCTAAAATCGCCGCTAATAATGGCTGAAGCTGGCGGTTATAAGGTTCAGCCTCTGGCCTTGAAAGCTGTGCTTGGACTTCTGAGACTAACGCTGGCGCTTGAGCTGGCGCTATTTGTGAAATACTGTGCAATATGTACTGAACAGCCCAAAGCTCTTGCTCTACCACGCCACTGTGCATCCACGATGCAGGGGGGAACTGCGCTGGAAGCTGGGCATCATTTCGATAGCCTATAGCTGATAAAGTACTTCGTGCAACTTGTACGATGACATCACTTATTAGCGGGTAGGTTCGGAAAAGGGCATCAAGATCGGGTCCTGTGGGCGTTTTTGCCAGTGGAGTATTGGCTGGAAACATTGCCCAAACGTCTGTTAAGTCTAAATCAAAACGGTTTAACCTGCTGCTAGGGATAGCCATCCTTGCTCTGAGATCAGAAGCGCTATCTTGATGCTGGATTGGGGGTAAATATCGCGCAGCAGCATCACGCTGGCCATAAATATAATTGAAATAGAGGTTGCCTGTATTGCAAGATGGCCTATGGGGAAGCTCCTCTCCCACAGGGTGCTCTTCAAAAGAGAGAATTGAAAAAACAATATTTCGGGCGGGATCAAATGGAGGCGGCAACGGCATGGCTGTGCGCGTGTTTATTGCATTCACCGCTTGCCAAAAGTTGTCACTTGGCGCTGTGCTTAGTAATAGCGCGTTGTTAATTGTTAAAACCTGTGGATAGCGCCGTTGTACTTCTCTTAGCACATCGCTTAGATTTTGTGCGAGCGTGACGTTGTCTAAAAGGTATAAGCTGCGGATGACCTGCATCAAGCAGTGGTGGCCCTGTTGCGTGGTGAGCAGTATTGAATTTCGTGGATCAAAACTGCTGGGAATTTCTATTTCACGAGTGCCACGGATGCGCGAAAAACCGAGCTCTCTTAAGACGGGTTCTAGTGCTAAACGTTGTGCTGCCCGCATTTCGGGGGTCACTACGGCATCTGCGCGAGCTTGGTTAAAATCGACCATATCCGTCCCTTCCTGATCCATCGGAAAGGCGTTTGTTACGTATTGCTGCATATTTCTGATATCACGGAAAAAGGCGCGAGGTTGTGTTACAAGCTCTGGCAGATTTTGCGTGCCAATCACAGGTGCGCGGTCGAGATAGCGTTGCGCAATCGAGCTTTGGGGTTGTACTGCAGCTGAAGATTGTTGCAGCTGCCTTCGAACAGATTGTAAAGCAGCCTGTCTTCGTGATTGGGCCGGTAACGTGCCCTGCACGGTCACCGGCGCAGTATTAGATATACGAACTTGTGGATTTGAGCTCAGTGCACTATTAGCGTTTGTGTCTGTAGTTTGCGATGCGCGGCGATTATTATTAGGTGTTAGCGGTGCACTCATCTTCTGTAGCTCCATCAAGTTGGCATATCTTTGCATCACATGATAATACATTCAGTAACATATAAATTAATGAATTAAAATAAAATATTGTTTAATTAATATGAGTAACTGTTTTTTAATTTTTTTACATATAAATCGAGGGGTTCGTTATTTTAAATAAAGCATTTTTCATGTGTAATCACTTGTTTTTAATATATTTAATAGGTTCGGCAAATTTAAATAAAAAATAGAAAACAAATATTTTTACTATAAGTTTTCGCTCGTGTGGTAATTGATTATTTGCCAGCTTCAGTTGCCAGCAGATTTTTATGGCGGATCTAAATTTTCTGCGCTCGCTTTGCGGCGGCTGTCGCAAGTTAGCTCGTTTAAAAATAGTATCATTTGCCAAAGTCATTAGCGCAAAAGCGGCTCAAAGTTGGCAACGCTGCCGCGAAAAAGCATGCGCTTAATCGCAAAATAAAAAAATCAAACGGAAATAGACGAATAATTAACGGTGGAAATAGGGCGCCGCGGCATTGTATGATAACACTGTTTTTCAAGGCTACTTATTTGCATAGTAAGTTGAGTTTTATAATAAATGGTCAAGCAGTCGAGTGAGGACTGCATGTGTATTTAGTTAAGCCGCTTGGCTTTAGCTAATGCACCGCATTTTCTCTAAAAAGCCAAATGGGGAATTAAAAATTAATTAGGGAGATCTTTGTGCGTTTTTGTTCAATATGGGCTATCAGTGCTTTATTTTTCGCGCATACTTCGCAGGCGTTTGTTGCGAATGAGCCGCAATTTTCAGAAAAAGCCACTGATTATATTATGCAATTTGATCGTGCCCCCAAGCTTGGGTTACAGAATGCCCCTAGCGTTGCTGAGCCGCTTACTTTAGGGTCGCAAAGCGCGCTGTCAAAACACCTGATCCCAGCCCCAGAAAAAGATTGGGCTTATTTGCGTGAGCAGACTTACACGGTGCTTGCTTTAAGTGTGGCGACGGCCGGTCTAATGACCTTTTTGCCCGAAAGCATTACGCGCTGGGATGCAGAAGATCGCAGCATCAACAATTTGGCGGACAAGTGGGTCGAAAACGTCAAAGAAGGCCCCGTGTGGGACAGTGATGAGCATTACCTCAATTACGTGATGCATCCGTATTTTGGCGGTGTTTATTACATTGCCGCGCGTCACGCAGGATTTAATGAGTTTGAATCTTTTCTTTACTCATTTGTTTTATCGACATTTTTTTGGGAATACGGTGTAGAGTCTTTTGCTGAAGTGCCGTCTATTCAAGATATTATTGTCACGCCATTTTTTGGCGCGCTGGTCGGTGAGGTGATGTATGCCAAAGAGCAAGAGATCATTGCGCGCGGTGGCGACGTGTTCGGTTCAAAAATGCTTGGCAAAACAGCGCTCTTTTTCTTAAACCCAATTGGCCACATTCATTATTGGGCGACCGATTGGTGGAAAGGTGAAAGCTCGTTGAGTTTAAAATATAATCCGTGGTTTGATGATCAGCAGGCAGCGAAATTTGTCCATGAAGCTGGCGCAAATTACAGCGATGATTTTATTGGCTTGCAGCTGAAATTTAAATTTTAGCAATAACGCGTTCGGCGAATTGGTTTCGTTATTTTGTAGAACTGCTCCTATTTTTTTAAGCGTTTGAAAAAATAGGACATTCTTTATTTCACTTTGTTCTAACTTTGTTATATCAGTAACTTGATCAAAGTTTTATGACAAAATGAGACCAATAGGCGTAGGCGGATCTGGCCAAGTAGGAAATGTAGGAAATGTTGGCAGCGCACGCCCTCAATCCACAGAGGGGGCGGGGCTAAATGTGACGAATGTGGCGCAAAGCGCGGAAGAACCTCAAACCGTTGCTGCAGCTAAGCCTTTGAGTCGTACTCCAAGTGATGCACAAGATGCACAAGTTGGCGATTGGGTTGAGACAGCATCGGTACACAGTGGCACTTCTTTGGATTCAACTTTGGGTCAGATGCCTTTTGTAAGAGCAAAATTTGCCCACTGGCCAAAAGCATTGAAACCTGCAGCAGCAAAAGGAAGCTTCGACATTGTTCAGCCTGAAGGTAGCGAGATCATAGCATCGAGTATGCTCTCTTTTGCAAAAGAACGTCTTCCTTTAGGGGTGCGAGATGCGGCGATGAAGGCATTTTTAGATCAAATCATCCCAGCAGATCCAAGCCAAAAGCAAGCGCTCGATGCTGAATTTAACGCCATTCTTGATAAACATGGTATTAGCGATAAAGCTGGCATGATGGAGCTTTTCGAGCCTCTGCTTGTTAAATATGCCAAGCTTGCCACAACCCCCGAGACACAACTGGAGTCTGGTGCGCGTGGCTCTGCGCAAACAACAACGCAAGAGCGCTTTGCTTATCTTCAAGGCACTGCTCAAGCAGAAGCTGCAGAAGCGCCTGATTTGTCTAGTCAAAAAGAGGCTATTCGAAAAGAAGCAAGCGCTCGTCTTAATCTTAATGCTGCAGGCCATTTAGCCTCTTCTAAAATGGCGGCAGATTTTTCTGCGCACGCCAATGCGGCGGTTGATCGCTCTCATGCAGGTCTTCAGTCACCGGAGCTGAGACAATTTTGCAACGCCCATCGTAAGCTTATTGCAGCGCTTGTGCATGAATTTGCTGGCATCATCAAAATGGGAGTTGTGAAAGAAACCGATTTTACGAATATGGCGGGGATGTCGATAACGACAGTATCGCGTGCTACGGACAGCCAAATTCCATCTCAAGCAGAATTTCAAGCTCTTGCCAATGTGTCACAAGAGGTTGCAAGAGATGTTAAAGAGCTGTTAAAGACGAAAATGATGACGATGGTCGATCATGCCAATCTTAATGTAGAGGATAAAAGAAGTACGATTTTTACTGATGCAACAGGTCAGCGCCTTACTAGTACCCGTCTCACTGAATTCACTGCTCTGACGTTTACTTTAATGGAATTTATTTTCGCTCAGCAAAATAGCACTACAGATGCTTCGATTTTGCAAGATGGCACTTTTACAAGCCCAAGCGGCGCGTCTTTAAATATTCTCAATGAATTTGCTAAGTTGCCGCCCGAGCAGCAACTTAATAAGGAAGCCATGGCAGAAGTGCTCTTGGATAATATGAAAAGAGAAATGACCGCTTTGTAAAAATTGCTATCTGTGAAATGAAAAAAGCCGTTTATGCAACGGCTTTTTTTTATGTTAGCTGATCTGCTCGATTTTGATCAAAATGGCCGTTTCCGGATCTAACACCGGCAGCGCGAGGCCAATTTTTTCGCACCATTGACCGCTGAGCTGACAACCCTCAAGCGTCCACGGCGGCTGGCGATTGACGATCTGCGTATAGTTGTCTGGCTGATCTAATACGCTGATCTGGTAAGTTTTTTCTGGGCTAAGTCCCGGCAGGCGCAGATGGCCGCTGAGCGAATTGGTCGGCATAGCGAGCTGCGCAACCATCACCAGCGCCTGACTGCGATCTTCGCTGATCACCGCCTGAATTTGGTGCGCGGGATCGTCGCTAGGAATGCGCCACGTTGTGCCGGTGTGCAGCAGTGGCCGCAGCGCTTTGTGCAGCTGGATGTAGCGCTCAAAGCCCTCTTTTTCAACCGCGCACTCTTTAACCGGATCAAGCTCAATCCCCATGTGGCCAAATAGCGCCGTCAGGCCACGAAATTGGATGCTGTGGCGGCGGCGTGTGCTGTGACAGTGACTTGCGCCGATATGGCTTCCCATCACCTCTGGCGGGAAAAAGTAGCTCATGCCGCGCTGAATGGCTTGGCGCTCAAGCGCGTCGTTGTTGTCTGACGGCCAAAAACGGTGCACGCGTTTGAGCACTTCAAAGTCAATTCGACCGCCGCCCGCCGCGCAAGACTCGATCTCCACTTGCGGATGGCGCTCACGCAATTTGTCGACCAGCTGATAATAGCGCGTCACTTGAGCCGTGCCCGCCGCTCTGCCGTTATGCCCCGGCTGCACGATTTCGCGGTTCATGTCCCATTTGATGTAATCAATTTGGTAATGTGACAAAAAATGATCAAGGCGTTCAAAGAGGTAGTTAAAAGCCGCGTCATTTTGCAAATCGATGGCGTACTGATTGCGCCCCGTCGGTTGTTCATAGCCCGCCACGCCAAGTAGCCAGTCTGGATGCGCGCGGTAGAGATCAGAATCTTTGCTGATCATTTCAGGCTCAAACCAGATCCCAAATTGCATCCCTAAATTTTTAACCTGCGTGATGAGCGGCGTTAGGCCGTCAGGGTACTTATTTTCATCGATAAACCAGTCGCCAAGCGCCGCTTTGTCGTTGTTGCGCGCGCGAAACCAGCCGTCATCGATGATGAAACGCTCCACGCCCATTTGCGCCGCCTGTGTCGCCATCTCTGCAATGTAGTGCGGATCGTGGTCGAAATAGATCCCCTCCCACGTGTTGAGGTGGACGGGGCGCGTTTTTTGCGTGACGCTCGCCGGCAGGATCTGCTTGCGCACATGCGCATGGAACTGCTGGCTCATGCTATTGAGGCCGTCTTCGCTAAAACTTGCGTATAACCAAGGCGTTGAGATGCTCTCGTTGTGGCCGAGCGCAATTTCGCCAGGCAAATAGAGCGCTTCAGCTTGCATGAAACGGCGTCCGTCGGCTTTAACATCGATGCGCAGGCGGTGGTTGCCGCTCCAAGCCAGATGAAATCCCCACACCTCGCCGTTAAGCTCGCCAAAATTGGCGCTGCCCGCGATAAGCGCAGGATAATGCTCGTGTGAGGTGCGGCCGCGGCGATTTTCTTGCTGGAAGCCACCTTGCGTGAGCGGCAAACGGCAGGTCTGAAACTCGTTAACCCAGCGTCCGTAAAAAGTCAGCAGCTCTTTGGCGCGCTCTGGCAATGGCAGCGTATTGGCAAAGCGTTGTACCCAATAGGCTTTTTGGTGCAAGTTGGTGAGCGAGTGGCGCACTTTGAGCACATCTTCTGCAAGGGCGATTTCACTGACAAGCTGCAGCTGCGCAATTTCATCAACGCTTGTGATCCGCACGCTGTTGTGTTTTTGCTCGACGTGAGTGACGACAAAAGCGGGCGCCCAGTCAAGTCCCTCGCGGTGCCCTTCAAGGCCGGGGCTGCTAAACACGCCGCGCGCAAGCTCGGGGCTAAGCGTCATCGGCACATCGACATCCAGCCGGCCGTAGGGAATAGCGCGCTCAAGCGCCGTCGCCGCCATGTGGCTAACCTGCTGCACCGGTGCTCCCCAATGCACAATTTGCGCGCTGTGATCAATGCGCAAGATCAGCTGGCTCTTAGAACCGGTTAAGGTGATAAGCTCTGGAATATTTTGGGTATTTTTCATACTAAACCTTAAGTTATTACGCTCTACGGGTGAAAAATTGCTTCTCTGCCGAGCATAATAAATGAAAAGTTGAAAATTTCTGTGACTTATTCGATAGTGGTGAAAACGTTTTCACTTTATATTATCGCCACTTTTATACGGTAGATGAGGTAGCTATGGTTGATTTTCAACAGATCTTACAACGGCGCGATTGGGAAAACCCGCAGTCAGTCGCAATTAACAAAATGCAAGCGCACAGTCCGCTGTCTAGTTTTCGCAGCCGCACGGATGCGCTAAAAAATATCCGCCCGCAACGTCGCAGCTTAAACGGCGAGTGGAAATTTGCGCTGTTTGGCGCGCCGCAGCTGGTTGCTGAGCGTTTTATGCAGCCTGAGTTTGATGACGGCGAATGGGGGACGATTGCGGTGCCAAGCAACTGGCAGCTGCAAGGGCACGACAAACCTATCTACACCAATGTCAAATACCCGTTTGCCGTTAATCCGCCGCTGGTGCCACAAGAGAACCCAACGGGCTGTTATCGCAGCACATTTTCGCTAGAAAGCGCGGATCTGTCGCAGACGCAGCGTATTATTTTTGACGGCGTGAACAGCGCGTTTCATCTGTGGTGTAACGGCAAGTGGGTTGGCTACAGCCAAGACAGCCGTTTGCCGGCCGAGTTTGATCTGTCGCCGTTTGTGCAGCAAGGTGAAAACCTGCTGGCGGTGATGGTGATGCGCTGGTCTGACGGCAGCTACTTAGAAGATCAAGACATGTGGTGGCTAAGCGGGATCTTTCGTGATGTGACGTTGCTTACTAAGCCTAAACACGCCATCAGCGACGTTTTCATCACCCCTGAACTTGACGCCAGCTATCGCGACGGCAGCCTAAACGTGGTGACCACCATCGATGCGCCGGCCACATTTGCCGTGCAGCTGCAGCTGTTTTACGGCGAGGACGCGGTGAGCGAGCCGATTTTTGCGTCGCCAAACAATAAAAGGATCGACGAGCGCGGCAGCTACGACGATGTGGTGTTTCAAACTTTGCCGGTGAGCGCGCCGAAAAAGTGGAGCGCTGAGGAGCCGCATCTCTACCGCTTGGTCGTTTCGTTGCTGGACGAAAATGGCGCGCACGTTGAAAGCGAAGCGTATGCGGTCGGTTTTCGTAAAGTGGAGATCAAGCATGGGCAATTGTTGCTCAATGGCAAGGCGCTGCTCATTCGCGGCGTTAACCGTCACGAGCACCATCCAACGCTGGGTCATGTGATGACTGAACAGGCGATGATCCAAGACATCTGCCTATTAAAACAGAATAATTTCAACGCAGTGCGTACAGCGCATTACCCTAACCATCCGCGTTGGTATGAACTTTGCGACCAGTACGGTTTGTATGTGTGCGATGAGGCCAATATCGAAACGCACGGCATGCAGCCGATGCGCCGCTTGTCGCAGGATCCTTTGTGGATGAACGCTTACCTGTCGCGCTTTAGCAATATGATTTTGCGTGATAAAAACCATCCGTCCATCATCATTTGGTCGTTAGGCAACGAGTCGGGCCACGGCAGCACGCATAACGCGATGTATGGCTGGGCCAAGCAGTTTGACCCGTCGCGCCCTGTGCAGTATGAAGGCGGCGGCTCGAACACCACGGCGACAGATATTATTGCGCCGATGTACGCGCGCGTTGAATCGACGATCGAAGACCCCGCGGTACCTAAATGGGCGATCAAAAAGTGGATTTCGCTGCCGGATGAGACGCGTCCTTTGATCTTGTGCGAATACGCGCATGCGATGGGCAACAGTTTGGGCAGTTTTGCCGATTACTGGCAGGCGTTTCGCGAGTATCCACGTCTGCAAGGCGGCTTTATTTGGGACTGGGTGGATCAAGGTTTAAGCAAAACGGACGCCGCTGGTAAGCTTTACTGGGCGTATGGCGGCGATTTTGGCGACACGATCAACGATCGCCAGTTTTGCATCAACGGGCTGGTGTTCCCTGACCGCAGCGCGCATCCCACCCTGCTTGAAGCCAAGCATTGCCAGCGTATGATAACCTTACAGCTCCTTTCGCAAAGCGAGCACGGCTGCACCTTGTCTGTGCGCAACGAGCACCTCTTTCGCGCCACCGACAATGAGCGTCTGCGCTGGCAGCTTTTAGAAAACGGCGATGTTATTCAAGAAGGCAGTTTGCCGCTCGCTGTTGCTGCAGATAGCTGTGAGTCGCTGACGCTCGATTTCACTTATCAGGCGCAAGAAGGCGCGACGTACCACCTAAATACCGACATCGTGCTGATCAACGATACGCCTTGGGCAAACAGCGGTTTTTGCTGCGCCAGTGAGCAGTTTGCGCTACGCGGCGCGCTGCAGCTTGCCATGCCGGTTAGCCAAGAAAGCGCTTCTTTGTTTGTGACCGAGCAAAACAACTGTTTTGTGGTGCAAAGTCCAGACGCTCAGCACTGCTGGCAGCTAAACAAGAAGAGCGGCCTGCTCGAAAGCTGGCTTGCTGACGGCAAAGAGCAGTTTATCGATGCGCCGGTGGACAACTTTTTCCGCGCGCCGCTTGATAACGATATTGGCGTGAGCGAAGTGGACAATGTTGATCCTAACGCTTGGGCGTGTCGCTGGCAGGCTGCGGGCATTGGCGAGTGGCAACGCGAGTGTCTGCATGTCGAGCGCGGCGCGTTGTCGCATCAAGTGTTGCTGCGCTGTCAATTTGTTTATCGCTATCAGGAGAAAATCCAAGCGGTTAGCACGTGGTGTTACCATTTTAGCGCTTCGGGCGAGATGGAAATCGCCGTTGATGTGCAGCTGGCGCCGCAGCTTCCGCCGATGCCGCGTATTGGCATTGAGTTTGCGTTAGCGCGTCCGGCAACCGACAGTATCGACTGGCGCGGTCTTGGTCCACATGAAAATTACCCTGATAGACTTGCGAGCGCGCGTTTTGGCCATTACTATCGTCGGCTTAATAAATTGCACACTGATTATATTTTTCCATCTGATAATGGACTGCGCTGCGGCACAACTTCGCTGCAAGTAGGCAATTTGCAGTGCCACGGCGATTTTGCCTTTAGCGTTGGCATGTACAGCTTGCAAGCTCTGGCGGCGGCGAAGCACACCAATGAGCTGCAGGAACAAAACAAGCTGTTTGTGCGCATCGACCATCGTCATATGGGAGTGGGCGGCGACGATTCTTGGACACCGAGTGTACACAAGGCGTTTCAATTGACCGATCGCAATTATCACTACAAGTTAAAATTTAAGGCATAAAAAAACAGGCCCAAGCCGCTGAGCTTGGGCATTTCACTCGCAAATTGAGAATGGTACGGCAAACTTAACGATGTCGTTGGATGAAGGAATAGCATGGTAACAATCAAGGATGTGGCAAAATATGCGGGCGTTTCTATCGCGACGGTGTCGCGAGTGCTAAATCGCTCCCCAAAAGCCAGCCAAGAAGCCATTTTGGTGGTTGAGCGAGCCGTTCAAGCGCTGGGCTATCGTCCGAACGCGGCGGCGCAAGCGCTGGTGAGCCAATGCAGCAACGCTGTTGGCGTGGTGGTGGCGGACGTTTCCGACCCATTTTTTGGCGCGCTGGTTAAAGCGTCAGACAAAGTGGCCAGTGCCCACGGGAAACATCTTTTGATCGGCAACGGTTTTCACGACGCGGCGAAAGAGCGGCGCGCGATTGAATTTTTGATCAACAGCCGCTGCGATGCGCTGGTCGTGCACGCAAAAGCGCTGCAGGATGAAGAGCTGGTCGCTTATGCGCGCGAGGTAAAAAGTTTTATCGTGATCAACCGTTATGTCGCTGAAATTGCTGAGCGCTGCGTATTTTTAAACAATCATTTAGGCGCTTTTATCGCTACGCAGCACCTGCTTGAAAAAGGGCATCGTCATATCGCTTGCATCAGCTCAACGCACGCGATTGAAGACGTGCAAGAGCGCATTTTGGGATATCAGGCCGCGCTGGTTGCGCAAGGATTGTCTTTGCCAGAAAGCTACATTGTGCACGCGACGCCCGATAGCGCCGGCGGTGAGCTGGCAATGGAAAAATTGCTGGACAAACATAATGATATCACCGCTGTTGTGGCTTATAACGATTACATGGCCGCAGGCGCGCTGTGTGTGGCGCGTAAACGTGGCATTGTGGTGCCTGAGCAGCTGTCGATAGTCGGTTTTGACGACGGTTTGATCGCGCGCTATCTCTATCCTAAATTAACTACGGTGCGTTATCCCATTGTAGATATGGCCAAAATGGCAACGCAGCTGGCGTTAGATCTTGCGTATGACAAATTTTCTAATGCAAGTAGCCTGTCATTTTCTCCTGGGTTAATTGAACGAGATTCGGTTATGGCGGTGTGATAAAGGAGAAAACGTTTGAAACTTCAGCAGTTTAAGTATTTGGTTGCCATCAAAGCGCACAATTTTAATATCTCTGCGGCGGCCCAAGCGCTGTTTAGTACGCAGCCGGGGGTGAGTAAACAGGTGGCGCTGCTTGAGCAAGAGCTGGGGGTGAAAATTTTCAAACGGCGCGGTAAAAGCCTGATCGGCTTGACCGCCATCGGCGAGCAGCTGCTTGTGCAGTCTGAGCGGGCTTTAGACGTGGAGCAGACGATAAAAGAGCTGGTGGCAAAGTACCTTGATCCCAACGCGGGCACGCTCAATATCTACACCACCCACACCATTGCGCGCTACCTTTTGCCGCAAGCGGTGGCTCATTTTGTGCGCAAATATCCGGACATTCACTTTCATCTGCACCCAACGCTGCCTTTGCAATGCGGCAATGTGATCAGCAAAGGGCAGTTTGATCTTTCGATTGTGGCGCATGACGTCAGGCAAGATCACGATTTGCTGGCGCTGCCGGCCTATTTGTGGACGCTGGCGCTAGTGGTGCCAAAAGGGCATCCGCTGGCAAAATGCAAGCGGCCGACGCTGCAGCAGCTGGCGCGCTATCCGATTTTGAGTTATGAAAGCGGCGCAACGGGGCGTGTGACGCAAGATAGGGCGTTTGCTGCGGCGGGTCTTGCGCCGAATTATTTTATGACGGTGATGGACGCTGAAGTGATCAAGCGCTACGTGCAGCTAGGCTTTGGCATTGGCATTATCGCGAGCGTTGCCGCTAAAGAGCTCGACCCAGAAACGCTGCTGTGCATCGAGCTTGATCATCTGTTTTCGCCGTCGCCAGCGTGGATTTGCTTTGCTAAGGATCTGTTGCTGCAAAGTTATATGTATGATTTTTTAGAAAGTTTTTCGCCACATCTGACGAAAGAGCGTTTAGAAAAGCTCATGCAACAGCCAAGCCAAGAAAATGTGGCCAAGCTGTTTTGTGACGTGAAATTGCCGGTCTATTAGTGGGCGTAGTGGGTGGTGGAAACTTGCGAGCAGCACGGGGCAAGGCTCGCTACCACTTTTTTTTGCGCTCAAACATCTGATCGCGCTCAAGTGCCTCTTTTTCGGCCAAATTCTTCTTCTCAATGATCATGCTATGTTCATTTTCTTGCTCAAGCTCGATTTCAGTGATGATGGCGCTGAATTTTAGCTTGGCCTCGTCGCTGTAAGGCGTGTCGCGATGATTGAGCACTTCCATCGCCTTTTGCGCCAGCTGCAGCGCAACGCCAGACTGCTTTTTATCGCGCGCGTCGTATACGCGCTTAAGTAGGTTTTCCACATTGATTTTGAGCTGCATCTGCTCGAGTCTGCTGTTTTCATTGATGAAAGCTTGCGTGGCTAGACGCCCTTTGGTGTGCTCAGACTTGATCACGGTGCGTAATTTTTTTACGAGCTTTAACATAGAGATAGCTTTTCTGTCGTCCTCTGGAACAATAAACGACATGGGATCTTTTTCTTGGTAGTTGGTTTTGAGCAGATTGATTTGATTCTCAATGGCGGTGACGCGCGTTTGTATGTTGGGATCTTTGGGATCAAGTGACTGCAGCACGCGTAGCGTTTCGACGATTTTTTTATTCAAGCAGATCAGCAGATCCGCGCTATAAGGCAAATTGTGCACGTTGCCGATAAGCTCTTCGGTGGTATCAATCACCGCAATATGTTTTGCCGCCTCTTTTCTTTTATAATTAGCAACTTGTTGGCGTTGCTGCGTGACGATGTTATAGCCAATTAGCAAAGAAAACAGCGCAAGGCATAACCCAATAATAAGAGCGATATCCATAAAAAACTCTTTTAGTGAGAAGAAGAAAAAAGATACTTTAAATAAGATATACCAGAAAATTGATTGTGCATGATTTATAGCCAAGTTTTGCGCTCAATTACCTTTTCCGTGACAAATTCTGCAGCCTTTCATGCTAAAGATTGTTTTTTATTTACTTTATTTTCCGTTTTGGCGAAGGCAATGCAAGGATCTCAGCGTCATTTTCAACTTTTAGACCAGTATTTATCTCATCACCAGCACTTTTGGCAAAATCGCCCGTTTGAATGGCAAAAGTTGCCGTGGTGGCACAGTCACCCTCAATTGTGTCAATGGCTTAGCGCGCTTGATGCTGCACAACTTGCTCAGTTAAAAGAAGCGCCGCAGGCGCTTTGCGAAATCGTGCAAACATGGCTGCCGGAGGTGGCAAATTTCACAACGCTTTGCCAAGTGGAGCCTGCGCTTTGTAACGACCTTCAGGCGCCCACCTCTTTGCAAGAGGGAATTGCATTTCGTAAATGGCAGCAAATTGACGCTTTTAACCGCGCAATTCCGTTATCTTCCCAAAATGACACAAAAATGTGGCTTGATTGGTGCGCAGGAAAAGGCCATCTTAGCCGCGTGGTATCAGCAACGCGCGCGCAGGCGATCACCTGTTTAGAGTGGCAAAGTGCGCTGTGCGATGACGGGGCTAAGATCGCCCAAAAATTGCAGCTACCGCTCACCTTTGTGCAAGAAGATGCCTTTTCGCCGGCGGCGGCTGCGCAGCTAAATGCGGCCAGTGACGTTGTCGCGCTGCATGCGTGCGGGCAATTGCACATTCGCCTGCTGCAGCTGCTGGCAGAGCAAAGCGCGCGCGTTGCACTTGCGCCGTGCTGTTACCATTTGATTGACGGCGATTTTTATCAGCCGTTGTCGTCGCTGGGGAAAGCGTCCCCGCTGCGCCTAAGTCGCCACGATCTCAAATTGCCGCTGCAAGAGACGGTGACCGCGCCCAATAACGTTAAAAAACGGCGGGTGACGGAGATAAGTTTTAGGCTCGGGTTTGACTGTCTGCAAAAGCAGCTGCGCGGCACTGACAGCTATCTGCCTTTGCCTAATGTGCCAAAATCTATGTTGGATGAGGGATTTGGCTATTTTTGCCAATGGGCGGCGCAAGCCAAAGGGCTTACATTGCCTAAAAATGTGGCCTTTGACGAATTTTTGCGCCAAGGCGAAGCGCGCTTTGTGCTGGTCGAGCAGATGGAGACGCTGCGCACGCTGTTTCGTCGGCCGTTAGAGCTGTGGCTTGCGCTCGATAAGGTGCTGTATATGCAAGAAAAAGGGTTTAAAGCGCAGCTCTGGCAATTTTGTCCGCGCGAATTAACGCCGCGTAATTTATTGATCTATTGCGAAAAATAGCGGCGTTTTTTGTCAGGCCGGTGACCGCCGAACTATACTTTTGCGTGAAAACGGGATTTTTTTTAAAATTTATTGTAAACGTTTTCACTAACAAGCGGCAGATCACAGAAAAAAAGTAGTCACATTGGTTACCATGCGCACCAGATAAAAAAATGTGGTTTGCGGATGGCGAAAACGTTTGCGGACACAAAACGTAGAGGCGGTAATAGGATATCTATGACAGATAAAATTTCATTGCAGACCAAGCTCTCTTATGGACTGGGGGCTCTGGGTAAAGATTTTGCGTGCGCGCCTATTTACATCTTTTTGATGTTTTATTTTACAGACGTGGCGAACTTACCAACGGCTTTTGTGGGAACCATTTTTCTTTTAGCGCGGATCTTGGATGCTATCACCGATCCGATGATGGGAGTGATAGTCGATAACACCCGCTCGCGCTTTGGCAAATTCCGTCCTTGGATTGTGATTGGCACCGTGTTAAATGCGGTCGTGCTGGTCGCGCTCTTTAGCTCGCACCTCTTTAGCGGAACGGCGCTTTATCTGTATGCGGCAGCCGCTTACATTTTGTGGGGATTAACGTACACCATTATGGATATTCCATACTGGTCGATGATCCCAGCGCTATCAAAATCGCGCGAAGAGCGTGAAAAGCTGGTGGTCTGGCCGCGTCTTTTTGCCAGCCTTGCATGGTTTATCACCGGTACTTACGGTTTGCACATTGTCGGTAAGCTTGGCGACGGCGATCAAGGCACTGGATTTTTGCATGTGTCGATCCTAATTGCAGTGCTGTTCATCATGAGCGCGTTTTTGGTAGCGCGGAATGTGAAAGAAAAAACACAAGCAAGCACCTTGATGCACAAATTTAGCTTTAAAGCGGTTGCGTCGATCATCAACAAAAACGATCAACTCAAAGCGCTGATAGGCTCAGTACTTTCATTCCAAATAGCGAACATGCTCGTTGGCGGTTTTGCCATTTACTACTTCACCTACGCGCTTGGCAATAAAGATCTTTTCCCAGCTTACATGCTCGTCGCAGGACTTGCTGAAGTTGCGGGCGTCTTTTTATTCCCCCACATTGCGGCAAAATTACCGCGCAAATACTTGTGGTTTATCGCATGTAGCGGCCCGCTGCTTTCAAGCATTTTGCTTTTCGTTGTCTCGACCACATCCCCTGGCAACGTGCTTTTGATCGGCCTGTCTGGCGCCATCATCAAGTTTGGCGTAGGCGTTGCGAACGCACTGCAAACGGTAATGCTTGCGGACGTTGCGGACTATGGCGAGAGCAAAATTGGCTACCGTACTGAAAGCGTGATCTTCTCTGTGCAGACGATGATGGTGAAATTTGCCGGTGCGAGCAGCGGTTTTATCGTCGGTATTGGCCTGTTCTTAGTCGGTTATGTGGCAAATCAGCAGCAAACCCCTGAAACCATTGCAGGAATTGAGGCAATGATGATTGGTCTGCCGATCGCGCTAATGTGCGTCAGCATTTACATTTATAAGCGTTACTACCGTTTGCACGAAGGCTTTAACAAAGAGCTGTTCGACAAAATGCAAAACGAGGAGAAGCCAGCGGTGTTGTCTCAAGCGTGATGACAAAGTTAGCTATCTAGAACAAAGATCCGAGTTTTTAAACTCGGATTTTTTTTTGTGGTACGTTAATATTGCATATCGTTCTGCTGTGAGTTGCTCATGAACAAAAATTTTATCTTACACTCGCCTTTTTCCCCCGCAGGGGATCAGCCTTCCGCCATCGCTCAGCTGCTGGACGGCTTAGAGTCTGGTCTTGCGCACCAAACGCTGCTTGGCGTAACCGGCTCTGGCAAAACTTACACCATGGCCAATGTGATAGCGCAGACCAATCGGCCAACCATGATCCTCGCGCCCAACAAAACGCTGGCCGCGCAGCTGTATGGCGAGATGAAAGCCTTTTTCCCGCAAAACGCGGTGGAATATTTTGTCTCGTATTACGACTACTACCAGCCGGAAGCCTATGTGCCAAGCTCAGACACCTTCATCGAAAAAGATGCAGCGGTCAATGAGCACATCGATCAGATGCGCCTGTCTGCCACCAAAGCGCTGATGGAGCGGCGTGACGTGATCATCGTTGCGTCGGTTTCTGCCATTTACGGCCTTGGCGATCCCGAGTCTTATTTGAAAATGATGCTGCATTTGCGCCGCGGCGATTTTATCGAGCAGCGCAGCATTTTGCGTCGGTTGAGCGAGCTGCAATATACGCGTAATGATCAAGCATTTATGCGCGGCACATTTCGCGTGCGCGGCGAAGTTATCGACATTTATCCGGCCGACTCTGATCAAAACGCGGTGCGCGTTGAGCTGTTTGACGGCGAAGTGGAGCGCTTAAGCGTGTTTGATCCGCTCACGGGCGCTGTGATAGACAACAACGTGGCGCGGTTTACCATCTTCCCAAAGACACACTATGTGACGCCGCGCGAGCGCATTTTAGAAGCCATCGAGCAGATCAAACAAGAGCTGGTGCAGCGTAAAGCGCAGTTTTTGGCCGAGCAAAAATTGGTTGAGGAGCAGCGTTTGTCGCAGCGTACGCTGTATGACATCGAAATGATGCAAGAGCTTGGCTATTGCAACGGCATAGAAAACTATTCGCGCTATTTAAGTGGCCGCCAGCCGGGCGAGCCGCCGCCAACGCTATTTGATTACCTGCCGGCCGACGGGCTGTTGTTCATTGACGAGTCGCACAACACCGTGCCGCAAATTGGCGCGATGTACAAGGGCGACCGCTCGCGCAAAGAGACTTTGGTGCAGTATGGTTTTCGCCTTCCTTCTGCGCTTGACAATCGGCCGCTGCAATTTGCTGAATTTGAAGCGCTCGCGCCGCAAACCATTTTCGTCTCCGCCACGCCAAGCCAGTATGAGCTTGAAAAATCGGCCGGCGACGTGGTTGAGCAGGTGGTGCGCCCGACGGGACTTTTAGATCCGCTGATAGAAATTCGCCCAGTTGCAATACAAGTTGATGATTTGCTTAGCGAAGCTAATCTGCGGGCGGCCAAAGACGAGCGCGTTTTGGTGACGACCTTGACCAAACGCATGGCCGAAGATCTCACGGAATACCTGCAAGAGCACGGCGTGCGAGTGCGCTATTTGCACTCTGATATTGATACGGTTGAGCGCATGGAAATCATCCGCGATCTGCGGCTCGGCGAGTTTGACGTGCTGGTTGGGATCAACTTGCTGCGTGAAGGGCTTGATATTCCAGAAGTTTCGCTGGTTGCGATTTTGGATGCGGACAAAGAGGGCTTTTTGCGTTCAGAGCGCTCGCTGATCCAGACGATGGGGCGTGCGGCGCGTCACTTGGAAGGCAAGGCCATTTTGTATGCTGACACTATCACCGGCTCTATGCAACGCGCGATTGATGAAACCGAGCGGCGACGTGAAAAACAGCGCCAGTACAACGAGGCGCACGGCATCGTGCCGCAAAAGCTCAATAAAAAAGTGACCGACGTGCTTGAGCTTGGCGCAAAACGCAGCGCGCGCAGCACAAAAGGCGCAAAGCCGCCTGTTGCCAAAATGGACGAATACGAAGGGCTACGCAGTAGCGCGCAAATTGATCAGCAGATCAGCCGCTTAGAAAAACAGATGTATGACGCGGCGCAAAATCTGGAGTTTGAGCTGGCCGCATCGCTGCGTGATGAAATTGCTTTGCTGCGAGAGATGTTCATTCGTAAAAGTTAACACTATGATTATTAAGTTAATAAATTTAGAAAACGGTATTGGGCACTTAAGTAAAAACTGTAATAACTTATTGAGTTATATGGAGTAATGCGTGATTTCAGTGGAAAAAACTCAAGAGTTTGCGGTAAAAATTGCACTGCTCAACGAGGAGATAAAAGGGCAAGACGTTGAGTTTTTTCTTTTTATTCCTGGCGAGCTCAATTTTTCTAAACGTGTTATGTCGGAGGTGGAGTTTTATGAGACGGTGCTGTCAAACCACCGTACATATTACTCTTCGCAAAACCATTTGCCGCTGGTTTATTCGCGATTAGCTAGTCGTGACAAGCTGCCGGCCGACAAATATCGGGTAAGTTTGAGCTTATACGCCTATCAATATGCGCTCTCTTTGGAAAAAACGACGCACCGTTTTTTTGACACGCTCAGTGGCATGGATGACACGCAGGCGGTTGCGCAGCTTGAGCAGATGACCGATATGGCGGTGGAGATCTTGACGCGCCTGCGCCGTTATGTGCCTAAAGGCGACGATTTGAGCCTATATTACGCCAATGTCGACAATTACCTCTCGTGGCTTACCGAGCAGCGCTTTTTGTCGCTGATCGCGCACATGCCAAGAAACAGCGCGTTCAAGATGATCCGCGAGCAGCTGATCAGCTTTTGCGTTTCTGAGCAGCAGTACCGCATTGAGCGCAATTACAACTCGGAAAAGGCGCAGCGCGATCCCGCGCGTATGGTCAATAAAATGCGCCTCGCGCGCCGTCTTATCGAATATCCGGTGACCATCCGCCAGACCGACGTGATGCTTGGGCAAGGCGTTAACAAGCTTATCAAAGGCGTGGCGACGGGTCTTTTGATGGTGCTGATTACGCTGACAATCACGCGTTTGCGCGGCTATTTGGGTGAAATTACCTTTTCATTCATGATGGTGCTGCTGGTGATCTATGCGCTGCGGGAAATTTTTAAGGACGATTTGGGCGAGGCGATGTGGCGCTGGATCCGCAAGGGGCGGCCAAAGTGGCGCAAAAAATTTACCGATCCCACCTCCGGCCAAACTATCGGCCATCAGTTTGAATGGCTTGATTTTTTGCCATTTGAAAAATTGCCCGAAGATGTGCTGCAGGTGCGCCGCGGTAAGCTGCGCCAGCTTGAGGAGGCGGTGGTGCGCATTCGCATGCAAACGCAGATGTCGACCACAAAATTTTTAAGTGGCTATGAAATGACGCGTGAGGTGTGGAAGCTCGATTTTCGTCCTTTTTCGCGATTAATGACCCGTGGGCAGAAAAATTACTATTTGTTGAATGATGGTCAGGTGACGCGCGAGTCGATAGAAAAACGCCACCAATTCAATCTCATCGCCAAGCAAAAAAATCACGACGGCACAGTGACCTTGCTGCGCTGGAAGATCACCATTAATCGCTCGAAAATTATTGATGTAGAAGAAATTTCTATGTGATTAGCACGCTATTTCGCCTTTCTTAATTGCCTGTGTTTTTATATAGGCAATTAAGTTGTCTGTTAAAATTTACTCGATTGATATTTAAAAGAAATTAACTCTGCGATTTAAGCTGCTTACTTTTCTGTGCGTGAATTTCCATGAAATCCCATTTTTTTTACTTCAAATTGAATGCATTTATGTGCAATATGCTGATATGTTTGTGTGGTGTTTTTGGCGCTATTATCAATAAAGCTTATGCAAAACAGGGTTGAATTCGTTGTTTTACAGTAAAAAAAGCGCCTTTTAACTAGATTGTGAATGCTAAACGCTATTTTTTGCAAGTTCTAAACTATCTCGTTGAAATAAAGCTTATTTTAGATAGCGTATTTGAAAATGTGCAGAGGCTCGTGAAAAAAACATTCGATAAATCCAAGCGAAATAGCAACGCAGCATTGTGTAAACGATGGGGCTTTCTTGGCGAAAGTCCCGCGATGCAGAGTGTATATCAACTTATTGATTCAGCAGCACAAAGTAAGGCGACTGTGTTCATCACCGGCGAAAGTGGCACCGGTAAAGAAGTGTGCGCGGAGGCCATACATGCTGCAAGTCCCCGAAAAGATGGGCCTTTTATCGCAATCAACTGCGCGGCTATTCCTAAAGATCTCATAGAAAGTGAGCTGTTTGGCCATGTCAAAGGGGCCTTTACTGGCGCGCTATTTGACAGGCAAGGCGCGGTAGAAAATGCGCATGGCGGCACGCTTTTTTTGGATGAGATCTGCGAAATGGATTTGAATTTGCAGACAAAATTGCTGCGATTCATTCAGACTTCGCACTTTAATAAAGTCGGGGGCTCGCAGACCAATCAGGTCGATGTACGCTTTGTCTGCGCGACCAACCGCGACCCGTGGCAAGCGGTTTTGCGCGGCAGTTTTCGCGAAGATCTCTACTATCGGCTGCACGTGATCCCTGTGACGCTGCCGCCGCTGCGTGCGCGCAGTGCCGACATTTTGCTGATGGCGCAGTTCTTTTTGCTGCAATATGCCGCTGAAGAGGGCAAGTCGTTTCAGACATTTAGCCCGCAGGTGCAAAATTATCTGCTCGGTCACTCTTGGCCAGGCAATGTGCGCCAGCTGCAAAATGTGATCCGCAATATCGTCGTTTTGCATACGGGCGAAACGGTGATGATGGAGATGTTGCCGGCTTCCTTCTTGGCGACCGCAAACTTTATCAATCAAGAAGATAGCGTCGGCTGCGTTTATCATCCTCAAGGTTTGCCGCTCAATCTCGCGCATGGCAGTGCTAAAGAAGAGAGCGCGCCATCAAAGGCGAATATCGAGCCACTGCGGCTGGTTGAGAAACGCGCGATATTAACGGCGGTCGATTTGTGCAATGGCAACATCCCGCAAGCGGCGGGGCTGCTTGAGATCAGCCCGTCGACCCTTTATCGCAAATTGCAGTTTTGGCAGCAAGACGACTGAAACAAAGATGAGTGAGCGCGCTGTAATAGCTCTCCTTTTTATCGCCGCGGCCATTTTTGTAGCTTGTGCGGCCTCTGCGCAGAGCAAGCACGTTTCGGCTCTCCCTTGTCCAGCGCCCGTTTTCAATTCCGCGCATGAGATTTTCCCTCACACGGCTTTACATAAATGTTTCACCAGCTCACCTTCGCTGCAGCTCTTCTCTTTGCCGGTTGCAAATATACAAATCCTGCTTTGTATGGCTTTTCCTTTTCATATAACCCAAGACACAAGCTTCGACGCTGATTTCAGCTTCTTGAGCAACGATGCGCCGATGTAAAATAGCTCTTTCGCAACTTGGGTGGAAGAATATTGATGAAACTTTTTATTAAACAAAGATCTAAGCTGTTTTAAGCTCTAGATCATGCGATGCCCTTTCTTAAGAACTTTTACAATTGCCATGCGGCTGGATTTTGACCCAAAAATCCATAGACATTGCCGGAGTGACGATCAACTTTCGTTCATCTCGCAAGACCGCACATTGTCCTGACAGCCTTAAACACAGCACTGGCGTGCATAACTATCGCAGGCGCCGGATACAGCATCTGCCCAGCTCAGGCCAGCCGCTCTGGTTAGTGTTTAGCATCCGCCACTGGTACTGCCGCAATTCGTCATGTGCGCGTAAAATTTTTGCCGAGTCGCTAGCACCTTTTGCAGGGGCGCACCAGCAATCGTCGCAAGCTTTACAAGATTTACAGCAGCAGCTCGGACTTATCGCAGGTGGTGAGGCAGGAAGGCATGCAGCAACTGCCGTGGGGCTAAAAAGCAGCGCAGATACTTTACTTCGCAGGGTGGTTAACGCTCCTGAGACCCACGTCCTTGCAACGCCTCATATTGGCATTGATGAATGGGCGTGGCGTCGGGGACATCGCTAAACACAGCCATGCTGCGCGAATAACAGCTACCACTGTGCCTAAGGTCGTTTAATTGCCATAAGTTGCTCCAGAACAAAATGAAGCCACTATTTTCAAATAGGTAGCTTGTCGATCCTAGGTGTGGTTGCTAGACGTTTATCATTTTTAAATGCACCATGTAATTAACTTGCACATTTGATGACAAATAAAAGTTATCCAGCAAAGGGTTATAGCTGATCCCCGCAATATGGCAATCGGAAAACCCAAGCTCTGTGGTGATTTTTAGCAGCTCCGACGGCCGAATAAATTTGCTGTGAGTATGCGTTCCCTTGGGCAATTTTTTTAAAATATACTCTGCGCCAACAATCGCAAATAACCACGAAAGGGGCGTGCGATTTAAGGTGGATAAAAACAGCGAGCCATTTGGCGCTAGCATGTCACGGCAAGCGGCAAGCAGCGAGCGCGGATCCGGCACATGCTCAAGCACTTCCATGCAAGTGATCACGTCATAAAACGCATGAGGATCAGCCGCGTGCGCCTCAGCTGTCGTTTGCACATAGTTGATCGGCAGCTGCTGAGCCTGTGCATGCGTTTTGGCCACTTGCAGCGGCGCGGCGCCCATGTCGAGCCCAGTCACTTGCGCGCCCTGCAGCGCCAAGCTTTCGCTCAAAATTCCCCCGCCACAGCCCACATCCAAGATCTTCTTGCCAAAGATCCCGTCAGTGCGCTGCAAAATGTAGTTAAGCCGGAGCGGGTTAAGCTGATGAAGCGGCTTAAACTCGCCGCTGGTATCCCACCAGCGCTGCGCAAGGGCCTCGAATTTAGCAATTTCACTTGGATCAACGTTTTGTGACTGCGCCATTGTTTACAGATCCCAATAACTGATTACTTTTGTTAAGATAATATTTTTGCTATCAATCGCCTACTTTTTTCGCGTTTATTTCTATGAAAAGTAAGTCAATTAAATGGATTTTCGCTTGTCATTTTCACCGAAAAATTGCGCAAAAACAGCATGCCGTGCAGTCAACTCGCCGCCCACGTTACAAACGTGAGCAAAATTAAGTCCTATTTTTCAATGTCTTAACACATAGTTGCGTTTTTTCTTGATTGGTGTCATGTTGCCTTTTTTTTGCAGCTCACCACGCCATACTAAGCGCGGATGCTCATCACCGTAATACTGTTCAACAGTGTCAACAAGCCAATCACGCACGTAATTTATTGAAACAAATAAACTAATTCTTTCATAAGGAAGCATTTCACCACTTACCAGCCGCGTATCGCTTTTATCTGCCGAGGCAACAATGATCCCCACCAGCTCTCCAAAGCTGTTAAATGTACCGCCGCCACTCATGCCATTTTGGATCGGCGCATCCATGACGCTCGCGGGGCATTTATAAAAATAAAAGTAATTTACGAATTTGAGATCGCGACGATAGTAGCCGCGCCCCACCAAAATATCACCGTTAAAATTGACACCGTAAGTCGTAACTTCCTGATTTTTATAAACGAGTCCCATGCTGGGAAACTTCTCCCCGCGATTATCAGCGGCAATCAAAGCGATATCACAAATAGGGTGATAAGCGATCACGCGAGCATAATTGAGCCTTGCAACATGCGCCGCCGTTAAGCTCAAATTTTCAGTGATCGGCACGCTTGAGCCATAGCCAATGTAAAATGGCGGAACCCCTGTGATCTCAAAATCGATGGCGGGAGCGTCACGGCGTGCCACAACCTGTAAAGGGCCATTCCTAAGAATACAGCCGGTTATAGTTATAGCCGTGATAGAAACAGCAAAAAAGGCCGCTATCTGACGTCTGAATAGATGCGCTTTAAAAGTAAAACGGTACACAAACCTCTCCTGAACATTCTCTTGGTGCCGCGCGCTTAAAATACGCATTCAAGATCATTGTTATTTCGCTTAATTATAGAGCTCAAGTATTAACCAAACGGGCTAACTTACTGTTTTGCGAGCAAATGTTCTGTTCCATCGGATAAATAGAAGTGAGCTTGAGCGCTTACCTGCAAGAAAAAATGCCGCTCAGAAATTGGGCGGGAAATCTTTTTTAGGAGAGTTAATGTTTTAAACTTTTACGCAACGGCTTTTAGAATAACCGCGCCAATAAAAAAGAGAGCTTACGCTCTCTTTCACTTACACATTGATTTTTAACGATTTAGCGCGCTATACCGCTAGCGAGTACGGCGCCAATTTCCGACAAATTGGTCACCACCGCGACACCAGCACTTTCTAGCGCCGCCATTTTATCGCGCGCGCTGCCTTTGCCGCGGGCAATGATGGCGCCAGCATGCCCCATCCTTTTGCCCGTAGGCGCGGTGATCCCTGCGATATACGAGACAACCGGTTTCCTCACGTGCGCCTTAATGTAATCGGCGGCCTCTTCTTCAGCGCTGCCGCCAATTTCGCCGATCAGCACAATCGACTGCGTGGCCGGATCTTGCTCAAACAGCGCCAGCATGTCGATAAAGCTTGAGCCTGGGATAGGGTCACCGCCAATGCCGACGCACGTCGATTGGCCAAGTCCCGCGTCCGTTGTCTGTTTGACCGCCTCATAAGTAAGGGTGCCAGAGCGTGAAACGATGCCAACGGTGCCCGGCAGGTGAATGTGTCCTGGCATGATGCCAATTTTGCACTCGCCCGGCGTAATGATCCCTGGGCAATTTGGCCCGATAATGCGCGTGTCCGTCCCCGCAAGGCGCGCCTTCACCACCAGCATATCTAGCGTAGGAATGCCTTCCGTGATCACAACGATGAGCTTAATGCCAGCCTCAGCCGCCTCAAAAATGGCATCCTTACAAAATGGCGCGGGCACATAAATCATTGACGCATCAGCGCCGGTCGTTTGCACCGCTTGCGCCACCGTATCAAATACCGGCCGCTCAAGATGGCGTTGGCCACCTTTACCCGGCGACACGCCGCCAACCAGCTGCGTGCCGTACGAAATGGCTTGCTGAGAGTGGTAAGTGCCTTGCGCGCCGGTAAAACCTTGGCAGATCACTTTGGTCTGCTTATTGACTAAGATTGCCATTGTTTACCCTCCGCAGCCGCGACGACCGCTTGCGCCGCTTTTGTTAATGACGTGGCAGCGATAATGTTAAGTCCTGAATTGGCTAACTTTTGCGCGCCAAGCTCGGCGTTATTCCCCTCAAGGCGCACCACAACCGGCACATTGACGCCGATCTGCGCCACCGCCCTCATGATCCCATCAGCGATCAAATCGCAGCGCACAATGCCACCAAAAATGTTGACCAGCACCGCTTTCACATGCGGATCAGACAAAATTATCTTAAACGCTTCGCTGACGCGCTCTTGCGTCGCGCCGCCGCCGACATCCAAAAAGTTGGCAGGCTTGCCGCCATGTAGCTGCACCATATCCATCGTCGCCATGGCAAGCCCCGCACCATTGACCATGCAGCCGATGCTACCTTCAAGCGCCACATAATTAAGCTCCCACTTGCTCGCCTGCGCATTGCGCTCGTCCTCTTGCGACGGATCAGCTAAAGCCTGCAATTTTGGATGGCGAAACAGTGCATTACTGTCGATGATCACTTTGGCATCCAAACAGACAAGCTGCTGTTCCTGCGTTACCACCAAAGGATTGACCTCGAGCATCGCCACATCTTGCTGCAAAAAAAGCGTGGTCAGCTTCATGAAAATATCAACAAACTGCGTCAGCTGTATGCCAGTCAGCCCAAGCTTAAAAGCCAGCTCACGCCCTTGATAAGGCTGCGGCCCCACCAGCGGATCTAACGCAATTTTGTGGATAAGCTCAGGCGTTTCGTGCGCGACGGTTTCAATATCCATCCCGCCTTGCGAAGAGCCGATCACCACCACTTTTTGCAAGCTGCGGTCGATGAGCACGCTAAGATACAGCTCGTCGCGAATGTCGGTGCACGCTTCTAGCAGCAATTTGTTGACCGGCTGGCCCTGCGCATCGGTTTGATTGCTGACAAGGCGCTTGCCAAGCCAACGGTTGGCGAAATCGATAATTTCCGCCTCATTTTTCACAAGCTTGACGCCGCCCGCTTTACCGCGCCCGCCAGCGTGCACTTGGCACTTGATCGCCCAGCGCTCGCCGCCCAGCGTTTTGGCCGCCTCCACCGCCTCTTGCGCGCTACTGCACACCACCGAGCTCAGCACCGGCAATCCGTACTGCGAAAACAGCTGTTTTGATTGGTACTCGTGTAAATTCATAACGCCTACCTTTGTTATGAGAAAATCTGTGCAAAATCGCTTGCGTTACACCTGCAGTAGCAAACGCATCGGATCTTCTAACCGCTCTTTCACGGTGACTAAAAAACTGACCGAATTTTGGCCATCAACGATGCGATGATCATAAGAGAGCGCGACGTACATCATCGGCAATATTTTTACTTCGCCATTCACCGCCATCGGCCGGTCTTGAATTTTATGCATGCCCAAAATGGCCGATTGCGGCGGATTAATGATCGGCGTAGAGAGCAGCGAGCCAAACACGCCGCCGTTAGTGATAGTAAAAGTGCCACCGATCAGCTCATCCACCGTTAACTTGCCATCACGCCCTTTTTGCGCCAACCGTCTGATCTCTTTCTCAATTTCTGCAAGAGTCAATTTATCGCAGCCGCGCAGCACCGGCGTTACTAAGCCGCGTGGCGTGGCAACTGCAATGCTGATATCAAAATAGTTATGATAAACAATGTCATCGCCGTCAATCGCAGCATTGATTTCAGGAAACAGTTTTAGCGCCTCAACCACCGCTTTGATATAAAACGACATCATGCCAAGACGCACGCCATGCTGCTTTTCAAACTCATCGCTGTAACGCTTGCGCAGATCTAAAATCGCCTGCATGTTGACCTCGTTAAAGGTGGTCAGCATCGCGGTGTTGTTTTTTGCATCGAGCAGACGCTCAGCGACACGCTTACGCAGGCGTGTCATCGGCACACGGCGCTCTTTTGCCGCGCCGGCCACGTTACTGTCAAGCGCTGTAACGGTGTGCTCAGACGCGCTTTTTGCAGGCTCTGCTGTATCAACCGGCGCCTCAATCTCTTGCGCTGCCGCCTCTTCACGCTTATTGCGCTTCGCCTCTAAATGCGCGCGCACATCCTCGCGCGTGATCCGTCCACCCACACCGCTGCCTTTGATAGCCGAGGCCGACAATTCATGCTGCGCAAGCTCACGGCGCGCCGAGGGCGTCAGCGATGGCGTCTCTTCGTTTTCTGTCACTGATGGCTCGGCTGCCGCTATAACGTCATCCCCATTTTTTTCTGCAGCCACGGCCGACACAAGCTTTGCAATCAACTGTTTTGACTGCACAATCGCACCGCTTTCCTCAATAATTTGCTCCAGCACACCCGCTTGAGGCGCGGGGATCTCAAGCACAACTTTGTCCGTTTCAACTTCAACGAGCACTTCATCACGAGCAACCTGATCTCCTGGTTTTTTATGCCACGTTGCGATGGTTGCATCCGTGACCGACTCAGGCAGATCTGGCACCAAAATATCAATGGTCATAGCAAAATGTCCTTTCTATTTTAATTAGTGGGTTTAATGTTAAGTGCTTCTTGTAACAGCTGTAACTGCTGCTGTTGGTGCGTTAAATGTGAACCGACCGCAGGCGAGGCCGCCGCTTGTCGTCCTGCATAACCAAGTGTTGCCCCGCGCGCGAGTAGCGGCTGCAGGCGGTGGAAAACAAACTGCCAAGCGCCTTGATTTTGCGGCTCTTCTTGACACCAAAACCACTCTTTCGCCTCAGCAAAAGGCGCAAGCGCCGCCTGCAGCTCCTCTTTAGGGAACGGATATAACTGCTCAACTCGTACTAGCGCGATATGGCTAAGATCATGTTTTTGACGCAGTTCGAGCAGCTCAAAATAGATCTTGCCGCTGCATAAAACGACCCGCTCAACGGCCTGAGGCGCCGCAGTTTTATCCGCTATCACCGGCAAAAACGTCCCCGTTGCCAGCTCGTCTAAGCTTGCCGTGCACGACGGATGGCGCAGCAGCGATTTAGGCGTGATGACGATCAGCGGCCGGCGCACATTGCGCAGCGCTTGGCGGCGCAGCAGGTGATAAATTTGCGCCGGATTTGACGGCACGCACACTTGCATATTTTGCTGCGCGCACAGCTGTAAATAGCGCTCTAAACGCGCCGAAGAGTGCTCAGGCCCTTGTCCCTCGTAGCCGTGCGGTAAAAGCAGCGTCACCCCAGACAACCGGCCCCATTTTTGCTCGCCCGCGCTGATGAATTGGTCGACCACCACCTGCGCGCCATTGGCAAAATCGCCAAATTGCGCTTCCCAAATGGTAAGCCCAGCCGGCTCTGTCGCTGCGTAGCCATACTCAAAAGCCAGCGCCGCCGCCTCCGACAAAACCGAGTCATAAATCTGAAAATACCCTTGCTTTTCATGCAGTTTGGTCAGCGGCGTGTACGGCTCGCCGCCGCTTTGATCGTGCAGCACCGCATGGCGATGAAAGAACGTGCCGCGCCCACAATCTTGCCCCGTCAAACGCACTGGCAGCGTTGCATCGAGCAGCGTGGCATAAGCAAGAATTTCCGCCATTCCCCAATCGAGCAATTTTTCCTCGTTGAGCATCGCTTGCCTGTCGGCATAAATTTTGGCGACACGGTCGTGCAGCGCGGTCGTGGTCGGCACGGCGCACGCCTTTTTGCCGATGCGAAGCAGCTGCGCTTTGTCGAGCGCATGCGGCCATGGCGCGGACCAATCGGTTTCACTGTAGGCTTGCCATTTTGACGGCTGCGCCGTTTTGCGCGACTCGCTGACCACCACTGCGCCTTTGTCCAGCGCGCTGCGGTACTCATCCAGCAGCTTTGCAGCATTCTCTTGCGTCACAACGCCTTGCTCAACAAGTTGATTGGCATACAGCTGGCGCGCGGTCGGGTGCGCCTTAATTTTTTGATACATCAACGGCTGCGTAGCGCTCGGCTCGTCGGCCTCGTTGTGGCCATTGCGTCGGTAGCAGACCAGATCTATCACCACATCGCGGTGAAATTTTTGTCTAAAATCAAAAGCCAACTTCACCGCCGACACCACCGCCTGCGGATCGTCGGCGTTCACATGCAAAATCGGTGCTTGCACCATTTTGGCAATGTCGGTGCAGTAGGTTGTCGAGCGCGTATCGCGCGGATCGGCGGTGGTAAATCCTATCTGATTGTTGACCACAATTCGCACGCTGCCGCCAATCGCGTAGCCGCGCGCCTGCGACATGTTAAACGTCTCTTGCACCACGCCTTGCCCTGCAATCGCAGAGTCGCCGTGAATGGTGACCGGCAACACGCTCTGCCACGCGGCCTCGCCAAAGCGCTGCTGGCGCGCGCGGCTCATGCCCATCACTACCGGATTAACAATTTCTAAATGGGAAGGATTAAACGCCAGATTTAAATGTACGGCGCCGTGCTCGGTGACAAAATCGCTGCTGTATCCTTGATGGTATTTCACATCGCCAGAGCGCTCAGACGCCGCCTTATGGCCGGCAAACTCAGCAAAAAGCTGCGCTGGCTCTTTGCCCAGCACATTAACCAGCATATTGAGCCGCCCACGGTGCGCCATGCCAAACACCACCTCTTGTACGCCTTGTCCGGCGGCGTGATGCAGCAGCGCCTTGATCATTGGGATCAGTGCGTCTGCGCCTTCAAGCGAAAAACGCTTGGCGCCAGGAAACTTCGCCGCAAGGTAGCGCTCAAGCCCTTCGGCTTCGGTGAGCTGCTGCAAGATTGCGTTTTGCTCTTGCGCGGAAAATTTGTTGTGCGCAAGCGCGTTAAGGCGCTGCTCTAGCCACTGCTTTTCGTCAAAAGAGGCCAAATGCGTAAATTCTACGCCGAGCGAGCGGCAATAAATTTGTTGTAAATTATCAAGTTGCTGCTGGAGCGTGATTTTTTCTCCAGCCTCTGCAGACAGAGGCGATGCTTGCTGCAGATCCTGCGCGCTTAAACCGTAAAATGCAGGATCAAGCTCAGGCACAGCGGCTTTAGGCGCCAGAGCAAGCGGATCAAGATTGGCAGCGCGATGGCCGTGACTACGATACGCATCGAACAGACGCAGCGCCGCATACCCCTTCGCCGAAACAGGCGCGCCGGCGGTTTGCGACGGCGACAATTTGGCCTGCAAGCGCAAGTTTTCTCGCACCACAGAATGCGGCAATTCTGCCCCCGTTAATGCAGGAAGAGTGGCAAATACGGCTTGCCACTGAGGATCAACACTTGTTGCATCTTGCAGATAGCTCTCGTAAAGGGCTTCTACATAGGTCGCATTGCCTCCAGCTAAATGAGAAGAAGCAAGCCAAGCCATCATTGCATTATTCTGCATATTCTCTTCCTTCATATTTCGCAGCACATTCACTACTTTTGTCTAGCAACCGGCCATTTATCGCGCCGCTCTCACAACTTTAGCTTATAAAACAGTGAGTTACTTTTGCAAAGACGCTAACAAATTGCTTAATTTTATCATTTCGCTAGGTAGTCTATCAGACGCTGCCGGCAAAAAATCAGTTCTGTTTCAAATTACTAGCCTAGGCCAAAAACTACAATCTATTTAAACTTACCGCTGTAATTCGTCCCAAGCCAGCAAAACGCAAAAAAACTGCAAAAAAACGGCCGCAACGTTATTCGCCGCGGCCGCACACAAAGTTTATTGCTTATTGAATGAAATTACTGCGCTTTTTGCTCCACCGCTGGCGCAATTTGCGGGCCTGCTAGGCGCTGCGTGACCGTCCCTGCCGCCATCGCACCCGAAACATTAAGCGCGGTGCGAGCCATATCAATCAATGGCTCAATCGAAATCAACAGTCCCACGATAGCGATAGGCAAGCCCAGCGCCGGCAGCACGATCAGCGCGGCAAATGTTGCGCCGCCGCCAACGCCTGCGATACCAAAGGAGCTGATCACTACCATCATCACCAGTGACACGATAAACTGCGCTTCAAAAGGGTTAATACCAACCGTTGGCGCCACCATCATCGCCAGCATCGCTGGATAAATTCCCGCACAGCCATTTTGACCAATCGTCGCACCAAGCGAAGCAGATAAGTTTGCAATCCCTGGTGAAACACGAAGTTGGTTAATTTGTGTTTCGATATTAAGAGGGATGGTCGCCGCCGAGCTGCGCGAGCTAAAGGCAAACACCAACACCGGAAAAATTTTCTTAAAGTAGTCTATCGCACTTGTTCCAGCCAAAGCGACAAACAGACCGTGCACTAAAAACATTACGCCGATCGCGAGGTAAGAGGCGGCGATAAAGTGGAAAAGATTTAAGATATCAGCAAATTTGAGGTTTGCCACCAAGGTGCTCATCAAAGAAGCGATCCCAAATGGCGTCAGTGCCATGATCATTTTAACCAAACGCATAACGATAGACTGCGCGATGTCTACGGCGCGGTAAATGCCTTGCGCAAATTCTGGCTTCTCGATTGAGACGTTGCGCGCGGCAATGCCAACCAAAACGCCAAAGATGACAACGGCAATCACTGAAGTGTCGCGAAGGCCTGCCAAGTCTGCAAATGGATTGACGGGAATAAAGCTCAGCAACAAGTTAGGCAAATTTAACTGCGCCAGTTTTGACTGATGACGGCTTGGATCAAACTGACCGCTTTGTGCAATCGCGTCACCGTTGCCCAGCAGCCACGTTCCTTCAAGCCCCGTCAAATGCGTGACCGCAATCGCCACGAGCGCCGCAATGGCTGTCGTGCCAAGCAAAAAGGTCAACGTCACTGCCGAAATTTTGCCAAATGAGCCGTTTCTATCAAGCTTAACTACGGCGGCAATCATGGAAACCAGCACCAACGGCACAACGACCATTTTCAAAAAAGCGATGTATCCACTGCCAACCAAGCCAACCCAAGCTAAAACGTCGGCGCGCATGTCACTTTGGCCAAAAATCAGCTGCAAAAAGACACCAAAAAGAGAGCCGAGCACCAAGCCGACTAACGTGCGGCGCGATAAGGAGGCTTGCCCTTTTTGCATTTTAAGCAACACCAGCAAGATCGCTGCAAAAAAAGTTAACGAAAAATATTCCATATAATCAACCTTATCTCGTGGATTTGAGTCATCACTATAAGCAGCTTGGCTATAATAAGAAATTCTAAAAAAGAATGAGATATGACTTTTTGGAATATATAAAAGAGAAAGCCTTGCGAACGCAAGGCTTTTGCGTATTACAACCCTTTAGGGATCTGCTGCGTGATGCAATGAATATTGCCTCCGCCGAGCAAAATTTCGCGCCCAGGGACACCAATTATCTGAAAATTAGGGAAAATTTCCTGTAACACCGCTTGCGCCTTTGCGTCGGTTGCTTCATCGAGCAAAGGGAAAACGATGGTTTGATTGGTGATCAAAAAGTTGACATAAGAGCCAGCTAAGCGTTCGTTCGCTACGCGCGCGACGCTGCTGCCGCACTCAAGCCCATCCACCTCTTGCTGCGTGCAAAATAGCGGGCCAGGCTGCGGCAACTTCCACACTTTGAGCTGACGCCCTTTCGCATCAACGGCCACCTCAAGCGCAGCTAACGCGTCGCGTGAGCGCTGATATTGTGGGTCATTGACATCATCACACCAATGCAGCGCCACTTCGCCAGGGCGCACAAAACAGCAGATATTATCGATGTGGCCATCGGTTTCGTCGTTATAAACGCCCAAAGGCAGCCAAATAATCTGCTGCACGCCCAAATAGTCGCGCAAATGCGCTTCGATCTGCTGCTGCGAAAGCTCAGGGTTGCGATTTTTATTGAGCAGACACTCTTTGGTGGTCAGGCACGTGCCTTCACCATCAACGTGGATTGCCCCGCCCTCTAAAATTAGCGGGGCCCGATAGCGCGCCATGCCGTGATGCGCTAAAACATGGCCGGCCACCTCTTGATCTTGCTCCCAAGAGGCATAAAGCCCGCCGTCAAGGCCGCCCCACGCATTGAAGAGCCAGTCCACACCGCGCCGCTCGCCTGCCTCGTTCACCACGATGGTAGGGCCTGTGTCGCGCGCCCAGCAGTCGTCGCTGTTTAAAGCGACCAGCGTCACGTGTGACGGCATCACCGCGCGCGCTTTGCTCATTTGCTCAGGCGGCACGCCCATGATCACAGGTGTCGCGCTGCCAATCGCATCTGCAACTTGCGCGAACGCTTGCTGCGCATATTTTCCCTGCTCACGCCAATTATCGGCGCGAAACGGCCACAGCATCCAGACCGCTTGCTGCGGCTGCCACTCGGCAGGCATATAAAAACCGTCGGCCGCAGGCGTCAAATTACACTGCCCATTTTGCATGATTGCCTCCTAGCACGAGCCGCGATTTTTGCCATCGCTGGTCAACAGCGTGTGATACATACCTGGACGGCGGTCGCGAAACAGACCCCACGACGCGCGCTGCTCAGCAATCGCATCTAAATCAAACTCATGCACAAGCACGCACTCACTCTCTTTGTCCGCTTGCGCAACCAACGCGCCAGTTTGATCGGCAATGAAAGATGAGCCATAAAACGTCATTTCCCAATCAGGGAGATACAAACTTTTTTCCAGCCCAACGCGGTTTGACGCAATCACGGGGACTAAATTTGCGGCCGCATGCCCTTGCTGAACGCGCGTCCAGTGTGGCTGCGAATCAATTTCTGGGTAAGCTGGCTCTGAGCCAATCGCGGTTGGGAAGAAGATCAGCTCTGCGCCAAGCAGTGCCAGCGAGCGCGCCGTTTCAGGGAACCACTGATCCCAACAAATTCCAACACCGATTTTGGCGTAACGCGTTTGCCACACCTTAAAGCCCGTGTCACCAGGGGTAAAAAACTGCTTTTCTTGATAGCCAGGTCCATTTGGAATATGCGTCTTACGATAGATTTCGCCGCATGAGCCGTCCGCATCAATCACCAGCAGCGAGTTATAAAACGCGTTGCCACAGCGCTCGAAAAATGACAACGGCAGCACCACCGCTAACTCTTTTGCCAGCTTGGCAAAATGGGCGATCAAAGGCGAATTCTGCGCAGTTTGCGCAAGTTTAAAATGCTCAGGACTTTGATCGATACAAAAATAAGGGGTAGCAAAAAGCTCTTGAATAAGAATGATCTGCGCGCCTTGTGCCGCGGCCTGACGCACTAATTTTTCGGCACGTTCAATATTTTGCTCAAGCTCCCACGAGCAAGCCATTTGCGTTGCCGCCACCGTTACCTTTGCCATTTTTAATTCCTCACCAAGTTCACCTTCACAGGCGCGAAAAAATAACGCCGCACAATGGCGGCGCTACACTATAAGAGCAACTCGATTACGCTTCAATCACCTATCAAGCATACAATCAGGATTTTTATTTTTTTCTGCCGATTCAACCACTTCTGTCGCAAGCGGCGCAGCAGGTGTCGCGGGCTGCTCGATAATGCGTGACACCAAAAGCTGATCCACTTTGTAGCTGTCAATGTCGACAACTTCAAACTTGTATCCCGCAAAATTGACATGATCGGTGCGTTTTGGGATCTTTCGCAGCATAAACATGATAAAACCGGCGATAGTTTCGTACTGCTGCGGCGCAGGAAATTCCTCAATATCGAAGGCGCGCATCACATCGCTGATCGGCGTAACGCCATCGACAAGCCACGAATTGGAGTCGCGCTGCACGATTTGACCGTCGTCAACGTGCGAAACCCACTCTCCCATCACGGTGCTCATCAAGTCGTTCATCGTGACAATGCCAAGCACCAACGCGTATTCATTCATGACCACCGCAAAATCGCCGCGATTATTCTTAAAGTATTCAATCGCTTCGTACACGCTTAGCGTATCTGGCACAATGATGGCATTTTTTACCAAAGAGCCATTATTAAGCGAGATATTTTGTCCGCTCACCACCTGCAAAAGCAGCTCTTTGGCATCCACCACACCTTTCACGTTATCAAGATTTTGATCGCAAACTAAAAATTTATTGTGCGGGTGCGAGGCGATCTTCTCTTTGATCAGATCTTCATTTTCTTGCAAGGTGAAATAGACCAAATTTTCGCGCGCCGTCATGGCAGAGGTAACAAACAGCGACTGCGACTCAAACACGTTTTCTATCAGCTGGCGCTCTTCATGCTGAATAATGCCCGCCTGCGCGCCAGCGTCCACAACCGCATAAATATCATCTGCAGTGATTTCGTCGTTGCGCTCCATCGAAATGCCAAACATGCGAAATAAGCCATTTGCCAAGCCATTGAAAAGCCAGACCAAAGGCCTGAGCAGCTTGACTAAAAATTGCATCAGCCCCACCACATTGAGCGCGATTTTTTCAGGAAAAATCATCGCCAGTCGCTTTGGCATCAGATCAGCGAACAAAATAAAGACTGCGGTAACCAAAATAAACGATGCCACCGAGCTGAGCTGGCTAAGCCAAGCGCCTTGATAAACTTGGGAAATGGCTTCTTTGATGGCAGGATTTAGCGCGCCTTCACCGAGCACACCGCCAAGAACCGCCACGGTGTTTAAACCAATTTGTACAACAGTAAAAAAATCCCCTGGCTGCTCTTGCAGAGCGAGCACCTTAAACGCACGAACATCACCGCCATCTGCCAACATCTGCAATTTTAACTTTCGTGATGCCGCAAGCGAGATCTCTGATATCGAAAAAAAGACGCTGATCGCCACCAGCAGTAACAAAAAAAACAGTCCATCAAAAAAACTCATAATCACCCTGTCGCATTTTTTAACTACAAAACTTTCAATAAGTTATCACTTCGCAGGCGCATCTTGTTGCAAGAAAACACCTTACGAATATATAGGCTAGCATAATGCGTTAAAAATACAGTTAATTGCTGCTCCTTTGCGCAGCTTCGCGCGCACGTCATTGCACTTTTGCTGAGCGCGCTTTCAAAAAAAATCATTTAAAATCAAATTGTTAATCTGTTTTGTTTGCTGATACAGCACTTGCATGCCTTTTTAGATAAAATTTATTCTCAGCAAGAATGAAACTCTTTTTTATCATATAAAATATTTTTTAGCTTGAACAATTGCATCATTAATTTCGTGCTCGATAAATTAAGCATGGTGAGTTTACAGTAAAGCGCGCTAATTAAAAATGAGCGCGAAATATTTTAACTCGTATTGACACTTTTCTTCCCTTTAAATTCAATGTCAGAAAAAATTTAATTCGCGACAAACAGCAAATAAATATAGATTGGGATAAGAAAACACAATGATAAAAATTCATATTAAATAATTGCAATACCTTGTGAGCGCATATTTTTGCTCTGTGGTTTTTGTCTTTAGTGTAAATGCGCCTTTATCGCAGCTATTTGAAATAGTTTGCACACATATTCTGTTAACAAAAAGTCACTGTATACAATCGAGCATTTACACAAAAATAGCTTTTAATATCGTATAAACTCGCGTTACAACAAAAGAAAAATACTTTTATATACAATAAAAAACTTCATTTAAGCGAGAATAACTGCACGCTGTTAAAATAAATGAGCCGGTATAAAGAATTGACAATATTTAAAATAGCTTTTTATATTTTTAAGCAATTAAAATTATAACTGCAAAAATCTCATTTTTACTTGCGCGCCAATTATACGAATAATAAAATGGGTAATATTTTAAAGTAAGTATAAAAATTTAACATTATCGATTTGCTAGGAAACAATAATTTTAGCGCTACCCAATTATAACTTTACAGTGCATTTTATTACATTTTCAAAATGAATGTTTCTGCCGCTTAATTTTATAATGGCTGCTTATTTACAAACAAATTTTTCTCTCATTCTGCGTTACTTTTAACCGCGTGATTTTGATTTAATCACTATCAATTATTTCTTCTTTTATAAATTTTCATATATACACACTTGCAACAAAAAACATTCTCCATATAATGAGGGGTGATTTGCTTGTACAGAGATAAAATCAACGTGCAGCCTGATTTTTCTGGTAGAGCTACAGATTAGGAAAACCAGAAATGAATTAGGACTTACAAGCATCCACTCAGTGTTTAATAGTCTATATTAGTTTAGTGTTTCAATAAGCTTTTTAGGTTCATTGGCGCTCAGTGCCACTCTTTTGGAACATTTCAACTGAGTGAACTATATATAAAAAATGTGGAGTAAGTTAATGAAAAGAACAGTTCTTGGTATCAGCATTCTTGTAGCGATGAGCTCTTTTGCTGCCACTGCAAATTATGCAACAGACACCTATGAAACAACAGGTGTGGACAAATCAAGTTTCTACGTAGGTGCTCGTGCTGGCGCTTCTATCTTGACTAACAGCTGCTCACTAGAAAGCTGTGACAACAAGAACGTAGGTGTTGGTGCGATCTTCGGTTACGATTTCGGTAACTGGTTCGGCATCGAAGGTACTTACGATTACCTAGGCAATGTAGCTGTTAACTCAAATACATTCCTTCCTACTACTGGTGATCTGACTGCATTCACTGTTGCTCCTCGCTTTAACTACGGTCTAACTGATCGTACTGCTGCTTTTGGTAAAGTAGGTCTGTCTTGGTGGAACTACGACGCAGGCAACTTCGGCTCTGTAAGCGACATGGGCTGGCTAGTTGGCTTTGGTGTTGATCATCGCGTTAACAACCTTGTTAACCTGCGCCTTGAATACCAATACATGCCAGACCTAGACAAAGAAGAAATGTCAGGCACTACAGCTTACAAAATGCAAGGCGACAGCCACCTGCTAGCTGCTGGTATCACCTTCCACTTCGGTCGTAACTTCGACGGACAAGTTGTTGAGCCTGAAATCAACGAAACTATTGAGCCTGCGCCAGTAGTTAACGAAGTGTTGATCCCAGAGATCTACGGTTCAGTTCAATTTGACTTCAACCGCAGTGAGCTAAGTGGTTCAACTATCGATATGCTACAGCCTGTTCTACAACGTCTACAAGACGTGCCAGAAGCAACTGCAGTTATCAGTGGTTACACTGACAACGTAGGTCCAGACGCGATTAACCAGCCTCTGTCTCTAAAACGTGCGCAAACTGTTGCTAACTACTTCATCACAAATGGCATCAGCACTAGCCGCCTGATCGTTCAAGGTCTGTCTAGCAGCAACCCAGTTGCTTCTAACGAGACTCGCGAAGGCCGCATGAGAAACCGCCGCGTTGAAGTATTCTCTCCAGAGTTAGTTGTTATCGAGCAATAATCGTTACAACGACTTATTTAACCCTCGTAGCTTTGCTATGAGGGTTTTTTTGTATAAGCTAGTCACTTTTGGACAAAACATGCTATTTCGTTTCTTTGAGCGTTTGACGAACGCCTTCCCGCCTGAAGAGCCAGTCACACCGCCGCAAAATTTGCGAGATTTCTTTTTCCACTACTCGCGTGGTTTTATTAAGCCACTGCTGTTCATGTCAGCGTTGACTGTGATCATCGCCATTGCCGAAGTGTCACTGTTTGGCTTCATGGGCGAGCTGGTAGATTGGCTTGCAAAGCAAGATCCGAAGACATTTTTGCAGCAAGAGCAGCGCACTTTACTATTTTTTGCCGCACTGGCGCTGTGCATCCCCGTTTTGATCGGCCTGCACTCCCTGATCCTGCATCAATCGCTGCTTGGCAATTTTCCGATGGCGATCCGCTGGCTTGCGCATCGTTATCTTTTAAAACAAAGCATTAGTTTCTACCAAGACGATTTTGCCGGCCGCATTGCGACAAAAGTGATGCAAACGGCGCTGGCCATTCGCGACTCAGCGATCAAAATCCTAAATGTTGCTGTTTATATCGTGGTCTATTTCGCCGCGATGCTGGTGATCGTCGCACAAGCTGATCTGCGCTTTATCCTGCCGATGCTGTTTTGGCTCATCTGCTATGTCGCTTTACAAGCTTATTTTGTCCCTAAATTGAAGAAGATAGCGACAGAGCAAGCCGACGCGCGCTCATCGATGACAGGGCGCATCGTCGACAGCTACAGCAACATTGCAACAGTCAAACTTTTTTCACACACCGACCGCGAAACTAAGCATGTCAAAGAGAGTATGACCAGCTTTTTGCACACCGTTTATCGGCAGATGCGGCTCGCCAGCGGCTTTAACATTACTGTTGAACTCAATAATTATTTCTTGCTTTTCAGCATTACCGCCCTTTCCATCTATTTGTGGATGCATTCTGCCATCTCTGTTGGCGCCATCGCGATTGCCATCAGTCTTGCTTTGCGCGTCAATAACTTATCTAAGTGGATCATGTGGGAAATCGGCGCGCTGTTCGAGCAGATCGGCACCGCTTCTGACGGCATGCAGACTATCGCGACGCCAATTGCTGTGACCGACAAGCCAAACGCACAGCAACTCACTGTTACAAAAGGCGAAATTGAATTTAAAAATTTAAGCTTCGGCTACGACGAACATTCAAAAGTGATTGATAACTTATCGCTCACCATCAAAGCTGGTGAAAAGGTGGGGCTGGTTGGCCGCTCAGGCGCAGGAAAATCAACGCTGGTCAACTTGCTGCTGCGCTTTCATAATGTCGAAGAAAATCAAATTCTTATTGATGGCCAAGATATCAATGGCGTCACGCAAGACTCCCTGCGCAAAAATATCGGCGTCGTCACGCAAGACACTTCACTTTTGCACCGCACGATCGGCGAAAATATCTTATACGGGCGCCCAGATGCGAGCGAAGATGAGCTGCAAGAGGCGAGTCAAAAAGCACAAGCACATGATTTTATTATGCAATTAAAAGATCAAAACGGTAACTGCGGCTACGCTACGCAAGTTGGCGATCGCGGCGTGAAGTTGTCCGGCGGGCAGCGCCAAAGGATCTCAATCGCTAGAGCGCTGCTGAAAAATGCGCCACTGCTTGTGCTCGATGAAGCGACATCCGCGCTTGATTCTGAAGTTGAATCCGCAATTCAGGAAAATTTATATCAGCTCATGGTTGGCAAAACGGTGATTGCGATTGCGCATCGCTTGTCGACCATTGCGGAGATGGATCGCTTAGTGGTTCTCGATAAAGGAAAAATCGTTGAGCAAGGCTCTCACAGCGAGCTGCTTGAGCTTAACGGGATCTATGCGCAGCTGTGGCAAAGACAGACTGGCGGGTTTATCGGCGAATAGCGTTTCGCAGGTTGGCTAAAAAACAGGCGTCACCCAACAAAAAAAGCAGCTAAGCTGCTTTTTTTAACAACATTTACCGCTTTATCTATCACGCGAGCAAAGAGCGCAGCATCCACGCAGTTTTTTCATGAACACGCATTCTGTCAGAAACCAGCGCCATCGATGACTCATCGTTGCCATCTTGCGCACATTTGAGCGCCTTACGAGCGGTTTTCACGATTTGCTCATGATTTTTTACCAAGATCCGCACCATTTCATCAGCATTCGGGATATTAGCCGTCTCTTTGATGCTCGCTAGCTGCACAAACTCGCGATAAGTGCCCGGCGCAAACACGCCTAGCGCGCGAATACGCTCCGCAATGTCATCCACGGCGACAGCAAGCTCTGTGTAATGCAGCTCAAACATTGTGTGCAAATTGCTAAATTGCGGCCCAGTCACGTTCCAGTGAAAATTATGAGATTGCAAATAAAGGGTGTAAGTGTCAGCTAAAAGATGCTTCAAACTTTCAGCAATTTCTTCTCTATCCTTATCGTTTATCCCTATATCGATCATAGCGTTTCTCCCAATTTTAGCGTTATGCAATTTAAACCACAGTGTTCATCTGACATAAATTGAATAGCAGAGACAGTACTTTATGCTACATCATCTGCGCAAAACTCACCAACAGTTATTATCAATAAAAATGACTGGCAATACGAAATAGCTTTTCTATTGATCTTTATGTATAGTGGATGCGTTGATTTATGAATAAAAAAATTATACTCTTTGTTTTTTTTATTCGCTCAATAAAATGAACAAGACAATTTATTTTTCTATTTTAATTGGCGTCGTTTGCTTGCTGGTATTTATTGCTTTAATTGGCAGTAGTGTCAATGCGCCAATTATTCGCTGGCCACTAGAAGCTTTTAATGGCATCGCTTTTACGTTTGCCTATCTACTTAGCTTATCACCAATACTGTCTTATATCGCCACGCTACTATTATTCACGCTGGTATTTTCGCTGCCTTTTTTTATCAGCAATAAAATATTAACCTTTTTACTTACCAAATATTTCTCGTAAAAAAATTGGCACCGATATCTTTTCAGTGCCAATCATTACTGCTTTATAATTTTAATTATGAAAACGCATTTTATTAGATGAAAAAGTCACACTAAACTTCCTTAAACACACCGCGAACACGCTCACTAAATCCTGTAATTTTGTGCTCTAATGTTTCTGAAAGATGCTGTATTTGGATCAGCGCAACGTTATTTTGTTTAACCGATTTATTGAGATCATTGAGTGCAATATAGTGGTTACTAAAGTCATCCGAGATCCTTTTCAAACTTGCAGAAACGCTGTCTAAACTAGTGTTAAGATCTTTTACATTCACCAATAACTTGCCATTATATTCATCTAACATTTGATGATGCTTAGTTATTATTTCTGACATGATCAACGGCGATATTTCATTCCCTGCATTATCTAATCTTACTGAAATAATTTTATTTTCTAATGACTCTATTCTATCCAAAATATTGTCATCAACATATTTGGCGACTTCTGCAGCAAAACGCCTTTGGTTTTCAACAACTTGCTGCTCTTCCTTAATGTTTATCTCAATTTTACGACGCTCTTGAAATGACGTAGAAACAAACGTAGAGGCAACCGAGGTATAAGCCGAGACCCCTACACCCAGAATCGACGTCATAAACGCAAACGCCATCGCGCCTAAAGAGTCAGAGATCGCTTTGAGTAGCGCAGCCATTTGTGCAGCAAAATCAGAATCATCGCCAGACAAAGCTTTACCGATCCCAGAAATCATATCAACAAGGCCGATAAATGTACCCACAAGGCCGAGTGAAACCATCACAGAGCACGCCATTTTAACGTGGCTATCGTAAGTTAAAGGCCGGTTGCCACTTAAATTTGGGAAAAGAGAAAGCAATACCGTCAGCAAAATAACATAGCCATAACTGATAGATACCAGAATTGTTATTTCAGGCGCTAGCGCTAAAGATTCTTTATAAAAGTCTTGAGCTGGACCAAATGCTAAAAAACCTAAAATCAATGCAGAAAATAAAACATAGCCTATGTATTTCATTATTACTCCCAAATAAATTCTGTTAGATTTCCCTTTCTTCCAGGTTGGAAGTCTAGCTCAATTTTATCAATATCTTTTTGTAGCCCAGTTTCACTCAAAAATTGTAAAATATGAAACGTCGTCATATCATCATTTGCATCTGTATATATCGATATTTTTTTAGGTATTGTTTGAAATTCTATCTTTAACTGTTCTAATTGCTCTGGTAATAACTTATACGTTTTAAAAAAGATCAATTGTTTTTCTTTTAAATTTAAAACAGGTGGATTTCTATTAAAAACATCGGCAATAAGCCCTTCACTTTTATATAATGATTGCCGACCATATTCTTTTATTGATGAAGACGCTTTTTGCATTGAACTTAACATAAGAAAGATGCTGATCAACAAAACAGCGGCCATCGCTCCTGTCAATGCATCAACCATAGGTGCCATTGCATTCTCCAGATCTTCATCCATTGCCATCACCTTTGTTTAAGTCAATATAACAATAGTTTAGCTCTGTTTCGCTTTTTGTTATCTTAGATATTATTTTAAAATCTGCAGCAAATTTAAATCCATTAATTTTTATTGAATTGTACGCCATGATATTATTAGCGATATCTTCAGTCATATCAAAGCCATATGTGCAGCCAATGTACATGGTTTTTATTTTAAATGAATTATTTTTTAACAAATCATCGATAGTCTCTTTGATCTCATTTCCTGTTTCATCTGACACATAATAGCTATTAATTGGATAGCGAAATGTTGACTCTTCTAATTTAAAAATAGAGCGTTCCGGCAATAAAGATTCAATATAGCTTAGCAATAATGTAATGAACACTAAGATCAAAACACATAGCGATGATGACAGCGCACCAATAAACCCTACCATACGACGAAGTCCAGATCTCGATTAAATGTTGATAACACATATTCAATAAATGTCATCTCATTATTCACTACAAACACTGTTGTTTTAATACCTAGCAGCTTGCTTAACCTATCAGCCTTTCCTTTATTGGCATCAAGTGCCACTTTAACTCGGTAATATCTTGAACCTTGCTTTGAATATTCTTGATGATCAAAAGAGTCCACACTGATATCTTCTATTTTTCCATAAAAATAATCTTTAATACCAGGAGCGTTGATTTTTACTTTGACCACAGAATCTAAACTTATATAAGGCCTAAATTTAGAATCAAATTTGGCATCAATATATATTCCATCATCCTTTCTTTTGAGCGTCATTATTTCCATATTTCTGTCAATAAATGTTCCAGCAGCTAAACCATCCATTAAATTTAAAACACTGCCATTAACCGTAGAGATAATGTCTGTGGATTTTATCCTTGCTTTAACGATATCTAACTCAGAAGAGGTTGATGCAAAAGATTCTTGGATCCTTTTTAGCTCATTTTCTGTCTGCTCTATTTGCTCAAGAGTTAACTGAATAAAATCAGCGTAAGCAGAATCAACTTGGCTTTTAATATCTTTCAATGAAACTTCTCGTTCAATGATTTGATAATTTAATTTTTCAGCCTCTAATTTTACGTCCAAATACCTTACCGTTTTGCCAAGCGAAGTCTTTAACAAATTTTCTTTGTCACTTAACAACCCCTGCTGGGTATTTAATGACTTCACTTCTTGTGCCACAGTTTTCTTTTTATCGCTAAATTCTTCTTTTTTTTGTATGTAAAACTCAAATTTATTTTTTACTTTAAGAAGTTTGATTGAATCAAAACTCTCTTGATCATCCTTAAACTCGCCTTCTCGGAACACTTTACGCAAAATAAACAGCTCTCTTGAAAGCTTATTTAATTGCTTCTTAAAAAAGATCACATTAAAGTCAAATAACTGTCTTTTATTTTCATCTTCAATGTTTTCTATTGTTAATAACTTATCACCTTCTTTTAATCGGCTTCCTCTTGAAACATATATTTTCTTGATTATCCCTGAAGAAGGAGCGCTAATTTTCACATCACTGTCATTTATTGCGAGAACGCCATCACCAGTAGAAACGATGTCAAATTCTGCCACAGCAGTTAAATAAAACATGCTTAGCGCAATGCTCGCAATAATTGCGTATTTAATTGACTGGTTGAATAACATAATATTGAGGCACCATTGAGTTTAGCGATCTAACTTTAGAGGCTAGATCAAGCAATTCATTTTTAATTGATAACCTATTCATTTCTAAATCAGACATTGATGATATATTTCTAAATACATCTAAAATACTTGATTCGTCTGTTGTCATTTCATTAAATAGATTGCTAATAACATTTACTGTTAATTTCAATTGCTCATCAATGCTTTTCAATCTACTCGACAGTAATTCATATTGCTGCTTATACATTTGCAAATCGATTTTGATCTGGTTAATTGCCTGATCAAATTCAATCATTTTTTTCGCATATAACTTAAGCTCACTGTTTGCACTTTTCATTTGTGAATAATTGAGCCCATTAAAAGAGAGCTTGAGCCCAAAATAAGCCGATCCATCATTGTCATAGGTATAACCATAAGTAGCTTGGTTTTGTTCATTTTTGGTACTTGTTTTCTTATGTTCTTTTATTCCGTGTTGCGTGACAAAATCAACATTAAAATATTCATTACTCCCTTCCGCGGCAGCTTTATCACTTTCTAACTGCATTCGCTTTGCCAAGACAGAAAAGTTCTTTTCTATGACTTTTTCCAAATTAAACATATCGTCATCAAGTTTAATTGCATCATTTATATAGTAACTACTTATTCCGTACTCTTCTTTATATAGCGATATCGGCGTAATATTATTTATCTGATTTTTATATTGTTCAATTTGCGATTGAACATTGAGCATTGACTCTTCGAATTTTTTTATTGAAACTTCAGCAAATAATCTGTCTGATTTTTTTAAGAGACCAGAAGCGCTAGAAACATCCATTTTTTTTAGCAATTCATCCATTTTCTTTCTATGTTTTTTTGATTTAAAAATGAATTCTCTGGACAGCTCTATTTTCGCCAAATTCAAACTGATTATTGAGTAAATTTCACTGATAGATTCATTGTAACTATACACAACTGAAGACAGTTTCTTTATTGCTGATTTTTTTGTATCACCAGTCGTATTACTCCACAACTTCATTTTTGCACTTAAGTCTAAAGTAAATTCGGTGTAAGGTAATGGGTGCCCTGGTCTTAACATTTTTTTCTTAATTTCAGAGTTAATTGACGCCGACGGTAAGTAATAATAATTTGCAGCATCTAGTAATTCTTGCTCTGATTCGATGAGCATTCTGTTGGCATTAACTTTATATGAATTTTCCATGGACTGTGTAAATAGCACAGACACGTCAACATTATATTCTGGGTTATACTCTTCCACGCTAAAATCGCTGTCTATTGCAGCGCTATAGCTGGTGAAAGTCACCCATAATAATGCATATGCCCAATGCTTCATTCCATTATACCTAAAATTTAATTCCATAACCTAAATAGAATGTTCTTCCATTATATCCTTGATAAGGGCTCCAATCTAAAGCGACCTCAACATAATTATTAAAAACACCCTCTTTTATAAAAGTTCCAATACCATAATAAAATGCGTCAATATCGTCATCATTCACATCTATTTTTCTTGAATTAAAATAACATGTCGAATAATTTGAAAAACATTTGCCAAATGAGGTGTGAAAAATAGTGTTGTCACTAAAATAATAGCCTAAGCCTACAGCGGTATTAATTGACCAAAAATTTCCTGTTTTATATCTATCAGAGATAAGCTCGCCACGACCATACACGCCTATATCGCTATAGCCAATCGGGACGAATCCTGAAAAATAAATACCTGAAGCACTTCCAGCCCTGATCCTGTTTATACCAAGACCCACAGCAAAAATAACAGGATTTTTTTCTTCTATTTTTAAACTTTCATCCGTATATGAATAATTAAAATCCTTTGCATAAGCAGGAATGCTGATGATACATAACAGCACCAATATTATCTTTTTCGCTTTTAGCTGCAAATCCATTGCTCAGCCTCTATTTTTTATTAAATTACGCGTTGATAATAAAATTTCTTAACTTAATATTAGCCTTTAGTTTGATGAACTGTATTGTGCTCTATTTCATAAATCACATCACATGCGCCTAATACGGATTCATTATGACTTGACATTATAACGATAGCATCTTCAGAATATTTTCTTAGCAAGTTTATTGACTTAACGATATCCTCTTTTGACAAGTTAACGATAACCTCATCAAAGACATATAACTTTACTTTGCTAAGCAGCGCTAGCATAAATAATAACTTTCTTTTTTGCCCTGTAGACATTGGTATCGATTCAATATCGTTCACATACAGTGATTGATAATCAAAAACGCGGTTACCAAAACATTCTTTTAAAACTGACTCTATTATTTTATTTGAATTACAGTTTCTAAAAACAAAATTATCATACAGCGAACCGGTAAAAAAATCTGATTCCACACTTAAATAACTCACACGCGACTGAAAAAAACTTTGGTCAATTACGTTTATATCTAATCCATCATATTCTATTTTTCCTGAATACTCTTTGCTAATGCCAATTAACATCTTAAGCAATGTGGATTTTCCACTCCCAACCTTTCCTTTTATTCCATATAAAATACCCTTATGAAATTTCATATTTACATCATGGAGTATTACTTGCTGATCCATTTTGATAGTTAATCCAGAAACTTTTATTTTCTTTACATCTTCAAGTTTTACGCCAACCGTATCGACGTCCTGCAATTTAAAATCTTCAGAAAACAGCGACTCCATCGATTTATTTAAGTGCAATAAACTTGCCTTTAAATAGGAGCCACGAGTTGCTATCTGCCCCATAAGCCCTGAAAGCCTAGAGCTAATGATAAATAACACTATCATGTATGCAGGATTCAAAATTGAATTAGAAACGCCAATAAAACTGATGGTAAACAGTAAAAACAATGCTAAAAAAGAGACTATTTTAGTTAATTCGTCCCAGTAGAAGTTAAAGTCACCAATTTTATCTTCTGAATATTGCGAGCTTTTATAAGTCGATAAATATTTTGCATACAACAAATATTTATTTACGTATGGAATGGCATTTCTTAACGCAACATTAGATATTCTACTTTTAAGAACGTCAGAAGAAGCGCTCTCTTGCTCAATTAAATAAGCATACAATTTTGACCTATAGAGGAAAAATATGCCAAAAACTGCAGCGTAAAAGATCAAGAAATAGATGCTCAGCCAAGAAACAAATACACTCAATGTGATGAACATAAAAACAAAGGTGAGCAGATCACTTGCAATGTTAGGAATAAAATCCCATACCATTTTTCTGTATTGCTCTACCGTTTTTACACTGTGAATTGAAGAAAATCCTTTAAACGTTGGGGTGAACTTTAATAAATATCGCTCAAATTGTACCGCAGATTCAGCGTTGGCCTTAAGGCATCTCTTCTTGATCGCTTTTTTGGCAAAAAACTCCATTGCATAGACAACAAAGAAAAAGGAGCTGACAATCAACAAGGTAAAAATAGAGTTTGCGTTAATTAGCCGTGTGTTAAAAATATTTGTATATAACGGGGTTAATAAAGCAAATGGCGTTAAAAGTAAAAACAACATCGACCAAACAGGAGTAAATGATACAATTTGCTCTACAACCTCATGCGGCTTTTTTATTTTAGCGATTTCGCGTAATTCAAAATAACGGCAGCCAACAAATCGATTTAAGCTGGTGCTCCCTTTTTCATCGTAGTATGCGCCAGCAACATACTTCACAAAGAAATATTTGTTCTCATAAACTACGACAAAGGGACTGTTTATTTTTGTGCCTTCATTAATTTCACCCGAAATAAACTTATAGCTGAAAAGCGGATTTTCCAGCTCTTTCTCTATATGTTTGATCAACACTTCTTCGCTATTATCGCTTAATTGCAATTTAGCTTTTAGTGTATCGCTACATAATATGTTTAATTCAGATATCAAATTAAAAAAAGCATTAATCATAATGATGCTCGTCACTTTAAATTCAAATCAAGATCCTAATAGACCTAATGCGTGTTCTGATCATCGTCGTAAAAACTAATCCCTAAATCACTAACCTCTACACGAGCGGCCGGAGAGCTATCCTGCACAGAGGAAGCCCTATCAGTATCGTCTGCATCTATACTTGGCGGTGCCTCAGTATTGATTTTAACGCTATGAATTATAAAGCTTCCTGTCTCTTCAACCGGTTTTCCGTGCTCATCTTGATAGCTCAGTTTGTAATCAAAGTTACCCGTATTCTCAAAAGAGGCTTTTATACACCAGTCTCCATCATCATCGGCCGTTGCTTGATAATCTTTACCCGCGACAGATAAATTTACTTGCGACTCAGGCTCCGCTTGACCTGAAAAAACTTTACTTTCCAAAAACGTATCGGAAAGATCCTCTTGGTATGCGTCATTTTGAGCCGTATTTTCTTGGATGGCGCTCTCTTGAGCCGCGCCTTCTTGCGTAACGCTTTCTGCAACAGGGCTTTCTTGAGTTTGCGCTGCAGCCGCAGCATATTCTGGCGCAGAGTTTTCTTGGGCGCCGTCAAGCGCAAGTGCTTCAGCCGCTTCTATTTCATTATTTGAAGTGCCAGACGCGCCATCGTCATCGACCACCTCTAGCGACAACGACGCTGCTCCAGTTTCATCTTCATCCGGTATGTCGGTGAGAGAAAATGACGGATCTTTAGCCAGAGTGAATGACGACTCGACTTGTGAGGTGTTGCCCGCCACATCGGTCGCGACGATTTGCACCGTATAATTGCCGTCAGCAAGCGCTGGCGTAACCTGCACGCTCCACTGACCGTTAGCATCAGCAACCGCCGAAAAACTCACAGTGCTGCCGCCTTCTTGCGTGAGCAGTACAGATATTTGCGCCTGCTCGCTCGCCGTACCGGCAAACGTCGGCGTTTCATCATTGATGATGTCAGAGCGATCTGGCACGCCGCTTTCATCGACAATACCGGCAAAAGTAAGCTCTGGCGGCGTTGTGTCGATGGTGAACGACGACTCGACTTGCGAAGTGTTGCCCGCCACGTCGGTCGCGACAATTTGCACCGTATAATTGCCGTCAGCCAGCGCTGGCGTGACCTGCACGCTCCACTGACCGTTAGCATCGGCAACCGCCGAAAAACTCAGCGTGCTGCCGCCTTCTTGCGTGATCAGCACAGATATTTGCGCCTGATCGCTCGCCGTACCGGCAAACGTCGGCGTTTCATCGTTGATGATGTCAGAGCGATCTGGCACGCCGCTTTCATCGACAATACCGGCAAAAGTAAGCTCTGGCGGCGTTGTGTCGATGGTGAATGACGACTCGACTTGTGAGCTATTGCCCGCCACATCAGCCGCAACGATTTTCATGGTGTAAGTGCCGTCAGCAAGCGCAGGGGTAACCTGAACAGTCCACTTGCCGTTAATATCAGCAACCGCGTTGTAGGTGTATGAAGTTGCCCCGTCTGACGAAGTAATGACAACAGAAATTTTTGCCTGCTCGGACGCCGTTCCTGTTAACGTTGGCGTGCTATCTTTAAGCTCTTCAGAAAGGATCGCGTCGCCTTGCTCATCAAGCGCGCCTTCAAAAGTAAGCTCCGGCGGCGTAGAGTCGCGATTGATAGAAATAGTCGATTGACTTTCGTTACCGGCCACGTCTTGGCTTTTGATCACAATGCTATTGTTGCCTTCCAATAGCCCCGCTATCGTAATGCTCCAGTAGCCGCCATTATTAATGCCATCAGGGATCGCGATCTCTTCACCATTGACCGTGATCGACGTAATGGTACTGCCATAGTCAATCCGGCCAGACAAAGCCACTTCATCGCCAGTAATAACATGCTCATTGTTAATCAGCTGATAATTTTCACCGCTGATCTCATCGACGGTTAAAATAGGCGCAACAGTATCGATAACGGTTGTGAAGTTAAGCGTTTTTTGGTTACCCGCCGTATCTTCAAAGACAATCACAATGCGGTTGTTACCTTCACTGAGCACCAGCTCATAGCTCCAGCTACCATCGGGGTTGACTTCGCCCATTTCAACAGTGAGCCCGTTAACTTTGATCTCAAACTTAGTGCCAGTGTCAGCATTACCACCAATTGAAATCGTACGATCTGCGTTGTTGCTATTAACCGTTTCAATGTTGGCGAAATCAAGAACATCCTCGCCTTCAATCTTAAAATCAAAGACATCAAAACCTGATTTATAAACAATGTTGTACTTGAACGTTGAAGAGTTACCTGCCAAGTCATACGCTTTAAGGACAATATTGTTATTGCCTTCCGCTAACGTAACACCTAAAAAGCGCATTACGCCGTTGTAGTTATTCGCGGTATAAGTGACACCGTTTAACGTCAACTCAACTTTATACAACTTGTCAGAGTTTGATGGACGATATTCAAAGCCGATCAAGCTGTCTTTAACATGGATTGAGCCTGTATCTGAGAATGGCTCACCGTTAAAATAAAGATCACCTGCCGTAATTGGCGCGATGTAAGTATCTAATGTAATAGAGGTAGTCAAATCTTTTTGGTTACCGGCGGGATCGACGAAGTGCCACTCAAAAGTATAAACCCCGTCTTGATCAAGCTCAGCTGGCAATGACCAGTTGCCCTTAGTCGAGATACCGGTATAAGAGTGCTCAAAACCATCCGGCCCTCTCACGGTCACGCTTGCCGTCAAATCCTTATCACCGACGGTACTGCTGTTACGAAACTCAAAGGCAACTTTTTTCTCTTTGGTGATACTATCAAGTAAGCCGTTGCCAGGCGCCGCGGTGTTAGTTTCACCAGTTAAACGCACATCTATTACGATAGTAGTGTCAACGACCACCTCGCCGGTTTGCTTCACCGTGTTACCGGCAATATCTTTAAAAATCAAGGTGTATTCATACGTCTTATCAACCAGATCGCCAAGATCAAAACTCCAGCTGCCTGAGCTATCAACCTCTTGCGTAAACTCTTGGTTGTTGATCTGCAATATGATGGTACCAGCCTCGTTCGCCGTACCCTTAAAGATCACCTCTTCTTGTTGCGAGTTGATGTAAATTTTGCCGCCGCTCTCCACCGTCCCTTCAATTTCGTAAGTAAATTCTGGCAAGGTGGAGTCAATGGTAAAACTTATCTCCGTCGTCGCCGTTTTGTTGCCGGCGGCATCGGTTGAAAAAGAGCTCAGCACATAATCGCCATCAGCTAGCACCTCTGGCCACTCAAAATACCAGCTACCCGATGAGCTCACTTGGGTTGTGTGAGTTATTCCATTGATAGTCAAGGTTATTTCAGCGCCAGGCTCACCTTGACCTTGGAAATTTGGTTTTGTGTCAGAGGTAATGCCGTCGCCAGTCACCCCTTGAAAATCTTCAAGCTCAGACGTAAACACGTCATTGACGTTATCGATGACAATTTTGTCCATCACTCTGTCTAAGCTGTTACCGGCATTATCCGTGACGGTTACTAAGATCTTGTACTGGCCGTCCGTTAAGCCAGCAAACTCTAACTCCCACAAGCCTGAAGTTGGCACTGTGATAGTCTGCTTGCCAACTTCCTTGCCATCCGCGCCCACCAAAGTGAACACAACGATATCGCCCGCACCGCCGCTACCGGTGAGCTGTAGCTTATCGCCACTTAAGATCTTGTCGTTTTCAAAACGGCCATCATCGTTTTCCAAATTCATGGTGAAACGGATGGAGCTTTTAATGGTGATCTCGCTTTCGATAGTGCTTTTGTTACCGGCTACGTCCGAGACAATAAATTTGATGTTGTTGATCCCTTCGCTAAGCTCAACATCAACCGACCAAGTACCATCCTCGTTAATGGTAATTTCTTGACTTACGCCGTTGATCACAACCACCAGCGAAGTTGCATCGCCTTCGACTTTTCCTGAAAAACTTTGCGTTGACTCATTATCAACAACAGAGGAGCCGAGCTCTTCGTCGTCTAAGGTGACGCTCACTGTTGGCGCAGTTCTGTCAACCGTGATACTGAATGTTTTGGTTGCGCTGTTACCTGCATTATCCAGCATCACTATTTCAAATTTGTGTACCCCCTCTGCAAGGTTACTTAACGTAAATGACCAGTTTTCCGAGGTTGTGGTTAATTCACCAAGCACTTCTTTCGTAGTAGCGTTACGGAAGGTCATGGTATTGCCAATCTCGGTGACCCCTTTGATCAGTATTGAGTTGGCATTGGTAATAAAATCGCCAGTGGTGCCAGTATCAGAAGACCCATCTATTTCAACAGTTGTTTCAACGGTGGTATCGATATAAACCCGTTTATAATCTTGTTCAACAATATTGCCTGCAATATCTTTAACCGTCCACCAGGTGCTGTAGTACCGTTTATCACTACCAACCTCGTTGTCCTGATTATAAGAGCCAGGGGGAACAGTCAGCGTCCAATTTCCGTCGGCATCAATGACCGTACTGATTGTGTTATCCGGCGCACTAAACGAACCATTTCTCAGCTCCACCGTATATCCAGGCGTGCCCTTACCAACAAACGTAACATCCTTTATGTTGGTAACCCAGTCATCTTTCGCGCCAGAGTTTGTCGCATCAGAGATATCTATTTCAAAAGGAATGTAGTTATTGGTAACTTCAAGATTTTGCTCAAGGGTAGTAACGTTTCCGGCAATATCGGTCGCGGTGAAAACTAAGGTGTACTTGCCATAATCAAGGTTTGGCAGCTCGACCACAAAGGTGCCGTCGCTTTCGATTTTTGCCTGCACGGAGATATCAGTGCCCGCAACAGAGACGGTCACGTGTGAGCCAGGCATGGTAACGGAGCCGCGAATGGTGAGCCCTTCTTGCGTCTCGGTGATCCAGTCGCCGGCTGTGCCAGAATCGTCCTCGGCATCCAGCGCGATATCAGAGAGCGCAGGCCCAGTTCTATCGATTGAGACGTTGTACCCATCAATCGTGTTGCTGTTACCGGCAACGTCGGTCGCAGTAACGCTAATGGTGTAATCGCCTTCGGCCAAACTGTCGGGGAATTGGAATGTCCACGCCCCAGTGCTGGCGTTAACCGTAACGTTATACGTGTGTAGCACCGCGCCGCTGCTGTCTTTAACCGTCAACGTGACCGAAGCATCTTTGTCGGTCTTACCGCTAAAGCTTAAGAACTCGGCGTTGGTTAGCTGATCGCCTGCCATTCCGGTGTCATTGGCCAACGAAAATTCATTGGTAATTTGCGTATCAACAACCAAGGTTTTTTGCGAGATAAATTTGTTGCCAGCCGCATCGACTGACTCAATCTTGATCGTGTAACTGCCATCTTCAAGCGCAGCCGTGAAGTTCCAGTCAGGGCTTGGCGTTAGAGTTTGACTGTCGATAACCGTCGAGCCGAGCAAAATCGTGACAACGACATTGGAGTTTTCATTCGACGTACCATTGATGCTGATCTGCTTGTTATTGGTGATCCAGTCATCGCTGTCGGCGCCGGTGTCATCGACGAGATCATAGGTGATCTCAGGCGGCGTGGCATCAAGCACAATCTCGCCAGAGATAGACTGCGAGTTGCCGGCAACGTCAGTGGCTTGCAATGTCCAGCTGTATTCGCCATCTTCAGCCAACGCTTGATCAGAGGGCACTTTTATAACGAAATTACCATCTTTATCAGCGACAGCCTCAACGTTAACCACTTGCGAGCCGCCAAATTGAATTGTCAGCACAACCTTGGCGTTAGGCTCAGTTTGACCAGAGAAACTCGGCGTTTTATTGTTAGTACTGTTACCTGTAGCAGGCGTGCCATCGCCTAACTCGTTGTCAAAACCCGACTCTGGAGAAAATGGCGCAATAACGGTATCGACGGTGACCACGCCGGCTTTTTCACTGCTGTTACCGGCAATATCGATAGCGATAATTTTCCACTCGTACTGCCCATCCACATCCGCAGAGACATCAAAACTAAAACTGCCATCGCCGTTCACGACCATCTCTTGCGACGTTAACGTGCCGCCCTTAACGCCAAATTCAAAACGCAAAGTAACGTTGCTTGCCCCTTCGCCCGCTAAAGAGCCGGTGAAAGTTAAATTTTTCTGATTGGTTATGCCGTCATCGGCGGAAGCTCCCGAATCGTTGTCTGAGGAGAGCCCCATATCGACAATGGTCGGCCCTGTGGTATCAATGGTAATTGCGCCCGATACGATGGTTATATTACCAGCAATATCAGACACTTCCGCTTGCCAAGTGTAAACGCCGTCCGCCAAAGGCTCGGTCAGCGTAAAGCTCCAATCGCCAGAAACACTAAACGGATCACTGCTTTGAATGACCGTGTCACCTTGCAAAATTTTAAAGGTGAGTTTGGCCTCTTCATTTACCGTGCCGCTGAATGTGGGCAGATTGTTATTGGTGATGGTGTCGCTGGCATCACCGCTGTTTGACTCTGCGTCAAGCCCGCCGGTGGCAGTAACCCCTTGCGTATCTAAGGTAAAGCTGCTGCTGACCGTTTTGTGGTTACCGGCCACATCGATGTATTCAACCGAGTAGTGATAAACGCCGTCGCCACTGCTTAACGCAGGCAGGCTTAACGTCCAATTGCCATTGGCATCAGAAGTTGCCGTGGGCAGCTGTGAAGTGTTGTAGGTCGTGCCATCAGGTCCTGACAGCGACACCAAACGCACGGTCGTGCCCGCTTCAATGTTGCCACTGAGTTTTACATTTTCTTGATTGGTAATGTTATCGGACTGATCTTCTCCCGTATCGCTCTCTTGCGCCAGCCCAACATCATCGCCACCCACAACGGTTTTGTCGATTTTTAAGGTGGTTTCTGACTCAACTGGAGCGGCGAGGTTACCAGCGAGATCCGTCGCAGTCACGGTAATTTTATATTCACCTTCTGCGATGCTTTGATCCCAAGTCAAGTTCCAGCCGCCTGAATAACCAATAGTGACTGACTGGGTATAAGTGGACCCATCTGCGAGTGAAGTTAAAGTAATGGTGATTGTGCCTGGCTCTGAAAGGGTACCGGTAAAAATGGGCCGATCATTATTGGTGATAAGATCAGAATTACTTGTCCCCGAGTCTGAGCCCGCATCAATTCCTGTAAACTCAAGTACCGGCTCGACAGTATCTAAAGTGAAACCGCCGTATTGAGTCTCTGAGCGATTGCCAGCCACATCTTCCGCGACAAAAGACCAGCTATATGTGCCATCGCTAAGCTTATCGGCAACCTCACTATTGAGCTGATAGAACCAAGAACCATCAGAACCTACGGTAATATAAGCAGGGGAAACCGCGATCTCAGCGCCATTTCCACTGTGCAAAGTAAAATAAATTTTGCTGCCCGGCTCAGCCGTACCGCTAAATGAGATCTCAGAGTCGTTAACATACTGATCATTTTGAATATCGGATTGTGTCACTTCACCAAAATCAGGTGCGGTTCTGTCGACAATAATCGTAACTGGCGGCAATTCGCTGACATTACCGGCAATATCGGTGGCGATCACGCAATATTGGTACTCACCCTCGGCAAGCCCTGGAATATCAAACGAATATTGGTTGCCGCCGCTAAAGTTAAGAGTCTGCTCAAATGCGGGCGAATTTTGGCTACCGTTAGCTGGCCACAGCACAAGCCGCACACTGCTCGCCGTATCGTTGACGTTGACCTGAATTTGCAGCGTATCGCTGTTAGTAACATTGTCAGCGCTGTCAGAGCCGCTGTCAGAAAGCAATATCGTTTCAATGTCGAGCGGCGTGGAGTCAAAGGTGAAGCCGCCAGTCAGCTCCTTGCTGTTGCCGGCGACGTCGGTGGCGGTGATCACCCAGCTGTAATTGCCGTCGGCAACAAGTTTGGCCAAGTCCGCGAAATTGACCTGCCACACGCCGTTTTGCACCGTGGTGGTCACCGTTTGCGAATAGCCGTCGGGGCCGGTCAGCTGCACGGTAATGGTGTCGCCATCGGTGCCACTACCGTTAAATTTCGGCTCAGCCTGATTGGTTATAAGGTCGCTGCTGCTTTCGCCGGAATCGGAGCTGGTATCGAGGCCGCCAGTGAAATCGATAGTGGTGTCAAGGGTGAAATTGCCCGTCAAGGTTTGACTGTTGCCGGCAATGTCGGTGATGGTCACCGACCAGCTGTATACGCCGTCGGCCGGTAGCGTGGGCAACTGCAACTGCCAGTTGCCATTTTCGTCCACCGTCGCGGTTAAACTCCCAACCGCAACGCTCTCGCCGGTGGTTGAATTGGTTAAAGAATTAAGCGTGACTGTCGCGCCAGGCTCACCCTTGCCACTGAGCTGCGCCGAGTTTTGGTTGGTGATGGCGTCATCGGACGCTTCGCCGCTGTCGCTGCCCGCGTCAAGTCCGGCGCTAAAATCAGAAATCGCGGTATCGACAATCAGCGGCGCTTCGCCTTTCACCGCGTCGCTGAGGTTGCCCGCGGCGTCGGTCGCCACCATCTGCCAGTAGTACGTTCCGTCAGGCAATTCAGAAGTGTCGATGGAGAATGAGCCATCAGAGGCGTTGACCGTGACGGTAAAGGTGAACGCTGGTGAGTCGGGCGAGTCTGCGTTAAAAATTTTCAGCTCAATGACGTTCCCTTTTTCTGCAACGCCCTTAAATGTCACTGTACTGTCGTTGGTAATACTATCCGAGTCGCTCGCGCCGGTGTCGCTACTCTGCTCAATGCCAGCCTCGGTGATCACCGGCGGCGTGGTGTCGATGTGCAACTCTTGCGGCGGCGAGCTGTTTTTATTGCCCGCAGAATCGAGCGCGCTAGCAAGCCACGTGTAGTCGCCGTCAGCAAGCTCGTTTGACAGCACAAACTGCCAGTTGCCGTTCGCGTCAGCGACGACAAATTCCGGCTGCACGTCGACGCGATTGCCGTCTTTGTCAAAGATTTCAATGGTGACGCGTGCGCCCGGCTCGCTTTTACCGCTAAAGGATGGCGTGGTGTCGGACGAATAGTTTTCCCCAGGGACAAGACTGGTATCGCTCTCAGCGTCAAGCTGCGCGTCGCTAATGGCCGGCGGCGTGCGATCGATGATGATGGTAACTGGCGGCAATTCGCTGACGTTACCGGCAATATCGGTGGCGATCACGCAATATTGGTACTCTCCTTCGTCAAGCCCTGGAATATCAAACGAATACTGATTGCTGCCATCAAAAGTAAGCGTCTGCTCAAATGCAGGCGAGCTCTGGTCGCCGCCGGCCGGCCACAATACCAAACGCACGCTGCTGGCGGTGTCATTGACGTTGACCTGAATTTGCAGCGTGTCACTGTTGGTGACGTTGTCGGCGCTGTCGAAACCGCTGTCAGAAAGCAGCTTGGCGTCGATGTCGAGCGGCGTGGTGTCGAAAGTGAAGCTGCCGGTCAGCTCCTTGCTGTTACCGGCGACGTCGGTCGCGGTGATCACCCAGCTGTAATTGCCGTCGGCGACCAGTTTAGCTAAATCGGCGAAATCAATCTGCCATACGCCGTTTTGCACCGTGGTGGTCAGCGTTTGCGAATAACCGTCGGGACCGGTGAGTTCGACCGTGATGGTGTCGCCATCGGTGCCGCTGCCGCTAAATTTCGGCTCAGCGTGACTGGTTACAAGGTCGCTGCTACTTTCGCCGGAATCGGAGCTGGTATCGAGGCCACCAGTGAAATCGATGGTAGTGTCGAGGGTGAAATCACCCGTCAACGTCTGGCTATTACCGGCAATATCGGTGATAGTCACCGACCAGCTGTAAACGCCGTCGGCTGGCAACGTGGGCAGCTGCAACTGCCAGTTGCCATTTTCGTCCACCGTCGCCGTCAAGTTGCCGACCGCAACGCTTTCGCCGGTGGTTGAATTGGTTAACGAATTGAGCG
>JBOFRL010000031.1:0-25608 GCA_051650965.1 Vibrionaceae bacterium
GGAGTTTATGAAGCAAGATGTGACGGCTTACATGAAATATTACAACTTGGAGCGGCTGCATTCTGCTAATGACGATCTGTCTCCGGTAGAGTTTGAGAATTCTCAAGTAAAAGTGTCCAGTTTGAGTTGACCAGTACAGTGCGAAATTTTGGCTTGGCGTGCTGACTGAGCTGCAAAATCGTGGCATTAAAGACATTTTGATCGCCTGCATTGATGGACTAAAAGGCTTTCCTGATGCCGTGCGCACGGTTTTTCCTGACACACAAATTCAGCTTTGCATCGTGCACATGGTAAGAAATTCAATGAGATATGTTGTATGGAAGGATTATAAAGCCGTCACGACCGATCTTAAGAAAATTTACCAGTCGGCCACCGAGGAAGAAGCGCTGCTAGCACTAGAAAGTTTTGCGACGAAATGGGATGAAAAATACCCTCAGATCAGCCGTTCGTGGGCGGCGCATTGGCCAGATCTCAACACGCTATTTGGTTATCCTGTTGATATCAAAAGAGCAATTTATACGACTAATGCCATCGAATCTTTAAACAGCGTGATCCGCAAAGCTATCAAGAAACGCAAGCTATTCCCAAGCGATGAGTCGGCGAAAAAAGTGATTTTTTTAGCGATCCAGGATGCCAGCAAAAAATGGACGATGCCCATTCAAAACTGGCGGCTGGCCATGAATCGCTTTATGATCATGTTTGAAGAGCGATTAACCCAGTATTTATAACTAAAGGCATTTACACAGAATTATTTACAGGGTCCCATCAGAATTTTGTGAGTTTTTGTTATCAGCATCTTTATTTGTCGCAGTGCGTATTGCCGTTAGAGTATTTTGCAGATCTCCATCTCTGGATGATGTGTCTAAGCGAAGCATTGCTTCCTCAAAATCTCCGTTGTCGATGGCCTCTTTAATTTTTGTGGCAGCTAAGTTTCTGCTGCCTTCATCATAAGGGAAGGCCTCCCAAGTTTCTCGCTCTGTCATGTCAGAGCAAATTTGGGCGAGTAGTTCTTGAAGTTTATCTTTGGGATAGCAAAATTTATCTGAACCGGTTGGTGGGGCTTGAATGCTATTACTAGCAGAAGCTGCTGTTTCGCTGCGAGCACTGCGTATTGCCGCTAAGGTTTGGAGTAAATTTCCCTGTATAGAACAAACATCTATACGAAGCCAGGCCTCTTTCAGATCGCCTTTATTAACAGCTTCTTCTATCTTCCTGATGGCTAAATTTCTGCTCTCTTGCTCTGGAGGGAAAGCTTCTTTGATTTCTTGAAGCGTTAGCGTAAAGCCGACTTTTTTCAGCAATGCTAAAAGGTTAACATCTGTATCGTGAGAGCTGTCAGAGTTTGTTTGTGGTGACTCCCGACAATTTCTGGCAGTCGCTGTTGCAAATCGCTTTTCACGTTCGCCCATTAATGGCGACGTCTGAGCTTCCAAAAATGACGCGGCATTTCCAATCGGCAACATGGCTTTGCTCTTGTTAGATATGAAAAAGGTTTATCTTAATCTTTTATAAAGCGTATCGAATAATGAAATATTCTGATGAATGTCTTTGCTGATAGTGCCAAAAAGCTTATTTTGGTTTATCAAAGACGTGCTTTGGGACAATGTTATCTTTTCGCAAAGCTTTCTTCATGCTTTAAGCATTAATAGGTTAATTAAGTTAGCGACTATCACAACAAGCCAAGTGGAGTCTGGAATAATTAACCACTGCAGCAAGGGTAGGCTGTGTACATTAACAAAGATCGCGTTTCATTCAATGATTATTGCGCAATAAACGCTGAGATTAACGCCAAGGTCAGCGAGGTTCATGCTTTAAAGGAGAAGAAAAAAGAGCTACTTCTTAAAAAGGCTGAGCTAATTCAAAACCAGCACCGAAAAAAGTCTGTTCAAGGCAACAAGCTTGCTCTATTAAAGCAGCAAATAATGCAGCTAGATAAGCGCCTTGAGCACCTTAAAAAGGTAGAGCTTCCCCATTTATATGCGTTAGATAGCGCCTTGCTCAACAAAGCAAAAGTCATCGATGAGAGTGAGTTCATTCCTCATGGCTTTCTGGGGAAAGCTATTTTAAATATCAGTTCTTGTATTTTGCTGCCTTTTGTAAAAATTGGGCAGTTGGTTGATCGCTACCCTGCGCAATCTTGCATGCTATTGGCTGCCACTTACCTTGGGACGAGTGCATTTGCCGCCCCTTTGCACAGTATTTCTGAAGCTAAATCCATCCCACATAAGCCTAAGCCACTTAAAACGGCTGCGGAGCCAGACGCAAGCGAAGCAAAAGAACACTATCACCACAGCTTTAATGAAACCAAGGAGTGGTGTGAAGAACATCCAGAGCACCAGCAAGGCTGCTTGGTAAGGATGCATAAGCTGGCGAGCAATGATACTGCCGAGGCCAAAACATTCATCTATGAACAGCTTGCTGAGCAAATTGCGCCGGTGCTTGAAGAAATCAATGAGTTGATGGATGGTTGGCAAAACGTACAGCAGCAATTGGATGATTTTATAGCAGATCCAACACAGATAGTTGGTGATGGCGTATTTGATTATGAGCTTGCTAAAAATTTATGTGAGCAAATGAAAGATGAGGCTGAATGCGCAAAAGCGATGCTTGGGGCTATTTCTGGTGCAGATGAAAGCGCAGCAATTGCCTATTTAAAGGCAAATTTTCAAAATTTACAGGGCGGTGTTGATCAGCAAATTCTAGCGCTCAATGGTATTGCAGAAGATCTTGTTAGCTATCAGCAACACGCGAGTAAAAATAGAGAAAAACGATCTACTCAAGAGCATGAAGAAGATTGCAGCCAACACTCTCCCAACACTTTTCATGGCCTGCAAGCACACAGTCGCTGCGCTTTAAAAAAAGTTGGCCATCATGTTGAAGATCTAAAAAGAGGGCCTCAGGCAAAAGAAGTCTTTAGTGGCGAGGTGCTAAGTGAGCTTAAGACGTTGATCCCAGCGCTTAAATTTGGAGATACCATTGTCAAGTTTGCTTCCTCCATCGGCAACCATACGGAGCATGGACAGAGCTTATTAAAGCATGTGCTTGGATTTGAAGGAAAAGAAGAGGCTCATAAAGAGGCTGATGGTGTTTGCGGATTAACGCACATTTTGAATCCTGCGGAAATGGCTAACGATATGCTAGATGAGTTATTGACCGACATCAGTCATCTCGTCAACGACAGGTATTTAACCGAGCCGATGTCGAAGTTATTCAGAAAATCATTTCTTGATCACTATAGAACAAATTTCCCTAAAAACGGCTGGGAAGGCTTCAAGCAAGGCTTTATTGCGAACTGGAAAGGAGGGCCAATAGAAGGGGCTTTGCTGGTCACAGCTATCGATGATATTGCGAATGGCAGAACGGAGTCGAGTTTAACTCCAAGTCAAGTGCATGGTTTAATGCTTGGAAGCACTCTTTGGCGGGATGTGTTAGCATTTATATTTCCCGAAAAAGGGGGGCTAGATTCTGTTTTTGCATTAGGAAAAGCCATTTTAGAATCAAGAGCACATTTTTGTGATTATGTGCAAACGGCGGCTAATGTTGCATTAGCATTTCACGCTTCTGAAGGTGCTGCTGGCGAAAATGTAGGCAGTAAAATGCGAATTAACAGTGTGAAATCAATTCGTAGTAATGCACTACGCTATCAATCAAAGCATGGTGAAAAAATTTATAGCGCGATAAAAAAATCAGAAAGTAAGTTCAAAAACTCCCTTGTTGAAATAAAAGAAGATGCTCAGCATATTGCAAGCAATCAAATCAAGCGCAAGGCAAGTCCTGCAGAGTTAAGCAACGAAGGCCTGCCAATTTTAGAAATCGCAGAAGAACAATCTATCCCTTGTGGTAAAGGTGGTAGCTGCATATTAGAGCGGGAAGCCACAGACACACTAGAGTACGACTTCACAAAAACTGCTGCTGACATGGTGCTGATGGAAGGAAGTGGCGGTTTTACCATTAAAGAGTTAAAAAATGGCGCAACTGTAACGTTACTGCGTGATTTGGAGCAAGGTGAATATACATCGCGCGTGACCTTTTACTTTTCCGATGAAAATATGCGTGCAGGAAAATTCTCGTCAGACTCTTCTTCATTACTTATTGATCTCATTGCAGAAATGGAAGTATCAGATAAAGCAATTTTTCATCTTGGTGAGACTGCGTTAACGGAGCGCATCTTAGCCATGGAGAGCCACGGCCACACGCCTTTTATTGATCTTATGAGAAATAGTGTAATTACAAGCGAAGTGGTTAAAGGCGGAGATATTACGATTTATTCTGACGGCCATTACAGTGTATCAAGCAAAACGAGAGTCGCTCAAGAAAGTTACATGGCAGAAAAAATAGAGCTTGCTGAAAAAAAAGTAAAACTTCGTTGTCGGCGGGGAGATGAGGCATGTATCTCTGGAAAAATGGAAAAGCTTGGGCTTGGTGGAACGAGTGCAAGAGAGTCTAAGGCGGAAGTTTTTCGCAATCAGCTACGAAGAACTGTGCGCCCGCAAGGAAAACCCGCGTGGAACCGTGCTCAGCCTCCTCAAAGCAGGTTTACAAGTAGCAGAAGAATGACCAGCTATGGCAAAGAGCGTGGGTTTGATGCGTATGATTTAGTGCATGAGACCGCCAGAAAAGAAGCAATAAGAAAAGCCGCACAACGAGAAGCCGCAAGAACTCAACGCATCGCTGAGCAACAAAAGGCAGCCAATAAAGCGCACCGAGATCTTTTAGCTCGCGTTCGCTATGAGGAAAGTCACCCAGATAAGAGCGGCTTGAGCGCTATCATCTACTATAAAGATGGTAAGCCGGTTCATCTTGAAGCAGGCGCGCCTTTAACCGCAAAAGAAAGAATGGCTCGGATCAGATTTAAAAATCAAAAAGCTCAAAATGAAAAATTGCTTAACAATCAACGAGAGTTTGATGTGATCGCTAATCGTAGGCCTCTTTTACAAAGCCGCGCCGAAGGCCAAAATAAAGCCGATCATAGTAAAAACTATCCTTCAAATAGGCATGGGGCAAATAAAGATTATAAGAAGCATGCGCATCCAGTTCAGCTGGAAAAAGGAAGCAGGTTGCCTGTTTTAAAGCAAACATAATTTCTTAGATTTTTAACTGTGATTTTTTCACCAATAAATTGGCCGTGGCTGTACCGTAGCACAGCCAAATCTGGTTATCGATTTTGTGAACGGTGGCGCTTTGCAACCAGCGTAAACTTGTAGTCCGTTGATTTAAAATAATTTTTGCTGTATTCAAATACCACGCCGCCTTGCAAATAGCCGCGCGTGCGTTTTTTGATGATAGGCTGACTCGGGTCGATGTGCAGCAGATCTGCAATATTTTGCGGCGGCAGCACCGGAATGATCTCTTGCTCGCTGCGGTCGATGATCATCCCCTTATCATGCTCGATATAGTGGTATTTTGAGCCCTGCATCACCTGATAAGTGAGATCGGGAAAAAGCTCGGTCGGCAGCCACGTCTCTTCCACCGTGATCGGATCATCGCCAAGATAGCGCACCCGTTTGACATAAAAAACGCGGTCATCTTCTTTGATATTGAGGCGGTCGGCGATGCTGAGCGAGGCGCGCTGCACCTCAAAAGCGAGCACGTCGCTGTGGGTAGTTTTATCAAGATGCGCCCACTTTTCGGCAAAACTAGTCTGCTGATAGATATCATAATCGACCTTGCTCTCTTTGACGTAAGTGCCGCTGCCTTGGATGCTCTCAAGCTCGCCGCTGTCGATGAGCTGCTTGAGCGCTTGGCGCACGGTCACCCTGCTACAAGAAAACACTTTACGCAGCTGCGCTTCAGAGGGGAGAGCGCTCCCAGCTTCATATTCGCCTTCATTGATCTTGTCCCGAATTGCGTTTGCAATGTGACGATACATTGGCAACCTTGCCATATTCACCCCTAAAACAATACAAATTTTCGCCGCACGTGCGCTTAAGAAAAATTTGCCTTAAGCGCTCAAGCGCGGAAAAACGCCTTGCCCATATTCAGATAATACAAATTAAGATCAGCATAACAAATAATCACTTGAGAAAAGAAGTACAAAATATTTAGTAGCAATACAACTACAATACAAGCTATAGTACAAGTAAGATTAGTTTTACAAAGTGTATGTATTGTATAGGTATTGTTTGCGCCGCGATTGAGATGCAGCAATACCAATCGAGATAAAGGGATAAACGTTATGAAATTAACCTCGCTTACCCATCCATCACTGATCAATCTTCAAACCACGTTTGAAAGCCGTGATGCCGCGATCCGCACTCTTGCCGAGCAGCTCCATCTGCAAGGAAAGCTGCATGACAAAGATCAATTTTTACAAGCCGTGTTTGCTCGTGAGGAGCAAGGACCAACGGCGCTCGGCGAAGGGATCGCAGTACCGCACGGCAAAACGGATGCGGTAAAAGAGGCCGCCTTTGCTGTGGCCACGCTCAAAGAGAATTTGCAGTGGCAGGGCATTGATGGCGACGAAGATGTTAACCTGATCTTTTTACTGGCAATTCCAAACTCAGAAGCGGGCTCCACCCATATGCAGCTACTGACGCATTTAACCACAACGCTGGTTGACGATAGCGTGCGTGAAGCGGTGCTTAATGCAACTTCCACCGACGAGCTGCTTGCGCTACTCGATGCGCCGATGCCAGAAGAGACGGGAGCACAAGCGTGCTGCGTTAATGCCGACGCGCCGACCATCGTTTGTGTGACGGCGTGTCCAGCTGGCATCGCGCACACCTACATGGCTGCAGAATACCTTGAAAAAACAGGCAAAAAACTTGGGATCAACGTCCATGTTGAAAAGCAGGGCGCCAATGGCATTGAAGATCGCCTGACCGCCGAGCAGCTTAACAAAGCCGACGCCTGCGTATTTGCTGCAGAAGTGGCCATCAAAGAAGTCGAGCGTTTCAACGGCATTCCATGCGTCAAAGTGCCGGTTGCTGAGCCCATTCGCCACGCTGAGCGCATTTTGCAAGAAGCGATTGAAGCGGGAAAAAATGGCGCAGGCGCCGAGCGCGCAGTCGCAACCGATGCGCCAACGTCGCGCAATTCGTGGAAAACGGACGTGAAACAGGCGCTATTGTCTGGGATCTCGTTTGCCGTGCCATTAATTGTTGCGGGCGGCACCGTGCTCGCTATCACCGTACTGCTTTCGCGTATCAATCCTGAAATGCTGGCGCTGTATAACGAGGCTGACAGCTGGCTTAACATGTACCGCAAACTTGGCGGCGGGCTGCTTGGCACCTTGATGGTACCAGTGCTGGCCGCTTACATCGCTTACTCATTGGCCGACAAACCGGCGTTAGGGCCAGGCTTTGCGGCAGGTCTTGCAGCAAACTTGATTGGCGCAGGGTTTCTTGGCGGCGTCGCTGGCGGTTTGCTGGCCGGTTATTTCATGCGCTGGGTCAAGGAAAACGTGCGCGTCAGCCCTGCCTTTAACGGCTTTTTAACCTTCTACCTTTATCCCGTGCTCGGCACCTTAGTGGTGGGCTCCTTGATGCTGTTTGTGGTCGGAAAGCCCGTTGCGTGGCTCAACCAAAGCTTGGCTGATTTCCTCAATGGTCTCTCAGGCACCAACGGCATCATTTTGGGCGCGGTGATCGGTCTCTTTGTATCAGCCGATCTAGGCGGACCCATCAACAAAGCAGCCTACCTTTTTTGCGTGGGAGCGATGGCCAACGGCAACTTCGTCCCTTACGCCATCTTTGCTTCGGTGAAAATGGTCTCGGCGTTCACGGTAACATTCTCTACCATGCTGCGTCCGCGCATTTTCAAAGATTTTGAAATCGAAACCGGCAAATCAACGTGGCTGCTTGGCCTTGCGGGGATCACCGAAGGCGCTATCCCGATGGCGATTGAAGATCCGATGCGCGTGATTGGCTCATTCCTCGTTGGCTCTGCTGTGTGCGGCGCGCTGGTTGGCGCAGCGGGAATTGGCTTGCAAGCGCCAGGTGCGGGTATCGTTTCGCTGTTTTTGCTTGATCACAGCCCACAAATTGGCGCTGTTGGCGCAGGTCTTATCTGGTTTGGCGCCGCGCTTGTCGGCACGCTGATCTCAACAATCATGCTGATCGCTTGGCGCACCCACGCGGTGAAAAATGGCCACGTTGACGTGCAAGTAGCAGCGTCTAACTAGAGACAAAACACAGAACTTACTTTAACGTTCGCGGCCAGCTAGCGGCGAACGTGCAAAATTTCGTTTCACATTCAATTTTTAACTCGAGCTTTTTTGCCGGTTTAGCTGCGGCTAACAACGTAAATCGCTTTATAGGTATTAAGACTATGACAACATCTCGCGTTCATATTACTCCTCACATGCACTGGGACCGTGAATGGTATTTCACGACCGAAGAGTCGCGCATTTTGCTGGTTAACAACATGGAAGAGATCATGACTCGTCTGGAAAACGACCCAGACTACAAATATTATGTTCTCGACGGGCAAACCGCTGTTTTAGAAGACTATTTTGCCATCAAACCTGAAAACAAAGCGCGAGTGCGCGCGCTGGTGCAGGCGGGCAAATTCATTGTCGGGCCGTGGTATTCACAAACTGACACCATGCAAGTGTCGGGCGAGTCGATTGTGCGCAACATGCTGTATGGCCTGCGCGACTGTTTGGCGCTGGGCGAGCCGATGAAAATTGGCTATCTGCCAGACTCGTTCTCCATGAGCGCTCAGCTGCCGGCAATTTACAACGGCTTTGGCATTAATCGCGCCATGTTTTGGCGGGGCTGCTCGGAGCGTCACGGCACGAACAAAACCGAATTTGTGTGGCAGTCTAACGATGGCAGCGAAGTGACGGCGCAGGTGCTGCCGCTCGGCTATGCGATTGGTAAATACCTGCCGCAAGACGAAGCGGGGCTGCGCGCGCGTCTTGACAAATATTTCCCTGTGCTAGAAAAACCGTCAGTCACCAAAGACATTTTGCTGCCTAACGGCCACGATCAGATGCCTATCCAGCAAGATATTTTTGAGGTGATGGATAAGCTGCGCGAAATTTACCCTGACAAAGAGTTTAAGATCAGCCGCTACGAAGAGGTGTTTGAGCGCATCGAAGCGCTACGCGACCAGCTCGACACGGTTAAGGGCGAGTTTAACGACGGCAAATACATGCGCGTGCACCGCACGATTTCGTCAACCCGCATGGACATTAAGCTTATCCACGCCGAAGTTGAAAACAAAATCGTCAACATTTTAGAGCCGCTAGCGTCGATTGCGTGGAAGCTGGGCTTTGAATACCACCACGGCCTGATCGAGAAAATGTGGAAAGAGAGCATGAAAAACCATGCCCACGACTCTATCGGCTGCTGCTGCTCAGACAAAGTGCATGCCGAAATTTTAAGTCGCTACATCCTTGCCGACGACATGGCGAGCAATCTTATCAACTTCTACAAGCGTAAAATTGCCGACCACATGCCGCCACGCGAAGGGTGCGACAAGCTGGTGATGTTTAACCTCTCGCCTTATAACCGCGAAGAGGTGATCAACACCACCATCACCATTCGCGCCGAACAGTTCAACCTTTTTGATGAGCACGGCACGCCGGTTGAGTACTTTATCCAAGCGCAGCGCGTCATCGATCCTGGCAAAATTGACCGTCAAATCGTGCATTACGGCAACTACGATCCGTTTATCGAATACGACATTCAGATCAAGCGCAATGTGCCAGCGATGGGCTTTACCACACTGCATATTCAAGCCAATCAGCAGGGCAAGCAAAAGGCGGTCGAAGCAAAAGCGCCTCATTTGGAAAACGAATTTTACCGCATCGACGTTAACGCCAACGGCACGCTGAACATTTTCGACAAAGAGAGCGGCCATCTGTACGAGCAGGCGCTGCGCCTTGAAGATGGCTCAGACGATGGCGACGAGTACGACTATTCGCCTTCGCGCCAAGAGTGGCTGCTTTACTCTGACGAGTTTGCGGCGAGCGTAAATGTAAAACATGAAGGCTTCCAGTCTGTTGCAACTATTAAGCTGCGCATGGATTTACCTGAAAATTTACAACAGCGTGAAGCGCGCGCCGGACAAAATGGTTTCCTCGACGTAAATTGCCAAGTGGTGCTCAAACAAGGTTCGCGCCGCATCGAAGTGCGCATGGAGCTTGATAACCAAGCCGACGATCACCGCGTGCGCATGCTTGTGCCAACGCCATTCGTTTCGCAAACGGTGGTGGCCGATAACCAGTTTGGCCTCATTACGCGCCCAACCAACGATCCAGAAATGGCCAATTGGGAAGCGGACGGCTGGAAAGAGGCGCCTGTGCCGGTTTATCAGCTGATGAATTTCGCGGCGCTGGAAAATGTGCGTGGCGGCATGGCGGTGATGAGCAACGGCCTGCGCGAGTTTGAGGTGATTTCAAGCAAGGGCAGTGAAGAGCGTGACACTTTTGCGCTGACGTTGCTGCGCGGCATTGGCACGCTCGGTAAAGAGAATTTGCTGCTGCGTCCAGGACGTCCGTCGGGGATCAAGATCCCAACGCCAGACTCGCAAGTGCGCGGCAAAATTGTCTGTAATTTCACGCTGTTTGGCTTTGTTGGCAACCACATCGACGCCAACATCATGGCTCACGCACGCGATAACGTGACGCCTATCGAGTGCTACAACAAGATCCCGTACAACGCGATGAAGCTGAACGTCGGCGCGCAAAATCTGCCGCTCACGTACAGTTTGCTGAGCAAATCGCAACACGGCGCGGTGCTGAGCGTGCTAAAAAAAGCTGAAGACGAAAATGCGCTGATCGTGCGCGTCTACAATCCGTCGGAAAGCGCCAGCATTAGCGACAACCTTGTGTTTACTGCGTCGGTGACCTCATGGCAAGAGACGCAATTAGACGAGAAGGTGATCGCGGGCGAGCTTGAAACGGCAGCGTTCGGCACACTCAAACCGTGCCAAGTGAAATCTTTCCAAGTGAAATTCTAACTCTACCTAAGAGCAGCTCCACCCAAGCGGTGGAGCTTTTTTTGCGCGAATTTTGTTGTGCCTTTTCTTCTCTGCATTTTTTAGTCAAATCGCGACTAAAGCTAATCTTTTCTTGGCAAACTTTCTGCTTGTAAAAAGCAAGTGCCATACGCTAACCCTGCGCCTGTGCTTTTAACCAGCGCCCCGGCGGCATGCCAAATTCGCGCTCAAACGCGCGCGCGAAGGTCGCGCTGCCACTGTAACCGTTACTCAACGCCACCTGCGCAATCGACTCGCCAAGCTGCAGCTGCTGGCAAGCCAGCATCATGCGCCACTGCGTGAGGTATTCAAGGGGCGAAATTCCCGTCAGCGTCTGAAAGTGGGCCGCAAAGCGAGAGCGTGACATGCCCGCCTCGCGCGCCAGCGTTTCAACCGTCCATTTCTCTTCGGCGCGCTCGCGAATAGCGCAAATGGCGCGCGCAAGCCGAGGGTCAGAAAGTCCCGCAAGGATCCCTTGCTGGCAATGGCCGTTATCGACAATGTGGCGCAGCAGCAAGATCAGCAGCGCCTCAAGCAGGCGGGTGATGATGGGCGTTTGGCCATATTGCTGAGTAAACGCCTCCGTAAACAGCAGCGTGACCAGCGGCGTAAGCTCGGGCTGCTTTTCAAGCGACAGCAGCAGCACATCGGGAAGCGCCATCTGGATCTGCGACTGGCTCCCTTGGCCAAGTGAAATGCTCGCGCAGACCAGATCGCACCCAGCCGCGCTTTGCGGCTCCATTTTGTGCTTGTGGCCGCGGGGGAAAAGGATCAAGGTCGGCGCCGTCAATAACAGCGGCTCCTGCGCGTCTTGATAAAGTTTCATGCTACCGGCTTTAAGCAAGTGCAGATGGCCACCTTGAGGGTAATCGTCACTCAAAGAGGCTTCGCATAAGTTGCCGGCGAAGAACATGGATGCTCGTGGAGCCGTGTGAGCCAACAAAATTGAAAGAGGGTCCATTTGAGACGATTTGTGCCTAATTAGAGACTAATTACACGAAATCCTATCACCGGATCCAGTAAGCTATCAACCGAAACCCAAGGAAAAAATAGGAGCTTACCATGAGTCGTATTAAACCTGTTTCTCATCCTTCTTCAGCTGTCGCACCTGTTTTTGCAACCCTGCGCAGCAGTCTCGGCATGGTCCCCAACCTTTACGCTACGCTTGCCCACTCTCCGGTATTATTCAACGGATTTTTGGCTTTCGCTGGCGCACTTGAAAAGGGACGCTTGACCGCCAAACAGCGCGAATTACTCGCACTAGCCATCGGTCAAACCAACAAGTGCCGCTACTGTCTCTCAGCGCACACACTTTTAGCCCGCCAAGCCGGTTTATCGGTTGAAGATATCAAGGCGGCGCGCGAAGGACACGCGAAAAACCCTTTAGATAACGCATTGTTACAACTTGCTAATGCAATTGTTGAGCAGCGCGGAGTCATCCTTGATCAACAGCTTGCCAACGCCCGCAACGCCGGTGTCGACGATGAGCTTGTCCTCGAGGTGCTCGGGCAGGTGGTGGTCAATACCCTGACCAACTACGGCAACCATTTAGCCGCTACCGACATCGATTTCCCTGCGGTTTCGCTGCACCCTTAGTCCAAGGAGTACGTATGAAGCTAAAACAATACGATACAGGCTTTTTAGTTGCCCTCGCGGGCGTGGTACTGACGTTACTTTGGATAGGCGTGTTTAAATTTACACCAACGGAGGCGGCGGCGATCCGCCCCCTTGTTGACAGCCACCCCTTAATGAACTGGCTTTACGGCATTTTTTCAGAGCAGGGGGTTTCAAACTTAATTGGTATTGCTGAGATCATCATCGCCGGCGGGCTTATTGCGGGACTGTGGCGGCCAAAAGTCGGCTACTGGAGCAGCATCGCAGCTCTTGTCACCTTCGCGACCACGCTGAGTTTTTTGCTGACGCTGTCAGGTGTGTGGAAAGTGGTGGATGGCGTGCCTATCACCGAGTTTTTCATCCTTAAAGACATCGTCTTTTTGGGTGTGACGTGGCACTACTTTAATCTGATGCGAGCGCAGCTCGTTGAGCTCTCTTCGCAGTGATCTCATCTATCTGCACTTTACGAACAGCTTTATCTAAAGCTGTTCTTTTTCAACACAAGAAAGACAAGGTGAACATGCAAGTTATTTGATGTGATAGCCAACGTTATGAGGTGACACAATGAAAAAGAACTTATACGCCACCCTTATAATTTTTGTTTCTGGTCTTTTTGTTAATGTCGCACAAGCGATGGAAAGCCTCAAGGGCGTCGCCTTTACCCAGCTTTTGTGGCAAGAAGCGCAGCGCCAAGATCAGCTCACACTGGTGATGGTGCATGCCAACTGGTGCCCAACCTGTAAAGCGCAGCACCGGATCATCAACGCCTATTTTACCGACAACCCCGACAGTCCAATCAAACAGCTCATCGTCAATTTCGACACGCAAAAAAGGTGGGTGACCTACTTTAAGGCGCCGCGCCAGTCAACGCTGCTGCTCTATAAAGGCAACGAGCAGATCTGGTTTAGCGTGGCGGAGACGCGCAGTGAGCGCATCGTCAATGCATTTAAAGATGCAGAGAGAGCTATCTGATGGACATTTCAGCGCTCCCACTGGCCTTTTTGGCCGGCATTCTTAGCCTGTTGTCGCCATGCGTGCTGCCGATGATCCCAGCAGTAGCAAGCTCTGCGATGCAGGCATCGCGTAACGGACTGATTTTACTGGCGCTTGGGATCAGCGTGACTTTTGCCGTGGCTGGCAGCGTGATCACCTTCATTTTGCTCAGCCTTGGCATTTCGCCAGACATTTTGCGCTACTTTTCGGCTGCGCTCATGCTGCTGATGGGGATTGTGCTGCTAACGCCGGCGCTTAGCGACCGCATCGCGTTCTACCTTTCGCGCCAGATCAGCCGCATGCCTGGAATTAACGTGCAAGGCTCGGGCGCCGCTTTTCAGCTGTTAGTCGGCATGTCGCTGGGGCTGGTGTGGCTGCCCTGCGTTGGCCCAACGCTTGGCACCGCGATTGCGCTCGCTTCAACAGGGCAAAATATGGTGATGGCGTTTTTTGTCATGCTCGCGTTTGGCCTTGGCTGCGCCATTCCTCTGGTCGGAATAGGCTACACCTCGGGCCTGCAACTGAAAAAGCTCAGCAATAGCGCGAAATATGGCAAATATATTTTGGCTATCGCTCTGCTTTTATTGAGCGGCATGATCTTGACCGGACTTGATAAAGAGCTTGAGATTTGGGCGCTAAATTGGCTGCCTGATTGGGTGACATCCATATAACGTAACGACGGAGTATGCATATGAAAAAAATGATCCTTTCAGCTATCGCTAGCATGTTGATCCTTAACGCAGCTCAAGCCAGTGCAATGGCGTCTAATATGGGTGCTGACATGAAAATGAAAGAGTCAGCAATGATGATGGGCAATAAAAAAGCAGGGGAGATGTCGTCAGCCATGAAGCACATGAAAGCTGATGAATTGCTGCTACTTAGAACCAGACCGGGAGTCACTCAGCCTGTGCTATTGTGGGGCGCAAAAAGCCACGAGCCAGAATATCTGATCGTCTTTTTCCCCTCGTCGAACGGCAACATTGGAGTGATGACCAAAGACGGAAGAGCGCAAGCTGAGCGATTTTACCTTTTAGAAAAACAGCGCGCGCTTTTTAGCACGCCTCAGTTCGCCGTCGCGGTTATCGACACGCCATCAGATCGCAGGGGGCTCGGCGAGGCGTTTCGCCAATCGGAGGAGCATTTCACCGACATGAGGGCGGTGTTAGCGGAGCTTAAGGTGCGTTATCCCAAGGCGAAAGTGGTGCTGATGGGGCATAGCCGCGGCTCGGTGTCGGCTGGATATGTGTCGCGTGCGTTGGCAAGTGAGGTTGACGCCACCGTATTGCTTAGTGCGCGCTACAAAGAGGCGGCAAGACCTGCTAACGCGACTCAAGAAGCGCCCGGCGGCACAGGGCTTTCGGGGATTGACTTTAGCAAGCTGAGCAAGCCTACTTTGCTCGTTCATCATACCAGCGACGCTTGCCCGTCAACACTGTATGCTGATGCAGCAGAAAAGGCGCGCTACACCCAGCTTGTGACGCTTGAAGGCCCCGCTGACAAGCCGCCGATGAATCCGGGCGAGTATGCACTGTGCGCGCAGGGCACCAACCATTGGTTTGCCGGCCAAGAGACACTTGCTGGACAAAAAATCATTGAATGGCTAACTAAAAACGTTAAAAAATAGTCCGTAAAATTGTCGGGTTAACACAAGGCATCGGCCGCAAGCCGGTGCCTTGCTCGTATTTGATTGAGATTTTTGCTGCTCATGAATTATGCGCTAGCGCGTCTCTTCTTTGACACTTGATAAAGCTTTTGCTGTCACCAACAATAAAAAGGCACTGTAAAATTAATATGTTACGCATAAAAATCTCTGCTGAGGTGGCTTGATTTTGTATAAATAGAGCGCTGGCGAATAGTAAGTGCCGCTGCTCGTGCAGCCTGCGCTGTTTTTGGATGCTTCACAAACAAAGGATTGCTTTCGTGTTATTCAATACCAACGATCTTTTTTCCCAAAAAATTACCGCGGTAACACAGATCTGGAAAAAAATTACCAGTAAGTTTCAAGAAAATTCTGCCGCTGAAAATACGGATGCGGTGTCAGGCATAATTTCTAATGCTGAATTTAAGTCAGAGCTAGAGACAATACTTCCGCATTGCCAGAATTTGACGGTAATTTCTGCGTTTATGACTCGGCCTGCGCTTAGTTGGTTGAATAAGTTGATCATAAAAAATAAGCCAACAGTTACCTTGGTGGGACGTTTTACTCCTAGCGATTTTGTTAAAGATATTAGCAGCTTGCGCGCGTTGCAGGTAGCGGTGAATAAGGGTTATACAGTCAAAGCGCTAGCGGATCTTCATGCAAAAATCTATCAAATCGATGAGCACATTTTCACCGGCAGCGCCAATTTTACAGGTAAATGGTTAGCTATTGATTGCGAAGGAAATTTAGAAGCCTGCCATAAAATTCCTGTCTCTGATAAGTCTACAAACTTTATTAATGAGATCATTAATTCGGCCACAGAATTGACAGCTGAAACGCTTAATCGGATGGATGATTACATTTCAGATAAAGATGCTAGTAAAAACTTTGAGGAATTAAAGGCGTGGCCTGCTGAGATTTTTTCGCACCATAAATCCGCTTCAGAGCCCACCACCGTTATGGAAGGATATTAAGTGGGAACAGCTCAGAACTATTCGTAACTCCAAAGTTTTTTTATTCCGCATCAAATTCATTGCCACATAGTTTCTATTTTTTTACAATGGCTAGCAATGGGAGAATTGTTTATTTTCCCTTTGGTCACTTGATGTGCATATGCGGTTTTTGCACGAATGATGGACAACACAGCATTTTTTCAACGGATTCAATGACAGCCGGCTCTCTCTTTGACGCTTTGTTGTGGGCGATCACATTGTCCCAGTGCTTCTGAAAAAACTGGCAAATAAAATTGTCTGATAGTAAGAGCTACGTAGATCACCGCATAACAGATTGATTAGGAAACAAAAATTACAGCATGGGATTGCCACTGCTAGACAGCCTAAGTTCTACAAGAACATTCTACCGTTTACCTCAGTTAATTTAGGGAATGATTACCTGGCGATTTTTATGCATTACAAGAGCAGCGCATTATGCCAAATATTAATCAGTCATTCTCCCAGCAACAGCGCCAGCGCACCGGTGTATTTGACCGCCAGCCGCAAAATACGCGTCAAACAAGGCATCTACAACGTGCTTTACGCCATGCTAGGATCACGCAGCGCGCTCAAGCGCAGCCACAAACTTTAACTCAAGAAAGCCAAGGGTTGGCCGCACAGGCTGGAGAAGCAACGCAGCAAAGTCAGTGCTGGTTACAAGGTGGCATTGTTGCGCGTCAAGCCCGAGGACCCACTTCAATTGCTGCTCGAGTGCTATTTGGCATGGTGTTGCTCAATATGATCCGTCCTGTTGGCGGGACAGATACGCCTCCAACCACCTCTAATTCTGACGAGACCAGCACCAACGCTGATAGTTCTATTACGCAAGCAAACGATGCCACATCTGCAGATTCAAGTGGCACAACGCCACCGACTCAAGCTACGCAGCATCACTCTGAAGTGTTACACGCTGACTCATTCGTGGCTGCTAGCCGTCATTTGATTAGCAATCCGGATGGCCAAGTGCAGGCAACGATGCGATTTCGCAATCGCGCCTGTTTACGGCGTGTGTTAGCCACTATCTATGAAGAAGAAACACCGTCGACAGCACCATCGCTAACTGAACCTACCACCACATCTTCAGTGCCTACTACTATTACCGATCCTGCGACAACGACAGAGCAAGCTACAACAGACGTGACTGAAAACAGCGACAGTACAGCAACGTCCGAAACAACTCAATTCAGCCATTCGTCTACAGCAACCTCTCTTCCGACTACAGCAACCGACGATGATTTATCGGTTACAACCGATGACCAACAAACTGATACAGCTTCTATTACCCCTACTGAAGAGCCTACTACAGCGACACCGACAGGGTTACCTACCGTTAGCGAGCGACATATCAATTGGCAGTCACAAGATGGCAATGTGGTATCGGGAACATTAACCAGAGATCAATTTGAACTGCTTCTGGCTGAGGCTGCGACCAATGATGACAACTGCCTAGTTTCTGCCTCTGTTGACACGATCTCGTTGCCAGAGGTGGCTGGTGAAATTGCGCGGCAAGCAGCGTTTGATGATGCTGTTACTGCTCTGCGCGCTGCTCTTGGAGCTGGTACTCAAGTGTGTACTAGTACTGGCCGCGTGGTAGCGCAGGTGAGTGATACCGGCGGAGGCTATGATCAGGCGGAAGAGGTGGAATGTGTGCCAGTGGCAACGCATTACGCACCGCCATCCAGCAACTTAACTAATAGTACATTAGGTTTGCAAGTGGCTGAGATCTGTCCTGACCGCTTGGCCATTATTAGTGATGGTATTCAGGCCACGGACGTTGCCAATAACGTGGAAAGCAGACTGACTTTAGGTTCGCCGGTTGTTACTGGCAACGGCGTATCGCAAGTGATTTCTACACCGGCACCGTCTTCATTGCCATCAGCCAGCACTACCACAGATGGCAATTCATCATTTACATCTATGGTCGGAAATGCAACATCTGCAGAATCTGGCAATTTTACTACTCAACAAACAAGTAGCACGTGGCAAGATACCTCTACGCAATCCAATACGACTACAGCAACCACACGGTTAACCACTGAAGAAAACGGATCACAGCAGCCTGAATTGCCTTCAGCTGAGACAGCTTCCGGCAATGCAACTAATTCGAGCACGCTGGGCGACCAATTAGCACGCAGCTTACTTATACGCTGTCCTAACTTGCGCCTCACAAGCTTGCAAGCCACGCAACAGCCTAGCGCAAGCACGAACACTGGTCATCGTGCGCGTCGTGACGCAGAAGAAACAATAAAAGAGGGTGCGGTCGGTGGTAGCCCTAGCCCTCGCGTAATGTCTGCCACTGATATTTTGCAGATGCTTGAGTTCGTTTGGCGGCAAGCAGACATGGATGGTGAGAACGCGCCACAGATTGTGATGATTGCCGAAGTACAAGAAGTTGCTAGCTATCACCCTGATTTTACTGAAATCGCCAACCTTACTGCATCGTTGCAAGCGCAAGGGATCGTGGTGATAGCTTATGCCGCTACCGAAAACTCATGGCTTAGTCGCGTGCCGGGGGTTAGGGTCAGTTACTCCTTAAGTGAAGTGTTGACACTTATCGATCCTGATCCTCCGGTAAATAACACCGAACCAAATATTGATTGGTCAGTTTTTAATAGCGTTGTTTATTACGAAGACGAAAGTGACTATGGTTTTTTTGATGCGACCGACGGAGAAGAACCGTCTAGCCCAGATGCCGGTGATTTCATCACGCTTGGTATCGGCGCCGCCGCACTGGTGGCTACGCTAGCAAGTATAGGCTTGGCGTTTTACTGCTGGGGGCGAAGATCACGTCAAAGCTCGCTCAATACGCTATCGCCCCCAGATTTAGATCATGAATCTGACACAGATCCTGCAGAAAGCGACGCTCTGTTAGGCTCTGCAATTGAATTGCAAGTTATGGGTGAATCTGACACAGATCCAGCCGAAGGCGGCGCTCTGCTAAGCTCCGAGATTGAACTGCAATTTATGGGGGAATCTGCTCTCTCAAGCGAAGATCTGTATCAGCGCATGACTCGGCGTCTTAGCGCTGCTAGTGTGCAAAATTCAAGTGCAGCTGAGCAGTCTGAACCTGAACCTTTACAGATGCTGCGCCCCTTGTTGCGTTTTGCCAGCGATGATGACAGTGACAACGATGCAAGCAGCACATCTCGGCGCCCAAGTTTAGTTCTGGCATCTAATGATGCACAGTCCAAAAAGCAAGGTGACCATGCTGAATAAACTTAACCATTTTGTCCGCTTTTGGACACCTATTGCAAGAGATGGACGTTAAGAGGTAAAAATGCGCCCACAACCGACCGCACCTTTAAACAAAAGCGCTGCAAGTCGTGCTCAGACAATTGAGCACAATGGCGGGTCATTTGCCTCTATTGCTCGGATCAGCAGTTGTAACTTGTCTGAAAATCAAAGTATTAGAACCAATGCACCGCACATCACGTCGCCAATGGGCGGCGAACCAACCAATAATCACTTACATGCACTTTATGCTGGGGCTTCATGTGCTAATCAAGCTAGACCTGCACCGCTCCGAGAAGAAAGTGTAGAAGAGACTCGCGCAATCTCACCACAGAGCTGTTTTTATCCAGCTGCTGGTGACGGTGCTTGCATGTTTCGCGCTTTTTTAGCAGCGATCACTAAGGAGCAGTGTTGGCTGTCAGCTCAGCAAGTGCCAGCCGCGCGTATTTACCAAGCAATTGTCGCCAATGGCTGGGAGCCGCGTTTGCAATCCGCTATTTTGCAAGCGCTGCAATTAGCGAGAGCTGATGCCACCAATACGTTATCTATTGATGCTAGTGCCACTGCGCTAGGAGGACTTGGATTAAGTCATGCACAGTTAAATGCGCTTGTTGTTGTACTGACTGAACTCGCCGAGTCTAATTTTAACCAAGATCTTTACCAAGAAACCATTGCTTCTGGGCAATTTACCTTGTGGGCAACCAGTGAAGTTGCTAGCGCAATTGAGTGCTTTTTTACAGGCTCTGAATGGGAGCCCTATAAGGGCGTGTTTGGCGAGCAATTTGCCGTCATTAGCGAATACCTAACCAATCTTATAGCGCAGTGTTGCATTGAAGAGCTTGATATCCCGATTGACAATCGTCTGCCTGTTCATCTGCAAGCTCAAGGGGCGCACTACGATCTGATTGCCCCTCCAAATTACTTTACGTCGCCAAGAGCGGCATGCGATGACACATTACAAACACCTTTACTTACTGAGCCGCAAACTCAGGCTTACATGCAGAGGCTGGGTGAGCTTTGGCAAGGTGGACAATTCACACTACACCAAACCTATGTTAGCCAAGCCAATGATGGATCTGAATTTTTCCGCGTGCTGCTCGCTGGCATGACCCGAGATCCATCTTGGCTATCGGTCAAGAAGTGTCACGCTGAACAAGTGCTACAAGCACTACACCTTTGTCAGCTAAATCATGAATGTAGCTTGGCAATTGATGACGCCTTACTACACTTGCTGGGCAAAAATGAGCACGGGCAATTACAGATAAATGGCATTCTATTTGCGGGTAGCGAAGATGAGAGTGCCTCAATTACACAGATAATTAACCGGTTGCAAAACAGAAGGTTTGGAGAGCGTGTTTATCAGCACTCGCGAAACAGTAGCGCTTTTTTATTGTGGGATCATGCTACTTTAAAGACCGTTGTATTGGCTCAGTTTACTGCTCATCAAACAGAGCGGTTGCAAAGAAAGCTTGGCGATAAGTTTGATGAGCTGTGTGAAGCGCTAGCCGCAAGCATAAAATACACAGTGATGAGCAGACTTACACCAGCAGCCGCGGCGTCCAAAACATGGATCAATACTGACCATGATCCTGTATGCCTTGCTGCTAGCGCGGATTTTTTCACCAAAGACTCGACAGCACCGCTGTTGCCACTAGCAGGGCAGCCACTAGCACCTGATCTGCTCGCCAAGCTACATAAACTCACTCCGGCCGCAAGTGATCTTTTTGTCCGCACACTGAAAAAGCGCTGGGGTTCACAGCAACTTTCACCAAATTTTTCTAAGCCTGAGCGGCCGCTTGATGAAGATGCCCTCAATCAAGCGGTAGCTAATGCAGCAGATATTTTTAATCAACCAATAGCCGCAAGTTACGACTCTTTTATTAATAAAATCTCCGGATTTGACTGGCAAGAAGAAGCGCGCAATCAGCCAACTACGCCTTTAGTGTCGTGGCAGCAAGCTTTTGAGGCTGCAGGCGGGATCTTAGGCGGCGCTTGGAATGCCTACAATCACTATCTGGCTGGCGATGTGTATAATCTACACCCTAAAACCAACCCAGGAAAAGGCAGTTTTAGCCAGTGGTTTGATGATCTCACCTCGCGCGCTTATCGCTACATGGCAGGTGAAGAGCAAGATAGTGCCGAGGATCTCAAGCTTGATGAGGCGTTAGCCAAAACCGCCGAAGAGATCTTAACCAAGGCGCAGCGCCGTGCTAGACACAAGCCATTTGTCAGTGTTAATTCACAAAATGCCCAGCAAGAACATGCCGCTCATCAGGATCAAGATGCGCCTTTCTCCCAGCAACAAGCCTTTAATGACGCTGGACATTTTGACCACAGCGCCAATCAAGCGCGTTTAGAGGCAATGAATTCGACCACGCCGTTGCCTGCTCACCTGCTTATTTTACCGCCTTCGACAAAGCTTAATGATCCGCCGAAAAAAAAGAAAAAAGCACCAAAAATCGATCCATTTATGCGTCGCTTGCGTGCTCGTTGGGGCGCGCAGATGTCGGCTGAAGCGGGGCAGCAAATAGAAAAACGCGCGGCAGCGCAGCTAAAAAAGCTGATCCAAGCTCAAGAGGAGCAATACCAGCACGCTAACGTAACATCTAAAAAATCAATTCGACCATTAATTAAGCCCGGCAGCGCTGCGTGGGAAAAGCTTACTCGTCAACAAAAAAGAGTGGCAAAAAAAGAATGGGAAAGCAATCAAGCTGTTAGCCAAGAGGTGTTTGGCACAGATCACGAAGAAAGTCGCTTGCAATTTATCAAAAAAATATCGGGCTTTGATCTAGAAGAAGAAATGCGCCACTTCCCGCATCAAGAATTAGTCTCAAGCCAGCAAGCGGCTGAGGCTGCTGGTAGTTTGCTGGGAAGCGCGTGGGAAAAACACAACTCGCTATGGTCTGAGGCGTACGATCTCAATTTGCAGCCCAAAACTAATCCAGGACAAAAAGGCTTTTTTGATTGGTTTTTTATGCACTATTCGCAGCTATTTGATTCTATTGCGCAAAAATTTGCGCCGTTTGACGCAGATGATTGGGCGACCATGAGTGATGAAAAGCTCGATCAATTTTTAGCTGAGGAATTTTTACGTTTCTATGCAAAAGATCCCACTTTGTTTGAAGATGTTAATGAAAATGAAAAACTCATTACGCAATTTCAACAGTTTGTTCAAGGGCTTTATACCCTATTGGCACCAACTAGCGCCGCTCAAAAACAGGCTTTTTCTTTTGATGAATGCGCAAGCGGGGTTGACGGTGATAACTGGTCACGACAAGCGGCGTGCACGTCTGCATCCATAAGTGCCGGCGCTGAGCATTTTGCCACATCTGGTATTACCGAGCCTGCCACGCCTCCCCCTAATTTAGGAATAAAAATCAATTTACAGGAAGCGGCCAAAGAAGTGACGCGCGATCCTGATGGGTCGCTTGATCCCGAGCCCAAACAGGCGCCCGTCTCGTCTGACACTTTTTTGTTTGACGGCGCGGATGCCATGCCGGTTTATCGGGTGCGCGATGATGCAGAAGTGGAGAAATATAAAAATCAATACACCGAGTGGGCACGAGAGAATGCGCAGCACACTAGAACTAAGCGCAGGGTTCATCACAACAATCCAATTACTCCTGGGGAGATGGTTGGGCTTAAATTTGCTCAACTCAATTCACAACTATCTAACAAGCAGCTCAAAAACCTCCTGTATGTGCTCAAAACCCCAATAAAGGCTAAAGAAGATTTATCGAGACGTAATGATTATGTCTTTAGAACGCTTAACACGCTATCGCAAGGAAACCAAAATGTCAGAGTGCATATCGATGACACGCTAGATGCCATGCAAATGCTCTTAATGGAGCGCAGCGAAACATTCCGTAGTGCTTACACCCAATACTGGTATGCCAATGAACAATCATTAAAAAATGATGGCGATTTTTTTTATCATAAAGCAGTGGAAGATTTTGTTAATCCACCTGGTGCTAAGCACAGAACTGTTGCTGCACAGAAAATGGCTTATAATCTTCGTGAAAAAAAAGACCTGTTTTTCGCTGAGATTTTAAACAAACAATATCAAGGTGAAGAGCTAGATCACCAAGTTTTAGGAATGATGTTTGCCAACTTAGACATCAATAATTTTTCCAATAAAGGTGAGGCGCGCGCCCAAAAGTGGAGGAAAACGGTTGTTGATTGGACAGATAATCTACAACCAAATAAAGAAACTTTCGACAAACTGCACAAGCACCTAAATCAAGAAGGAATGTCTAGCAAGCTATTGCAACCTTATCATCTAAACCAAGGGGCCATTTTGGATAGAGCTGCGGGACTTGCAGGGGCAAACCGAGGGATGTGTCAATACGTGGCAACGGCAGCGCTCATGGAGCTCCAAGATGGTGATTTAAATGGCTTGCAAAATGTACATAGCACGCTAAGTAAGCTTAAAAAGTTATACGCTCAGGATATGGTTGCAGCTTATAAAGTCTCATCCCACCTCGATGAAGCCAATAAACGCCTGCAAGACGCATATTTTTTCTCTGATCAAAAACAGACGTGGGAATCTGCTAGAAGTTTACAGGCACCGATTGCTAGCTACGAAGATACATTGAAATTAATTACTACATCCGATTATGGTGTCAGGATTGAGTACCAAAGTGATTTTAACGGTAGAAAAGGTGCACATTCCGTTGCTGTTGGCCGAGTGGTGATTGAAGGTGAAGTGGTACGGGTATTTATCGATGCGAATATAGGGATAGTGCCCTGTTACAATGATGAACAATTAATTCGTGCCTTTACTGAATCATTAAAAGTGATGCCTGGTTACGATCTCAACGACCCCACCCACAAATTTGCCAGTTTTAGTGCGCTTGAGATGACCAAAGGAAATATTGAAACCATTGAAAGCCTTCAAAATAGTAGAGTTCCTTGGTTACAGCACGGCGTTCTCGACGTTGATAAGATACTAAGCTCTCCTCTCACTCCACAAACAACCAAAGATACCAGCTGGGATGGTTACATTAAAAATTTGGATCCTGTCACCAAAACCGCCGCCATGGACGCTGACTTTAAAGTTTACAAAGAGGCCGTCACACACGAAAGCTTTGATGTCTTACTCGAGCACACTCATAAGGCGCGTAAAAAAAACAAGCCTATTGATATACAAAAAATTCCAGATGGCGATTTAGCCGATTATATTCACACCAGTCAAGCCCAGCGCACTAAAAAGCAGTTACTAGATAGCTTTGTTTACCAATATAACAAGGATAGGCAAGAGGCCGCGCAGGATCCTGTGCGGCATAAAGCTAAAAAAGCCACAGGCGCTGATACTGGCGATAGTAAAAAGCTTGTGATCGACACCGATGGTAGCGCAGCAACGGATAAAAAATCGTTAGGAGCGGCTTTATTAAAAGCGTTGGGGGGCGGCAGCTCTGCTAAAAAAATCGCTAAAGTGAATGTTAATGCCGCGGGAACAGCTACCACAGATGAAATAGAAACGCCTCACATTGAACAACAGCAAAAAGTCAATTTACTGCTTGAAAAATTCAACACCTATAAAGCGGCTGTTGAAGAGATACAGCAACAAAATCAAGCCTCCCCTGCTGCAAAAGTGCTCGCCGGACTATTAGAGAGCGATGCTGCCAAGATCAATAAGCAACAGCTTGAAAGTATTGATTTGGAAAATCAAAAAATTGCTCAGCAGCTACAAGACGTGCAGACACGCATTAGCGAGTTAATCAAAGCCAAGGGTTATAGCCCCGATCAGTTTGAAGTAGAAAAAGGCATTGATTTTTCAAGTTCCAATGATATTACGATCAGCAGTAAGCTAGACCCTTCGCAAAAGGTTAATATTCCCCTAAATAACGATCTAGCCAATAGCTTAAATAGCATCAAAAAAAGTATTACTACGCGCGTGACGGCATTTGGCAAGACATTGGATGGAATCAATCCCAACATCAAATACGGCGCAAAAAAGGTTTGGATGGCTAGTGGTAAAGCCATGCAGATAGCAAGCAAAGTGATGGCAGTTTACAACATGGCGTCACTGATGAAACAAATGAATAGCCTACCAAATGTGGACAAGGTGGCTCAAGGAACCGTAGGCGCCTACGGCGCAGTACCGAGCTTTAAGTTAGGCGCTCAACTCAACCTTATTTGACGCTTTTATTGCTGATCATTTTCTTGCATCATAATGGCCATGAAAAAACCAACAATAATAACTATTAAACC
>JBOFRL010000032.1:0-39448 GCA_051650965.1 Vibrionaceae bacterium
GACGGGGCTTACGGCCGACCAGCAGATCATTATCGACGTGCTAGGTGAACCGTATCGGCAGATTTACTCTTAATTTAGGTGCTGAGTTGTTTAAACGCCATGTGCAGAAATAAATCCAAAATTAGGTGCGGAATATCGGTTTGATCAGCGGCTTAGCGTGAAAAGCACAAAAAATACAGAAAGAAAAAAGGAGCCGAGGCTCCTTTTTTTATAACGATGTGTAGCGCGGTAATCACTTACAGAACGTGTACAGAAGCTGTGTTAGTTGTGCCTGAAGGAACCAGCGCACCAGAAACCATAACAACTACGTCACCTTTTTGGCCAAGACCTGTGCTAAGCGCTAGCTCTTTGCCGTGAATGTAGAAGTTATCGGTGTTGTCGATAGAGTCAACCATTAGCGGCGTGATCCCTTTTGACAATACCAATTGTGCTGCTGTTTTTGGATTAGTAGTCAACGCTAAAATGTGCGCAGTTGGGAAGTATTTACGCACTGAACGCGCTGATTTTCCACCAATAGTTGCCACAACAATCAAAGGAGCAGCCAGTTTTTCTGCAGTGTCTACTGCGCCTTTACAAACGGCTTCAGTGATGCGTAGACGTGCGCTGTCAAGACGTGAGCCAAGCTCTGCTTGCAATACGCGATCAGTACGCTCAGCGATGCGCGCCATGATAGTAACCGCTTCAACAGGGTATTTGCCTTTCGCAGTTTCGCCAGAAAGCATTACTGCGTCAGTGCCGTCCATGATTGCGTTAGCAACGTCGCCCGCTTCAGCGCGCGTAGGACGTGGGTTTTTGATCATAGAATCAAGCATTTGAGTTGCAGTGATCACAACTTTACGTGCGCGGTTACATTTTTCGATCATCATTTTTTGCGCGAAAATAACTTCTTCCGCTGGGATTTCAACACCCAAATCGCCACGCGCAACCATGATACCGTCAGACGCTTCTAGGATAGAGTCAAAGTTATCCACGCCTTCTTGGTTTTCAATTTTTGAGATGACTTGAATGTTCTCGCCGCCGTGTGCTTTTAGCACTTCACGGATCTCTTTCACGTCAGATGCTTTACGGATGAAAGATGCTGCAATGAAATCAACGCCTTGCTCACAGCCAAAGATCAGATCTTTTTTGTCTTTTTCCGACAGAGCTGGCAAATTTACAGAAACATTTGGCAAGTTAACGCCTTTGTTCTCGCCAAGATCGCCGCTGTTTAGCACTTCACAGATAACTTCGCTTGCCGTAGTTTCAAGTACGCGCATTTCTAACAGACCGTCATCAACCAAAATGATGTTGCCTTTAGTCAGATCGCTAGCAAAACCTGAGTAGGTTACCGCTACGCGCTCGTTGTTACCCACGACAGTTGCATCGGTGGTGAAAGTGAATTTTTGTCCAGCAACTAAAGAGACATCTTTGCCGCCTTCTAGCTTGATAGTGCGGATCTCAGGTCCTTTGGTGTCAAGCAAAATCGCCAGTGGTTTGCCTGTGTTTTTCATCACTTCACGGAAGTTGTTGATGCGTGTGCCGTGCTCAGCAAAGTCACCGTGTGAGAAGTTAAGGCGCATGACATTCATGCCAGCGTTAACCAGCTTGGTTAACATCTCAACCGATTCTGTTTTCGGTCCAATGGTACAAACAATTTTGGTTTTCTTCATGTTGGAATTCTCCGGTCAAACATTGTACAAGATTTGTTTCCCAGCACATTTAACATTGCTGCTCGATATCCTCATTACTGAAAATCATCGCTAACACGATGTTTTCTAAGCAGACTTGCACTGTTTGATCAGCTAGGTTGCTCATAGTCAGGTGCTGAATGGCAAGTTTAATTTGTTTGGGCATAGGCATGATGTAAGCGTTACCAAGCTTAAGCAATGGCTGCGCGATAAAATTTAACGTTTTGAGATCACTGCATTTTTATGCAGATAGATCTTAGAAAAACGGAGACATCAAATTATTTAGTCAATTGCGCATGCGCGCAAATTTAGCATATTTTACCTTGTAAATCACTAGTTCGATCTAGCAGCATATTCGATGGTTTTTTGTGCAAAAAATAGCTGAATCGTGGTTGTGTGTAGTTTTTGTTAATGAAATAGAGCGAATTGAAATAGAAAAAGCTGCCGATTTACGGCAGCTTAGGTTACTCAATAGCAGGTGTGCAGTTTAAGTCAAGCGTAAGTCTCTATGCACGACTGTCTCCGCTAGCACCCTCGATTGAGGTATAGTTTGGGTGATTTTCCCGAGTGTAGATCACCGCAGCGGTTGTCATTGGCTCATCATCTGCAGCCATAGCAGCTCGATGTTCCTCTTCGGTGAGATAAGCGTCATTGTTAACAGTTATAGAAGCGATAGGTCCTAGTGGGCCATGGCTTCGTAGATAATTTAGGCGCTCACCGCGAGTTGCCATTCTGCTGAGAGTATTAGCGAGTGCCATGAACTGGTCACTATTTTCAATTTCTGCGTGGAAAGAGAATGTCCCATCGTTATTGAAATTCATCATCGGATATCTGTCAGCGAAAGAGACAAGGTCGCGCCAGAAAGGTGGTTGTGATAATGACATTATTTCATTCAAAAGAGATGTTCTTTCACCAATTTGGAAACCGAGTGCGCCATCCGCAGCTCTTTGTGCAAACTGTTCCATTATGTCCCAGCAGTCATCCATCGTAATGTAATTATTCATCATTAAAACTGCCAGCATATCGTGGAAACGATTGGATTGGCCCAAATTTGGATCGTCGTAACGTCTACCATCTTCTATTGCAAGATTCTCATTTTCTAGAATTTCATTGAATAGATCCTGATGAGCCGCATCCCTTTCGCTGAGGACTATCTCATTTTGAGCATTGAGGAATAAACCCGGCATTGCAGGGATGATCTGTTGCAGCAGTTGCCAATATGGCGGAGTATTTTGGGCTGTTAATGGTCGAAGTTGCGAAGCTGCCACAAATTGAGGACCGTTGGGGCCATTTCTGGGAGGTTGCGGCGGAGGTGGTGCGTCGCCACCCGCAGCAGTGTTGAGAGAAGGCCTAGGTAGACCCGTTTGCTCTGTATCCCCAACTTGAACTTGTGAAGCTCCTCTGAATGTTGGCGAACTTCTACCAGATGATAAAGAACTTAGTGATGACGTTCGGCTGAATGTGCCGTCGCCAGTTTCTTCATCCTCAGGTATCGTGAATAATGAAGGTGAAGGATGAGTTGTTGCTCTCCCTGCCTCATTTTCCAGAGCTCGCGGGTCGGCTGTTCTTGGTAGGGGGTTATTCCAGCTCCTTAGCCTAGTTAGTGCCTCTCTATCTGCTTCAGTTAGGAATCTGTTTTCACCGTGATCTCTAATGATTTCCTCTATTATTGTCCGTGCTGCTCGGTAACTCTCTTGAGCGCTGACATTTTCATCTGTTACCAAGCCTTGAATAGCTTCGATGAGCCGTTGTCGAGTAATAACGTTGTAAGCAAAAGTTAGCATCGCAGCGTCTGCATGGAACGGGGTATCGTCTTCCAATCTTCCTTCTAGTCTGCGAAGAGCATTGAGAAGATTATTTTCACGATTTCTTATGCCTGGTGGCAGCATATAATCTGCTGATTGTTCATCACCTAGCGGGTGTACGAGCAAAGGTAGGTTTGGATTAAGCTCGCGAGCGTATGCCCATGTCCTTGAAGGTTGAGCGTTTTCAGGGAAAGGTACAGGCATTAGAGCATCACAGCACCTTTGGCACTCTTCTTGCGAAATAATGTTCCACTGTACCAGCTGTTCAATATCACCGCGGCTGAAAACATACTGAGCTGTTGTATAAGTGCCTTCTTGCTCACCAGAGAAATAAGCTTCCTTTCTTACTCCATCGACGCTTATGCGGTCGAATGCGTAAAGTATTGATAATATTTGGATGACATATGAACCAAAAACATTGTCTTGCAGTTCACCTATAGTAGATGCTTGCAAAATATCAATGCCGTGTGTATCGCTTGAAGTAATAGCGTATTGCTCTAAATTTCGCAATGCATTAAATAGCCTCAGATCTGCTTCATTTCCATCTAACAGCTGTTGCTGCATGAATACATTTTCAATATCTTCGGAGCTGAGCAGAGCAAATCTGCCGTTTTGTGCAGCATTGCTGAGCGCATCTGCTGTTTGCGCAGATAGAGAAAGGGCTGGTAAATCTCCTTCTAGATAGCTATGGGCAAGGCGCCAGGCTCCAAAAGTGAGATTCTCCTGAAGAGCAACTATTCTAGAGGCCGCAGTTGAGTCATCCACAGTGCCCGTTTCACCCGTAGCGCTCGCTCCATCGGCTGCACCAGTGTCAGTCGCTGTGCCAGTTGCAGTCTGTGTTCCCGCCAATTCTTGGGTTGTAGTTTGAGTGGTTTGCACCGTCTCGTCTGTTATTGGCTGTGGCGGCACAGGTTGCAGTGGCGCAGGGTGTGGTGGTACTGCTGTTTGCTGTGATGGCAATCCAGCAGGTTGCTGTGGCCGAACGGCTTGTTCACGTTGATTGAGTCGATTGTTGGCCTGTGTATGAGTTGCTTCATCTATTATTCCAGCAGCCCTTAGTCGGGTTAAACTGTCCAGCGAAACTTCTAGTGGTGTTCCTGTTAGCCTTGGCAGATCTGCTAAAAGGTTCTCAACTGCTTGCGGGTCCACCCCTGTACGTAGTCTGCCGTCAAGCTCATAACGGTTGTTGTCTGCGTTAAAAGTAATGGCGGGCAGTTTCCCGTAAACAAAAGCGCATTCCCACCATGAAGGCATGGAATGAACTATTTCCTCTTGCAAGTCTTTAGTTAAAGCAATTGCGCCTTCGCTGCCTTTTATTAACGCTACCGCTCTACCTGCTGTGATAACTCTGGAGCTAACTAGAGCCGTTAAATAGTATGCGTTTCTTTCGGCTTCCGTTGGCAGGCCAGCTGGCGCTGGTCTGTTTAAAATATCGACTAAAGAATTTATGCTATCAACATGCTCTTGATCGTCTGATTCGAACGGAGCAGCTTCGATTTCCCCTCGTGCATTTCTTTGAATGAGCGGCAATGAGTCACTATCCGCTGCAGAAAATGCAAAGTTCCAGCCTTCGCTTAACCCCAACGTCGGTGCGACAACTCGAGAGAAAATAGTTGTGCACTCTTCTATCGTGATGATGCCACGCGTTTGAAGTTGATTTAATAAGCCCTCAACACCATCTCTAGTCACTTCTTCATCTAAAAGCGCAGTAGTTATGTGCTGACTGACGGTATTGTCTTCGAAGCCTCCAGCGGCAAATGCATTCATAAAGAAGCTAAATTGCAAAGTTTGCTGTACAGTCAATGCGTTTGGATCAGAACTTCCATGGAGCGCCTGTAAAGCAGCAAAGTCCCTATCGAATCGTGTTCTTTCTACTAAACTAGTGAAATACAGACCGTAGGGAAGCTCTTGTTGGGACGCAGCTCCAGTTCGATCGGTTGCAGCCCCTTGACCGTCAGGCGCTCTTTGAGCGTCAACTGAACCGTTTTGGTCAGTTGCTGCATCTTGGCTGCCAGAGGTAGCTTGATCACCAGACGCACCTTGATTATCAGGCGCGCCTTGATTGTTAGGTGCAGCCCCTTGACCGCCAGACGCACCAGGCCCTCCTTGTCCATCGGCGAGCTCTGTAAATACGCTAACTTCCTGCGCAGGCTCTCTTCTGCCTCGAATTGTTGCAATAAGTCGTGCTTCTGCCACAGAACCGCTTTCAACAGCGTTTATTTGGTTTACTTCTTCTGCTGTTAATGGTGTGCCTCCCCACCGAGGATCTTGCAGAATGGCAAGGCGAGCGGCTCTGTCTTGCGCGTGACGCAATTGATTTATTAGATCTCTTAAATCATTTGCTTGGGCTGAATTAGGTAGTCGAGCTAAGAGGTAAGTTGGAACTTGCTCATCTCTTTCTGTAGCACCGGTGCTTCCATGATTACGGAGCGGCGTAAAATTAGAGAACAAAAATGCTTCCCGCCACCATTCAGGCATGTGGGTGCTTGCAAAAACTTGCAGTAATTCTGGCGTTTGCGGGACGCCTCCTTGTCCGATGAGGAAAGCCATCCGTTCTAACGAGATCAGATTGTGTTTGAGTAAAATCGTTAAATAAGCGGTGTACCGGCTCCTAAGATCTCCGTTGGCTGACTGAGACGCCTCCACTAGAGCTGCATAAGCCTCGCGTATAGCAACGCTTTGACAGTTCTGAGGAATTGTGGCCTCGCGAGTGGTTTCATCTATTTCTAAGTCAGGTAATTCACCAGGCAAAGCTTGCAACGCAACTTGCCAGCCTTCAGGCATAAGTGCTTGCCATCGCTCAGCGGTAAGCGTGTCGGTATACATGCTTACGTACAGCTCATGAAGCTGAGTTTGCCTTGTTCTTAGTGCTCCCAGCAAGTTTTGCAGATCAGCCACGTTATAGAAGTTACGCATCTGTAAGTGGTTTGCGATATCTGGGTCGGTTACTAAACGTCTTAAGGTAGAGCCTGCTACGTGGGGACCACTTGGTCGATGAAGTTGTATCTCTGTTCTGTTACCCGCAGCATCACGATAAGCGAGTGCTGTCCCAGTCCACTCAACATTTTTAAAGCAGATGAGCGCTTCTAGCGCAAAGTCTGGGGTTGCTCGTACATTAGCTTGCTCGTTATCAGTTACCCTATTGTCACCAAGCAATCCATTTATTCTGTCACGCTGTGCTGGAACATGCGTGCGGAGCAATTCTGCGACATCATCACGAATAGCGCGTTGTTGAGTATTGAGCAGATCTGAGCGAGCAGCTGCGGATTCCGTATCAACTAAACGATTCAACAGTGGTTGTGAGGTCGTTGCTCCATCGGGGAGTTGCCAAAGCGCAGATTCTGGATCCGCAGTATTCATTGCGCCGCGTTGGAGCTGGATTCCTGGGAAATTAAAATTGAACAAAAATTGAGAAGAATGACGTGACATTTGTTGCGCTTCATTCCACCAATAAGTGTTATTTCCAGTTGCTGCTAGAGATATTTCTGTTGGATTGTTTCTATTTTCAGGGTTGGGAACCATCCCTGCATGGCGTAGATAATTTGTCCGAGCGTGAGCACTGGTAATATTTCTTAACTGTGGGAAAACGACTTGTATAGCGCTAGGGGTTGCGCTCGCTGGATCCACGGTAACAGACCAATGATTTTCATCATCACGACTAAATGAATTAGTTACAGCATTTGGCGTGAGTGACATTGCTCTGATTGCATCTTGCCAGGCTGCAGGCATGCCCGCAAGGTGAGTGTTTAGCGAATTTGTAAGCTCAGCTGCATTGACTGGAAGCCCTGGAGTTGAGGTGCCCCGCAAACTGTTTGTCCTTACGGTCATTATCGTAATAGCTGGAGTTGAAGGCTGGGGCGTAGTTACGGTTACAGCAGCGGCCCCCGCACTTGGCGCCGGAGGTGCGGGCGGAGCTGGCGGGAAAGCTCTTGTGTAGCTTTCTGCAAGGAGATTTTGTTCACACCAAGTTGATAAGATCTGGTGACGATCTCCTCTTGTCATTGCACTGCGTAAGCTTAGGTGCAACTGCCCAACATTGGGGTAGGTTTCCAGCTGTTCAACGGGGATCGTGAATTGGTTGTTGTGGTTGCGAGTAAGCTCAAAACCTAATACTTGCGCAGCTTCTCGCCACCAAAAAGTATTATTTGCCGCGTTAGACTCACGGCTTTGTTCTGCATCATCAGCGGCTTCTGGGTCATTGAGCAAACCATAGAGGCGGGCTGTAACAAGTTGATCCAAAGGCCGCGCTGGATTAAGTGCTAGATAACTGTCGAGAACTTCTATAGAAGGACCGTCCTGCGCAGCTACAGCTACAGTCCATCGGCCATCAACTGAGACGAGCTCCGTGTCAGTAGGCAAATTGAGGTGGTGGTTTAAACCTTGTAGGGCGGTCCACGCAGCAGGCAAGGCTAAGTTGGTGCCTAAGCCATCGGCCGGGATATTTGATGTATCCCCTATCGGTGGTGGCGGAGGCGGTAGATCTTCCGTAGTCGCTTGCTCTTGGGTTGGCTCTTGTGGTGTCAAAATATTATTAAGTTTTGCTGAATGCTCCCCACCAGCCAAGAGAGTTGCTAATCGTTCACTATGCGTACGCAGTTGATCAATCATCTCTCTATAAGCTGGGGTTCGTTGGATCTCTTCAGGTGAGAGACCTGCGAGCATATCGATGTCCTGCCGCGCCAAATCAAGCTCTAGCGTTCGTAAAAAATGGCCAGAGCTACTCGTAGATAGAATATTATTTACGCTTATTTCAGTCTCTTCATTTACCGGTACAGCTTCTATCTCGCTGATCAGTTCGATCCACTCTTGCATATATTGTGAATCTGGAATGCCCCAAACGGTTTGATTATTGGTTTCATCAAAAACAGGTCTTAAGACCAAGCCACTTGAAATATAGTATCTATTATTTATCGCGGCTCTTGTCTGCGGAGTCCAAAAAGGCGGCTGATAGGCCGGCTTGCCATTATCAACGGCATTTTGCCAGCGCTCGGCAATACGCGCTGCTCTCTCTCTTGGAGGGAGTCTGTCGAGTTCTTCAGCAAAATCCATTCGCTGTTGAGCTGCTGCTAAAGCTCCTTCTGCTGAACCAGCAGTGACAGACGCAACTAAAAATGAATATTCGCTATCATCTTCCCCTTGCTCAAACCTAAGCTCAGACTCGCCGGTGAATTGAGCAACTTGACGCCATGTGCTAATTATCCGACTAACTCGCGACTGACGGTGCGCAGAAGAGCTCATTAGAATATTTCGATTATATTGTGAGGTAGTGCGTGGTCGCTGAGTCTGCTCGGTAGTTTCTGGTGTTGTGCTAGAGCCTGCAGCATCGGCTTCAGTTTCAGCAGATGCTGCCGACCCATATTGCGCATTGTAGAGATGCAGAGAAGTATTTGCCACACACCAATCGCGTAAGTTTTGCAACCGGTCACCTCTATCTTGCGAGACAATGATAGAATCATACAATGTTCTGATTGTTGGGGTGCCAGTGGTGGCGTTTTCATCGGGTTCCCAAACATTTTGTATGTTGCGAGCAAGACGATGTCCTAGCACTGCCTCTACTTCTTGCCACCAATAGGTGTTCGAAGCAGTATTAGAGGCTGCACTTTCTGCCTCTTGATCAGAGGCATCAGGATCATTCATCATACCAAATCGGCGAGCAGCAATATCAATATCATTCTGATCGCGCGGATTGCTTGTTTGCACAAAGTGAAGGAAGCTGTTCAGAATAGGCAGTGATGGTCCGCCATTTGCTGTTTGCCCCGCACCTGCAGTGTCTGCTAATTGCCAAACATTATCTATTACACAAAGATGCGCATCTTCGGGTAAACGCAGGTTAGGGTTGCTTTGTCTTAAAAACTGCCACGCTTGTTGCATGGTTAGCGATAGATTGCCGCTAGCAGAGCCTTCTGTTAGCACAGCGCGGGATACCTCTTCAACCAGTGGTGTTTGCGGTACTGGCGCCGCGGGCAATATTGGCGTTGTTGGTAATACTGCTGGCTGAGGAGTTAAGACCGCTGGAGCAAGAGCGGGAACGTCGACTGGAGGATTCTCCGTATCGAGAATAGGCGTTGCTGGCTGTTGCTGCAAAACACCAGCGCTTTGCATCAAGTTTCTAATGACTGTTTCAACTTGCGCATTAGTCCATGGTTGGCCAGCGTTTGTGGCTTCTTGCTCTGCATTTTCTACAGCCTCATTAATAGCATCAAAAAATGCTTGCACATTATGTGCTGTATTGTCTGGAAGTTGCCAAACAACCTCGCTTGCATCTGCGTTTAGTGTGATCGCCGCAGCCGGTAAAGAAGAATTTTCTTCGCGTGCAATTTGCCGAGCAATACGCCAATTGCGAGGCTGGTAGCGGGGACGACCGGATTCTGCATTGTGTGCCTGGATCCGCGCAAGGAGCTCCGTCGCGGGTAAATTTTGGAGCTCGCCTGCAAGTCTTAGCATGCCAACCAATCGTGCGGCAGCGGCATCCTCTGTTTCACCATCTTTTCGAGCAATGCTCAGTTGGCCATTTGCCACGGTGATTGAGGCGTCACCGGTAAAAGGACGTACTGATCGGTTCCAAAAGTCGGCTCTTGCCTGATTGGCTGCTTGATTATCTTGCTCTGCGTTTGGCACAGGCTGCAAAGGCGTTGTGGTGGTTACATTTCCAACAGGCGTATTTTGTGCGCCAGTTTGCCCTGCAAGTGCTGTATTTGCTGCTTGAAGGATGTTATCAATGTCAGTGAGCTCAGTATTATTGTCCTCACTTAGCCAGCGATTGATCCTTTCTGCGACAGTCTCGCCGGGTAGCACCGAGATTGCTTGCTCACGTGCACCAGCCATCAAAGCCTGCCATTCGGCGTGATTTGGTTGATCATTAGCTACTGCCCAAGTTAATCCTTGGGTCCTTGAGTTCACACTAACGATTATCGTGGGGATAGCAGTTCTTTGCGCAGGATATTTTTCAGTGAGTGAATTACGCACTGCTCGCCAAAATGGCGGTTGGTAATTTTGCCTTGCTGCTCTACGTTGGTCCACTAGCGCGGCACGCTCCGCTGGATTATTGATCGCTTCTATTTGTGCTGCAAACGCAAAATACTCATTAACTCGTTGTAATGTTTGCTCTGCTGTTTCTGGCTGAGTGTTGTGCGAGATATATCTATTAAGAGCTTGATCATGCTCAATTATAGGTTCGCCAGTAAAAGTGGCGACATCTCTATTCCACCGTGTACGTTGAATAGAACGATCTGTTGGGCTGCTGCGCACAGTTGTTGGTGTTGTCTCTGTTTCTGCTGATGTTTCTGTTTCTGCCGCTGTGGCTGTGCTTGCCGCTGTTTGCGATGACGGAGTGGTTTTTCTAGTAACAATAGCGGCGATTTGTTCATCGTGACGTTGAACAACCGCTGCTATCGCTGCATTAAACTCTGCAGATCCTGCTACAAGGTTTCTTGTTGAGCGATGCGCATCTTCAATAATAGGTAGCCACCCAGTATCGCAAGATCTTGACACTCCCCATCTTGGCAAATCGTTGGCTGCATCATACCCAGGAACAGCTTGAAGAGTCCCGCGCAGTAAATTAAAAGAGCCTTTAATGTTTTGTATCAGCGCTGCTACGAATGGTGGGATGTAAGAATCTCCGTCTGCGTTAGTGTTGTCCCTCCATAGGGTATAGAGCAGATCAGCGACTTGTTGCCATGTACTCGCTTGATTTTGATTAGCAAATGTCAAGGCTCGCTGTGCTGCATTTTGATCGACATCTGGTAGAGGCTGCCATTCTCCTGTTTGTGCGTCGTATCTTGCAAGCGCTCTCCCTGCACCAACACCTGTGAATTCGGAATAGTACTCTAGCAGACGAGAAAACCTTACAGCCTCTTGCGGGAGCGGTTCTGTTTCACCCGTCTCATTCACTTGAGCGGCTGTTGCCGATGTTGTTTCGGATGAAGCTGTTGAAGTGTCGGGCGATGCATTTGGTCGATCATACAATGCAAACAATTCATGGAGTAGGCCTACTCTCTCTTCGTGAGACAAACTTGTGCGTCTGGTTTCATCAGTGTCCGTTGGATCGACCTCTCCCCGTGCATTGGATGAGGCTTCAGGTACTGCTGCTTGATCTGTAACTTGAGGTGCGGCTGGTTGGCTAAGAAATAGTCTGCGTGCATCTTCTACAGAGACATACCCGTTACTGATCAAAAACTGGAGACGCTGATCAGGATCACCGCGTTGACTGAGCTCATTAGATAGAGCTATCAGGTCACCTCTCATTTGCTCAGACATCAGTCCAATAGGCTCATACTGCCCGCTAGTCGCAGATTGCATAAAGAATGGGAATCCGACAGGAAGCCTTTGTAATTCCGCAAGGTGCTCAGGTTGATTGGGCATTGCCTGCGTAATTGCATTACGCAGATCTGCTTGCTCGTCACCATCGAGGAACACCTCAATGTACCCTCGTGTAAGATAGACTGTACGAGCTTGTGGGTCAGCAGTCCTCATAAGCTCAGCAGCTATTTCTGAAAGTTGTGTGATCTCGAATGCCGTTAAATCTGCAGAAATAGGAAGGTAGCTGCCGTCTTCTAAGCGCTTAAAATTAGGGAAGCTGAAAAATAGTTGCGCGCCCCTTAAGTTAAAGGGTTGTTCTGGCGCAGGCTGCTGCTCTTCTAGCTCACGTACGCGCATTCTAGCGACAATATCACGCCGGTTATGAGGGGATGGCTCTTTTGACAAATTATCTATCATCTCACAAAGGGCGTAGTAGCGATCTCGGTTGCTTGTTTCAATGTTGGTTATAGGCAGCCAACAAGCAGTATCGTCACTATACCTGATAAGAGGAAAGCCTAACTCAAGAGCCTCGAGGTACCATGGTGGCTGCTGTGGTGGCTTTCCGCCCTCGGGAAGTAAGCCGTAAAGATAAAGAAGTGTAAGTTGACGTTGAAATGGCTCATCTGCTGAATTTCTCAGTGTCGTTCTAAGGTTAACAGCAGACTGCGTTAGCCCATCGTCTAACCCGAGAGACGGATCTGGGATCCAATCTCCGTCGGCATTACTCCAAATGAAACGTGGTGCGTTAAAGTAGCGCGTTGCTTCAAACATGATGTTGTTTGTTGCAGAAGGTTGCGCTGGAGTAGGGGCGTCCACATTGCTAGGTCTTGGTGCTCTGCTGCGATCAATTTCTTCGTCGCTATCGCTATCGCTACTGTGGGGAAGCCGAGCCGTCGTTTGTGCGACTGATGTTGGTGGTAAAGTATATTGTGTTCCTGCCCCAGCCCCTACCTGTGCTTGGCTTGGTGCTGATGGAGGCGTTGACACCTGCTGGCGTGAGCTGGCACCGCTGCCAAAACGGTTTGTTCTAGGTTGCCAATTGTCATCATCATCGCTACTGGGGCTAGTAGGATGTACATCTATATAGCTTGAGTTTGATTGGCTAGGAGCTGGTGCGGAAGGGTGTCTGGTTGCGCCAGCTTGCGTAGTGCTTGTTGTAGCGGATGGCCTCCATGTCTCAGTCGAGGGCAAAGGCAAGCCATCCGGCGTAGGTGCAGGGTCAACTTGTATTGGTGTAACAACCGGCGTTTGAATTGGCGCTGGTACAACTGGCACAAATTGCTGTTGAGGAGTCTGCGTTCCTGTTGCTGTTGACGCAGGCCCACCCAGTTGAGTTGGCACTGGTACAACAGGCAGTTGAGGAGTCTGCGTTCCTGTCGGTGCTAGTGTTGGTGTTTGCGTTGACGCAGGCACACCCTGTTGAGTTGACGGTGGTACAAAAGCCCCAGCGTTGCTTGGGTCGCTTAAATTTGCCGGCTGTGAAGATGGGATCGTCGGGCGCGGTCTGCCATGAGAGTCGAGAGAGCCAATTTCATCGGCAAAGCTCACAAACTGCTGTTGTGGTTGTGTGTATGGTGCTTGTGGCTGTACGTATGGCTGCTGCAGCGAGTAAGGGTACTGCGGCTGTGCCGGTGGCATGGCGTGCTCTGCGGCTGTCGGTCTTCTGTAGCTGCGCAGGTAAGCCATTACTTGGTCTGGCAAAATGCGGTTGTATTCGCCTTGAATGCCTTCTGCTGCAGCATGTCGTGCTGTGCTGATAGAGCAGTTGTAACGCTGCATGTAGGCAAGCGTGCGGTCATGCATCAGCGCTGGCAGCAATCTTGAATCTAAAATCGATTCAATAACAGGATCGTAAGTGACCGCTGGCAGGGTTGGCGACTGGTACAGCGAGTATTGACTCGGCGTAAAGGCTGGCCCTGTTTGACTTGGCTGATAGCTAAAACTTGGCGCAGGATCAAAACCAAACGTTGTGCTTGGTTGGAAAACGTTTGGTTGGAACGGTGTGCTCGGCTGGAAAACCGTGCTCGCACTTGGCTGTGCGTCAGTAGTGCTTGGCTGTGCGCCTGTTGTGGGGACAAAGCTTGTCGCTGGCTGGTAGCCATAGCCATACCCTTGGGTCGGCTGCCACATATGCGGCATAAAAGCTTGCGCTTGCGGCGCAGCAGTTGGCTGCTGCATTACCGCTGGCTGCGGGACAAACGCTTGCGTCTGCGGCATGGTAGTTGGCAAAGGTACATACATTTGCGGGAAAGCCAATGGCTGCATGCTCGGCACAAAGCTTGTCTGAGCAAAAGGTGTAGGCGCGTAGGGTGACGGCATGAAAAACTGAGGCTGCGCCTGCTGCGGAGTAGGAGCGAATTGTGCCGTGTAACCATACAGCTGTGGCTGCGCGCTCACAGGAACAGTAAACGGCTGTGTCACAGCAGGGTGAATGCCTGTGAATCTGAGGTCACTAATACTGCTGGTAGTGCTGCTATCTGGGCTGCCAGATGTAGTTACAATCGGAGTTATTGGTTGGAACGCTCTATTAATACTATTTCCATTATTCATCTTTTGCTCTCTCAGTATTCGCTCGTTATCACCCGAAACACTTTTGCTAATACAATGAATTTAAGTGCAAAGTTGTTGTGGCTACTGTGCGCGAAGGGGAATCCTGCCATCTTTTAATGATTGTGCGCTGAGTGGCGGAGAAAGGTTAGAAAAAAAATATGAAATATTTTAGTCAGTTGTAATTATAGGAATTTCGCTTAATTAAGCGGCATGCTCTGCTTGTGTTATTGCGCTGCCTATTTTTCGTGATGCGAGATAAGCCACTGTTACAGTTAAGAATAAAACAATTCAGAAGTGGCATTAATTTTTTTGCGTGAAATTATATGTTTTATTTATCAATGCAAGGCGCCGTTATTCAACTTGTTTTGTAAAGATTTTGCTCCGGCACAATTTGTGTTAACTCTTTGTAAATAAGGGCTATTTTTACATTAAAATATGCTGTATCGTCCCCGCTATAAATAGAAAAAACATAGCGCGAAATGAGCAGTTCTTCATTTTTAACACAGATCACTTCGGTAAACAAAGCGGATTTGGTTAGCCTTTTTGTTTCTAATACGGTTGTTTCACTTGCGATAAAAAATAAGCGGGGCTATGCGTTTGAAAGCGCGTCGGTTTTAGCTTCGCCGTGGCTTACTGCATGTGATTTAATAAAAAAATATGAAATAAAAAAGAATAACGTCCAAGTTGTATTAAGTGCGCAATTGTATCAAAGCGTATTAATTGATCAGCCCAATATTAATAGCGCAGACAAACACTTAGCTTTGCCATTTTTGGTGCGTGAGCATGTGAAATTGCCCACCGACGACATGATTGTCGATGGCTTTGCGTTGCCTTTTTCTGGGCGCTTTATGGCGATTGTGTGCCAAAAAAGCGCGATTTGGCCGCTCATCGAGCAGCTGCTGCAGCGCCAGTGCCCCATTTCTATTAGTACCGAATCGATAGCGCTGCGCCAGTGGACCAACTTGCAGCGCTCGCAGCTGGTGCTGACGCGCCGCGATCCGCAGACGCTGCTGTTGACCGCGTATTGCCAAGGCAAGCTCTGCTTTGAATGGACGGTGCCGGCGCCTGAGTTAACGAGTATTAATGAGCCCGAGGCGCTTGGGCACGCTACCGCTATCGCAAGTCAGCTACAGCGCACGCTCGATTATCTGGCTGCGCAGGCGCCGCAGTTCACTTTTGATGCGGTGATCGTCAACATTTTGGATCTGCGCGATCATCAGCTGGCTGTGCTGTTAAATGGCCGCTTGAGTTTGCCGGTGCGCACGCAGTCGCTGTTTGAGCAGGGAAAATATCACGAGCAGATAGCGCTTGCGGCGCTTTTGCCCGATCATGATCCGTTGATCAACCTGTTCCATAGCGATCTCATCCCTAAAAAACAAAAGGTTACCTTTCGTCGCATCATGTCTGCGGCGCTGTTTATTCTGGCATGCGGTGCGTGTATTTCTTTGCTGCTTTGCTGGCAGTCGCAGCAGCTGCAAAACGCGCTTAAAGAGACGCAGCGCACGTTGCAGCGGACAAAAGATGAAAGCGCGCAGCTAACCGCGCAGTTGGCCAAACATCGCCCTGCGGCGTTTTTGGTTGAAGCGGTGCAGGAAAATACCGCGCAAGTTGAGCAAAAGCAGGAGCTTTTGCGGGCCATGGCGGGCTTTAAAGCCGGCAATGGGCACAGTTTTTCTGCGACGCTGGCGAGCTTGTCGCAGCTGGCGGACAACAATATCTCCTTGCGCTCGTTAGTGATTGACGGCGCTTATCTCGATCTTTACGGCTTAGCCAAAAATGCGCAGTCGGTGCCCGCGTGGGTAGACCGCTTCGCTGAGCAGCCCGCACTAGCGAAGCGTCAGTTTGGCCAGCTTGAGCTGACCTACGACAAAAAAAATGTCGCGCATTTTAAATTACTTTCGCTGCGTAATAAGAGAGGCCGGTAATGAACGCGCCGTCAAAAATAGAAGCACGTTTTGATGCTTCAAGCCGCTGCGAGCGGATTGTGTTCGCTTGCGCCATCGCTCTTGTTCTGGTGTTGCTGCTGTGGTTTTTGCAGCTTGATCCACTGCTTTCGAGAAAACAGCAAATTGCAAGACAGCAGCTCAGAGCCGATCGTGAATTAAGCGCGCTGCAGACCAAAAATCGTAATGCGCAGCAGCGCCTACAAGAGAATCTTGACGTAGAACTGCAAAATAAGTTGTCGCACCTACAGACGCAAAATATGCAGCTCGATGAAGAGCTTGCTACGCAGCTGCAAGCTTTGGTCGCGCCAACGGCGATGCCGCAGCTGCTCGAGCAGGTTTTGAGCAAAACGAAAGGACTGCGCCTTATCTCCATGACCTCTTTGCCGCCAGAGCCACTGCTTGATCAAGAGACGCGGGCGCACCTTTTATACCGCCATCCGATCCGCTTGCAATTTAGCGGCAAATTTTTTGCTGTGATTGAGTTTTTAACTGCGTTGGAAGCGTTGCCTACGCAGTATTACTGGCGCCGTTTGGACTACCGAGTGGCCGCGTATCCAAACGCGCAAGTGGTGCTAGAGCTTTACACTTTGGGTAAAAGTACCGTGTTTATTGGAGGTAAGCAAAATGCGGGCAAAGGGTAGTTTTGCTGCAGCTGTGATTTTTTTTAGCGGTGTGAGTTTGCTACAAGCAAAGACACACGATCCGACCGCGCCACTCGATTGGTCCTCGCCGCGCGCGCCGATGCGCAGAGCATCATCCGTTGCCGCAACGCCAAAATTGGACGCCATTTTTTGTGGCAGCAGTGCTGGCAATTGCATTGCGATTTTAGGTGGTAAAAAAGCGGCGCGCGGGGAAGTGATCAATGGTTATGCAATTGATTTGATCACGCCTGAGCAGGTTGTGGTTTCGCGTGGCCGTAAAACGTGGCGTCTCTCTATTTTTGAACAACAGGTGATACAGTGAGTAAATGTTTTAACTTTTCTAAAGTGTGTATGGCGCTGGCTGTATCCGCGGGGCTGATGGCATGCACACAAGTTGGTCACAGGGATCCTGTTGAAGTTAAGCAAGCATTAAATGAAGCGCACAATCAAAGTGTTAGCCGCAATTTGGCCGTTTTACCTGATGCGGTGATGCAAGATCTTACCAGCTCGTTTGTCGCGCAGGCGGCGCCTGTTGCGAGCGAAAAACGCATTCGCGTCAATGCTAAAGGCGTTGATGCGCGTGAGTTTTTTGGCGCGCTGGTGCAAAACACCCCTTACGATCTGATGCTTCATCCGGGCGTGTCAGGCCGGATCACGCTGTCATTAAAAGAGGCGACGCTGCCAGAAATTTTGGAGGCAGCCGCAGACATCTATGGCTACGGGATCTCCTTTAAAGGCAATGTGTTGCAAGTGATGCCGGCGACGCTGCGCACGCAAACTTTTCCGGTTGACTATCTGCAGCTGCAGCGCGCGGGACTTTCACAAACCTCGGTTAATATCAATGGCTTAACAGACGACAGAGGCGGCAGCAAAATAAGCTCCGCGCTGGGCAAAGGCGCGGCCGGCAATGGCACCTCGATTGAAACGCGCACTTACAGCGACTTTTGGGCGCAGCTTGAGCGCAGCGTCAAAAGCATGATTGGTTCTGGTGATGGCAAAAATGTCTCGATATCGCCGCAGGCAAGTCTTATGACTGTGACCGCGCATCCGCATGAACTGCGTCAAGTCAAAGAGTTTTTGGCCATGTCGCAGCAGCGGCTAAAACGGCAGGTGATCTTAGAAGCCAAAATTTTGGAAGTGACGCTGCACGACGGCTATCAGCAGGGCATTAACTGGTCAAATATTACCAAAACGCTTGGCTCAACCGTGACCAATGTGTCGCGCCCAGGCTCAAGCCTTGTCGGCAATGCGGTGGCGAACGTGGCCGGCGGCCCAACCAACATCACCATTACCGATGGCGATTTTCAAGGCGTGCTGAGCTTTTTGGATACGCAAGGCGACGTCAATGTGCTGTCAAGCCCGCGCGTGACCGCCGCCAATAACCAAAAAGCGGTGATCAAAGTGGGCGGCGATGAGTTTTTCGTCACCGATATCTCTTTTAGCAATGTTGTTGGCGATAACAATACCAACTCTGGCGGCCCCAACATTGAGCTGACGCCATTTTTCTCAGGCATTTCGCTCAACATCACGCCGCAAATTGATAATAACAACGGCATCATGTTGCACGTGCAGCCATCGGTGGTGGATGTCACGTCCGAAGAAAAATCGATCCAGCTTGGCCAATCTGACCGGCCTTATGTATTGCCGTTAGCGAGAACCTCGGTGCGCGAATCGGACTCTATCATTCACGCGCAGTCGGGCGATGTGGTGGTGATCGGCGGCTTGATGACTAGCAGCTATCGCGACGCGGTGTCAAAAGTACCGCTGCTTGGCGACGTGCCGGTGGTCGGTCACCTGTTTCGCAACGTAGTGCGCGAGCAGCAAAAAAGTGAGCTGGTGATTTTGATCCAGCCGCGGGTCGTTGGCTCGCAAACCATGCAGCAAGAGATCGAGCGCTCGCGCGCGCTGTTAGGTAGTGACTGGTTTGCTGGATAAGTGCGATGTATCTTGCCCATTTTGGCTTAAAGGAGATGCCTTTTAGCTTAACCTCTGATACGCGTTATTTTTTTGGTCTGCGCAGCCATGTGGACGCGGCCAATACTTGCGTCAGTGCGGTTGCGATGGGTGAGGGGCTGGTCAAAGTGATCGGCGAGGTGGGAACGGGCAAAACCATTTTATGCCGCATGTTGCTGCATCAGCTGCAACATGATTTCACCCTCGTCTATCTGCCAAATCCAGCTCACAGCATCACCGCGCTTTACTACATGATCAGCCGCGAGCTTGGCATTGTCAGCCGCATTGCACCGGAGCAGCTGCTTGGCCACATTCAACTGCGCTGTCTTGAGGCTGCGTTTAGCGGAAAGCCGGTGGTGATGCTGTGTGACGAAGCGCAGGCGCTGCCGGACGAGGTGTTTGAGGCGATGCGTCTGCTTGGCAATTTGGAAACCGAGCAGCGCAAACTGGTACAAATCGTCTTATTCGGCCAGCCTGAGCTTGATACGCGTTTAAATCAATACAATATGCGCCAGATCCTGCAGCGCATTACCTTTAGCGCAAGGCTTAAGCCACTTACTTTTGCAGAAACGCTCGCCTACATAAACCATCGATTAGAAAAACAAGGCGCAGCGCCACAGTTATTTACATATTGGGCAAAATGGCAAGTCTGGTCGGCAAGTAACGGAATTCCAAGGCTTATTCATCAACTTTGTCACAAATCGTTATTGCTTGGTTATGGACGAGGCAAGGCTAAAATTACGCGTAAGTTGGTCAAGCTTGCGATAAAAGATACGCCCCAGGCTGCCAGGCAGAACTTATTAAAAGCGATGCTCTGGAGGTAAACATGAGCGAACTTAATCAGATCTTAACCACGCTTTGCAAGGCTGAGGGAAAAAGTACTCAGCTTGTGTTAGCGCCGATTGCAAAGCCGAAAAAATTGTGGGCGGCGCGCGCGCTGATCTGTGGCGCGGCAGGTTTTACCGGATTGTCGGGCATTGCGTGGGCCATTGCGAGCGTGCAGCCGCTACTGAGCGCGCCGTTAAGCGCTGTGCCGCTGATGGATTTTGCGACGCCGCAAGCTTCGCCGACACAAAAAATGGTGACCGCGAGCGCGCAAACAGCCGTTTCGCTGGCCAAAACGCCCTCGCTTGAGCAGGCAGCGCTTGGCACTACTGCGCCAAAAACGGCGGCGCACAATGCTGCGCCCAAAAGGATCACGTCAACGCGGCAACGCGCGTCGGCATCTGGAGTGATGAGCGTGAAAACGGTCGAGATGACCGGCACGCAGCTAGCGCAGCTCGCTTATGAGCAGGCGCAAAGTTACATCAGGACGGGCAACGTCGATAAAGCGCTGGAGCAGCTGTGGAGCGCGGTGCGTTACAATCCCAGCCACGTAGAGGCGACGAAGCAGCTGGCTGCGAGTCTTTTTGCGCGTCAGCAAATGGCGCAGGCGCAATCGGTGCTGCGGCAAGGGATCGCGCAAAATCCTACCGTCAGCGAGCTGCGCGTGCTGCTGGCGAAAATTTATCAGCAAAATAGCCGTAATGAGCTTGCGCTCGACGCGCTGCTGGTGGATGAAAATAGTCTTGATAGCGGCAAGCATCAGCTGATGGTCGCGCGCGCTTCGCTGGCGCAAACGTTAGATAAAGTGGCGCTCGCCAAAGAGAGCTTTTTGTGGCTGGCGCGCCGAGAGCCGACCGATGGCCGCTGGTGGCTTGGCGTTGCGATTGCCGCTGAGCGCACCGGCGATCGCTCGCTGGCGTACAACTCCTACCGCAAAGCGCTGGCCGGCGAGAAGCTCAGTCTCTCTTCGCGTGAATTTACGCAGCAGCGGCTCGCGGGATTTTCGAACGCGACGACGGCAAAAGGCAGGGGCTAACCGATGGATAACTATGCAAAACCGCAAAATGCCCAAGGGCAAATTGGCGCATCAGCGTTTGACGAAAACAGCAACTCGCCCGCGCAGACCAAAGACGCTACCGTAAATCTCGCCCAGCCTTTTTCGCTGGCGCATCTATTGGTGGATCTGGATAAAAAAGCGGGCACCGCGCCAAAATCGCATGAAAGCGCCCACGCGTATGCGGCAGGTGCGTTGCAGCACGTTGATCTGCAGGTGACGCCCATCGATCTGGCGGCCACGCGCCTTTTGAACGAGGCGATGGCGCGCTACTTTAACGCCTTGCCAATCAAACTGTTAGACAATGTTGTGACAGTGGCGATGCTCAATCCGCATGATCTGGGCGCGCAGGCGCAGATCATCGCCAAATTGCAGCCTTACCATTGCCACTTTGTTGCCGCCGAGCAAGCGCCGCTGCATGCGGCCTTCGCGCGTTATTATCGCAAAAGTCATGATCTTAGCGACTTCGTCAACAAGTTAGAGAGCGAGCACCAAGCGCCGCTTGCATCAACCGCGCTTGCTTTGTCCAAAGATGAGGCGGACGACGCGACCGTGGTGCGCCTCATTCGCACGCTGCTTGAAGATGCGCTGTTTATGCGCGCCTCAGATATTCACATTGAGCCTGACGCTGACTGTTTGCGCATTCGCCTGCGCGTGGACGGCGTGCTGCAAGAAAACGTGCTCAAAACGCAGTCGATAGCGAATGCATTGATTTTGCGTATAAAAATAATGAGCAAGCTCGACATCATGGAAAAACGGCTGCCGCAAGATGGGCGCTTTAGCGTCGATGTGCAGGGCACCACGCTCGACGTGCGGGTTTCGACACTGCCCGTTGTGCATGGAGAAGCGCTGGTGATGCGGCTGCTCAATCAAGAGACGGGGCTACTGTCGCTCGATGAGCTTGGCATTGATAATGCGCTGCTGGCGCGTCTGCGTTTGCAGCTGCAAAGTCCGCACGGCATGGTGCTGGTGACGGGGCCGACCGGATCTGGCAAAACGACCACGTTATACGCGGCGCTCAACGAGCTTAACGTCCCTGGAAAAAAGATTTTAACCGCAGAAGATCCGGTGGAATACCAACTGGCGCGGATAAATCAGCTGCAGATCCAGCCAAAACTTGGGCTGACATTTGCTGCCGCGCTGCGCTCGTTTTTGCGCCAAGATCCCGACATTATTCTGCTGGGTGAAATGCGCGACCAAGAGAGCGTGGAGATGGGGCTGCGCGCGGCGCTCACCGGCCATCTGCTGCTTTCGACGCTGCACACTAACAATGCTCCCGATTCGATTTTGCGACTGCTTGATCTGGGGGCGCCAGGGTTTTTGATCGCGGCGACGGTGCGTTCGATCATTGCGCAGCGGCTGCTGCGGCGCGTCTGCCCGCATTGTGCGACAGCTCATGCACTTTCGCCGCTTGAGCAGGCGTGGCTGATGGAAATTGCGCCAGATCTGCGTGCGGCCAATTTTGTGCAGGCGACGGGCTGTTTGCAATGTGGGTTTACCGGCTATTTGGGGCGTATCGGGCTGTTTGAAATGCTTGAGCTTACGCCTGAGCTTGCTGTGGCGCTGCGTGCCAATGATAACGGCGCTTTTGTTAGCCAAGCCAAATTGCAGATGCAAGGCCAGACCATGCTGGATAACGCGTTGAAAATGGCGGTGTCTGGCATAACAACGCTGGCTGAGCTGCAATATTTAGCGCAAAGCGTTGCACATTCGTAGAGTATTTTATGTTTACTTTCAAGTATTTAGCGCGGCACGTCGACGGCCGACGCGTAACGGGTGAGCTGCAAGCTGCCAATATTGATGCAGCGCTGCACATGCTTGCCCAGCAGCGGCTGCAGCCGCTTTCGCTGACCGAGCATAAAACGCGCTCATCCTCCACAGTGCTGTTTGCTAAGATCACGCGCGGTGAAATGGCGATGTTTTGTCGTCAGCTTGGCGGAATGTTTAGGGCTGGCGTACCGGTTTTGCAGGCAATTCATACACTTTGGCAAAGCTGCAGCAATCCAAAACTTAAAGTGGCGCTGCAAAAGGTGGAGCAGGAGCTCATTGCGGGGCAGACGCTGTCGGCGGCGATGGCGCAGCAAAAGAAGATTTTTGGCGATCTGATGGTGGCGATGGTGCAAGTTGGCGAGAGCACTGGCCGGCTCGATACCGTCATGCTTACGCTAAGCCGCCATTTTCTTCAAGAGATCAACGCGTCGCGCCAAGTGCGCAGCGCTGTGCGTTATCCCTTTTTTGTCTTTTTGGCGATGATTGTCGCGCTGTGGCTGCTGTATGGGCAGGTGCTGCCGGTTTTTGTCAATTTATACAAGCGCAATAATGCGCAGCTGCCGCCGTTAACCAATTTTTTACTTGAGCTTGGTAGCGCGGTAGAAGCGCATGGGGTGCTTGCAGGAGCGCTGTTTGTGCTGCTGGTGGCGTGCGCAATCTTTTGGAGCACGACGGCAAGTGGGCGTCTGAGTTTAGACAAGCTGCGTTTGCGGCTGCCCATTTTTGGCGCTTTGCAACAGCGCGTGTTGATGGGGCGCTTTGCGCAGGTGCTCGCGATGATGATCAGTGCTGGCATTCCCTTTATTCAGGCTTTGGATTTAGCGGCAAATGCATTAGACAACAGATACTTACAAGCAAAAATGGCGCGTGTGAGAGTGCGCATTGAAAACGGTGCATCGCTGAGCGAAAGCAGCATGCAGGAGAAGCTGTTTTTGCCGCTGGTGCAGCAGATGCTCCAAGTCGGCGAGCAGAGCGGCGAGCTTGATCAGCTGCTGGAAGATGTGGCGCATTTTTACGGGCAAGAGGTCGAGTACGATTTTAAATCGCTCACTGCGCGCGTTGAGCCCATTTTACTTTTGGTGCTGAGTCTATCGTTATTGGCATTGGCGCTGGGAATATTTTTGCCGATTTGGAATCTTGCGGATGTTGTTCGTGCTCAGCTGTGATCCAATATTTGCATACAAATTACAAATGTTTTTTAAGATCAATAAGTTGTGAGATATTCAACCTTAGGTGCATGAACGATTTTTTTGCAAAAAAAGTGAAAATTTAGGCAAAAGTTGCTTTCAATTGGTAGAAAAATCTGGACAATTAGAGGCGTGGTGATCATCAGCAGCTAAAGCAAGATCAGTATCGTTAGTAGCAATGCTATAGGGCTGCCGTGCGCGCGTTACTTTGCACAAAAATGCTTATGGCATGCGTAGGGCGCGAGCGGTTGCAATATACAATGGTGCTAGCTTGGCTTGCTTGATAGTAAAAAAAGGATAACAGCAGGGATTTGCAGGCAAAAGTGCAAAAGGGGAGTGGAGCTCTTTGACGATCATCATGTATTTAGCAATCTGTTTTTAACACTTTGATAAATAAATTTTTTATTTTAGGGATTATTGCCAAACAGGATGTCAGAGTTGGCTATTAATGACCATGTAGTAGGAATAAAAAATGAAACAACGTCAAGCCGGATTTACCCTAATGGAAATGATCATTTTGATCGTAGTGTTAGGCATCCTTACTGCAACAGCAGCGCCAAAATTTCTTGAAATCCAACAAGATGCGCGTATCGCTGCGTTAAAAGGCGGTGCAGGTGCTGCGTCAAGCGCGGCTCAAATCGTGTACGGTAAAGCTGCAATTCAAGGTCTGGAATTAGCCGAGTCTGGTGCTATCAGCACTGCTGGCGGCAGCGTTGCCATTATGTGGGGCTACCCAGCAGCGACATCAGCTGGTATTGGCGCGGCGGTTACGGGGTTTGGTGAGAACGGTGATTTTGTTACAGTTTCTGCAGCTGCGCCTTCAGTAAGTGGCGCTAACATTAGCTTCAGCCTAGCTTCAATGAGCGAAGCTGCTCGTTCAAACTGTTTCTTTACTTACACTCAAGCGACCTCTGCCTCTGTACCAAGCACAAAAGTGTTCTGTGGCGAACTACCTGAAAATGGTGAAAGCAACAGTGGCGGCAATTTCTAAGCATAACAATAAGATAACCTTACGTAGTATTTTTAATTTTGTTAATTAAAAGTAACGGTTTTTCTTTACTAGAGGCTATCGCGGTTATCGCGATAGCTTCCTTATTGGCCATTTTTGTGGCTCCCACGTTTCGCCAAGCTGATATTTCGGCTTTCGTCTATCGCAATAGCGCACTTTCCATCGCCGAGCGCATCCAGCTGCGCGCCATGCAACAAGGCGCTAGCACATTGCCTGAGAACCAAATTTTACTGACCAACAACTATTTTGGCAGCGTCGCAGCGTTTGAAGCTAGCGGCGATGCGCGTAAAAGTGAGCGGCTGATCGTCCCGCAAAATTTGACTATTTTATCAAACAGCATGCCGCGCAAGATCTTTTTTGATGAGCTAGGACGGCCGATAGATGCCGATGCGCAGCTGCTTTGCACCAATATTTGCCAGATAAGCTTTGTGGTCAATGGCGTGTTTGCCAGTCTTTGCGTCAATCAAGAAGGGTATTTCTATGCGTGCGGCTCCTAAGCGCTCTTTTTTGACCGTGCGCCCTGCGCGCATGCGCGGCTTGAGTTTGATGAGCGCTGTGATTGGCATGACGGTGTTATCACTGCTGCTGGTGATGGCGCATATAACGCTGCAGCCGATGCTCGCCGACTTTGGCAAAATTCCGCGCGAAGTACAGGCGCTGCTGCTGGCTGATACCATCATGAGCACGTTATCCGATCGCCTTGCATACACGACTTGCCAAGAGCTGCAGCCGATTGATTGGGAAAAGCTTAACGGCTGCTATGCCAGCGTTGAGACCGCGTGCACCGACAATTACCAAGGTTCTACCTACCAAGGTTCCATCGCCCAATTTTTACAAGTGGATGACGATATCTACACGCGCTTTAGCGCGCACATTGCCGCCCGCGAAGAGAGCCTCGTCAGCGACGATACTCTGCCGCCGCTCACCAGCCATCGTATCGATGTAATGGTGAAACAGGCGGGCGTCGAAAACGTTTTGCTATCAACTTATTGGAGTGGATCTGCATGCGCCGCCGTTTTGCATCAGTAAGATCTGTATTAGGATTTCATCTGCTTGAGATGATCTTGACCTTGATGGTTTTTGCGCTACTAGCGGGCAGCGGCGCGCCGCTTATTAAGCAAGCTATTGATGGGTATGTCCTTTTTCAAGAAAACACCCACGAGGTGCAAATGGTCAACCGCATTGTCACCCGTTTGCGCCGTGAAGTGCAGCTCGCAGTGCCGAGCACTTTGTCGCTCGATGAGACGCAGCGCTGTTTAACTTTCCATCCAATTGAATTTTCAGGTTTTTACAAAATAGAGGCGGACGACGACACACAGTTGCCGGTCGCCATGGCCATCACCACTCCCAAGTGGCTCGAGCAAATTAATGCCGGCGGTTATCAACTTTTTGCAGCGCTTCACGGCCGCGAAGAGCCAGAGACGCCGTTTTCTCCTGTCGCCGTAAAGAGCGCAACTGAGCATTTCTTGAGCTTAGCAGACACATTGCCTTCTTTTTTGCACAGAGAAGGTGAGTTTTACTTGACACGCGATCCAATAACATTCTGTTTTTTAGGAAAAAAGCTTTTAAAAATGACTGGAAGCGGCGAAAATGCCGTGCACACGCAGCTTGGTGAGGCTTTCTCCGAAGGAAACTATTTTACGTTAGAACCCAATGACTCGGGAGCTTTTGAACGTGTCAATGTTTACTACCGATCGGATAATTCCTCAAAGAACTCTTACTATCATCAACAAATTATGGTTCGCAATGCGCGTTGATCTGCCTTTTTCCTCTCCTTGCCGACAGCAAAAAGGTAGCTTTTTGCTGACAACAGTTGTGCTCTTGATCGTGCTTGCATTGCTTGGTACGGGGGTGTTAACCCTTTGGCTGTCGCAAAACACAACAATAAATCAGCAAATTTTGTCTAGTCGCGTTAGGCTAGCAGCTCAAAGTGGTGAACAGTGGCTGGTAAGTGCGCTGTTGACCCTCGACCAAGAAGCTGAGCAGGCCGATGTTGGCATCGAGAGTGAACGTTGTTCGAGCTTGTCTCAACGGATTGAATTTGAAGGACAAGGTCTAGCGGGATGTTCAGTTAGGCTTGGTTGTGAATACGTCGATAATGCGCTCATTGGGCACTATTATCTGACGACGCAGGCCGAGTGTGGACGTGGGCAGAATACAATGCGCCATACGCAAGCTGCGTGGATTAAGCTAAGTGAAGCAAATTTTATGCCTAAATGACGGGCAAAATTAATTTACGTTCTATTTGTGCAATTTGTAGGCATTAAGCGAGCAAAAGAAAAAAATTTAATCTTCTTCAGGTTTATAGTTACTTGTCTTGCTGCCATTGATTTCGATTGATACATTTAGCGCAATTACCTAATTACAATGCTTGCAGGATTGACTCAAAAACATGTTCAAAAAACTTCGTGGTATCTTCTCAAATGATCTTTCTATTGATCTTGGGACAGCTAATACCCTTATTTATGTAAAAGGACAGGGGATTGTCCTTGATGAACCTTCTGTTGTTGCCATTCGGCAAGATCGTGCAGGTTCACCAAAAAGTGTCGCTGCGGTTGGTTCTGAAGCAAAACAGATGCTAGGTCGTACACCTGGAAACATTGCCGCAATTCGGCCAATGAAAGACGGTGTAATAGCAGACTTTTTCGTCACAGAAAAAATGCTGCAGCATTTTATTAAAACCGTTCATGACAACAGCTTTTTGCGCCCAAGTCCGCGCGTATTAGTCGCAGTACCTTGTGGCTCTACGCAGGTTGAGCGACGCGCCATCCGTGAATCAGCGCTAGGTGCTGGTGCGCGTGAGGTTTACTTGATTGACGAGCCGATGGCGGCAGCGATTGGCGCAGGTTTGCCGGTTTCTGAAGCGACAGGCTCGATGGTTATCGACATTGGCGGCGGCACCACGGAAGTGGCGGTGATCTCGCTTAATGGTGTTGTTTACTCCTCTTCTGTGCGTATTGGCGGTGACCGTTTTGACGAGTCAATCATCAACTATGTACGTCGTAATTATGGTAGCTTGATTGGTGAAGCGACGGCTGAGCGCATCAAGCATGACATTGGCTCGGCTTATCCTGGCGAAGAGCTGCTTGAGATTGAAGTGCGCGGCCGCAACCTTGCTGAAGGTGTGCCACGTAGCTTTACATTGAATTCCAACGAAATTTTGGACGCGCTGCAAGAGCCATTGAGCGGCATTGTTTCGGCTGTGATGGTGGCGTTAGAGCAGTGTCCGCCAGAGCTTGCGTCGGACATTTCTGAGCGTGGCATGGTCTTAACCGGTGGCGGCGCGTTGCTGCGCGATCTTGACCGTCTGTTGACCGAAGAGACGGGGATCCCTGTCATTGTTGCCGACGACCCGCTTACTTGCGTAGCGCGTGGCGGCGGTAAAGCGTTAGAGATGATTGATATGCATGGAGGCGATCTGTTTAGTGAAGATTAAGCTTCTTAAGTTGCTTTATTAAACAACAGGTTGCGATTGCATGAATCCAATTTTTGGACGAGGTCCCTCTTTACAATTGCGTTTGCTGCTAGCCCTGAGCATTTGTACAGGGCTCATGCTAGCAGACAAGCGCTTGGATGCATTTTCTGGATTTCGATTTGTTTTAAATAGCATCGTGGCGCCCTTGCAGTATGCCGCGAACATGCCGCGCGAAGTGTTAGATGGCGTGGTGCAAGAGTTTTCGACTAAGCAGCGTTTACTTCAAGAAAACCGTATGCTGCGTATTCAAAGTCATGAGCTGCGCGCGGAAAATTTGCGTTTGAGCGCTTATGAGTTCGACAATCGCCGTCTGCACGCTTTGCTTAACGCGCCGTTTGTGCGCAGCGAGCACCGCATGCTGGCTAAAGTGATGTCGATTGCAATCGATCCCTACCGCAGAAAAATTTTCATTGATAAAGGGCGCGTGCACGGCGTGTACGAAGGACAGCCGGTGCTTAACGAGCGCGGCGTTGTCGGTAAAGTTTCTGACATTAGCTCACACAGCAGCGTTGTGCTGCTGCTGACCGACAAAGAGCATGGCATCGCTGTTGAAGTGCAGCGCAATGGCCTGCGACGTATTGCTAACGGTACAGGCAACCCCGATGCAATCACGCTCGATAGCGTTTCGAGCAGCGACGATGTGCAGGCGGGTGATCTGTTGGTGACATCCGGTCTTGGCGGCGTTTTTCCCGAAGGTTACCCGGTTGCAACCGTTAGATCCGTCGTTTCTGATAATAGCCGGCCCTTTTCAGACATTGTGCTCACGCCGCAGGTCGATTTTGATCAGCTACCTTATGTGCTCTTGATTTGGTCTGATAATGTGAAAAAGCAAGTGCAGCTGGTTGATGAGATAAACAATGTGCAGCAGCAGTTGCAAGAGACTGAAAAATGAACCATTTTATTTTGCGCGGCCATCTGCTAATTTGGCTCTCCTTTTTAATTGCGCTGATCTTGCAAGCGGTGCCTTGGCCTAATGATCTGGCGCCGTTTCGCCCGTCGTGGGTGATGCTGGTGGCCAGTTATTGGGCGCTGGCGCTGCCGCATCGGGTCAACGTGGGGACGGCCTGCGTGCTTGGTCTGCTGTGGGACTTGATGCTAGGTTCAACCCTTGGCGTGCGCGGCTTTATGATGGGCATTTTTATTTACGTGGTTGCGCTTAATTTTCAGCTCATTCGTAATTTATCGCTGCCGCAGCAAGCCATTTTAATTGCGCTCTTGACCATGCTGGGCAAACTTATTATTTATGTAGTTGAGCTCGCATTGGTCAATTTTGAGCCGTTACCTTTTGATAAATCTGTGGTTTTTGCCAGCATTCTGAATTTATTGCTTTGGCCTTGGCTCTTTTTATTGTTAAGACGAATTCGCAGACATTTTAATATTAACTAAGCACAGCTTCATGGAAAAATGAAAGCTTTGGGGAACAGTTTTGTCGTTACAGCTTTATCTTGCTTCCGCTTCTCCACGGCGCAAAGCGTTACTCGAGCAGCTGGCATTCAAATTTGCGGTGCTAGCCGCCGATGTTAATGAACAACGTGAACACGATGAACCAGCGGCGGACTATGTTCGCCGTTTGTCGTTAGAAAAGGCTCAAGCTGGCGTGCGAGTGGCGCCGCAGCCCTTGCCGGTGCTTGGTGCTGATACGATTGTTGTTTATCGTGACGAAGTGTTTGAAAAGCCTAAAAATTTTGCCGACAGCCAGCGCATGTTGCGCGCGCTTTCTGGCGGCTCCCATCAGGTGTTAACCGCGATAAGTTTTGCCACCCCAAACAGCCATCTCACCACCCTTGTCAGCACGCAAGTCTATTTTAAGTCGCTCAGTGACGACGAAATTTTGCACTATTGGCAAACTGGTGAGCCGCAGGATAAAGCCGGCAGCTACGCTATCCAAGGGATCGGCGGCAAGTTTGTTACGCGCATAGAAGGCAGTTTCCACGCTGTGGTTGGACTGCCGTTGTATGAAACCCAGCAGCTGTTTGAGCAGTTTTTGATCCTAACTCGAGAAAAATAATGAAAATTGAATTACTGGTCAATATTACACCGGCTGAAACGCGCGTTGCTTTGATAGAGCAAGGCATTTTGCAAGAGGTGCATATTGAGCGCGAGGCGCGTCGTGGTATCGTTGGCAATATCTACAAAGGCAAAGTGAGCCGCGTGCTGCCCGGCATGCAGGCCGCGTTTGTTGATATTGGCATCGACAAGGCCGCTTTTTTGCACGCCTCGGACATTGTGCCGCACACCGAATGCGTTGCCGAGAGTGAAAAAAAGCAGTTCGTGGTGCGCGATATCTCTGACTTGGTGCGCCAAGGGCAAGACATTATGGTGCAGGTGGTAAAAGATCCGCTCGGCACCAAGGGCGCGCGCCTCACCACCGACATCACTTTGCCATCGCGCTATCTGGTGTTTATGCCGGGGGCGGCGCACGTTGGCGTTTCGCAGCGCATCGCAAGTGAGGCGGAGCGCGATCGTTTAAAGGCGATTGTCTCTGCGCAATGTGATGATTTAGGTGGATTTATTATTCGCACCGCGGCTGAAGGCGCGTCGGATAAAGAGCTCATCCAAGATGCGCAGTTTTTGAAAAAACTGTGGCAAAAAGTTATCGAGCGGCGCACCAGAAGAAAAGCAAAATCGCAAATTTATGGCGAACCTGGCCTTGCACCGCGCATTTTACGCGATTTTGTGGCGACCGATCTTGATGTGATAAGGGTTGACTCTCGCAGCGGATTTGAGATGTTGCGCGAGTTTTGCGATGAATTTGTCCCTGAACTTGTACCAAAATTAGAGCTCTATGTAGGAGAACAGCCTATTTTTGATTTATACGGTACAGAACATGAAATTCAGCGCGCGCTCGACAGAAAAGTAGATTTAAAATCAGGTTGTTATTTGATCATCGACCAAACCGAAGCCATGACCACTATCGATATTAATACCGGTGCCTTTGTGGGGCGGCGTAATTTGGACGAAACGATTTTTAATACTAATCTTGAAGCCACTGGCGCGATTGCCCGCCAGCTGCGTCTGCGCAATTTAGGCGGCATGATCATGATAGATTTCATCGACATGGTGGATGAAGATCACCGCAAGCGCGTGCTGCAAGCGTTAGAGCAAGCGCTGAGTAAAGATCGAGTGAAGACCAACATCAACGGCTTTACCCAGCTTGGTCTTGTGGAAATGACGCGCAAGCGCACCCGCGAAAGCCTTGAGCACGTATTATGCGAAAAATGCCCGACTTGCAAAGGTCGCGGCAGCGTCAAAAGCGTCGAAACGGTTTGTTATGAAATATTGCGCGAAGTGACGCGGGTCAATCGTGCTTATGACGCTGATAAATTTGTTGTTTATGCCTCGGTTGCGGTTGGAGAAGCGCTCGAGGGTGAAGAGTCACATTTGGTGGCGGAACTTGAAATGTTTATGGGTAAGCAGGTGAAAATTCATATTGAACCGCTCTATACCCAAGAACAATTTGATGTTGTCTTAATGTAGGAGAAAACGAGTGCGCGCAGCAAAATCGGCGGCTATTTGGGGTAAAAGAATAGCGCTTGCTTTATTGATTGCGTTGTCGCTGCTCACACTCGCTTTGCGTGTCACGCTGCCGCAGCTCGATAAAATCAAAGTGCCGCTGCAGCAATGGGTGAAGGAGACGACCGGTTCTGAAATCCATTTCTCCTCGCTACACGGCCGCTTGCGTTTTTTGTTGCCCTCCTTGACGCTCAACGATCTGGTGCTAACCTCGCCGGCGGGCAGCACGCTGCTGAGCGCTAAACGTGTCGATGTGCGTTTCGATCTGCTGGAAAGCCTGTTCAATCTGCGGCCAACGTTCACCCATTTTGTGATCAGAGGGTTGCATGTTGATCTGACCAAATTGCCCAAAAGTGCCGAAGACAAGCCGAAGCTCTCTTTGCAACAGCAGATTGACCAATTGTTTTTCATTGAGCTGCAGCACTTTTCGCTGCACAACTCGACGGTGATAGTCAAAGCGTTCAATGACCGCGAAACCACGGTGCAAATTAATGCGCTAGACTGGGAAAATTTGCCAACTCACCAGCTGGTGCAAGGCAATATCAGTGTTGCGGGCACCTCGCTAAACAAACTGCAAATCAAGGGTGAATTTTCAGCCAAAGAGGGGCTGGAATTAACCGATGGCAAATTTTATCTGCAAGCCAACGATCTCAATCTGGCCGACTGGATTGCGCCTTACATTCGTAACGATCTGCGCCTGACAACCGCGCGCGTGAATAGCAAAGTGTGGCTTGAACTGGCGAAAGGCGAGCCGGTGCAAGGAAGGGTGGAAATCGTCGACAGTGCGTTGGCTTGGATGCCAAAACTGCCAACCTTAGAGCCGCTGCAGGCGAGTAGCGATAATTTTTCTGCGCTGCAAATTCACAAAGCGCGCTTTGAGTTGTGGCGCGAAAACGGCGAGCTGCGCGTGGCAAGCGAGCAGCTCGACATGCAGGCGGGCGACAAGCGCTGGGATGAGCTTTTTGTGCAAGGGCTGTGGGCGCGCGATCGCTGGCAGCTTAACGCCGATCACCTCGATTTAGAAAATGCCACCGCGCTCAAAGCGCTTTTTCCTGTGCCAGAAAAGCTGGCCGAGCCTTGGAAACTGCTCGCGCCTAAAGGCGTTGTGCACGACTTGCGCTTGAGCAAGCAGGCTAATGCGCCGCTCTCTTATTCGCTGCGCGTCGACAGGCTTGAATTTGATCACTGGGGCTATTTGCCGCAGACGAAAAACTTGACCGTGGGCATTAAAGGTCACGGCAGTGACGGCTCACTTGAGCTGATGCTCGCCGATACTAAGCTGCCGTACGGCGCCTTTTTTCAGGATGCGCTGCCAATCAAGCAAGCCACTATCAACGCGACGTGGCAGGAGATGGCGGGCCTGTGGAAAATTACCGGCGATAAGGTGGCGATAAGCTCGCCGCACCTTGATTTAGAAGCACAATTTTCTTTGACCTTGCCGCAAAAGGGCAGCCCCTATTTAAGCTTGTATGGCGAAACCTCCGTTCACGATGTTGCGCAATTATGGCGCTATCTTCCAGCGGCGGCGCTAAGTCCTAACTTACTGAATTTTTTGACTACCTCGCTAAAAGGCGGGCAGGTGCACAACGCCAAAATTGTGTGGGATGGAGCGCTGGCCGATTTTCCTTATCGCGATAAGTCGGGAATTTTCCAAGTCAGCGTGCCGCTGCGTAACGGCAAATTTAACTTTTCTGATCGCTGGCCACCGCTGCACGATTTAGATTTGGATTTGCTATTTGAAAACGACGGTATGTATTTGAAGGCTTCGCGCCTCGCGATGCCTGGGGTAAAAATGCAAAATGTGGTGGGGCGAATGGCGCCATTTCACGACAAAGAGCTGCATCTGCAAGGCTCGCTGGTCACCTCTGGCGGCGAATTAACGCAGTACATGCTCGCTTCGCCGCTAAGCGACTCGGTGGGCTCGGCCTTGGCGAAGTTGCATCTTACCGGCCCTATCGCCGGCAAACTCACGCTGGATTTACCGTTTGACGGCCGTGAAGCGCACGTTTCTGGCCGCGCGTCGCTGCAAAAAGGAACGCTCACTCTCGATCAGCCGGCGCTGACGTTAACGGACGTGGCGGGCGAAATCTTATTTGAAAATGACAAAGTGTGGTCGCCTGCACTGAGCGCCAACCTTTTGGGCCAGCCGCTTGACGTCACTTTCAATGGCAAAAAGTCGGCCGATCCTTATCTTGTCAACGTGAAAGCGCAAGGGCGCTGGGAAGCCAATGCGCTGCAAAAGGCGCTGGATTTTAAGCTGATTGAGTCAATCAACGGCCAAGGTCCTTGGGACTTAAACCTTGATTTGTCGGTAAAAAATCATAAAACCCGCTACGATTTGGCGCTCAACGCCGATCTGGCGGCGCTGCGCAGTCAGCTGCCGTCGCCCTTTGATACCAGCGCGCTGCGCAAAGGGGATTTCAAGCTTAAAGTTCAAGGCGATAACGAAAAGATCAGCGCCAGAATGACGCTGCCTAATTTCAAAACGCGCGCAGATATCGCGCTCACTGGCGACGCGCCGGTGGTGACGAAAAGTCAGACCATTATCGGCTATGGCAAGCTTGCTAAGTCGGCGCTCGATGGCAATACGCTGAATGTGGATTTGACGCGTTTAAGTTGGCCGCGCTGGAAGGAAGTGTTTGATCGATTAGCTATTTTTGACCAAAAAGCTAAGCAAAAATCGCTGCTGCCGATGTTCACCCATTTTGAAACCAAGATCAGCAAAGTGCAGCTTGGGGCATTTGATTTAAATCGTTTTTCTCTTAAATCGCGCCAAACTCCGGCAAAACTGGGAATTGCGCTTGATAGTAATGAGCTTTCGGGTGAAATTTTGTGGGACAGGGTCAAAGATCATCTGGCGATTGATATGAAAAAGGCGGCGATCACGTTGCCGGTCTCGAAAAAGAACAGTCCAAACAACAACGAGCCGCGGCCAAAGGCCAAACAGGGCGCGGCAATGCTGGACAGCGCTTTGCTCAAAGCCATCCCGAATCTGACGGTGAGCATCAACGATCTCTGGTTGCAAGGGCACTCGCTTGGCAAGCTGCAGGCGCAGGTGAGCAAAACCGCGGGCAAACTTTCGCTCAATGAATTTTCATTAAAAAGCAATGAGATGGGCGCGGTTGCAAAGGGCGACTGGCATGTTGACAGCAAAGGCAACAGCAAATCGCATTTTCGCTTTGATATTCAAGGAAAAAACAGCAGCCGGTTGATGGAGCAGTTTTCCTTATCCGACGGCATTTTGGGCGCGAAGTTTCGCAGCCGAGGTGACCTTAATTTTGTCGGCGCGCCGTGGCAGCCCAAGCTTGCTACGCTGAACGGCAAATTCAATGTGCAGCTCGACAAAGGTTACATTAGCGGCATCGGCGGCGGTACGCGCGTGCTGGCGCTGTTTAGCCTTGACTCGCTGCTGCGCAAAATTCAGTTTGATTTTTCCGGCACCTTTGAAAAAGGACTGGCGTTTGATCTCATCAAAGGCAATTTTTTACTCGCTGACGGCGTGATGAGCAGCAAAGATATTGAAATGCAAGCGCTTGCCGGCGACATGTTCTTGCAAGGTGAGATGGATTTTTATCGCAACCAAATAGATGCGCATGCGCAGTTTATCCCCGATTTTACGTCTGGATTGCCTGTTTTGACCGCGTTTGCCGCGACGCCGCACGTGGGGCTTTATGTCTACGCGGTGGCGAAGATGATCTCGCCTGTGATTGATGCTATCACGCAAGTAGAGTATAAATTGTCAGGTAGCATTGATAGCCCCAGTATAAAAGAGTTATCGCGTAAGAAAGGCGTGGTCGCTTTAACTGACAAAATTAAAGATAACTTACTGCCGCAAAAGAGCCAGTGAGCCTCACGATTAATTAAGAGCGAATTATTATGATCCTTGATCAGGTTGAGCAAACATTGTTGCATCTCTCTGGCATTACAAAAAGCCAGTTAAGCCAAACACTTGAGCATCTTGCTGCTCGTCATATCGATTATGGCGATATCTATTTTCAGTCGTCTTGGCATGAGAGTTTGGTTCTTGAAGACCGGATCATCAAAGACGGCTCGTTTAATATTGATAACGGTATTGGCGTGCGCGCGATCAGCGGTGAAAAAACCGGTTTTGCCTATTCAGATCAAATCAATAGCGCGGCTTTGCTGCAAAGCGCCAGCGCGGCGCGCGGCATTGCGCAAGAAAATGGCCGGCTGCAGATCGCCAAACTTGCGGGCGTAGCGCCAGCGCTGATGTACCAGACGGTTGACCCGCTGCAAACGCTGAGCAAAATGGAAAAAATCGCCCTGCTAAAAGAGGTCGACGCCTATATCCGTGCCAAAGAGCCGTTGGTACAAGAAGTTACCGCGAGCATCAGCGGCACGTATGAGCAAGTGCTGATCGCCGCGACCGACGGCACGTTCGCTGCAGACATTCGTCCTTTAGTGCGTTTTTCGGTCAGCGTTTTGGTGGAAAAAGATGGCCGGCGTGAACAGGCTGGCGCGGGTGGTGGCGGCCGTTTTGGCTACGACTATTTCTTGCAGCAAGAAAACGGCGTTTCGCACCTGCTGCGTTATGCTGACGAAGCGCTGCGTCAGGCGCTGGTCAATTTGCAGGCAGTGGCAGCTCCCGCCGGCACCATGCCGGTGGTGCTTGGCGCAGGCTGGCCTGGCGTTTTGCTGCATGAAGCGGTGGGACACGGCTTAGAAGGCGATTTTAACCGCAAAGGTTCGTCGGTCTTTAGCGGCAAAATTGGCGAGCAGGTGACTTCGCCTTTGTGTACCGTGATTGATGACGGCACGCTTACAGATCGCCGCGGCTCTGTCACCATCGATGATGAAGGCGTACCCGGGCAACGTAATGTGTTGATTGAAAATGGTATTTTGAAGGGCTACTTGCAAGATAAGCACAATGCGCGCCTGATGGGCGCTGCGGCAACTGGCAATGGCCGCCGCGAGTCGTATGCGCATCTGCCGATGCCGCGTATGACCAACACTTTTTTGCTGCCGGGCGAAAGCTCGCCAGAGCAGATCATCGCCAGCGTTGAGCGCGGCTTGTATGCGCCAACACTTGGTGGCGGGCAGGTCGACATCACGTCGGGCAAGTTTGTCTTTTCCACCAGCGAAGCGTATCTGATTGAAAATGGTAAGATCACGACGCCAGTGAAAGGGGCGACGCTGATTGGTAGCGGCATTGAAGTGATGCAGCAAATTTCGATGGTCGGCAACGATCTCAAGTTTGATCTTGGCGTTGGCACGTGCGGCAAAGGCGGGCAAAGTGTGCCGGTCGGCGTTGGCCAGCCGACGCTAAAAATTGATGCCATCACCGTGGGCGGCACCAAATAGCGCTTTAAGCAGTTACAACGCGATGAAATTGCAGCTAAAGGCTGCAATTTTTTTGTCGGTGGCTTGGCTTTTTAAAAACGCAAAAGCATAACGTTTAATGACGTAGCGGGTGATTTTGGTTTGTGAGAAGAGACCCTGATCAGGCGATCAGGGCAACACGTTAGAAAATAAGCAATTAGCTTTCTTGGTGCAGCGATTTGAGGTACTGAAATATTTCGCGGTACGCTTTAGGCGGCCGGTTTTCGAGCTGCTCTTTTTTGGCGACTCGCGCGAGTTGGCGCAGTTTTTGGCGATCGGCTTGCGGAAACTGGCTCACTACCTCATTGATCGCGGCGTCGCCAAGCTCAACAATTTTGTTACGCAAGGTTTCGAGCTTGTGCAACAGCGCCGCTTGCTGGTTATCTTTGTTGCGCAAAACGTTGAGCGCGTCTTGAATTGGCTCAGGATCGCGGCTGCGCATCAACTTGCCGATATATTGCAATTGACGGCGTTTCGCTTCTCTTTCAAAAGTGCGCGCCTGAGTCACAGCGTGATGCAGCTCTTCATCCAGCGGAATTTTTGCCAGCGCTGCCGGTTTTAGTTCAACCAGCGCTTCGCCCAATTTTTGCAGCTCCTCAACGTCTCGTTTTAGCTCGCTGCGGCTAACGATGATGATCTCTTCCGGCTCTTCATCCCAAGGCTCGTGTCTGTTTTTGCGCGCCATTTTTTTTCCTCTTGCAAAATAGGCGCCGATTTTAGCAAGAAACAGACTTTTTGCTGATATTTTTTCGCGCCCCTTGGGTAACGATGCTATGCTAGCTCACTTAATAAAAGAGGTTGTTATAGGCGCGTAGCTTCTGTCGCACGGTCTATTGCCAACGCAAAACGATGTGATTGAAGTGGCCAAAATGGATGGAACTATGGATATAAAACAACAAGTAGCGCAAAAAAAAATTGAGCTAGAAAACGCCGTGGCGCGCGCCTTAGAGCTGGCTGGGCAAAAAGCCGACGCTGCGGAAGTTGCCATCACAAAAAGTACCGGGATCAGCGTGTCAACGCGCATGCGCAATGTTGAAAGCGTTGAATTCACCAGCGACGGCGCTTTGGGGATCACGGTTTATCGTGGCCAGCGCAAAGGCAGCGCGTCAACGTCTGATCTCTCAAGCGACGCCATTGCTAAAACAGTTGAAGCGGCGCTCGATATTGCAAGCTTTACTTCTGAAGATCCTTTTGCCGGACTTGCGCCAAAAGAGCTGCTGGCATTTGATTATCCCGATCTCGACCTTTTTCACCCTGACTCTCCTGAGCCTGACAACGCGGCCAAAATCGCCATCGCGGCAGAAGAGGCGGCGTTAAGCTGTGACTCGCGCATCAAATTTAGCGACGGTGCAAGCTACGACAGCCATTACGGCATTCGCGTTTACGGCAACACGCACGGCTTTATCGGCAGCTACGCTTCAAGCCGGCACAGTATCAGCTGCAGCGCCATCGCCGAAAGCAAAAAAGGCATGGAGCGCGACTACAGCTACACGGTTGCCCGCGATAAAAGCGCCTTGTGGACCGCGCAAAAGGTTGGCCAAGAGGCCGCGCGCCGTACGCTGTCGCGCCTTGATCCGCAGCAAGTGGCAACTTGCCAAGTGCCAGTGGTTTTTCATGCCGACGTGGCGACGGGGCTGTTTGGCCATTTGGCCAGCGCAATCAGCGGCGGCAACTTGTACCGTAAGACTTCATTTTTGCTCAACAAATTGGGCGAGCAGGTTTTACCAAGTTGGCTGACCATTGAAGAGCGCCCGCATCTGCTGCAAGGTTTGGCGAGTACGCCGTTTGATGCTGAAGGTGTGCGCACGCGCGATCTCACTATTATCCAAGATGGCGTGTTGCAAACTTATTTGGCAGCAGGCTACGCGGCGCGCAAACTCAACATGCAACCAACCGGACATGCCGGCGGCATCCACAACTGGTTCATCAAAAATAACGCGGGCTCACTTGACGCGCTGCTTAAGCAGATGGGCACAGGACTGCTAGTGACCGAGCTGATGGGCCATGGCGTAAATATGGTGACCGGCGATTATTCGCGTGGCGCGGCCGGTTTTTGGGTGGAGAACGGGCAGATCCAATACCCTGTCAGCGAAATCACCATTGCAGGCAATTTGGCGGACATGTTGAAAAATATTGTTGCGGTGGGCGCAGATACTGAGCATCGCAGCCAAATTCAAACCGGCTCTGTGCTGATTGAAAGCATGAAGGTTGCTGGCGAATAACGTGCAAAGAGCCTGTTTAAGCGGGCTCTGAGCCGTTTACCACGGCGAATTTTAAAAAAATTCACAAAAAAATAAAAAAAGTGTGATTTGAGTATTGACTTAAAATCCACATTGCGTAGAATGCGCACCTCGACCAACGAGGTAACACCTTGAAAAGTCAACGCTCTTTAACAATTTGACCTATGCAATCTGT
>JBOFRL010000033.1:0-10907 GCA_051650965.1 Vibrionaceae bacterium
GATAAACCGCTTTTCATCAACTTACTAACGACTGCTTTTTTGTGCGCTTCAGGATAATGTCTCACTCAAACCTAACTTCCGCCCCCTGTTCAATAGTACGAAAAACTGAGGCGACAACTATCCTGACACAGGGGGATAAGCTGCACGCCCTGCGTCATGCACGAGCTTATGTGGCTGATCGAGCTTGCTAAATGAAGGGCAAGCGGCGTGATTTTGATGCATCGCCTTGTCAAAATACCAAAGCCCTAAACGGCACTCGGTATGGCGATTGATTTTCTGATCGGACTCCTTGCGACTGATCGCTTTGTACAACGCATTTTTCCACACCGCGTGATCGAGCTTAACCGTGTTAATGAAAGCGGCATTGGCAGAATCAAGGATTACCGACTTCATGTTTTTGGATTTTGTGACAATTTGCTCCATCACATGATTGATCTCAACAGAAGACTTTATAAATTCGCCAATACTTTTTTGACTCTCGACAACCACTTTATCTATTTGATGATTTTGCAAAATGACCTTTTTCACAAGGCTTTCAATTTGCGCGCTCGCTTCACCCGCCTTATTGGCAAGCTGACGCACTTCATCTGCCACCACCGCAAACCCTCTTCCAGCGTCGCCTGCGCGCGCCGCTTCAATTGCCGCATTTAGCGCCAATAAATTGGTTTTTTCAGAGATCTCTTGTACGGCGGAGACAAATTTGCTGATCGAGTTGATGGTTTGGGTAAGATCGACCACGGCCTCATGGTTTGAGTTAGCTTCATCGCTGATCTGCTGCGCCCCTTTTTGCAAACCGGTGGTCTTGGTTAAAGCGCGTCTAAACATCTCATCAACAATAGAAAAGTCTGTATTTTCCTGATATAAAGCGTTGGCATTAGACAATAAATCGTTGCACACCAGCTCTAACATTTCTGCGCTGCGTTGCTGCGTACGAGAAAAAACTCTAAGGCCGGTGATCACCGCCTGCTCTTTTTTCAGCTGCGCTTCGGTATCTATAATTTTTTGATTTAATTGGCTAATTTCGCGTTCATGACGCAAGGTTTGCTCTGCGAGCTTTTGCTCCAGCAGCTCTTTTTCTTTCTTGTAGCGATCCCAAAAAGCCATATTTTAACCCATTGCGCCAGCACCGATGATGAAAGCATAGCCAATCGATAACTGTTTGCTCTCTTTTTTAGGACACAACCCCGTAAACGAAGCGTGCCACGCCCACGCAAAACAATCGCGTGCGCATCTTGCAGACAAAAATGGGCAAAAAAATAACAGTACAACCCGTACTGCTATTTATGTTGGTAAATCAATGCGTAATGTTTATTTTGCGTGGTCTTTTTTGGTCACAATTAAGCTTAACCCCATCGACGTCGCTAAAATTGCCGCGACCACTAGCAGCGCAATTGTGGTTGGAATTTTATAGATATCAAGCAGTAACATTTTGATACCGATGAAAATTAGGATCAAAGCCAGCCCATATTTAAGCAGCGAGAAGCGATCTGCGACGCCTGCTAGCAAAAAGTACATCGCCCTGAGTCCCATAATGGCAAAAATATTGGATGTCAGAACGATAAAAGGATCCGTCGTCACCGCAAAAATGGCAGGAATACTGTCAACCGCAAAAATAAGGTCGCTAACTTCAACCAGCACCAAAATCAAAAACAGCGGCGTTGCGTAACGCACCCCATCACGCCAAACAAAAAACCTTTCCTCTTCAAGCTCTTCGGTCACCTTGAAATGACGGCGCATCCAGCCAAGTAACGGATTATTCGCCAGATCGGGCTCTTTGTCCGCAGCCCACAACATTTTTGCCCCAGTGACCAGCAAAAACGCGCCAAAAAGATAGAGGATCCAATGAAACTCGCTGATCAGCCAGCTTCCAGCAAAAACCATACCTGCGCGCATCACAATGGCGCCAAGCACGCCGTACAGCAGCACGCGGCGCTGATATTGCGCAGGGATGGCAAAATAGTTAAACAGCATCAGCCAGACAAAAACATTGTCGACCGCCAGCGCTTTTTCAATCAAATATCCGGTAAAAAACTCAGTCGCCTTTTGATCCGCGAGCGCCTCACCGCCATGATGTTTAAGCCAAAACCAGATCCCCGCGTTAAACAGCAGCGCGACACTAAACCAAACAACCGACCAAACCGCCGCTTCCTTCAAAGAAACAATATGCGCCTTGCCGCCACCTACAAATCGAATGTCGATCCATAGCAACAGCAAAACTAGGCTAAAAAAGCCAGCCCACATCCACCACTCGCCCATTTTTTAATTCCTTAATAAAAAATTATTTCGCCGCTTACTGTCACTCGTAAAATTAATAGTTTTACTTTTATGAAAACAGTTCTCTCCACTATAGCAGCTACTGCCCGCGCTAATTTACGAAACAGTATCACGCAACTGACATAACCCTCTCATCTATTTGAAGATCCGCGCCTAAGCCCTTGCGCGTAAAAGCTCGCACTATCAAAAATAGAAAAAAAGGTTTAAATCAAGCAATGATCTTTTTCGCATCTGTCACAACATTGATTGCAGTGGCGTATTTTTGCGCCAATGGTTAAGGAAGGGTATTTTTGTTGAGTGCAAAAAATTGCGTTCAAAAACAGCAACGCTGCGCAAATGAAGAAGATGAATAAACGAAGAGTATTGTCAGTAAAATAAAAAGTGTAGGATTCCCCGCAGCGAGTCTGGTTTTATGTTTAACATGATTGCGGGCATCACCGCTTACCGATGACATTTTTCTTAACTAACCTGAATTCGGTTTAAGCAGCCATAACTGCAATTGCATCAAACTCCGCGTGGTGATATTCAGTTGTGGCTTTTTATCTTTTAATTGGTAGGCGATAAGGCCCGCAATCATGTTGGGCATAAAGCCAGACTCACTGCGGTGCCTAAAGTGCTCTATCTGCGAGATATTTTTTAGCTGGTCGTTGATGGTTTCTATAATGAAACGCCTTGCTAGTATCGCTTTATCCCACAAAGACATTGTCTTTGTTTTCATGTTGTTACGCACATTTGTCACCAGTGCTATGCCTTTAGTTGGCAACTCATTGCTAAGCAATTGATCGATATAGACTTTGTCACTATAGAGTTTATCCATACCGCTGCGCACCATTTCATTCACAGGTTTTGTGTCGTGAGCATTGGCTGGCGTTAACTTCGCCTCCACAATCCCACCTTGATGATTGATAATCAAATGCAGCTTGAAACCGTAGAACCAACCCATGGTGCTTTTACCGCGTCGCGCGCTTTTTGCAAAGGTTTTGTGGCGATTGATGCGCAAGTTATGGCAGACTTTTACGCTTGTTGGATCAATAACTTCGATACCAGTTGGATTACTTTTGAGGCTGGCAAAGTAGGCGCACAGCGGCACTATCGCGGCCGGCATCACTTCGCTGATAGTCATGCGTCCAACGCGTTGGCGCTTGCGCGCGTCGTCGGTGAGCTGAGCTTTTCCCATTCATGCTGAAAAATTGCATAAAAATCATCAAGTTAGCAAAACAATTTCACTAATTTGTGCATGGGCCCTCTGGGTGATCAGGTTTCTTTTTTATCAAAAAATCTGATCACGAGGGGGACCACTAGTTCAAAATTTTTATCCCGAATTCAGGTTAATTTAATAAATGTGAAAATAAGTTTCTTTCGTCAAATGCTCGATAAGCTGCATAGTTTGTTCCGTAGAAAGCTTGCTTTGATTTCTACCATTTCAGGCTTGAGTTTTTCACAAAGCACATAATCACTAAGATGGCGCGCAACGGTTGATTCGTGAATGCGAAGAGCTTGAGCAATTATGCTCTGACTCCAACCTTCAGATGCGAGCAAAACCGTTTTAATACGGTCACATACTCGAGCATCGCGAGTTGAATCGTGCATCAGTTCTAGCTGCTGCTTTGTTCTGAAGTGAGGGCAATTTTCATGAAGCGCAGAGTGATATTAAACTAATTAAAAATCAAGCACCTTCAACGCTCATGGGTATATATTTATAATGATCTTGCCGCGCTCCAATACCTTGATTGCCTTCAAAAAAGCACCTATCTATTGCTCAGTGGCCATGTAGCCTTTGCGCATGAACTCAGTGTATAAAATTTTGTGATCTTCTTGCGTAAGTGCTTGTTGCGGCGTTTGTTTGGGCAAGAAAAAAATGGCGCGATTTTGTTTTTGCAGGCCACTACCAAAATGCAATTTATCATCGCTGATCCTAACTAAATCCCCGCCAGTATACCCAAGCTCGAAAGCCTTCTGGTTAACTGCTCGCACCACCACGTCGTCAAGCTGCCCTTTTCTTGCCACTGTCTGCGCCGGCGTATTGTCTCTGGCGATAACGTGTGAGATCTGATAGCTCTGCGTGACGGGCAATTCACTATTACCATTTTGATCCGCAAGCACTTTTACATATTGCTGCGCGATGGTGTCATAAAGCAGGTTGTCGCGCGCTGAGATCGAGAAAGGAATTTGTCGCCCATGATAAATCGCCGCGTACAGGTTGGGCTGAGTTTGCGTTAAACGGCCGCGGCTGATCGCTTTTTTCAGGTCGGCGGCGCTCAATTGCAAGTTGACCACTTTAGCCAAATTTTTGTTCACGAGTTGCTTTAGCAGCGCATCATGCTCTTGGCATTTTAGCTGCGAAGCGTGGGTGTAGCTGGCATTAAGGGTGAAAAATCCGGCGGTTGGGCCAAATTGGCTGACGGTCAGCAGGCTATCAAAAGTCGCGGTCGGGATGTTGCGCGCAAGCAGATGCTGCGTGGCTTGGCAGGGTGGGCGCATTTCGATGATCACCTGATAGCTGTCGGCAATTGCTTGAATTGCATTGCTATACAGTAATGCCGCGTGTGAAAACGGGCTGATCAACTCATCAACTGGCGCAAAATTACCGTCATCAAAAACAGGCGCAGGCGCTTCACCGGCCCAAGAAAAGATACTATCAAGGGCATTGTTTTCCTTTCGCAAATGCGCTGCGGAGCTTGCGTTTTTATCCGCCACATCATTGCGACTGCGTGAGAATAGCAAACGCGTTTTTTGTTTTTGCTTAGAGCGATAACCTTGGATCTGCGCAAATAAAAAGATAGATAAGGTCAATCTTTTCGCCATCTTAGGAGCAAAAGTGGCAGGACGCCGGTTTGAGGCATGAACCTTTTTGATCGGCAAAGCTTTCGCCGCTTCCGGTTTGCGAAAACGGTGCTCGTCAAATGTGATAAAAACAGGTTTGCTAGCTAAAACAGCGCGAGACGGACTCATATCTTCCCCCTGTGGCTTCATAAGTGCTTTAAAATTTAGAACATTTTTAAAAAGTGCCCCTATCAAAACCAAGAAAAGTCGCATTGTTATGAATGGTGAACGTGTTACCCGTATCTTGATCGTAGAAACCATGCTCGACATGGTCACGAAGTAGGCGTTATTCATAAAATACGATATCCTCAAATTTTATCACATTGATATGGATGAGAAAGTAGATGATTTATGGAAAAAAAGTGGCCATCGCGGGTGCTATTTCTTTAGCGCTATTGTGGCCGCTCGCCGTTGGCCAATTTGCGCAAGTACACATCGAAAAAAAATTGGCGCAATTAAGCTCAAAGTCTATCTCCATTACGGATACTCAATACCAACGTGGCTATTTAAGCTCAAAAATTGTCAATAAAATCAAAGTTGAAGATGCAGCTTTACCAGTAGCCGCCTTGCCGCGCGAATACAACGTGGTGACGCAAGTAAAACACGGCATTTTTGGCGTAGAGCTTTTGTCGCAGCTGGTTGTGGATGACAGCAACAAGCACGTGATCCAAGCATTTTGGGGGCAGGAGCTCTCGCCGATCACCGCGTATTTTTCTTGGTCGCTGTGGGCAAATAACGCGCTGCGTATAGAAATACAAGGCACTGATAGCAAAGAAAAATCGCTGCAGTTTTCGCTTTCTCCCGCAGTTTTGCAGGCTTCGCTTAAAAATAACGGTGAAATCAAAGGCACATTGGCCGTTGATCAGTTCCACATGAAAACGGCTAAAGAAAATCTCCAGCTGCACAACATTGCGTTTGAGGCGGCGGGCAAAATGCAAGATGGGATCTGGCTTGGCACGCAGCAGCTTCGCGTGGGCAAGGCCAATTTCATCGATGCGCAAAAGGCGAACTGGCAGCTGATCGGCGGGCAAGTGAAGATCCAAGGCGAGCTTGTTAAAGATCTGCAGCAGCCAACGTTACAAGATCTGTGGCAAGTTAATTCGAAAACTTTTTTTGAATTCAATGAGTTTAACGAGAAAAAAAGTAACGTCGATATGAAAAATGGTCGATTGGGATTTCTATTTAACCAGATTGATTACAACAGCTTAGTGACGCTCGCGCAGCTCAGTGACGCTTTTGATATGAAAAAAGTTAACGAGAAAAAAGTGTCTCTCGGGCTACAAGCCATTGATAAAATTGTGCAAAAAGGCGTTGAGCTGCAGCTGCCGATGAAGTTTGAGCTGGAAAAAGGTCCCGTGCACGGCTTGGTCAACGTCAATTTAAAAAGTGATGAGGCCAACATTAGCCAAAATATTGCAGCGCTTAGCGAAGTTTTAGCGGGCAACGTGGCGCTGAGCGTGCCAAATGGGTACCTTGCGCAGCCGCTGTATGAGCCGATGCTTGTCTCGCTAAAAGAGAAGGGCTTGCTGACAGCGACAGATGATGAAAGCAAAGTGTCCTTTAAGATCAATGGCAATGGCGTTCTTTTGGAAGATGGACAAACCTTTGCGTTTGGTGAGCTGATGCAGCTGTTTTGGTTGTGATCCGTTAACATTTAAAACAGCGAAAATAGAAAGGGTTATGGTGCGTTTAACTGCGGAGCTAAACGCACACACTTAAGCGCAGTTAGGGCGCTTTTTTGCGTTTTAACACTTGATCGCCGACAGCTATCCCAACATGGAAGCTCTTATCGCGCGCTTTGGTCTGTTTTGGCTTGCGTGCTGGCGCTTGGCTCTCTTTTTTCTGCGTCTCTTTTTTGGTTTTAACCACTTTTTTCACGGCCGCGCCACAAAAATGCCCTTCAAAGCCGGCAAGTTGTAAGCATTTGATCGGCTGCGCTAAAAACTGCTCGATCTGCTGAAAACTCTGCCAATCTTTTGGCCCGACCAGTGAAATGGCACTGCCCATTTTTCCCGCGCGCCCCGTACGGCCGATGCGGTGTACGTACTCTTGCGCCTGCTTGGGCAGGTCAAAGTTGAACACGTGTGAAATCGAGGTAATGTCGAGACCGCGCGCGGCAAGATCGGTACTGACTAAGATCTGCGAAAGTCCGCGTGCAAATTCGTTCATGATGCGGTTACGCGCATTTTGTAGCATCTGGCCATGAAGCGCGCTGGCTTTATAGCCTTGCTCTGTCAGCATTTGCGCGAGCAGCACGGTGTCGTCACGTGTTGCGGTAAAAATGATCGCTTGCGCTGGATTTTCTTGGCGCAGCAAGTGGCCAAGCTGTGCTTTTTTATGATCTAAATTGTCGCTAAAGTAAAAGAGCTGCGCGATCTCTTGGTGCGCGGCATTGATTTCGCCAATCGCGATCCGTTTTGCATCTTTAAGCAAATCAGCAGCTAGCGCATTAACTTGCAGGTGATCAAGCGTGGCAGAAAACATCAATGTTTGGCGGTTGCGATGTGACGCCATTTTGGAAATAGTGGTCAGCTCTTTGGCAAAACCAAGATCCAACATGCTGTCAGCTTCATCAAAAATAAGCAGCTCAAGTGCGCCTAAATGGACGTGGCGATGCTCGATGTGATCCGCAAGGCGGCCAGGCGTTGCAACGATAAGATCCGGTTTTTTATTAAATAACTGCGCCTGATCGTTAAAATTTTCACCACCAATAACGAGTGCCGCCTTAAATGGTAGGCCGGCTAGCATTTTGCGCAGCTCCCCGTACACCTGTTTGGCAAGCTCTCGCGTCGGCGTGAGGATCACAACGCGCGGATCTTGGCGACTGAAGCGTTTTTGGCGCAAGCAGTGTTGCAAGGTCGGCAGCAAAAAAGCCAGCGTCTTGCCCGAGCCGGTTTTGGACGAAACGAGCAGATCGTTACCGGCGCAAATTTGCGGTATCGCCTGTGCTTGAACGGGGGTTGGCTCAGATAGCCCTTGGTGGTGCAAATTGGTGAGCAAACGTCTGTCTAACCCTAACTTATCAAATAACAACTTCTTTCTCCACGCACAACAGTAGTAATAGCTAGGCATTTTGGGGGCAAAATTTTGCAAATTGAACTGCCGTTTTTTGACCGATTGACTATTTTTGACAATGGCAAAATTTGCTGAGATGTTGAGGATCTAGCAAAAAACGAGCGCCTAGCAAAAGTTGGCGAATTCTAGCACAGTTTTACGCGACGTTAATGGATTGTTGCAGCGAGGCCATTATTGAAGAGTGCAAAGAAAATAAGAATCACAATGGATTAGGTTGCATAATTTTTTATCGTGAACCAAGTTATTAAGTGAGTGATTTTTATCTAAAAATTTAGGGTCAGACAATGCGCATTGATTTCGTTGAGCTGGAAGATCTTTTTATTCTTACTGTTCATGGTGATATGGATGCACAAGGTTGCTATGAAGTGCAGTCCGATATCGCAAGCTTTTTGCAGTTGTCACCATTAAAAAATACCTACATCAATTTAGATAATGTCCATTTTTGTGATGGTGCGGGGATCGGGATCATTGTCTACCTTTTCAAAAAGTTAAAGCAGGACAACTGGTCTTTAGTGCTGACGGGCGTGCATGGCCAGCCACTTGAAATAATGAAACTTTTACGCATCGACACCATTATGACCATTGAGCAAACGGCAGTAACTTGATTTTTAATTACATTCAGGGATGAGGGGGAATGCAAAAATTACTTTGTTGTCTTATTGTAGCTTGCCTGTGCGGGTGCACCTCGTTTCCACCAAAAGGACGCGGCGGCGCGGCTGAGCACGACTACACCACCATGTTGCCGCTTACGGGCGATGAGCCGCTTGGCCCTGAGCATGGCCTTCGTTTTGAGTGGGAGCTGGCGGCGCGCCACTTGGATGTGCTTATTTTAGATGGCGCACAGCGCTGCTTTCCTGCAACAGTGTCGCAGGCGCTCACCATGAAAAACCGCATTGCGCGCGAGCTGCGCGGCGGGCTTACTTTTGATGCGGCCAATGATCTCATCATTCAGCGTAATACCTTGCAGCGCCTTGAAAAACAGCTCGATGCGCTAAAAGGAAGCGGCGCTTGTGAGCGTGAAAGCCACGCAAACAGCCCCGCCGGCAAAGAGCTCATCGATGAAATACACAAGCTACTTAATATCGACAACCAATTTGCATTTAATTCCCCAGAAATTAACCCTAAGTATTTAGGCCATTTGGCAGACGCCGCTTACCGTCTGCGCGATTTTCCTCAGTACAATTTGCACATTACCGGCCACGCCGACTCGGTGGGAAGCGTCGAAACCAACATGAAATTGTCGCTAGCAAGGGCGCAGCAAGTGCAGCGTTATTTGGAAATTTTTGGCTTTCCTAAAGCGCGCATCACTATTGCTGGCGTCGGCTCGGCCGATCCGCTTTTTGCTGGCAATGAAGCGCCGCATTTTCAGCTGGTTAATCGGCGCGTGTCGATTGAGCTAGTTGAAGCGGGCAAAAAAGGGGATGCAGCGCCAGCAAATGGCAGCGATAGCAGCAATAAAAAAGCTGCGGATGAGAAAAACGCGCCGCCGGCTCAAGAGCAAACCAGTAATAAATTCAAACTATTAACCAAGCTAAAGTCGGCGCTCATCGCGATGAAGCAAGGCGTCGTGCGTTCCATCAAAGGCGGCTTTAGTCGTAGCGATACGGCTAAAGTGAACCAAGCCGCGCCCACGCAGCCTTAGCTGTGGCGCAGTTTGATTGGCAAAATTGTGTTTTTCATTGATAGAGAAACAGAAAAGATGGTGCGAATTTTAATCCTACTACTGACTTTTTGGCTGACTTTTCCTGTCACGGCCAAACAGAGCCCGCCGCAAGGAGGCTATCGCATTCAACCGTTTGATGCGATAACCATTTTGCTGCCTGCCGAAACGGGGTTTAACAAAGAATTTAATGTCGACCGGCAAGGGCGGATCACGCTGCCTGAGGTGGGCTTTGTGCCGGTTGCAGGCCTTAATGACAAAGAGTTGCAGCAGGCTATCCACAAGGCGCTAAGCCCGCTGTATCGCGATCTCTCCACATTGCAAGTCGCGCTAAGCAAAAAGCAAATTTTGGTCGATGTACAAGGCTACGTGAATAAGCCAGGGGAAATTGTGGTGGCAAGCGACACCTCTATGCAGTCGCTGCTAAGCTCGGCCGGCGGCGTGCGCAAAGGGGCGCAGCTGGATCAGTTTCAGCTACGGCGCGGCAAAAAAATGACCATTTTTAATTACAAAAAATTTCTCGATACCGGCGATGAAAACGTGCTGCCGCGCCTGCAATCTTTTGACACCATTTTTGTTCCTGCCTCTGCCATGACGGGCAACGTCGAGCGCAATTTTGATCTGGTCGGCGTGCCTGACTCTGAGCGTGAAAAAGAGGACGTCAATGCGGTAAAAGTGTTTGGCGAAGTGATAAAACCTGGCAGTTTTCCTGCGGATGAGGGCGCTACGCTGGTCGATTTTATCATGCGGGCGGGCGGGGTGACGCGCTACGCGGCTGTGGAAGCTATCCGCGTGATCTCAAACGAAGTGCCGACCATTTTTAATCTTACCAAATACTTAGACAGCGGGGACGCGAGCTTACTGCCCAAAATTACAAAAGGGGCCACCATTTACGTGCCAAAGCAGGAAGAAGACAATAAGTCGACCATGTCCAATACCCCCTGTGTCAGGATAGTTGTCGCCTCAGTTTTTCGTACTATTGAACAGGGGGCGGAAGTTAGGTTTGAGTGAGACATTATCCTGAAGCGCACAAAAAAGCAGTCGTTAGTAAGTTGATGAAAAGCGGTTTATCATT
>JBOFRL010000034.1:0-8081 GCA_051650965.1 Vibrionaceae bacterium
CTCTTGTTGTGGCTGGGCACTAAAGGTAGAATTATTCATGGCGTATCACCTCTGTTGATTGAGATTCTTGCGGAAATCAATCAGCAGGATACGCCACCTTCCCTAAAGCCTCCATACACCAGAAATAACAATAACTCTAAACATGTCATTTTCCACACTACCGAAGCCTTCATGCGAAGTCACACCAGCTCTTGCTTCTTCATCTAACGCACCCGCGGACAAGTCTGCTCTTCGGGTTTCGGTTGGAGCCGCGTATGGCGAGACAACCCCTTCCATTCGCTGCGCTGACCCAGTTTCCCATTCCAACGATTCAGCGGAAGGCGGCCGCCAAGCGAACGCTGCTAAGCTACCAACGACAGCATCAGATACTCGTCTATCGCTGCGCCGAAATATGATCTCGCGATTTTGCCGCATTGACTGAGGCATCGCACCTATCCCCCTATTAGGGTTTGATAAGTCTGGAAGAGAGTTTGTGCGATAACGAGCCGCAGGATCACGTAAACGCAAGGCGCTATCAGAAGCAGGCCGCGGCGGTAAGCTCATCTCCATTCTGCTTGATGCCCACTCGATGGAATCATTTGACCCATCAGTGCCATCCTCTTCAAGAACGGACATTACAAGCTCAGTAGACACCGTGAGAAATTCAGAAGAAGCTGCTGCAGAGGAAACTTCTGCGCGAGAGGTTGCGGGCGCTTCTTCTTCCTCATCAGTTATCTCTACTCTAGTCGCCCGAAATACACCCTCTGTATCACCAAATTGTGACTCGAGAAACGAAGATGGCGGCGAGGGAGAACGCAAAAGCTGCGGTAAATCGGCAGACAATACTGTGGATGCAATAGGTGGAGCTTGTGTTGGAAGCATAACTGCTGCTGCACTCAAATCTGGCACTGGCTCATCTAACAGCTCCCAGATCCCACTTGAACCAAAACTAGGGCTGCTTCGTCCCGCAGCAGAAGAATCGCCACGATCCACTCTCTGCACGTTAACATGTGACAAAGGCAATGGCGTTGACACAGGCGTTGACTCTAACGGAGAAAATGCCGAAAACGATAGGTATCGCGACAATGGCGAAAATCGAGGGAATGAAAATCTGGCAGATGGATCGCTCGCTTGCTCCACCTCATTAGTTGGTGATGCCGGACTAGTGCGTACAACAGGCCTATGCAATACCGATGGCGAACTTGATGCCGATAACTGGGCTGCCGATATTGGCATAAAAGAGGCGGGATGCTCCTCATCCAACGCAATTGGCAACTGACTTGATGGAATAACTGGCAAGACAAGACGCTGACTTAATGGAATAACTGGCGAGCCAGAACGCTGACTCGATGGAATAACTGGCGAGCTAGAACGCGATTCAGGATAGCCAAAAAGAGCGCGCAAGCCATCAAATTGAGGACTTGGTGCAGACTTAACAGGCGTAGATGTGCGAGCCGGTATGCGCTGCGACGGTGCGTGCTGCTGTGCGTCAAGCACGGCTGGTGACTGCGTTTGCTGCGTGACAACTCCCCCCTCTTGCTGAAGTGCTAGCAGACAGCGCTCTTGCTGATTGATTTCTGACAGCCTACCATCAATTCGCAATAGAGCGCCCTGCATTGCAGCACTCGCACGCCGTGATTGATCAACTAACTGCTCAGCAGCAAGGCCTAACCTTTCAGCATTAGAAATGACCCGAGCAGCTGCTGCGCGTTGCTCTTCTGTCGCCTCAAAAATATCCGCCCCCGCTTGAGCAACTTGCGAAGATACTTGAGCGCTACTTACAGGTGATGCAAGGAGACTTAAATCAAGGCTATTCTCCTCAGCAATAGTACTAAGCTCTAACGCGACAGTGCCTGCAGGAGGTTGAAGCATTGCATCGGGAGGTGTACTCGTTTGCACTGCAGGGAATAATCCGGCTTGTGACGATGCTGGTACCTGCATTTGTGCCCTAGCTACTTGCTCACGTGGCTGATGCCTCAATCCGTCTTGCGCCGGCAATGAGGCTGATGATGCGCTGCGTGCACCAGCATCTTGTGTACGAACTTCCAGCCTTGCAGCTAAGGACGTTGTAACATTACGTAACTCTTCAAGTTCCAAAGAACATCTATCATATTCGCGCGCAACAGCTTGAAACTCCGGATCCAAAATAATCAAATCGAGCCCAACACCTTGATTTTCAAGGGTTCTTCTAGTTTCCTTTACCCTTTGAAGCAGCGCGTCAAGCTCAACACTCTTATCATCAAACAGCTGCATAACTACTTGCAAAGTGGATTCTATATGCTGTAACTGTTCTGCTGGCTCAACACTATCCACATTTTCTCTCTCAGCCGCCAGTAAATATTGAGCAACAGGGCTCAGCTGAGTGGAAGGCTCTAGAACTTCATCCGTTTGAGTGTCTCGCAGCGAGGCTTGCACGTTTCTTACAGGCGATCTAGCAGGTATAGGCGATACCGAAGGACTGCAGTCTAAATCCAAGACTCTTTCCCCCGCCGCACTGGTTTGCGCGGATGGGGGGGTTATCGGGCTTTGCGGTGCAGTCTGCGAAGCAGCGTCCGCTGAGTCAGGTGGCGGTGTTACAGTCTGCTGAGCAGCGCTTACAGGGATGGGGGATAGTGTTGCAACCTGCACAAATGCAGACCTCGAATTGCATCGCGGCAGCGCAACCGCAGTTATTGGCGTACTAGCTGGCAAAGGCGCTCGCCATGGAGCTCTTATTCCAGAGCCAACTAACCCAGCACGAGGCGCTCTAATCGTGCCAAGTAAATGAGCACGAACACTAACCTGACGCGTAGGACGAGCGGGAGCAGGCATAGGATAAGCTGAGCTAAGAGGGAGCTCTGGATTGTCTGACAAGCTGTGGGTATGACCCAGCTGCATATTACCCATAATTGATGGATCAGCACGCTCAACTCGCGCACGCACGCACTGCGTCGTCTGCATCTCCTCGTAAGGCGCGGCGCGCACAGTAAACCCTGTGACGGTAAGAGAGCAGCCTTCCTCTCTGCTGAGCTCCTCTGAGAGTCGCTCAGCGGTCTCTAATAAGCGACGACGAGCGCTAGAACTTAAATTATTAACTGGATCAGTCATGTACTGCCCTTCTCCTTAAAATTTTGCCACACCCATGCACTTACGCGCACAACAAAATGCAGCCAAAAGTGCGAGACAGGGCAAGGTACGCCGGCACTGGATAAGTTGCATAAACTTATCAGCGGCGAACAAATAGACAAAAATAGAATTTAAGGTAGGTTAACAGCAGGCCCCACTCTGTAAAAGTGAGGCCTCAATTTCTTTATGATATTTCATAGAAATGAATATCAGTAGCGGATATAAATCCTATTGCGCGCGCCAGCTTTTGAATGCATTGATCAACCCATTGGTTGAGCTGTCATACGAGTCGACCTGCGCATTGTTGCTGAGCGTTGGCAAAATGGTGTTCGCCAATTGCTTGCCAAGCTCGACGCCCCACTGGTCAAAGCTGAAAATATTCCAGATCACGCCTTGTACAAAAATCTTGTGCTCGTACATCGCAATCAAAGCGCCCAGCGTGTGCGGGGTAATTTGCTTAACCAAAATCGAGTTGGTTGGACGATTGCCGCTAAACACTTTGAACGGCACCAAATGCTCAACCTGCGCCAGCTCTTTACCTGCCGCAGCATATTCTGCAATAACTTGCTCGCGCGTTTTGCCAAATGCCAGTGCCTGCGTCTGAGCAAAAAAGTTTGCCAGCAGCTTAGGATGGTGATCGCTCAGCGGATTGTGGCTTAATACTGGCGCAAGAAAATCACACGGGATAAGCTTGGTACCTTGATGGATCAGCTGATAAAACGCGTGCTGACCGTTAGTGCCAGGCTCGCCCCAAATAATAGGGCCCGTTTGGTAGCTCACAGGGTTGCCAGCGCGATCGACCGCCTTGCCGTTTGATTCCATGTTACCTTGTTGAAAATAGGCAGCAAAACGGTGCATGTATTGATCGTATGGCAAAATCGCCTCAGATTGCGCGCCATAAAAGTTGTTATACCAAATGCCGATCAGCGCCAAAATTACCGGCAAGTTTTGCTCAAAAGAGGCAGTTTGGAAGTGGTTGTCCATCTCGTGCGCACCTTCAAGCAGCGCCACAAAATTGTCAAAACCGACCGCAAGACAAATAGAAAGACCAATCGCCGACCACAGTGAGTAGCGACCGCCAACCCAGTCCCAAAACTCAAACATGTTATTCGTGTCGATGCCAAACTCGGCAACGGCTGACGCGTTCGTTGAAAGCGCCACAAAATGTTTAGCAACAAAGGCTTGCTCTTTGGCCGCTTCTAAAAACCAGCTGCGCGCAGACAAGGCATTGGTCATGGTTTCTTGGGTGGTGAACGTTTTTGAGGCAACCAAAAACAGCGTGGTTTGCGGATCAAGATTTTGCAGCGTTTGCGCGATGTGGGTGCCGTCGACATTCGAGACAAAGTGCACATTCAAGCGCGTTTTGTAAGCGCCCAGCGCTTCGCTCACCATGTACGGACCAAGATCTGAGCCGCCGATCCCGATGTTAACCACGTCGGTGATAGCTTTGCCGGTGTAACCCAGCCATTTGCCAGAGATCACTTGCTCAGAGAAAGCTTGCATCTTCGCCAGCACAGCGTTGACCTGCGGCATCACATCGACGCCGTCAACCAGCACCGGCTTGTTGCTGCGATTACGCAGCGCCACGTGCAGCACCGCGCGGTCTTCCGTTTGGTTGATCTTTTGTCCGCTGAACATCGCTTGGATCGCTTCAGGCAACTTGGTCTCGTCAGCCAGTTTTAGCAGCGATTGCATGATCTGCTCAGTCAGCAAGTTTTTAGAATAATCGAGCAAAATAGCGTCGCCGAATTGGGCGGAAAATTTAGCAAATCGCTGCGGATCTTCGGCGAAAAGCTCATTCATATTACGATTTTGCATAGAAGAAAAGTGCGCAGATAATTCTTGCCAAGCAGCAGTTTTGCTCGGATCAATCGCTTTTAACATGATAAAAATCCTTAACTTACTAAAACTTATAAAAAAATGGCAACTTGAGCGCCATTTTTACACCAACACGATCGACATTATCCCCAAAGCCTTGCAAGCATCTTTGAGGAAATAAACTTAATGATCAAAGGACTATGTTATGTCAGCTAAAAAAAGTTGCCTATTAAAATTCTATGCATCACGCAATTTATCCGCGTGCGCTATCAACGCCGCAAGCTAACGGTAAACCAAAGCCACGCGCGAAGTGATGTTAGTGACCAACTCGTAACCGATGGTGCCAATGTACGCGGCGACCTCTTCAACCGGCAGCGGCTCGCCCCACAAAATCACCTCATCGCCGACCGAGTCTTGCGCATGCGCGCCCAAATCAACCATCAGCATATCCATCGAGACACGCCCGACCAGCGGCACGCGCCGCCCGTTGACCCACACCGGCGTACCAGCAGGCGCACAGCGCGGGTAGCCGTCGCCATAACCCATCGCCACCACGCCAAGCAGCGTATCTTCTGGGACTTGCCACGTAGCGCCATAGCCGATCGCCTCGCCTTGCTTAGCAACACGCACAGCGATCAGACTTGAAGTCATGGTCATCACCGGCTTAAGGCCGATTTCGGAGCCAATTTTGTCCTGAAAAGGTGACACGCCATACAACATGATCCCTGGGCGCACGACATCAAGGTGCGTTTTCGGCCAAGAGAGGATCCCCGCAGATGCTGCCAGCGAGCGCAGCCCCTCTTTGTCATGCGTTATTGATGAAAAAACGTCTAACTGTTGATGAGTGATGGGATTTTCAGGCTCGTCAGCGCAGCCAAGATGGCTGATAAAATGCAGCGGCTTTTGCACATTCGCGCAAGCGTTGAGGCGGGCGATAAACTCGCTCGCCTGCTCAGGGCGCACACCGAGTCGGTGCATGCCTGTATCAATTTTTAGCCACACAACCACGGGAGCCGCCAACGTGCTGCTTTCTAGCGCCAGTAGCTGCTCTTCGCAGTGCACAACGGTTTGCAGATGGTATTTCGCCAGTTGCGGCAACTCTTGCGCGCAAAAAAAACCTTCGAGCAGCAAAATAGGATTTTGAATTCCAGCATGACGCAGCTGCTTAGCCTCGGCGACGCGCGCCACGCCAAAACCGTCCACATGCGCGCACAGCTCCTGCGAGCTTGGCACCAGTCCGTGCCCGTAGCCGTTCGCTTTCACCATCGCCCACACCTGCTGGGAAGAAGCCTTCGCGCGCACGATAGCCACGTTGTGCGCAAATGCTTGTTTATCAATGACTGCTGTGGCTATTTTCATTCCTTTATTCATCGTCAAATGCAGGTCCCGCGTAATTATCAAATCGAGAATAGTGTCCTTGGAACGTTAAGCGCACCGAACCAATCGGGCCGTTACGCTGCTTGCCGATAATGATTTCGGCAGTTCCTTTATATTCACTTTCAGGGTGGTACACTTCATCACGATAAATAAACATAATCAAATCAGCATCTTGCTCAATTGCACCGGATTCACGCAAGTCAGAGTTGACCGGACGCTTGTCCGCGCGCTGCTCAAGCGAACGGTTGAGCTGCGAGAGCGCTACCACGGGCACTTTAAGCTCTTTAGCGAGCGCCTTAAGCGAGCGGCTGATCTCGGAGATCTCAAGCGTACGGTTATCCTGCATGCCGGGCACGCGCATGAGCTGCAAGTAGTCGACCATGATCAGCGACAGGCCGCCGTGCTCACGCGCAATGCGGCGCGCACGCGAGCGCACGTCGGTTGGCGTGAGGCCCGAGCTGTCATCAATGTACATATTCTTTTTTTGCGTCAGCAGCCCCATCGAAGAAGAGATGCGTGCCCAGTCTTCATCCACAAGCTGGCCGGTACGAATTTTGGTTTGATCAACGCGCGATAATGAAGCTAGCATACGCATCATCAGCTGATCGGCGGGCATTTCGAGCGAGAAGATCAGCACCGGCTTATCTTGAGAAAGCGCGGCATTTTCGCACAAATTCATCGCAAAAGTGGTTTTCCCCATCGACGGACGTGCTGCCACGATAATGAGATCTGAGGGCTGTAGGCCTGCAGTTTTTTTATTCAGGTCGGTAAAACCTGTCGACACACCGGTCACGCCATCTGACGGCGTCTTTAATAGTAACTCGATTTTTTCAAGCGTCTTGCCGAGCACAGAATCAATATTCTGCGGCCCCTGCGACTCACTCGAGCGCTGCTCAGCGATTTTAAACACTTGGCTTTCTGCAAGATCAAGCAGCTCCGCCGAACTGCGCCCGCTTGGCTCATAACCCGACATCGCGATTTCCTGCGCGACGCTGATCAGACTGCGGATAATGGCACGCTCGCGCACAATTTCTGCATACGCACCAATATTGGCGGCGCTCGGGGTATTTTTGACCAGCTCAGCCAAGTAGGAAAAACCGCCTACCAGCTCGAGCTCTTTGCGTTTTTCCAGATATTCTGAAAGGGTAATGATATCAAGCGGCAAGCCTTGATCTAGCAGCACTTTAGCACCATCAAAAATTAGACGATGCGGACGACTGTAAAAATCAATCCCCGCCACTTTATCTGCAATGCATTCCCACCGCTCATTGTCGAGCATTAGCCCGCCCAACACCGATTGCTCCGCCTCTATAGAATGCGGCGGCGTTTTCATTGAACTGAGCTGTTGATCGTTAAAATTTCTTGCGAAATTATGATTCGATGCAGAGGAAGGCTTCGTTTGATTCATGGTCCATTACCCTTGAGATGGTCGACCATTATACTCTGCAGCGGTTGTAGAGGCGAGTTGCAAAAGAGACTAGTGGCAAATAAAGAGAGCCTTGCCAAAATTTATCAACAAGCCTTCTGGATCAAGACAGAAAAAAATCGCAAATGGGAGAAAGAGTTAACAGGTGATTTTGGCACAGGGGAGATTGCCAAGCGGCATAAAAAATATCGTTACAGTGGATTTTTGCGAGACTGTTTTAAATTTTGTGTATCTGCAAAACTAAAGCCGTAATTGGCTAAGGATTGGCAAAATGGACAAAAAAGCACTAGAAGCGTTTGCGAGAGAAGCGGCAAAATCAATTAAGACTGCCGCTGATCTGGATGATTTTCGTAAAATGTTGACCAAAGTGACCATT
>JBOFRL010000035.1:0-2974 GCA_051650965.1 Vibrionaceae bacterium
TCTAGCACCATTAAGACGGCTTCGTCTTTGAATGCCTGCGGGTAACTTTTATGTGATTTCTTCAGACTCATATCGACCTCTTAATTTATTGACCCTACTTTCTCAAAATTAAGTGTCCGATGGAATTAGACCAGAACACATTGACCGCCATCACCTGATCGAGCTGCTCTACAGTGAGATCTGCAAAACGGGTGTGAAATTTGCTGATGGCGCCGTTATTGATCAGCAAGTGAACTGCGCCATGCTCGGCGCACACCGCAGCAAAGAGACGCTCAATGCCCTGCGCGTCACTCAGATCAAGGGGGTGAAAATGGATGTGCGGGTGCTCAAAATGATAAGAAGTCAGATCGGTGGCGATCACACGGTAACCCGCTTCGGCAAGCCCGATACAGAGCTGACGGCCAATGCCGCCGGCCGCGCCAGTCACTAACGCGATTTGTGGTTGATTTGGTAATAGATCCATTGTGCTCTCTCTTGTTCTCATAACACCTTGTTCGACGATAAAATTTTTTCTGCTCAAAGCCTTGTAAAATACGGTGCTAAAGTGCGAGTTTTTTGTTCCTTTAGCCGATATTGTTCTAAGTAGCGAGCGGCAAGCTTTTTAGCCTTCTTAAAAGTCGCATGCGAGAGTTGCTTGGCAACCTCATCTCACGCTTCATCGGCATCAAGCTCTCCATTGGCAGCAGCCTCGAAAGATGGTTTTGAAACACGACGCAAGATACGCAAGCGACTCATTTTTATGCTGAGCGATTGATCTGAGTTAAACGTGTTTAAGCTGGGTATTGTCACAGAGCACACAAAAGTGATCCACTAATAATCTTTGGAAAATGAATAAGTTAAAATCATCAGGCTGTTTTTTGTGCAAGGCACTGATTGCGTATTTAGAGATACGGGGCGCAAGGAGAAATCAGTATAGCTGCGCAACATTATTTACGGCGCCGCGTTAAATTTATCTTTTTTTATTTCTTCTAGCACACAACAAGGAGTACTTTAGTATTGATTTGATTATAAATAACATGCTGATCGCGCTAAATTGCAACAAATGCACTAAATACTATCCCAATAGGCCACTATGCACACTCACAGCCCCTCAGCGCCGGCACTTGCTCTACATGAGCTGCAGCAGCTCCTTTTAGGCTCATTTGGCGAATACCGAGCTAGATCGTTTTCTGCGTTAATGACGCGGCTACGCAATACCAGCGAAACGCCTAGGACGCAGCGGCCAACAAGATCACAGCTGCAAGTGATACAACAAAAGTTGCAGGCGCAACACGCAGCGACACCGATAAATGCAGTGCCAGCAGACCGGCCAACTCGCCAGCAGCTTCAATCCGTGCTCAGAGCACTAGCTTGTTATGAAGATCAAGCCTCATCTCGACAACAAATTGCAGCTCCTGATACCATGCAAGCTTATCTCGAAGCGTGCCAAGCGCTGCATGTCAATGTACCAGCTGTGCCAGTCAATGCTTCGGTGCGTTCACTGCTGACAGATCACAGCAGAGCAATCATCGCCACAACGGGCGCGCAGCGGCGCTTAGCCAATAACGCAGTCACGCAGCTTAAACCTTTGCTTACGCGCCATACAGTTTTTACCGCAAGCACTGAGCAAAGAACCAATTTGTTTTTGCATTTCAACACCTTAATTAATAGTAAACTGCAGCCATCGCTTCCGCGCTCTCAAAATGAGCTTGAATTATTTATCAATCAACGCGATAGCAGGAGCGCAAACACGCGCCTCGATTATTTGCAGATCATGACCGCCTGCTTGCGCGGCTCGCCAAATGCTGCAATATCAGCTCAAATTAATGCGTTATTAAACAGCAAGCTTACTCAACGCATTAAATTTGAACATATTTTAGTGCCGTGCTCAGTAGGTAACATGAGCGGTGATGCGATATTGAGAGCGTTTACCAGCCTCACACCTGATGAGAAGCGACTGTTTTTGTTAAAATTTGCACAAGCTACCTTAAAGATTTGCCAAATAGTCACCCAAGAGCTAACGCAAGCAAGAGCACAGAGCCAAACAAGGCCGCAAGCCGAAGCAAGTACGCCTTCTGCTCCCAGCACATTACCCAGAAGACAAACAACAACCACAGCGCCTCTTCGGCCTGCGCGTGAGTTATTGTTATTTCTGGTGTATGGAGGCTTTAGGGAAGGTGGCGTATCCTGCTGATTGATTTCCGCAAGAATCTCAATCAACAGAGGTGATACGCCATGAATAATTCTACCTTTAGTGCCCAGCCACAACAAGAGGTCGAGTCAAACGACCCGCTAACGGACCTGCTGCGTGCTGGCGCAAGAGATCTGATCGCTCAGGCAGTTGAAGCAGAACTTCAAATCCTGCTCGAGCAACACTCTCAGCTTAAGCTTCTGGATGGCCGCCAAGCTGTGGTGCGCAACGGCTTTTTGCCACAGCGCACCATCCAGACGGGCATCGGCGATGTCGAGATCAAGGTGCCCAAGGTGCGCGACAGAAGCGGTTCAGGCGTTTGCTTCAACAGCTCGCTGCTGCCGCCCTACCTCAAGCGCTCCAGCAGCATAGAAGAGCTGCTGCCATGGCTCTACCTGCGGGGGATCTCCACAGGGGATCATCAGGAGGCGCTGGGCGCCTTGCTCGGTGACAAGGCTAGGGGGCTGTCGGCCAACACCATCAGCCGCTTGAAACAGCACTGGGGTGATGAGCATCGGATCTGGAGTCGCCGAGATCTAAGCCAAAAGCGGTATGTGTACTTTTGGGCTGACGGGATATACAGCAACGTGCGCATGGGTGACCGGCTCTGCTTGCTGGTGATCATCGGCGTGACAGAGCATGGCAATAAGGAACTGGTGGCGGTTGAGGATGGCCTGAGGGAGTCTGAGTCCAGCTGGACGGAGCTCTTGATGGGGCTGCGAGCCAGAGGGCTGGACAAAGGGCCAAAGCTTGCCGTCGGTGATGGCGCCCTGGGTTTTTGGCGAGCGCTCGCCAAGTGCTACC
>JBOFRL010000036.1:0-10453 GCA_051650965.1 Vibrionaceae bacterium
ATGATAAACCGCTTTTCATCAACTTACTAACGACTGCTTTTTTGTGCGCTTCAGGATAATGTCTCACTCAAACCTAACTTCCGCCCCCTGTTCAATAGTACGAAAAACTGAGGCGACAACTATCCTGACACAGGGGGAACCGCATCCAGATAAAGGCTTGATTTCAATGTTAATTGGCACAAATACCATCGCCATGATCTACTATGCCGGCGGGCTGCTGCTGATGAAGGGGCTGTCGCTGCTGATGCTGCCAGTCCTCACCCATACGCTGCTTCCTGCAGAATATAGTCAACTTGAAATATTGCTTACTATCATAAACTTAGGCTCTCTGCTACTCGGGTTTGGCCTTGTTGACACGCTGTACCGCTTTGTCGGCGCCGCTAGCTGCGAAAGTGAACGCAAAGCGATTGCCGCCAAATTTTTTACCTTGGTTTGGCTTATCGCGTTGATCGGCTCATTTATTCTTACGGCGATCACCCCTTTGGTGCAAAGCATGCTCCCTTTGCAAACCTCGCTCGCGCAAGTGCATTGGACCTTGTTTGCGCTTCCTTTTGAAGGCGTGATTGGGATCCCGCTGGCTTGGCTGCGCATGCAAGGCCACGCACGGCTGTTCTTTTTTGCCACCGCAGGCAAAGCGCTGCTGCAAGCGCTGCTCACCGGCTTGCTGTTATGGGAAGGCTTTGGCGTCGATGGCGTGCTGGCATCTGGCACGTTAAGCGCTATCCTGCTGGCGATTGTGCTGAGCTACTGGCAATGGAAGGACTGCGGAATCAGTTTTGATTTTCAGCAATATCGCGCGCTTTTGCGCTACAGCTTGCCACTTGTGGTCAGCGGCATTGCCGGATTTATGCTCAGCGGCTTAGATCGCTGGCTGCTGGCGCACTCTTCATTTTCTCACCAGCTCGCCGACTACGTGGTCGCCGATAAACTCGCCTTGGCCGCGAGCCTGCTGCTGCAACCTTTTGCGTTATGGTGGTATCCGCATCGCTTTATTTTTTTACATGAGCCAAATGGACTAGAAAAAACAGCCTATTACAGCGTGCTGGGGGCAAAACTTGGCTTTTTTACCGCCGGTATCGTTGGATTTTTTGCGCCGACCTTGATAACCATTTTGACGCCTAGCAGTTATCATGGCGCTATCACCTTGATCCCCTTCATGGTTTTATCTGTTGCGCTGCGCAATGTCTCCGATCTGCTCAATGTTGGCTGTTTTGCCAGCAAAGAGAACAAATCGCAAATGTATATAAACTTAGGCTGCAGCGCGCTAGGTGGCGTGGGATTTTTTGCCACCATCAGCCATTTTGGGATCCACGGCATTATCATGACCTTACTGGTCGTCTATTGCGTGCGCACGTTCGCTTTTTATTACATCAGCCAGCGATTACTTCCCCTTCCCTATTCGCTCAAATCGCTGTGGGGCAGCGTCTTATTTTCCTTTATTTTGATCATGTTAGGCCAAGTTCTACTGTAAAACTCTTTTGCATACTCAACACCATTTCGAGTACAAAATGCTAGGCGCGCATTGAGCACGCTCCCATTACTTACGCCTCAGCGTGGCATAGCTGTTTGACTGATCTAATCTTTTTGGCAAAAGGATCTTTATCAAACAGCGAGTATGGCTATCAAACTGCGCACAAAAAAATTGAATAATACAACGTCTCGCCGCGCTCAGCTGCGCCATTTTACGACCGTTTTTTCCGCAAGCGGCGTGCTGCTCGCAGCGTTGCTTTCCCCTCTCGCTCACAGCGGCACCCTCGAGATTTCATTCGACAACGACAGCCTGTCAGGAAAAGATCGCGAATACAGCAGCGGAATTTTTTTGCGCTGGTCGGACAGTTTTGCCGATAGCGACGCGCACAAAGGCTACAGCATTGCCATCGGCTCGCAGATCTGGACGCCATCCGACATTGCACAGCCTCAGCCGATGCCCAACGAGCGCCCTTACGCCGGCCTTCTTTACCTGCAAGGCGGACTTTTTTGGCAAAACGAAAACAATGCCTATAAAGGCCACCTGCTGCTAGGCACGACCGGCCCAAGCTCGCACGCGCAAAACGGGCAAAAAGCGGTGCACGCGCTGATCGGCAGCAAAAATCCTGAAGGGTGGGATTATCAAATTCACGATCAGACTGTGGTGCAAGGGAGCGTAGAAGTGCACCGCGCGCTATGGCGCTCCGTCTGGCAAGAGATCAGCGTGGTCGGAAAAGCGCAAGCAGGCAATTTTCAAAGCGAAGTGGCGACGGGAATAAATTATCGCTTAGGCCTTGATCTGCTAAACAGTTTTGGCGCGGTTTCTAGTTGGGCGGGCAACCACCTGCACAGCGGCATGCTCGCCAAAAGCCAGCATGGACTGTTTTTTGTCGCAGGCGTAGAGGGGCGCTATCGCTTCACCGATCTGACTATCGAGGGCAGCAAACCGAGCCAAAATGCTGAATTACAAATCAAACATCAGCAAATCGCGACGATGCTTGGGCTAGTGTTTTATCGCGATTCTTGGGGGATTGGCGCTATTTTTAACCGTTCAAGCAAAACTTATCGCTCCCCGCAGGCAATTGCACACAATTATGGGCACGTGAATTATTTTTACCGTTTTTAGTCGCTGGCTGCGCGCTAGCAAATGAAATTTGATCTTTATTTTCCTATCAAGGCCTTAGCTCACAGATATAAAATACGTGGCCATTAATGATAGGAGGATCAAAATGCGCAACTATTTGTTGCTTATAGTTATAGGCCTACTGTGGGGCTCGCAGTTTATTTTTATGCAGCATGCAGCTCAAGAGCTTGCCCCCATTCTCATCGCGACAGGGCGCTCGCTGTGCGGCAGCATCACTTTAGCGCTGGTGTGTTATTTCATGCGCCTTAATAGCCAAGGGACTTCGTGGCGAATTTATATGCTGATCGCGCTGTTTGACGCGACCATCCCATTTATTATGGTGGCTTGGGGCCAGCAATACGTTGATAGCGCGATTGCCTCGGTGATCATGGGCTGTATCCCTTTCATCACAACCATTGCTGCGGCCTTTTTTTTGGTGCAGGAAAAATTATCTGGCAAAACGCTGCTTTCTGTTTTGCTTGGATTTTTTGGCGTATTGGTGCTGTTTTGGCCGCAATTTGCCAAAGGCGTCAACTCTGGCATGTTCGGCGCGCTGGCCATTTTATTTGGCGCGAGCTGTTTTGCGCTAGGACTGTTACTGATCAAGCGGTTAGCGGTTGATCACCCCGTCGTGGTGGCACGCAATATTTTAGCGTGCAGCATGGTGCAGCTGCTGATCTTCATGCCATTTATGCTTGATCTTAAAGCGGTTTCTTTGCCATCACTGCCAGCGCTATCGGCCATTTTAATGCTGGGCGTGTTTAGCACAGGCTTAGTCTATTTTCTCTACATGCTGCTTATTCAAAAAGCGGGCCCAACATTCGCGTCATTTAGCAACTATTTAGTGCCGCTATTTGGCGTATTACTTGGCGCTCTGTTTTTAAATGAGCAGATCAGTATCACGACTTGGGTTGCGTTGGTGATCATTTTAAGCGCTGTCGCGATGAATCAATGGGCTAGCGCGCAAAGCAAGCCTAAACCCCACGCCGTCACGCAATGACGCATAAAAAAATCCGAGCCAAACGGCTCGGATTTCTCATTTTCACAGTTTACCAAGAAAGAGAATTACAGCGCTTTTGCAATCGCTGCCACGCTCTCTTTGGCATCACCAAATAGCATTGAAGTGTTCTCTTTAAAGAACAATGGGTTTTGCACGCCAGCGTAGCCGGTGTTCATCGAACGCTTAAACACAACCACATTTTTCGCGTGCCACACTTCAAGTACAGGCATTCCCGCGATTGGGCTGTTCGGATCTTCTAGCGCCGCTGGGTTTACGGTGTCATTGGCGCCGATCACAAGAACGGTGTCAGTTTGCGCAAAATCGTCGTTGATCTCGTCCATTTCCAGCACGATGTCATACGGCACTTTCGCCTCAGCCAGCAGCACGTTCATGTGGCCTGGCAGACGACCGGCAACCGGATGGATACCAAAACGCACGTTAACACCTTGTCCAACCAGCTTTTCAGTGATGTCGTTGATCAGGTATTGCGCCTGTGCAACAGCCATGCCGTATCCTGGCGTGATGATCACGCTGCGCGACTCGCGTAGCATCTCAGCAACTTCTTCAGCGCTCACTTCGCGGTGCTCGCCTTCTTCCGTTACCGTGCTCACGCTCACTTCTTGACCAAAACCACCCGCTATCACGCTGATAAATGAGCGGTTCATCGCCTTACACATAATGTAAGAGAGAATTGCGCCCGACGAGCCCACTAGCGCACCGGTAACGATCAAAAGGTCATTAGCCAGCATGAAGCCTGCCGCTGCGGCCGCCCAGCCAGAGTAAGAGTTGAGCATCGAAACAACGACCGGCATATCTGCACCGCCAATAGACGCCACCAAGTGGTATCCAAAAACCAGCGCGATAAGCGTCATCAAAAATAGCGCAAAGAAGCTGCCATCGGCCTTCACAAATACCACTAGCAGTAAGAATGAAACCGCAATCGCTGCTAAGTTCATCTTGTGCTTGTGCGGCAAATTGAGTGGCGATGAAGAAATCGTGCCACGCAGCTTACCAAAAGCCACTACAGAACCGGTGAACGTCACCGCGCCGATAAACACGCCCAAGAACACTTCCACAAGGTGGATAACGTGCTCAGTGTGCGCAAATTCGCCGCTGTATTGTGGCGGCGTGATGTAGCTGTTATAGCCAACAAATACCGCTGCCAAACCAACAAAGCTGTGCAAAACTGCAACAAGCTCAGGCATTTGCGTCATTTCTACGCGTTTTGCATAGAACACGCCCACACAGCCACCTAAAGCCATCGCAATGATAGTCCAGGCAAAACCTTGTGCATCTGGGCCAAAAATGGTGGCAAGCAGCGCAATCGCCATTCCTGCAATGCCGTAATAATTACCCGCTTTCGCCGACTCTTGTTTTGAGAGTCCCGCTAAGCTTAAAACAAAAAACAGCGCCGCGATAATATACGCCGCTTGGGTCAATCCTGCCGACATGGGCTACTCCTATCAGTGCTTACGGAACATTTCAAGCATGCGCTTGGTCACGGTAAATCCGCCAAAAATGTTGATGCTGGCTATCAAAATGCCAATAAAAGCAAGCAGCGAAACAATCACACTGCCTTGGCCAATTTGCAGCAGCGCACCAACCACAATGATCCCAGAGATAGCGTTAGTAACCGACATCAACGGTGTGTGCAAAGAGTGCGTCACGTTCCACACAACGTAGTAGCCCACAACGCAAGCGAGCATGAAAACAGTGAAATGTGACAAAAACGCCGGCGGCGCAACAGAAGCCATCCAGCCAAAAAGGCCAAGTCCACCCGCCACGACACCCCATTTTTTCATGGGCGAGGTAGGTTTGGGCTCTTTTTTGACCGCAGCCGCTTGCGCAGGCGCTGGCGCGCTTTGCTGAGCGCTAACTTGGATAGGCGGCGCCGGCCAAGTGAGTTCGCCTTGTTTAACAATCGTCATGCCACGCAGCACAACATCGTCAAAATCAATGGCAATTTTGCCATCTTTGTTTTTGCACAGCAGTTTCATCAAGTTGACCAAGTTGGTCGCGTAAAGCTGCGATGACTGCGCTGGCAGACGGCTGACCATGTCGGTGTAGCCAATGATCGTCACGCCGTTGTCGGTAGTGATAACTTTGTCAGCCTGCGTGTAAGCACAGTTGCCGCCGTTTGCCGCCGCCAAATCAACGATGACGCTGCCCGCCTGCATTGAATCAACCATCTCTTTGGTGATCAAAAGCGGCGCTGGACGCCCTGGAATAAGCGCGGTGGTGATGATTATGTCAACATCTTTTGCTTGCGCGGCGTAAAGCTTGGCAGCTTTTTGGTTAAACTCATCAGACATTTCTTTGGCATAGCCGTCGCCACTGCCTGCTTTTTCTTGAAAATCAATCTGTAAGAACTGAGCGCCCATACTTTCAACCTGCTCTTTTACCTCAGGTCGAACGTCAAATGCACGCACAATGGCGCCAAGGCTGCCTGCAGCGCCGATCGCCGCAAGTCCTGCAACGCCAGCGCCCGCGACAAACACTTTCGCTGGCGGCACTTTACCTGCAGCAGTGATTTGACCGGTGAAAAAACGGCCAAATTGGTGCGCCGCTTCAACCACTGCGCGGTATCCGGCAATGTTTGCCATAGAGCTGAGCGCATCAAGCGCCTGCGCACGCGAAATTCGCGGCACCGCATCCATCGCCAGCACATTGATATTTTTGCTGGTGAGCGCTTTTAGGAGGGCTTCGTTTTGCGCCGGCCAAATAAAACTGACTAGCGTGCTCTCCTCTTCCATCAGCTCAATTTCTGCTTCAGTGGGCGCATTAACTTTAAAAATGATTTCCGACTGCCAAACGCCTTTTGTATCAACCATTTTGGCGCCAGCGGCAAGAAATGCGGCATCGTCAAAGCTTGCTAGCGCACCCGCGCTGTGCTCGACAACTACCTTAAATCCCATTTTGATGAGCTGCTCGACGGTTTTCGGCGTTGCAGCAACGCGCGTTTCGTGAGCAAGACTTTCTTTTGGAACACCAATTTGCATAGTTGGTCCCTGACTATTTTAATGAAACAAAAATTTCCTTTGTATTTGATTTAAGAAGCGTTATCGCTCTTAACTCTGGCAAAGGACAACGAAAAGCCACTTTTAACCGCAGCCAACAGAACGCGCATTTTAATATGATTTTGCTACAAAGTACCTATTTTCATAAAAATCCTGACTCAAGTTATTAAAAATCAATTTTCTAGGCAGGAAGGAACCGAGCACAAAAAAGCCGGTTGTCGCGACTTTGGCCAACTTATTTGTATTGAGCAGCGCAAAATATCAACAATTTGCGCAAACTAAACATATTAAAATTTGCCTGTCATGTGCTAGACAATCAGCAAACCTAATAGTTGCCCCAAGCTATCAACAATTAGCAATTCGTTCAATTTACGGCGGCGCGTCGTAGCCCATCCTACAAACGAAGGATTTGTAATGCGTAACCTCGCATAATCGTTCAGATTTTTTGCACTCGCCGCGCTGCTGTTTACAATTTTTGTACACACTATTGCACACAATCACAGCATCGCGAGCCGCCTATCATGATCCTGACTCATAGCGTTTTAGCTTTAGCAAACAATACGATAGACCCTCTTCGCCTATTGCAAGACGCCGGACGCTCGCTCGAAGACGCACAAAAAACCATTCAAAGAACCGGATTTTGCAAGCTCAGCTTTGCCGCACCGCTGCAATTGAGTGAATTTGTGCTAAACGCGCTGAGCAAATTGTCACAGCAAACTCCCACGCTTTTTGCTGATGTCGATGCCGTCATTGTGGTTTCGCAAACCTTTGATCAACGAATTCCGTCACTTAGCACGCGAGTGCAAAGCCTGCTCAAATTAAGCCAAGAGACGTTTTGCATCGATATCATCGACGGCTGCGCGGGCTTTATTAAAGCGCTTTCAATAGCAAAAATGCTTGAGCAACAAGCACATAAAAAGATTTTGGTGATCGCTGGCGACATTAACTCTTACATGACACAGCAGTCAGATGTTAATACGCAAATGTTGTTTGGTGACGGCGTCCATATCGCACTATTGCAAGCAAGCGAGGAGCCGCTGGAAGTGGCGCTCTTTAACCAAGGTGATGAAAAAAAAGCAATTTTTTGCTCGGCAGATGACAACATCATGCAGATGAACGGCTTTGAGGTTTTTCGTTTTACTAAAGATAAAATCCCCGCGCTTGTGCAAAATTTTGTTAAAAATCAAGGTAAAACTCTTGCCGAATACGATCTGTTAGCGCTGCATCAGGCAAGCTTGCTGGTCGTTTCAACTATCTGCGATACATTGAATTACCAAAACAGAGCAGCGGCTAATTTTGCATGCCAAAACTTTGGCAACCTTTGCTCTGCCAGTATTGGCGCGTGGCTATCACAAGTCCCTGATCTTGATAAAAAAGGGGCTCAAAAAATGCTGGCAGTCGGTTTTGGCTCTGGGCTCTCTTGGGGCGCCGCGTCGCTTGAAATTAATTTACATATCAATGAGGTGCTTTATGTCTGACGTTACTTTTCACCAGTTTTGTTTACAATTTGCCAGCGATCTCGAAATCACCGACGAGGCGCATTTAGCCAAGCCACTCAAAGAGTTAGCGCAATTTGACAGCATGGGAAAAATCAATGCCAGCCTGACTATCGAGCAGCTGTTTAACTTTCAGATCAGTTACGAAGCGCTCAGTGAAGCCGAAGATCTGCAGGCATTGTACAGCTACTGCGTGGAGCAAAGCGCGTAAATGGCCGCCGCCAAGCTGCGCCCGATCGCGCGTGAAGATCTGCAGCTGATCCGCTATTGGCGCAACTTGGAGCACGTGCGTGCGCAAATGCTTGATCCCAAAATAATTTCATCTGCGGAGCACTTGCGCTGGTTTGACACGCTAAATCCCGATGTTTGTCAGCACTTTATCTACTCGCTCGATGATGTCGACATTGGCTGCATCAATCTTAATCGCATCAATCATGAGCAAAAAAGCTTTGAAACGGGCGTTTTTTGCGGCCACGCCAACTACTTAACCCATTGGGTCAATGTGTGGGCTTCATTAAAACTTTATGAGCATGCGTTTGAAAATTTAGCATTAGAGCGCGCATTTGCGGTTGTGTTAAACGCCAACCAAACTGCGCTGCGATTTAACCGTCAGCTGGGTTTTTCTGCACTTAGCGATAACGCTGGGGACGAGCAAAAATTAGTCTTGCATAAACAGCAATTTAGCAAAAATGCAGCGCCACTTAAACGCTATTTACAGCAGTTTTGTAAGGCGTAAAGCGATCTTAAGCAAGAAATAGTTAGCCTAATGATAGCGCTGCAAGCGTCTCAATTGTGACAGCGGTGCATTGGGCTGGGTAGGCGATCGCGACAACAGGCCCAGGATACTCAAACGGCGCAAAATGCAGCCTTCGCGCCGCGGTATAAGCACCTGTTTTTAACCAAAACGTAACCCTTGGAAAACTATCGTAATATTGCTGAGAAAATAGATAGTAAAATTGATACTGCATGTTTTGCATCAAGGTTTGCCAAAGCCCCACAAACTCGTCGCCATCAGGCATCACCAGCGCCAACAAATCCCCATCGCACTCCGGCAGCGCAATTTTAACCCCTTTGATCCCGCGATCTTCGGTAAAATGCACGCGCTCAATGTCGCGATAACCTTGATTGTGCATAAATTTGGCGATAATTTTTTCAGCATGCCCTTCTTGATACAAACCAGCGGGCATTTTTTGTAGATTACAGCGCACCGCCACGCCGGCTGTCAGCAGCGCCAGTAGCAATAAAAACAACACATTTTCAATATAGTAGCGTTTACTCGCCCTAAATTTTATTGGCAACGCGCAGTCCTCCGCCAATTAAAAGCAAGATCAAAAATGTCGAAATAAAAAAGTACATTTGCACTCCTGCAGGCGAGTGCCACCAGCTATGCCAAGTCATGCTGATGGCCGCGCTGTACAGGCGAAACGTATTGAGGCTGAGCATAAAACCGCAAGCAACCAACGAAACCAGCGCAATCAAGCGCCAATTTTTAATTTGATGCCAACAGATCAGCGCAAACCAGCAGACCAGCATATTCAGCATTCCCGGCAAAGAGGAGCAGTTGCGCAGCACCAGCACTTGATGGCCAACGCCAGCATCGATGACATTACCCACCGCGGTGCCGTAGCCGTGAAAAAGGCGCAGCGTGAACGCCGTTATTACCGCATCGACAGACAACACGGTTTGCGTGAACCATTTTAACGCGAAAAAAACCAACAAACTGTTTAGTGCCGTCGCCGCTAGCAAAGCACCACAAACCAAAAACGCTTTTTTTCATCGCGAAACCCAAGGGTTAATAGCCACAGCGCCAGCAGCAACAGCGCGATTTGCGTCATTTGAAAGCTGGCCAGAAGTAGCAACAGAGCCAAAAAAAAGGCAATGGCGTGATCTTTTTTGCTTGCCGCAATTTTTGTAGAAAAAACAAGCGCCTTACTTGCTAAAAGTGAGCAAAACAAAAAAGAGATAGTGTCAAATTCGGAAATTGTTGGAGCATTTACTGAAAAAACAGGCACTAAAAGCTGCGCGATAATGGCAAGCAAAACGGCGAAAGCAAGCCGCTGCAAGGAGGGAGAAAGAAAAAATTCAAACAAAAATGGCAAAATTTTTGTTTGTTCAGCGTGTCCGTTTTGCATCCTGCTCAATTCTACTCGCGTTCCTATCGGCCTTCACACAAGCATAGCTGAAACAATCACGATCAGACAAAACATCGGTAACCCCCTGTGTCAGGATAGTTGTCGCCTCAGTTTTTCGTACTATTGAACAGGGGGCGGAAGTTAGGTTTGAGTGAGACATTATCCTGAAGCGCACAAAAAAGCAGTCGTTAGTAAGTTGATGAAAAGCGGTTTATCAT
>JBOFRL010000037.1:0-103176 GCA_051650965.1 Vibrionaceae bacterium
GGCGACCATAGCATCTTGGCCCCACCTGTTCCCATTCCGAACACAGAAGTGAAACGAGATAGCGCCGATGGTAGTGTGGGGTTTCCCCATGTGAGAGTAGGACATTGCCAGACACCTAATTCAAACGAAAGCCGACTCATTGAGTCGGCTTTTTGTTTTTCATCTCGCGCAGCAGTTCAACCGCTTTCGCGCAAATGGTAGACTGTGCGCATCAAAATTTATCCAAAAGTTGGCCCGCCTCATGTGGCATAGCCGCTGCGGCCGATCTGCTTGGCTTTTATCTGTGACTGTTTACCGAGGGCGTAATGGAAAAAAATTATAACCCAACTGCAATTGAAAATTTGTTATACCAGCATTGGGAGGAGCAAGGCTTCTTTAAGCCGCATGGTGATCTGACTCAACCTGCGTATAGCATTATGATCCCGCCGCCTAACGTGACGGGCAGCTTGCACATGGGGCACGCTTTCCAAGATACCATCATGGATACGCTGATCCGCGCGCAGCGCATGAAGGGCAAAAATACGCTGTGGCAGGTCGGTACGGATCACGCCGGTATCGCTACGCAGATGGTGGTTGAGCGCAAAATCGCGCAAGAAGAGAATAAAACCAAACACGATTATGGACGCGACGCTTTCATCGACAAAATTTGGGAGTGGAAAGCGCAGTCCGGCAACACCATCACCTCGCAGCTGCGCCGCCTTGGCGCCTCGGTTGACTGGAGCAAAGAGCGCTTCACGATGGATGAAGGCTTTAACGCAGCGGTGCAAGAGGTGTTCGTGCGCCTGCACGAGCAAGATCTTATCTACCGCGGCAAACGTCTGGTGAACTGGGACCCGAAACTGCACACCGCCATTTCTGATCTGGAAGTGGAAAATAAAGAGCAAAAAGGGCACATGTGGTACATCCGCTACCCGCTTGCCGACGGCGCAACGACCCCTGATGGCCAAGACTATATCGTGGTTGCGACAACGCGTCCTGAAACTATGCTCGGCGACACCGGCGTCGCGGTTAACCCGCAAGATCCGCGCTATAAGGATTTGATCGGTAAATGTGTTGTGCTGCCAATTATCGGCCGCAAAATTCCTATCGTCGGCGATGAGCATGCCGATATGACCAAAGGCACAGGCTGCGTGAAGATCACGCCGGCGCATGATTTTAATGACCACGAAGTGGGCAAGCGCCATCAGCTGCCGATGATCAATATTTTCACCATCGATGCGCATATCGCTGATCAAGCGCAAGTTTATTGCACTAAAGGGCTGCCATCACAAGCTTACAGCAGCGAGTTGCCGCCGCATTTTTGCGGACTTGAGCGATTTGCCGCGCGTAAAGCGATTGTGGCAGAGCTGGACGCGCTTGGGCTGCTGCAAGAGATCAAAGATCATGATCTGACTGTGCCTTACGGCGATCGCGGCGGCGTGGTGATCGAGCCGCTGCTGACCGACCAATGGTACGTGCGTACCGAAACGCTGGCTAAACCTGCGATTGCGGCGGTGGAAAATGGCGACATCCAATTTGTGCCTAAGCAATATGAAAACATGTATTTTTCTTGGATGCGCGATATTCAAGATTGGTGTATTTCACGTCAGCTGTGGTGGGGACATCGCATCCCTGCTTGGTACGATGACGCGGGTAATGTCTATGTGGGCCGCAGCGAAGCGGAAGTGCGCGAGAAGCATAAGCTCGCCAGCAGCGTGGCGTTAAGGCAGGATCAAGACGTGCTCGACACGTGGTTCTCCTCGGCGCTGTGGACCTTTGCAACACTCGGCTGGCCGCAAAAAACCGCCGATCTGGCCGTGTTCCACCCTACCGACGTGCTTGTGACCGGTTTTGACATCATCTTTTTCTGGGTCGCGCGCATGATCATGATGACCATGCATTTCATCAAAGATGAAAATGGCAAGCCGCAAGTTCCTTTCAAAACGGTTTATGTGACAGGGCTTATTCGCGATGAAAATGGCGATAAAATGTCAAAATCAAAGGGGAACGTGCTCGATCCTCTGGATATGATCGACGGCATCGATTTAGAAACGTTGGTAGCCAAACGCACCGCGAACATGATGCAGCCGCAGCTGGCCGCCAAAATCGAGAAAAACACCCGCAAAACCTTTGCCGACGGCATTGAAGCGCACGGCACCGATGCGCTGCGCTTTACGCTGGCCGCGATGGCGTCGACTGGGCGCGACATCAACTGGGACATGAAGCGTCTTGAGGGCTACCGCAATTTCTGTAACAAGTTGTGGAACGCGAGCCGTTACGTGCTGATGAACACGCAGGAGCATGACTGCGGCCTTGATGGCAGTGCGCCGCTGGCGTTCTCACTCGCCGACCGCTGGATCGAGGCGAAATTCACCTTGGCCGCGCAAGAGTTCAACGCGCAGCTTGACAGCTATCGACTTGATTTAGCTGCAAAAACTTTGTACGAATTTATTTGGGACGAGTTTTGCGATTGGTATTTAGAGCTGACGAAGCCTATTTTGTGGAAAGGCGATGCGGCGGCGCAGCGTGCGGCGCGCTTTACGCTGCTCACCGTGCTGGAAAAAACGCTGCGTTTAGCGCATCCCATCATCCCTTACATCACCGAGTCTATCTGGCAAAATGTGCGCCAGCAATTACCGAATATCACAGGCGACACCATCATGCTGCAGCCGCTGCCGCAGTTTGAGGCCGAGCGCGCTTGTGCTAAGAGTCTCGCCGACATGGCGTGGGTCAAGGAGTTTATCATTGCCATTCGTAACCTGCGCGCAGAATATGCGATTGCGCCAAGCAAGGGGCTAAGCGTGTGGCTAAAAGCGGCGGACGAGAGCGATTGTGCGCGTATGCAAGAGAATAAAGCGGTGTTGCAATCGCTGGTGAAGCTTGACGAGATCACGCTGCATGACGGCGCGCAAACGCTGCCAGTGTGCGCTAGCGTTCTGGTTGGGCAATCGACGTTGCTGCTGCCGATGGCGGGGCTTATCGACAAAGAAGCTGAGCTTGCGCGTCTTGAGAAAGAAATTGGCAAGATTCACGGTGAAATTGCGCGCATTGACGGCAAATTGTCGAATCAAGCGTTTGTGGCAAAAGCGCCGCAAGCGGTGGTTGAGGTTGAGCGTGACAAGCTCGCCGGCTATCAAGATGGGCTTGTGAAGTTACTTGAGCAACAAGCGATGGTAGCTGCGCTGTAACTGTAAGATTTTTCTCATATGACAGCCCTTTAAGCTGCAAGAGTTTAAAGGGCTACGCCGTTTCGCTGGCTGCGTAAGAGATTGATTTTACGCAACTTGCGGCGCAAAAATAAAGAATGCTATCCGTGTAGATAGCATTTTTTTATCAATTAGCGTTGCGTTGCTCTGAGCGCAATGGCTTCAATTTCGATGCCGACGTCTTTTGGCAGACGCGCTACTTGCACGCATGAGCGCGCAGGGAATTGCTCGATCCCTTTTTTAGCAAAGAAGTCGCTATACACTTGATTTATTTGCGAAAACTGACCAAGGTCGGTAACAAAAACGGTAGTTTTGATGATATCTGCCATCGTCAAATTTGCCGCCGCTAGCACAGCTTGCACATTTTCCAGTGACTGCTGCGTTTGCTGCTCAATGCTCGCAGGCACTTCGCCGGTGTGCGGGTTAAGCGGAATTTGTCCGGAAGTGAAAACTAAGTTACCCAAATCAACACCTTGCACGTAAGGGCCAATAGCTGCAGGCGCGTTGTCGCTATGCAAAATCTTTTTCATTATTTTTGAAAACCTCGTTGTGATGGGCTAAGTCTGGATCCCAGCGCATGATTTCGCGCGAGAACAGTTTTTCGCAAAAGTGACATTTAAACGCAAGTTCATGCCCCTTTTCAATCAATAAAAAATCGCTGGCGACACTTTTTTCGTCGTGGGTGATGCAGTTGCTGTTCGGGCAGATGAATAGGCCGTGAATTGTGCTCGGCAAGCTTGGCGTGATCTTTTCAACCAAGCGGCACTGCTTAATGCAGTTGATGGTCGCATTGGGCGCGAGCAGTGCGAGTAGCTGCGCTTGCTTGGGCACCAAAAACATGTTTTCGATTTTGATGATATCTTTTTTGCCAAGCAGGTGTGATGGCAAATTGAGCGCGAGCACCAGCCGGTGCGAAAGCATGTGCTGCTGAAAAAGCTGCATCACTTGTAGCCCAACGCCGGCCGGAATGTGGTCAATCACTGTGCCATTTTCGATAGCTTCAACTGTTAATTGTCGTTGATTGTTCATGATTTTTTCTCGCTAAATGGAACCGTTGAGGATCATCGCCAGCAAAGCTTGACGCGCATAGACCCCGTTTTGTGCTTGAGTAAAATAGTAAGCGTGTGAAGTGCTGTCGACCATAGTGTCGATTTCATCGACCCTTGGCAGTGGATGGAGCACTTTCAGGTTTGGCTTGGCATGCACAAGTTTTGGCAAATCCAAAATAAACGCCGATTTGATGTGCTGATATTCAGACTCATCGAGCCGCTCACGCTGCACGCGCGTCATGTACAAAATATCGAGTTGCGGCAACACTTGCTCGATACTGGTGTGTTGACTGTAGCTTTGGCCGTTTTGTTGTAGCTGCTGCAGAATGTGGTCAGGCATCGCGAGCGCGTTCGGAGAGATGAAATAAAAGTGGTTATTGGAAAATTTTGCCAGCGCCTGCGATAACGAGTGCACTGTGCGACCATACTTGAGATCGCCAACCATGGCAATATGCAAGTTATCAAGGCGTTGCTGCGTTTCGTAGATGGTAAAAAGATCGAGCAGCGTTTGGCTTGGGTGCTGATTGGCGCCGTCGCCCGCATTGATCACCGGAACGTTGCCGGTAAATTTGGCAGCTAGCCGCGCAGCTCCGTCTTTGGGATGGCGAATGACCACCGCGTCGGCGTAGGAGCTGATGATCTGCATCGAGTCGGCGAGCGTTTCGCCTTTTTTGCCGGCAGAGGTTGAATTGCTGTCGGCAAAGCCTATCACGCTGCCGCCAAGGCGCTGTACCGCGGTTTCAAAGGAAAGGCGTGTGCGCGTTGATGCTTCAAAAAAGCAGCTCGCCACGACTTTGCCTTTTAGCAGATGCGGCGCAGGAGTCGCTTTGATTTTGCTAGCAAGTTCGATAAGTTGCTCCAGATCATTTTTGGAGAAGTCGGTGATGGAGAGAAAGTGTTGCTGATAGAGAGAGCGCATCGCATTAATACTCCTTATCTAGATATTCAAAGGTCAAAAAAATGCAGCCTTGCGGCTGCACCTGAAAATTTATTCGCTCTGGGGGGCCCCAGCTCGATTTAACAAAAATTGCACCAGCAGTGGAACCGGCCGACCGGTTGCACCTTTGTTCTTACCGCTGCGCCAAGCTGTGCCTGCAATGTCGAGGTGCGCCCAGTTGAATTTTTTGGCAAAGCGTGACAAGAAGCAGCCCGCAGTGATGGCGCCGCCGCCAGGTCCGCCGATGTTGCTCATGTCGGCAAATGGACTTTTGAGCTGATCTTGATAATCGTCGGTCATCGGCAAACGCCACGCGCGGTCGAAGGCTTGCTCAGAAGCGTTCACCAGCTCGTGCGCCAGCGGGTTGTGGTTGGCCATCAGGCCGCTGATGTGGTGGCTGAGCGCAACAACGCAGGCGCCGGTCAACGTGGCAATATCAATCACGCACTCTGGCTCAAAACGCTCAGCGTAGGTCAGCACGTCGCACAACACGAGGCGACCTTCCGCGTCAGTGTTGAGCACTTCCACCGTTTGACCAGACAAAGTGGTAAGAATATCGCCAGGACGATAAGCGCCGCCGCCCGGCATATTTTCACAGCCTGCTAACACGCCAATCACGTTGAGTGGCAATTTGAGCTGCGCCAGCGCTTTCATCACGCCAAACACCGCCGCCGCGCCGCACATGTCGTACTTCATCTCATCCATGTTGGCCGCAGGTTTGATGGAGATGCCGCCGCTGTCAAAGGTCAACCCTTTGCCGATCAGCACAATCGGCTTGGCCGTCGCATCTGGGTGGCCTTGATAGGTGAGAATGGACATTTGCGCTTCGTTGTGCGAACCGGCGCTCACGGCTAAGTAGCTGTGCATGCCGATCTCTTTCATCTCTTGCTCGCCAACAACTTTGCACTCGATAAGCTCGCTCTCTGCGGCAAGGCGCTGCGCCTGCTCGGCAAGATAGACGGGCGTTGCGATGTTGGGCGGCATGTTAGCGAGATCGCAGCAGCTGCTCACGCCTTCAGCGACAGCAAGGCCGTGCGCAATCGCGCGCTCACCAATCGCCAGCTCGCGGCGAGTTGGCACGTTTAACGTCAACTTGCGCAGCGGGCGGCGAATTTCAGGCTTCACCGATTTAAAGTGATTAAAGGTGTAAAGCTCTTCTTGTGTGCATTCAATTGCTTGGCGAATGTTCCAATAAATATCTTGCCCTTTGACATGCAGCTCGCTCAAAAAGCAGCTTGCTTCCATTGAGCCGGTGTCATTGAGTGTGGTGATGGTTTTTTTGATGATCTCTTTGTATTGGCGCTCGCCAAGCTCACGCTCTTTGCCGCAGCCGACGAGTAACACGCGCTCAGCTAAAATGTTGGGGACATGGTGCAGCAACAAAACTTGGCCGGCTTTCCCTTCGAGATCGCCACGGCGCAATAAATTGCTGATGTAACCGTTGCTGATCTTGTCAAGCTGCTCGGCAGCGCTAGAAAGGCGGCGCGGCTCAAATACGCCCACAACGATACAGGCGCTGCGCTGTTTTTCTGGGTTTCCGCTTTTTACACAAAATTCCATTATCGGTTTTTCCCCTTAAAGACAATAGCGGTCAAATATTAGATAATGCCGCTTTATATGCTGAAAAATAAGTCCTTTCGGCTAATTAGCTTGCTATGTTCCAAAATAAGTTAAATCTATTTTCTATCCACCTGACTTTGCGCTTAGATAAGATCCTTCATTAGAACACGCTGCCTCATTTTTTTGCGGGCACGCATTGGGTGCAAAAAGTAGAAAATTACCTTATTTGGCAAAAAACTAAAGTGATTTGACAAAAAAAACAAGTTTTATAAAGGTGCAACTGTGTGATCATTATTCGTTATTTAATCCGAGAAACAATTAAAACTCAGTTAGCTGTGCTATTTGTGCTGCTGCTGGTCTTTTTTAGCCAAAAATTTATTCGCGTGCTTGCTACAGCCACTGAGGGCGGGATCCCTGCGAGTAAAGTGCTGACTTTAGTCAGTTTATACATGCCTTCGATGGCAATGCTGATGTTACCGCTGAGTTTGTACATTGCTATTTTGATCACCTTTGGCCGTCTTTATGCGCAAAGTGAGATCACGGTGATGAAAGCGACGGGGATTGGCAACCGCTTTTTAAACCGCTCGGCACTTTATCTGGCGCTGATCACCGGCTGCATTGCTGGCGCGAACGCGTTGTGGCTTGTGCCATGGTCAAATAATGAAGAGATCAAAGTGCTCGAGCAGCTTGAGGCTGATTCTGGGATCGAGCTGCTGACGAAAGGGCAAATTCAGTCTACGCCCGATGGCAAGGCGGTCATTTTCATCAGCGATATTGATAGCGACGCGCGCGAGCTGAAAAAAATCTTTGTTGCGCAGCGCACGAGCGCCGGCAATGTGCGTCCGAGCGTGCTGGTTGCAGAAAAAGGGCATGTGGCGTTTGCAAACGATGGGCGACAGCTACTCTCGCTAGAAAATGGCAAACGCTACGAAGGCGAGCCGCAGAGCCTAGATCACGCCATCACACAGTACCGCCACTATCAGATTTTGATAGGCCAGCGCGAGGTGAAAGAGAAAAAACGCGACTGGGACAGCGTGCCGACGCAAGAGTTGTGGAATGATAGCTCCCCCGGCGCTAAGGCGGAGCTGCAGTGGCGTTTCACCATGATTTTGTGTATTCCGTTGATGACGATGGTCGTGGTGCCGCTGTGCGCCGTTAACCCGCGCCAAGGCCGCTTTGCTAAGCTTTTTCCTGCCATTTTGATCTATTTGACCTACTTTTTGGCCATCAGCGCCATGCGCTCGGCGCTAGAAAGTGGTAAAGAGGGGCTGCAATATGGGCTCATCTGGATCAATGTGGCGACCTTCTTGCTTGCGCTGCTGCAGCTGAGCTGGGATTCGTTGTGGGTGAGGAAAATCAAATGGCGTCTGCGAGGTGCACATGTTTAAGATCTTAGATCTTTATATTGGCCGCACGATCATTGCTACCACCTCGATCTGTTTGGCAACGCTGGTCGGCTTGTCTGCCATCATTAAATTTGTTGAGCAGCTGCGCTCCGTCGGCGAGGGTTTTTTTACCACCGCTACGGCGCTGCAATATGTGCTTTTGACGATGCCGCGTGATCTTGAGATGTTTTTCCCCATGGCGGTGCTGCTTGGCGCGCTGATAGGGCTTGGCTCACTGGCTTCAAGCTCGGAGCTGGTGGTGATGCAGGCGGCTGGCTTTTCCAAGCTCAACATTGGCGGCTCGGTGCTCAAAACGGCGATCCCGCTGATGCTGATTGTGCTGGTGCTGGGCGAGTGGGGCGCGCCGCAAGCGCAAAAGTACGCCAAAGAGACGCGCGCATACGCCAAATCTGGCGGTAGTATGCTGACTGCGCTGCACGGCGTGTGGGCGAAAGATGGCAATGATTTTATTTACATTAATCGCAGCGACTTGAGTGGCGATTTAAGCGGTATCACGATTTGGCGTTTTGATGGCGCGCAAAACCTGCGGGCGCAAATTTTTGCTAAAGCTGCGGAGCATGTTAGAGGTGACGAATGGCAGCTTAACGATGTTTTGATGCTCAATTTCGTGGAAGAAGCGGCGCTTTCTCAAATAAATCAAGAGACTATGATTTGGCACACCACGCTTACGCCAGAAAAACTGACCATGGTGACCACTGACCCTGATGAATTGTCGCTGAGCGGCGTTTATGATTACGTGCAATATCTCAAAGCGTCGGAACAGGACGCGAGCCGCTATGAGCTGGCTTTTTGGCGCAAGGTGCTACAGCCTATCTCGATTGCGGTGATGATGCTGCTGGCGCTTAGCTTCATTTTTGGCCCGCTGCGCTCGGTGACGATGGGCGCGCGCGTTTTGTCGGGTGCGGTGTTTGGTTTTGCCTTTCACATTGCAAATGAGGTGTTTGGACCGATGGCGCTGGTTTACCATCTGCCGCCGCTTATTGGCGCGCTGGTGCCAAGTGCCGTGTTCATTTTCCTTACTCTTTATCTGCTAAGACGCAAGTTATAAAAAAGCGCGGGAGAGCCCGCGCCTTTTTTGAATGCTCAGTTTTTGGCAAGCTTAGTGCTTGAATGGCGGGATCTTTTGTGGATTTTCTCCAGGCACGCTCTCTTCGTCGTCTTCATCGTCGAATTCATCAAACTCTTCTTCGTCAGACTCAAAGTATGTGCCCCAACCGTCGTAGCTGATCTTGTGCTGCTCGGCAAATTGGATAACAAATTCAAGCTGCGCGAAAATGCGCTCGGCCAGCAGCGCACTTTCCATCACCGCGTCAAAGCTAAAAATGGTGGTGCCATCTTCAAGCTCGATCTCTTCAGGTGCGTAAACTTCATAACCTTTATTGAAAATCGCTTCCATCGCAGGTTCGAGCTCTTCTAAGCTTTCAGCTGAAAAATGGTGCTCAATTTGATACAGCGCACTGGGATCACTGCCGTCGCTCAAGAGCGCTTGGATGATCTCCAGTGTGTCGGCTTTGTGTTGTTCAAGTTCTTCAGCATAAGTCATAGTCGCACTCCGCGTAGCGTTGGTTTCCAGCCTCTTACAGCGCTTGGGCGTGGGCTGGGACGAAATTTGCCCGCCACTATGGCATGTTAGCGCATAATTGCCAAATAAAAAGCGCGCCACTTTATCCTTATGAAAAGGCGCTGCGCGGTTTGGTAACGCGAGGAAGGAAGACGCGTGATGGCGGCAAGTGGCAGGAGAAAATTTTTGCCGCCGATTTAACAATTGGTTAGCTTATTTTGATCACTTGGCTGTTAGAAAAGTGATCTTGAAATGCGCGGTTGTTACTGTCAAATAAAACTAGCAGATTGCCAGCGCCAAAGCACGAAGTCGCAAGGCGTATCGCCGCTTGCGTGAAGGTGAACGGCTTGTCAGTCGTGCTGATAATTTTTAATCCCCACATCTTCATGCCGATAGTTTGACCGCTGGTCGTCCAAAAATAGCCGAAGAAAGCAAACAGCACGCCAAACACATACGCCATGAACAGCGGGCTGACCAGCTGGTGCAGCATGAGTGTTTCGCTGGTGCTGGCAAATTCGCTAGCAAAACCAAATAGGCGCAGCAGCGCGACCAGTCCGCTCGCCAGCGCTATCGCCACAATTTCTAAGGTGATCACTAAAAGGCTATCGCACAGCCAAGCGCCCATGCGGTATAGAAAATTTGCCCCTTTCATTTTTGAGGTTGTTGGCGGTGGAGTCGATTTAGTCATAACAATCTCATTGTGTTAAATAAGAATGATGCGCGTGCATCAGCTTGAAAATAGCCGCCAGTGTGCGCAGCATTCCCTGTTTTTACAAACAGATTGATGGCAAACTGCCAAACAGTTGGCATAAAAACAGCCAATGTGGCGAAAAAAAAAGCGGTTGAATCGTTTTGTGCGTAAAAGGCTTGCGCTACAACGCTCCTTGCGTATAATCGTCACCACTTGCCCGGGTGGCGAAATTGGTAGACGCAGCGGATTCAAAATCCGCCGCTGGTGACAGTGTGCCGGTTCAAGTCCGGCCCCGGGCACCAATTTCATGAAGATGAAATAATTTGACGCGGGATGGAGCAGTCTGGTAGCTCGTCGGGCTCATAACCCGAAGGTCGTTGGTTCAAATCCAGCTCCCGCAACCATTTTAAAATGGTAAAAAGTGCGACACTAGCTCAGTTGGTAGAGCGCAACCTTGCCAAGGTTGAGGTCACGGGTTCGAACCCCGTGTGTCGCTCCAAAGTGTAAGGCGCAGCAGCGCAAAAATGGGTAATGAAAATTACCATCGGACGCGGGATGGAGCAGTCTGGTAGCTCGTCGGGCTCATAACCCGAAGGTCGTTGGTTCAAATCCAGCTCCCGCAACCATTTGATTAGAATAATCAAAAAAAGTGCGACACTAGCTCAGTTGGTAGAGCGCAACCTTGCCAAGGTTGAGGTCACGGGTTCGAACCCCGTGTGTCGCTCCAAATGCCTTGGTGGTGAAATAGGTAGACACAAGGGATTTAAAATCCCTCGGCTTTCGAGCCGTGCCGGTTCAAGTCCGGCCCGAGGCACCATTTCTAGCAACAAAAATCCACACAACTGTTTTTAAATCCCCTGTGTTATCATAAAAATTCCTACATCGCACCCACTCATTTTTTAACTTTTTCTATACAATCCAATCCATTTTTATTTGCGATTTAAACGCTAATGCGCATTATTTTCCGCACGTAGTCCAGCGGCTTTTGCTTGGCTTGCTTATGCTAAAAATGTGCATAATAAAAGCGGCCATGTGGCCGCTTTGGTTACTTTGATCTATCGCGCTATTTCAAGGCGCTGATACTCGCAGGACTCACCGCAGGCTTAGGCAGACGAAGCTGCGCAAGCACCTGTTTGCCAGCCTCGGTTATGCCGCCGTTGTACACTTTGGTGCCGTCGGTGAGGGTGTTTGAGCTTTCACCTGGATTCCACGTGCTGAAAAACTCACTGAGATCAAAGCCTGAGACGTAAGAGGCGCACACCATCAGTAAGTCGGCGTCCTTAATGCCCATTTGTGTTTTGCTGCAGTAATTAGCGCTTTGATCGCCAATCACGTCGCCACGCGCTTTGCGGTGCATCAACTTAAACATATTCCAACCCTGATCATCGTTGTAGATAGCAGGTTTATCCGCGCCCGCGTACCAGGTGTCGATGTTGAAGTTGTCACTGGCCCAAATTTTTAGCTGCGCAAACATCGCTAAGCGCGAGGTGGCGTTGCCGTTCGCCCACGCGTGGGAGCTATTTTGCGCAAGCCACATTGGCATTTTGGGCAGCTCTGTCTGCACGCGCTCCATGACAGGATTATTTTCGCGCAGCTCCTGCATATACAGCGCCAGCAAATTGTTGGTCACTTCGCTGCTGCCGGCAACGCTAAACGGCGCGGAAGCCAAATTGTGTCCCACTTCGTGCCAAAGCAGCCAGTTGTCGCGCGGATCGAGCGTCAGCCGGTCGCTACTGGCTTTAAAACCCGACGCCATCACCGGATAACCAGAGTGCGCCGCGCCAATAGAGATCTGCACATCGTAGGTGAAGCGATGCTGGAAGCCTTGCAAGTCAGCGTAAGTGAAGCGGCGATGCAGCCCGTCTGATGTGGTTTGGTCGCGGCCATAAAAATCGCTGGCAGCGTCGGCAAAAAAGTTGAGATCTTGCTCAAGGCGCGCTAAGTCGGTTTGGAAAAAGTTGTTTTTAGCGCTGGTGAGAATAAACGAGCCGCTGTTGAATTCAGCAAGCGGTGCGCTCGCCTCATTGAGCGAATGCAGCCAGCGTCCATCTTGCCAAAGCGCCGCTTTTTCTACGCCAGACAAGGTAAACTCCACCACATCCGGCTGCGCGCTGCTCACGGTTGGCTGAATGTAAATAAGTCCGCCGTAAGGCACTTTAAACGTGGTTGCGCTGCCGTCGTGCGTAAATGACTTGGTCATGCGCGGCGGGCGGTTTAAGTTTTTCTCGTGCTCGGGTTTGCCGGTCAGATCGTCTGCAAGCATCACTTTGATCTGCGCAGGCACGCCGCCGCTGACGGTCACGTCGCTAAGCTGCGGCGCCCAAAAGCCGGTAGATTGCATGTTGCCAGCGGTGCCGGTGACGCCTTTGCCTCCAATATGAATTTGCACGGTGCCGCTTGTGGCGCTGCCGCCGCTTTTGCCTGGGTAAGCGCTGGTGTCAACGCGGATGTCGTGATCCCAAAACGAGCGGCCTAAAAAGAGGCGCGTCAGCGGTTTTTCCGTGTAGTTGAGCGGATAGCTTGGGTTGAGCTCGCCGCTGCTAAGCAGCATATTGTTTTGTGTCAGCAGGGCGTTTACTTCAGGCGTACAAGACGCGCCGCTACCGTGCTGATTGGCGGTGTAGCAGTTTAGGTAAGTGACCAGCGTTTTAAAGCCAAGCTCATCTTGCACGCTTTCATCGTACGCGTATTGATTGTCGTTCCACAGCCATGTCGAAAGCGAATCGTAAGCTTGGTTGAGCTCCACCAGCGGCAAGCGCGCGCCGCTTTTGCCTTTGGTGCGAAAATAGATTTCGTGCTCGGCAAGCCTTTTTACATTTTCACCTAAGTTGGCTGACTTTATCATGCTGGCAACGACATCGGGCGAAATCTGGTAGCGATCGAAATCTTTGCGGCCATAGTTGCCGCGGGTGATAAAGCCGTGGCCTGAGCGCTCGTCGATACAGTTAAATTCATACTCGTAAGGGTCGGTGCAAAGCGGCATGTTGGTGTATTGCTGAATTTCGGCAATCGCCGCCGCTTTTTCCGCGTCATTTTTCACAAAAATATGCGCGTATTTGGTTTGCATCTCGCCGGCAATCGGCTGGCCCTGCGCGTCCAACTTAGGAGTTTCATAAGTGGCCACTTCGAGATCTGACATGGTTTCTGGCGGATTCCACACGATATCGGCAAGGCCGTCGCTGGCCGTTTCGACCGTGAAGGGAGGTTTGCCGTTCACATCAGGAAAGCGCTCAAGCGTGATGAGATCGTACTGGCCTTTCATGTGCAAATTGGGGTAAGGGCTGCTGCAGTAATAGCTGTCTTTACAGTAGCTTTGCTCGGTTGGCGCCACGTTGTCATCGCCAACTGACATGCCCGCGGCGTCAACCAATCGGCCGATAGGCTCAGGGTTGGTCGCGTCATCAATCGCGTCCATCAGCAAAATATTGCCACCACCGCTGACGTATTCAATCAGCGCGGTGACGTCTTCTTGAGTGAGGTTTGGTTGCTCGAGATCAGCGATGAAGCGCCAAGTGGTGCCATCACCTTTTGCAACGGGCTTGTAAGCTTGCAAAATAACCAGCTGCACCGCTGCGGGATCGAGGCTGGAAAAGTTGCCGCTGCTAAGTTTTTGCACGTCAGCAAAATTAAATTTATCGCTGATGAAAAAGGGATATTTTATGCCCTCAGCAATGTTAGAGCGTGCGGCCGTGCCTTGTTCAATGTTGTGAGCGACGGAGAGGCTTCCTTTTTGCACGTGCGGCGCAAACCACGCAAAGAGGTTGTCGAAAAATTGCAGCATGTTGCCGTTGTCATCGCGCGTGTCGCTGCCGCTGGTGTTTTTTACGCTGCAGGTTTTCGCGTTGCTGTCGATGGCAAGATCATTGTTGCCCCAATAGGCGTCAGGACAAGACAAAATGCTGGGATAGAGGCTGTTGCCCATCATCACAATTTTGCCCTTGCCGATTTCGCCGGCGGTGACGAACGGGAAGTTAAAAGTGGTGTTATTTTTGTCGACCACAGGAATTGGGCGCATGGTGACGCCTGGGAAAGCTGGCAGAAACGGCCTGTTTTCACGCGTCCACGCCTGTTTTTCGCCAAATGGGATCCATTTGTTGCTGTCGCTGCGCGCCATTACCACCGGAAACGCGCGGTTGGACAAATTGAGCGCGCGCATGCCGCGGGCAAAACCGGACGCGCCATAGTAGCCTTGGTTGTCGTGAAAAACGTGAAAACTTGAGACGTTGTTAAAGATTTTTTGCAGCGACTCGGTGACGAAGCCTGCGCGCGGCCTTGGCGCGTAGTATGGCAAAATTTTATTGTAAGAGCGCGAGCTGACGTTGAGCTGCTCATCGATTTCTTTGGTGCGCCCCTGTTGAAACTGCGCTTCAAACTCATCCGGCAAAGTGAAATGTGAACCTTCGAGCACGCCGCCATTGGGTAAATTAAGATCGATCAAGCTGTTGATTTCATTTGGATATTGCGCGAAAACTTCGACCACTTGTGGCGTAAATTCAATTTTGTCGCCGACATTTTTCCCGTAGCGCAAAACCAGATTTTCAATATTGGCCTTCTTGACGGCGCTGTCTGTGACGTCGCTGATGGTAAAAGTGAGCTGATTGCCTTTCACTTTGCCAAATTCAAAAGTGTCGAGGCCAAAAATTATCTCATCGCCCCACATGAATTCAAACTCGCCCGTCTCGCTGGTGACGCCTTTGCTGCCGGCGCTAAAATATTCAACGCCTTGAATGGGCTTGCCTTCTTTGTTGACAAGCTTGCCGGCGGTGCTCACGCGCGCGTCGGCGCTTGGCGTATAGGCTAAGCTTTTTTCCGCTTCCGCCGCGACAAATTTGCCATTTAAATCATTGGTTGTGCCGCTGCTCACTTGTGGCACAAGCGTGCTGTCTACGTGCGAGCTTGGCGCATTGCCAATATTTTCAACAGCTTGTTCTTCTTTTAGTTTGAGAAACTCAGCGACTGCGTTTTCATCATGCAGGCGCGAGAAAATATCAATAATGTCAAAGTGATCGAGCTCTTTTAGGCAGATCTCATCAGAGGTGCAGTGGTCGATCGTCTGCAACACTTTGGCGGCATTTGGCCCGTGCAGCTCTTGCAAATCAAACTGATGCGACGGCGTGTTGCCGTTGATAAGCTCACGCGCGAGCGGCGGCGGCGCGGTGAACGTGCCGAGTGTGACAGAACCGAGCTCGCAGCTAAAAGAGGCGCCTTGCGCGACTTTAAACTCGCCTTGTGTGAGCGGCTCGCCGTTGCAGCTGACTTCGCCGCGGATCTTCATACTTGAAGCCAGCAAAGTTGCAGACAGATAGCTTGTGTTTGGTTCAGGTTCGGGCGTGACGGGCGGCTGAGGCTGGGCGCCGCAGGCATCTCCTACGCAAGGCGCGCTGCCTTGATCGTCACTCAAACAGGCCGAAAGCAGCAGCGATAAAACCGTTGGCAGCAGAACTTTTTTTGCCTTCATGTGCAAAATCACCTAATTGAAATTGATAATATTTTGTTAAAAATAACCGAATTAGATAATAACAGTGAGTTATTTTTATGAAATTCAATGCTTAAAAAGGCCGGTGGCATTTTTTTTATGTTTGATTCTTAAATTTTAGCCAGCGTAAAAACCGCCGCTTCAATAGAAAATGCGCATGAGTAGGTAGGCGCGCCTGCGCGTGGTAAAATCGCGTCACTATTTGATTTCAAGGCCTATTTTTCGATGATTGCAATTATTGGTGCGATGCAGCAAGAGGTCAGCCTGCTTAAAGAGCAGCTGCAAAATTGTCACAGTGAGCAAATTGCGGGCTGCCATTTTTTTAGCGGCGAGCTTGCGGGGAAAAAAGTGGTGCTGCTGCAGTCGGGCATTGGCAAAGTTGCGGCGGCGCTGGGGACGGCGATTTTGCTCGACCGTTTTGCGCCTCAGTTTGTTATCAACACAGGCTCGGCCGGCGGGCTTGATCCCAAGCTTAATTTGGGCGACGTGGTGATCTCAACACAAGTGGCTTATCACGACGTGGATGTGCGGGCATTTGGCTACGCGATGGGGCAAATGGCTGGGCAGCCGCACTATTTTGTCAGCGACGGCGCGTTGGTTGAGCTGGCGCAAAAGGCGCTGGCTGCGATGCCAAATGGCGCACCGGCTTATTGTGGCCTGATCTGCACCGGCGACGCCTTTGTGCACAGCCAAGAGCAGCAAGCCGCCATCCGCACTCATTTTGCGCAGCCATTGGCCGTGGAGATGGAAGCGGCCGCTATCGCGCAAACGTGCCATCAATTTAATGTGCCGTTTGTGGTGGTGCGCGCGATCTCGGACGTGGCAGATAAAGCTTCGCCGATGACGTTTGAGCAATTTTTGCCGTTAGCGGCCAAAAGCTCTAGCGAAATGGTGATGCAGATGCTTACGCAGCTTGCTGATTAGTGACGAAAAGGTGGCGAAAATGGCTGCGCTTAGCGCTTAGCGCTTAGCGTTTAGCGCTTAGCGTTTAGCGTTTAGCGTTTATCGCAACGCAGCTCGCTGCTTTCTTATGATTTAACAAGGCGTTAGGCAATGAAGATCAGGTGTGGGCTCTTTTGGGTATTGCTTAGCTTTGCGGCTCAATCGGCGGCGGTCGACAATGCGCGCCCGCTGCGCGTTATTACGCTTTCGCCCCACGCGACAGAGCTTGCGTTTGCCGCGGGACTTGGCGGCAACGTGATCGCGGTGAGCCAAAGCTGCGATCATCCGCAGCAAGCCTTGGCGCTAGAAAAGGTCGCCTCTTATCGCGCGATCAACGTCGAGCGCATTCTCGCGCTCAAGCCTGATCTGGTGATTGCTTGGCAAGAGGGCAATCCTGCGCGCCAGCTTGCGCAGCTAGAAAAGTTAGGCGTCGCGCTTTTTTATTCTGCGCCGCATTCGTTTGCCAGTTTGGGCGCGGATCTTGAGCGTCTTGCGCAATTTAGCCCGCAGCCGCAGCAAGCGCTTGATGCTGCTAAGCGCTTACGCAGCGAGGTGGCAAAGTTTGAGCAGGCGCAGCAAGGAAAGGCAAAAGTTTCTTATTTTTATGAACTTAGCCAAGCGCCGCTCATGACCAATAATGGCAAAAGTTGGCCGCAGCCGCTATTTAGTTTGTGTGGCGGGGAGAATGTGTTTGCGCAAAGCGCGGTTCCTTATCCGCAGGTGAGTGTCGAGCAAGTGTTAACGCGAAAGCCGCAAGCGCTATTTGCGTCAGCCAACAGTGGCGATCTCAGCCGCTGGCTGCGCTGGAAAAGCATTTTGCCTGCCGCGGCCAATGATGCGCTGTTTGTCATGGATGCTGCGTGGTTTGGGCGACCTTCGCTGCGCGCGCTTGATGGCGTTAAAACAATTTGCGCGGCGCTTGACAGTGTGCGCGCAAAAACTACCAATTTGGCGCCGCCGCAGGTAGGATCTTCGAAAAATTAACTTATAAATCAAGAGAGTAAAAGTGCTTTTATATTTTTTAGATTTGGCTGGCACGGCGGTGTTTGCGCTTTCAGGCGTTTTGCTGGCGAGCAAATTGCGCATGGATCCCTTTGGCATGCTGGTGCTTGCAACGGTGACCGCGATTGGTGGCGGCACGATCCGCGACGCGGTGCTTGGCGCAACGCCGGTGTTTTGGATCACCAATGACTTGTATTTGTGGGTGATCTTAGGAACTTACGTGCTGAGCTTTTTTCTGCTGCGCTGCTCGTGGAAGCTGCCTTGGTACACGCTGCCGGTAGCGGATGCGATTGGACTTGCGGTGTTTGTCGCCATTGGCGTCGATAAGTCGCTCAGTTTTGGCAGCTCTGCGATGGTCGCGGTGCTGATGGGCACGTTAACGGGCTGTGGCGGCGGCATTATCCGCGATGTGCTGGCGCGCGAAATTCCGCTGGTGCTGCAAAAAGAGGTGTATGCGACCGCCTGTATTGCTGGGGGGACGGTGCATACACTGCTGTTGGCCAACACGTCGAGCGCACAAATTGCATCTGTGGCAGGCATGATCACAACGCTGGCCATTCGCTTAGCCGCCATCCGCTGGCAGCTCTCTCTTCCTGTTTTTACAGTTAAAAAATAGCGTTAGCTTAAGATGACGCGTGCAAATTTGCGCTTGCCCACTTGATAAACAGCGGTGCCCGCTTCAGGTATGAGCTTGGTATCGCTGATTTTTTCGCCGTCCATTTTGACGCCACCTTGCTGGATCATGCGCATGGCGTCAGAGGTTGAGTCAACCAGCCCCGCATCTTTAAGTAAGTTAGCGATGGCAATGCCGTGCGCAAGCGCCACTTCTGGCATTTCGTCCGGTATCGCCCCTTTTTGGAAGCGGTTGATAAAATCAGCTTCAGCAGCGTCTGCCGCAGCTTGATCATGAAAACGCGCGATGATCTCTTTTGCGAGCATGATTTTGATGTCGCGAGGATTGCTACCGGCGGCGATTTGCGCTTTGAGATCGTTGATTTCGCTTAGCGGACGGAATGAAAGCAGCTCGTAATAGTTCCACATTAGATCGTCAGAGATAGACATGATTTTGCCAAACATCTCTTGCGGCGCTTCGCTGACGCCGATGTAGTTGTGCGCCGACTTTGACATTTTCTTCTCGCCGTCAAGGCCCACAAGCAGCGGCATGGTCAACACCACTTGCTGCGGCTGTCCGTGCTGCTTTTGCAGCTCGCGTCCCATCAAGAGGTTGAATTTTTGGTCGGTGCCGCCAAGCTCCACATCAGCTTGTAATGCAACAGAATCATAGCCTTGCAAAAGAGGATAGATAAATTCATGAATAGCGATCGGCTGATTAGAGGCGTAGCGCTTTTTAAAATCGTCGCGCTCGAGCATGCGCGCCACGGTTGAGCTTGCGGCAAGGCGGATCATACCGTCGGTGCCAAGTTGTGACAGCCAGCTTGAGTTAAATTCGATGCGGGTTTTGGACGGATCTAAGATCTTAAAAATTTGCTCTTTATACGTTTCAGCGTTTTGCAAAACTTGCTCGCGCGTCAGCGGCGGACGCGTGGTATTTTTGCCGCTCGGGTCGCCAACGGTCGCAGTATAGTCGCCGATCAAAAAGATCACTTCATGGCCAAGATCTTGAAAAAGACGCAGTTTATTTAAAATAACGGTGTGGCCAAGGTGAATATCGGGAGCGGTTGGATCGGCGCCGAGTTTAATTTTTAACGGGCGGTTTAATTTTAATTTTGCCAGCAGCTCATCTTCAGGGATCAGCTCATCGACGCCCCGTTTTATTTCTTGTAGAGCCGCTTCAACGTTCATCATTCTTACAGTCCAGTGCATAAATATTAACAAGTTCCCTCATATTACTTGAATTGTCGCAAATTTTGAAACAAGCCCGCAAAAAAACAAATTTGATTAATAATTATGCTGACTAAGCTCGATTAGCCATTTGTCTGCACTACGCTTTAGTGCAACAATTTTGTATCTTTTGATTAACTTTTAGCTTACTTGGTTGATGAATTTTTTATGGTATTTGAACAGTTTGCTACCTTACCCCAAATACATAAATTTTCTATTTCAGGACTTAGCGCCGCGATTGTTCTGATGATCTTGTGGCCTGCGCCGGACTCTTATTCAACGTTGCGGCCGCAGTTTGAAATAGGAAAACATTATCCTATTGATATGCAAGTGACCAGTTTGCTGCCCGCCAAATCGCAAAAAATGGTGCGCTCGTTAGCCGCAGAGCTAAATTGGCAACATTTCACCATTGAGTCTGGCCAAAGTTTGGCAACCATTTTTTCATCCGCGCAGATAAGCCCTGCGACGCTGCATCAGCTGATCAACAGCAGCGAGCAGACGCAAAGGCTAAGTAAGCTTAAAGTTCGCGATAAGATCAGCCTCGGTTTTGACGAAGACAGCAATTTTGTGCAGCTGCGTTTTAAAAAAAGCGCCAAAGAGACCTTGGTGGTGACGCGCATCAACAACAATTTCGTCACCTCAGAAGAAAAACGCACCCTTGATACGCAAGTCAATTTCGCCTCCGCCACCATCGAAAGTAATTTCTGGAATGCGGGGATCACGGCAGGCCTTGATCATAATCAAATCATGGAGCTGGCTAATTTGTTCGCATGGGATATCGACTTTGCGCTCGATATTCGTAAGGGCGACAGTTTTAAGGTGCTGTTTGAAGAGCGCTGGATGGAAGGCGATTACGTTGGGCGCGGCAATATTTTGGCAGCCGTTTTTGTCAACCAAGGTGAAACATTTACCGCCGTGCGCGACAAGTCCGGCCATTATTACGCGGCGAATGGGCAAGCGATGCGTAAAGCATTCTTGCGCGCGCCGGTCGATTTTCGTTACGTGAGCTCAAATTTCAACCCGAAAAGATTGCATCCGGTCACCGGCGAGCTAAAAGCGCACCGCGGCACCGATTATGTGGCGCCGGTTGGCACGCCAATTTGGGCGGCGGGTAACGGCTTGGTGCTAGAATCGAGCTACAACAAATTCAATGGCCATTATGTTGTTATTCGCCATTCAGAAACTTACGTGACCAAATACCTGCATTTGCATACGCGCTCGGTGAAAAAAGGCGAGCGTGTGCGTCAGGGGCAGGCTATCGGCACCTTGGGCGGCAGCGGACGGGTGACGGGCGCTCATTTGCATTATGAATTTTTAGTGAATGGCGTGCATAAAAATCCACGTACCGTGAAATTGCCGCAAGCGCTGTCGCTAGAAGGTAAGGACAGACAAGAGTTTCTTCGAAATGCGCAGCAATATTTGGCGCAGCTTGATAAATTTGACCAGCTTTTTGCCTATTCAAATCCGCTTAAAAACAGCCGGCTTTAAGCGCTAACAGCGTATTGCTGTGGCATGCTCTGCGCAATGCGCTTTTTTTGCAGGTTACTTCACTGGTGCCGCCTGAGTAAATGGGCGGCACCTGTAATTAAATCAATTCGTTAACAAGCGACGTTACACGCTAAACGACGAGCCGCAGCCGCACGTTGTGGTCGCGTTGGGGTTATTGACGAAAAAGCGCGAGCCTTCTAGCCCTTCGGTGTAATCGACTTCGCCGCCAATCAAATATTGCAAACTCATCGGATCAACCACTAAAGTGACGCCATTTTTTTCAATGGTCATGTCGCCGTCATTTACCGCTTCATCAAAAGTAAAACCATATTGGAAGCCGCTGCAGCCGCCGCCGGTGACGTACACTCGCAACTTTAGCGCAGGATTTTGCTCTTCTTCAATCAAAGACTTAACTTTGATCGAGGCGGCGTCAGTAAATTGCAAAGGAAGATTGGCGTGATCCATAGCGGGCCTTCTTATGTTGGTTGGAGTCGAAATTTGGCGTGATTATCACGCAGTCGACCTGTGCAGGCAATAGTCAAGTGTGAACGATTTTTTAGTCGCGATTGCGTCAAGATCAGCTTGTTTTTCATCACATTGATTAAAAAGCGCTTATTTTCGCCAGATAAAACTTACGCAAAGTTCATAGCACTTTGCAAATGCTCTACTTACAATGAAGCACTTTTATAGCAAAGGGCCTTTTTATGAATAAGTCAGCCGCGTTGTTTGCTGCAGCGCAACACGTTATTCCTGGTGGCGTGAATTCGCCGGTGCGCGCGTTTAATGGGGTAGGCGGGACGCCGATTTTTATTGAGCGAGCCGATGGCGCCTATCTGTATGATGTGGATGGCAAATCCTATGTCGACTATGTCGGCTCATGGGGGCCGATGATTTTAGGCCACAACCACCCCGCGGTGCGAGAAGCGGTGCTGGCTGCGGTGCAAAACGGCTTAAGTTTTGGCGCGCCAACGGCCAATGAAATTGAACTGGCAAAATTGGTGCGCCAGCTGGTGCCGTCGATGCAAAAAGTGCGCATGGTGAGCTCAGGCACAGAGGCGACCATGAGCGCCATCCGTTTAGCGCGCGGCTTTACAAAGCGCGATAAAATCATCAAGTTTGAAGGCTGCTACCACGGCCACGCCGACTGCTTGCTGGTGAAGGCGGGATCGGGCGCGCTGACGCTTGGCGAGCCCAATTCTGCTGGCGTGCCGGCTGATTTTGCTAAGCACACCTTAACTTGCACGTACAACTCGCTCGAGTCGGTACGCCGCGCCTTTGAAGCGCATCCTTTGCAAGTGGCTTGTATCATTGTTGAGCCGGTAGCTGGCAACATGAACTGCATTTTGCCGCAGGCAGGATTTTTGCAAGGATTGCGTGCGTTGTGTGACGAATTTGGCGCGCTGCTAATTTTTGACGAAGTGATGACCGGTTTTCGCGTTGCATTAGGTGGCGCACAGGCGTACTACGACGTTGTGCCGGATCTGACGACACTTGGCAAAATCATTGGTGGCGGAATGCCGGTGGGCGCTTTTGGCGGACGCGATGACGTGATGGCTTGCATTGCCCCGCAAGGTGCGGTGTATCAAGCAGGCACTTTGTCGGGCAATCCGGTCGCGATGGCGGCAGGCATTGCTACGCTAACCGAGCTTGCTAAAGCGGGCAACGAAGCAAAATTGGCCGCATTTGGTGAGCAGCTGGTAAGCGGCCTAAAACTGCGCGCCGAAAAGCACGGCATTGCGCTTACGACGTCTCTTGCCGGCGGCATGTTTGGCCTGTTTTTCACCGAGCAAACGCAGGTGGACAGCTTTGCCGCTGTGCAACAATGTGATCTATCGTTATTTAAACGCTTTTTCCATCTCATGCTGGAAAATGGCGTTTATCTGGCGCCATCGGCGTTTGAGGCTGGATTTACTTCGCTAGCGCATGATGAAAAAGCGCTTGAGCTGACTCTTGCGGCCGCCGATCGCGCCTTTGCGCAGCTTCGTTAGTGACATGTTACGCCGCGCCAAGAAAGCTTGGCCGGTGTAGCAAAGCGCGCCGCCCACACCTCATTTAATCATCGACTGGGAAATGCTGTGTTTGATCATCCAAAACTTGAAAACTCGCATTGGATTTTAATTGCGGCCTTAGCATTGGCCGCTTACGCCTGTTACGGCTTGATTGCGCCTTACCTTGGCTCCATCATGCTGGCGTTTATTATCTCGCTGTTGTTTTACCCGCTGCATCAAGTGATTGCGAGCAAAATGAAAACATGGCCCAATTTAGCCGCCTTTTTGTCTTGCCTGTTGCTGACGGTGATTTTCGTGATCCCGCTGATTTTTATCAGCAGCGCGGTTTTGCACCAAGGCGTGGGGACGGCCAGTCGCGCGTATTTGTGGCTGACGCAAGGCGGCGCGCGCGAAGTTTTGGCGATGCCGCTGGTGAGCGATGCGATTTTTTACATCAATCGCCTGTTTCCGGCGGAAGGGCTCGACACGCAGCAAATTGTGGGAAAGGCGGCGCAGACGGTGTCTACGCTGAGCTCCTCGATGCTCAGTTTTAGCTCGGCGCTGCTAAGCGATGTGACGGGCGTGCTGGCCAATTTTTTGCTGATGCTGTTTGTCTTGTTTTTTTTGCTGCGCGACCACGATATTTTTATCCAGACGCTGCGCCATGTCAGCCCGCTCTCGCGTAGCCAAGAGGACACGCTGCTTAACGACGTGCGCCAAGTGGCCAAATCGGCGGTGATCGGCTCATTTCTCACCGCGTTGGCGCAGGGCATCGTCGGCGGCATTGCGATGGGAATGGCCGGTTTTGCCGGCATTTTTGCCGGATGCTTGATGGCGTTCGCCTCGTTCATTCCAGTGGTCGGCACCGCATTTGTCTGGCTGCCAGCCGCAGGCTACCTGTTTTTAAACGGGGAGTGGCAGTGGGGACTGTTTTTGGTGGTGTGGGGCGTTGTGGTGATTGGCTCGGTCGACAACTTGCTGCGCCCGCTGCTCATGCAAGGCAACTCAAGCATGAACACGGTGCTGATCTTCTTCTCTTTGCTCGGTGGCTTGCAGATGTACGGGCTGATCGGCCTTATTTATGGCCCCGTGATCTTCTCACTCACGCTGGCGCTGTTTAAATTGTACGAAGCGCAGTTTCGGGAATTTTTGGACAAACAAGATCGCAGCTAACCTTGCAAACCGAAGTTAACTTCCATTCTAAGTGCGTGCCAGTGGCGCGCACTTTTTTGTTTTTTCTGATTTTTCATCTGCGCCATTTTGATGATGAGCCACGCCGCGAGTTTGCGCAGTTGTGTTTTTGGACAAGATCGTTAAGCTTGCTAGCAATTGACAAATTCTGCCTCTCGTTGGTGGCGGGTAGTGGCAAGATCTGATTGATTTAGGAGGAAAAATGGCGCGAATAAATCACGTAGCTATCGTGGGAGGCACGCATGGCGATGAGTACTCAGGGATCCATCTTGTTGAAAAATGGCAAAAAACGCCCGCGCTGATCGCAAGAGACAGCTTTACCTGCGAGGCGCTGCTTGCTAATCCCAAAGCGCATCAGGCAAATCAGCGTTATATTGACGCCGATCTCAACCGGCAATTTTTGCGCGCCGATCTGGCCGATATCCACCTTGGCAACTACGAGCAAAGCCGCGCCAAGGCGCTCGCCAATTACCTTGGCCCGAAGGACGCGCCGCGCTGCGATGTGATCATTGATCTGCACAACACCACCAGCAACATGGGGCCAACGCTGGTGCTGCTCAAAAGTAGCCCGTTTACCACCCAGCTTGGCGCGTATGTGAGCCAGATAATGCCCAGCGCCACCATTTTGTTTCAAGATGGCGACCCCAGTGTAGAGCACTGTTTTTTATGCGATTTGGCCACGCATGGCGTGATCATTGAAGTGGGGCCACAGCCGCAATCGCTGCTGCGGCACGATATTTTAGCGCAGATGGAAGCGTTGACTTTGCATGTGCTTGATTTTACGCATTTTTATAACAAAAACGCGCTGCCCGCGTTGCCAAAAAGTTATGATGCATTTCGTTATACACAGACGCTGACACTGCCGACCGCAGATGGCAAACTTTTGGGCACTGTGCATCCTCATGTACAAGATAATGATTTTAAAGAGTTAAAAACCGGTGATCCGCTGTTTAGCCTATTTGATGGCTGCACGGTTTTTTGGGAAGGGCAAAGCACCTATCCGCACTTTATTAATGAAGCGGCCTATTACGACAAGCAATTAGCGATGTCGCTGGCTGACAAGATCCGAGTTGAAGTTTTAGTTGATTGAATTTAAAGGTAAATTTAATGAAATTGTTTGCGTTAGGGTTAGGACTTGCCACTAAAAACAGTCACGGCAAAATTATCGAAGTGTTTTTTGCAAAACCGTTGCTGCATCCCGAGCACAAGCTTGTCGCTGAATTAGCGCAAAGTCTTGCCTATCAGGGCGGTGAGCAGGTTTTTGAAATTGCCGACCGCGCTTCGCTGGCCAAAATTTTTGCCCAAAGTGACGAAATGAACGCGGCGCTAGCGCAGCAAGCCGTTACAAGCGAGCAGCCGCTGGTGCTGGTGATGTTGGAGCATGACAAGGCGCCCACGTCGATTGCCGAAGCCTTTTTGAAACTGCAGCTTTTGTCGCACCGCTTAGTCGCCCCGCATCAAGTGGTGCTCGATGGCATTTTTGGTCTGCTGCATAATTTGGCGTGGACTAATCAAGGCGCGATCGATCTACCTGAGCTTGCCGAGCGTCAGCTGCAAGCAAGATTAAAGGGTGAGACGTTACTGATTGATTGCGTAGATAAATTTCCAAAAATGGTTGATTACGTGGTGCCGCAAGGAGTGCGCATTGCCGACACGTCGCGCGTGCGGCTTGGCGCGCACGTAGGCGAGGGCACCACGGTGATGCACGAAGGCTTCATCAATTTCAATGCGGGCACTTTGGGCGTGAGCATGGTTGAGGGGCGCATCTCGTCGGGCGTCGTGGTTGGCAAAGGCAGCGATATTGGCGGCGGCGCCTCTATCATGGGCACGCTCAGCGGCGGCGGCAAAGTGGTTGTTTCGATTGGCGAAAACAGCTTGCTGGGCGCCAATGGCGGCCTCGGTTTCCCGCTTGGCGATCGCTGCACCATCGAGTCAGGTTTGTATGTGACGGCGGGGACGAAAGTGACGCTGCTGGATGAAAACGGGCAGGAGTATGGGATGGTGAAAGCGCGCGATTTGGCGGGCAAGCCGGATCTATTGTTTCGCCGCAACTCCGTGAGCGGAAAAATTGAGTGTTTGACTAACCGCGCGGCGGTCGAGCTTAATAGCCAGCTGCATAAGAACTAAAGTCAGGGGGGGGAATTCCCCTCTGTTTTGGAGGCCTGCAATTTGCCAATCGCGCTAGCTTGCTTCGCTGCCTTGCTGTGACTATCGGTACGGTAGCGATTCGCTGAAAATGATTGCGTTGACGCCCTTTGGTGGCGTTTGTTACATCTACCTTACAACCCCTTTCGCTTTATTGATCCTATCAACTAGTGGTTCTATAGGTTCTTTGCTTGTGGGATATAACTGCTCGAGGATATGAGAAAAAATTTTATATCCATCAATCACATCTGATTCTTTAATCTCACATCCAGAATGAGTGCCATCATTGCCTAGCCACTTAATTGCAGTCGCTGGCGCAACTATTTTTTGATAGCCTTCAGGGAGACGTTCAATTCTTGCCGCTAAAGGTACAAAGCCTTCGTTTTTATTAACAGATACAACCTCAATTTCATCTAGTAAGACTTCCAGCGCTGTACGCAATGTACTTAAGCTTGTACTTGGTGAACTAAAATATGTTGAAAACGAAGTTGTTAAAGCCTTTTTTACCGAACTTGGTGTACTTTTTGGCGGCACAAAGATTTGAAGTGGGGGCTGGAAATATGTCGCTTCAAGAAGATCGCAGTGCTCACTATCATCGTAATCGTCTGAATATCTTATCTTAACGCTGCCTGTACCGACGCACATAACAGCACATCCACAGTCTGGAAATTTGCATTTTAAATTTAGGCTGAATACATACCCATTCATTCCATGAAAAGAATAGCGGTCATTATGATCAACTGGTAATTGGTCCTCTAGCTGTAAGCCATCACTTTTACTACTTAACGATTTTTCCCCGCATTCTGGACAAGGCCATGTTGGAATGTCGTCATCCCAAAAACTAGATATAAATAATTTTTCATTCATTTTAACTATTCTCTCGAAAATATAGGCATGATGATTATCAAAGAGGCCGATAATGTACTCCACTAACAATCATAATCACTGTAGCTCAATGGGACTGTAAACGCCGAGCGTTGACAATCCCATTGAAAACTCGTGATCATCGCGAGGAACTGTTAATATCAGCTCAGCCCGATCCGAGGGAATGTTTTCAGCATGTAGGCGCGCGGCCTGTCATGCCAAACGCATTAGTTTGCGCAGAAAACGCGAGCTTGGCGTGGAGTGTAGATGCCGAAGGTAACCCATCCTAGAAGTTGGTTGATGATGGTGTGTTGCGCTTCCACACGCACAACGTTCTCAGCACCGCCGCATACTGCAGCTGCATCAATAATTTTGCTCTGACCAACACCAGAAACGAAGAAATGGTGAGACACTTCTTGAGTAGGCTTAGCTACTTTGTCTGAACGCATGGTGAAAGTTTGTTGGGCACAGCCCGTGATCATCAGCGCAATCGTTGCAGCCAGTACGACTTTTTTCATTTTACTTTCCATATTATTTTTCTGCTAAATGGGAACGAAATAGGTTATTTTTTGAAATGTAAATCTTTCTTACTATTTCGCCCAGAAATCTAATCTAATTAAGTAGTTAATACAATATGTAAATTGTTTTAACCGTGGCAAATATTCTAAAAATAAGGGCGCAGAGCCGGTAAAACGCCGCTGACAAATTTGCTGCATGCTGATCAAAGTGAGTAAAAACAGTGAGTTGTAGATGCGTTTGGTAAGATGCTATTGTTCCGCGACCAAATAAAATGGAGTTGTCTTTTTGTGTTATCGCTTATTTGCTTGAGGTTGTTTTGCCGATGTTTTTAGTGGCAGAAAAGCGCGCAGGCGCTTTTTTTAAAATGCGCCGCGCAGAAAATGTAAGTCAATGAAATAAGAAAATAAGCGCTGCTTAATTCGCTGTTTTATTTGGCAAAAGTAAAAGGGTCGCCGAGCTGTGAACCCTGCGCGCCAGCCTCCGTTAGCGCCTTGGCAATTTCCATCAGGATCACCCAGCGCCCCTCGCACCACTGCGGCGCCAGCAGCGTCGGCCTTCTCGCGTTGGCAGAAACGCGGTGATAAACAATCTCTTTGGGCGTGCGCGTGATCATCTCCACCGCGCTTTGGACGTACGCTTCCATGCTGATCGGAGTGAGCCTGCCCGCGCGCCAACTTTTGGCCATGCTGCTGCCTTCGACGATGTGCAGCGGGTGCAGCTTGATCCCATCGCAGCCGTGCGCGACGACTTGATCTAACGTGCTGATATGTTGAGATAAATCTTCGTGGGGAAAACCGATAATAAGATGCGTGCACACCTTGATCCCAAGCGCGCGCGCCTTTTTGGCAACCTTTGCATAGCCCGCAAAGTCGTGGCCGCGATTAATGCGCTGCAGAGTGCGGTCGTTGGCGGTTTGTAAACCCAGCTCGAGCCACACTTCATAACCTTGCTCAAGGTAGCTGGCCAAAAGCGTCAGTACCTCATCGGGTACGCAATCGGGGCGAGTGCCAACGCATAGCCCGACGATGTCCGCTGTTTTGAGCGCTTGCTGGTACATGGCGGCCAATTTTTCAACTTCGGCGTAGGTGCTGGTGTAGGCCTGAAAATAGGCGAGGTATTTTTTGGCACGCGAAAGCTCTTGCGCCCGCTCAGTAAGCTGCTGATTTATTGATAGTTGCTTTGTGGTTTCATCGGCAAAAGAGGCAACGTTGCAAAATGTGCAGCCGCCGCGGCCGAGTGTGCCATCGCGATTTGGGCAGCTAAAACCGCCATGGAGCGTCAGTTTATGCACTTTTTCGCCATAGCGGCGCAGTAGATCTTGGCCAAAAGTATTAACAAGGTGGTGCAGCTCCATGAAATCCTACTTCGATAAATGAATGCAGTACGGGCGCGCATCATAGCAAGCTTGTGGAGATCACAAAAGCGCAGCGAGAGCCGCTGAAAAGAGTTGTATAAAAAAGAGGGGGCGGTGAAATGCGCAGGCAAACGCCTGCGCAGAGGGCATTATTCGTCGAGGAAGCTACGTAACACTTCAGAGCGGCTAGGATGGCGCAATTTGCGCAGAGCCTTGGCTTCAATTTGGCGAATACGCTCACGCGTTACGTCAAATTGCTTGCCCACCTCTTCTAATGTGTGGTCGGTGTTCATGTCGATACCAAATCGCATGCGCAGCACTTTGGCTTCGCGCGCAGACAGTCCCGCAAGTACTTCGTTGGTCGCCGCCTTCAAGTTATTGATGGTGGCTGAATCCATTGGCAGCTCTAGCGTGGTATCTTCAATAAAATCACCAAGATGCGAATCTTCATCGTCACCAATCGGCGTCTCCATTGAGATCGGCTCTTTAGCAATTTTGAGGACTTTGCGGATCTTATCTTCAGGGATCTGCATACGCTCAGCCAGCTCTTCAGGCAGCGGCTCGCGTCCCATCTCTTGCAGCATTTGGCGCGAAATGCGGTTTAGTTTGTTAATGGTTTCAATCATATGCACCGGAATACGGATGGTGCGCGCCTGATCCGCGATAGAACGCGTGATAGCTTGGCGGATCCACCAGGTCGCATACGTTGAAAACTTGTAACCGCGGCGATATTCAAATTTATCAACCGCTTTCATCAGGCCGATGTTACCTTCTTGAATCAAATCAAGAAATTGCAGGCCGCGGTTGGTATATTTTTTGGCGATAGAAATCACCAGACGCAAGTTTGCCTCAACCATCTCTTTTTTCGCGCGGCGAGCTTTCGCTTCACCGATTGACATGCGACGGCTGATATCTTTGATGCGCTCAACGTTAAGGCCGGTTTCGTCTTCTACCATCTTGAGCTTTTGAATGCAGCGGCGGATGGTTTCGTCGTTTTGCTTGAGGCGATCAACGTACGGCTTATTGCTGGCAAGCGCGGCGTCAAACCATTTTTCTGAAGACTCGTTACCCGCAAACAGCTGGGTGAACGTCTTCTTCGGCATTTTGGCTTGATCGATACAGATGCGCATGATGATGCGCTCTTGGGTGCGCACGCGATCCATTGAGTCGCGCATTTCGCTGACCATGCGATCGAATTGCTTCGGAATTAAGCGAAATTGCTTGAAGACTTCCGCTAACTCTTCGATCAATGCGACGCTGGTGCTGTGAAAGTGGCCGTTTTCGGCGATTGCAGCTTGCAGGCGATCGTAGCTTTGACGCAGCTGCGAGAATTTTTCCCGCGCAATTTCTGGGTCAATACCAAGATCTTCTTCGCTGTCGCAATCGTCACTCTCGTCGTCTAAATCGTGATCTTCGTCGTCGAGATCAAGTTCTGTCAGTTCCGAGCCGATGTGCGTTGCCATTGGCAGCAGCTCTTCTTGGTTTGGGTCGACAAAACCTGAAATAATGTCGGTCAAACGCAGCTCTTCGGCTTCAACTTTGTCAAATTGATCAAGCAGATAAGAGATAGAGGCTGGATATTCGGCTACAGAAATTTGGACTTGGTTGATCCCATCTTCGATGCGTTTGGCAATGTCGATTTCGCCTTCGCGAGTCAGCAGCTCAACAGTACCCATTTCGCGCATATACATGCGCACAGGATCAGTCGTGCGACCAATTTCTGCTTCAACACTGGACAGTGCCGCTGCCGCCGCTTCAACCGCATCTTCGTCGGCGATGGCTTCAGACATCATCAATTCGTCGGCATCAGGCGCGGTTTCAACCACTTGAATGCCCATGTCATTGATCATCTGAATAATATCTTCAATTTGATCGGAGTCAACGATATCTTCTGGCAGATGGTCGTTAACTTCTGCATAGGTCAGATAGCCTTGTTCTTTGCCTCGTGCGACAAGAAGTTTTAGCTGTGACTGCGGATTTTGATCCATAGACGGTATCCAACTTTGGTGAGAGTGTAGGTGTGCGAAAATGCAAACCGATATTTTAACATGGCAGCAAACTATTGACTAGCTCCTAGGCAGTTTCGCTTTGCAGTAGTCGCCATAACTGGCTGCGTTCATTGCTGTTTAGACCGCCATTGCGATCTTTTTGTTGCAAGTTATCAATCTGTTGTTGGATCGAGCGCGCTAAAATTTTATCGAGCGCGTCTAAAAATACATTGAACGCGGTTTCCTCGGTCAAATGCAAATCCCAGCTCGCGAGTTTGATAATGATATTTTCGCTTGGTGTGCCGCGCCAGCATTCTAACAGTTGTCCAGTGGTGATTTGTGGATTTTTATGCCAAAGCTCAATAATGCGATTAAACAGCGCCATATTGTCGATAGGCAGATGCGCGAGCGGCGGCAGGTGCTCGGCAAACTGCGGATTTTGCAGCAGCAGCGCTAAAGCTGTGCGCATCGGCGTCTGCTTAATGCCGATATTTTTGGGCGCACTCTGGGTAGGCGTTTGCGTGACTAGCTTTTTAATTTCATGCGCGTAGCGAAACCCGATGCGCTCGCTCAGCTCATGCTCTACATGCTCGCGCAGCGCGCCGTGCGGCATTTTTTCAATCAGCGGCATGGTGAGCGACACAAACTTGGTTTTGCCTGCAAAGCTGGTGAGATCGACTTGCTTGCTGAGCGTGCTAAACAAAAATTCGTTGAGTGACAAAGCCTGCGTAAGCCTTGTTTCAAAGGCTTCGCGCCCTTCTTTGCGCACAATGGTGTCAGGATCTTCGCCGTCAGGCAAAAAGACAAATTTGAGCTGGCGGCCATCGCAAAGGTGCGGCAACGCTTGCTCCATCGCGCGCCAAGCGGCCTCTTTACCGGCGCGGTCGCCATCGTAACAGCAGATCACATTCGAGGTTTGGCGAAAGAGGTGCTGCACTTGCTCGGCGGTCGTCGAGGTGCCAAGCGCGGCGACAGCGTAATCGATGTCAAATTGCGCCAGCGCCACCACATCCATGTAACCTTCAACCACCAAAATTTTCTCAGGCTCGCGGTGCTGCTGCAGCACTTCGTATAAGCCGTACAGCTCGCGTCCTTTGTGGTAAATGCTTGTTTGTGGTGAATTTAAATATTTAGGCGTTTGATTGCTCAGCACGCGCCCGCCAAACCCAAGCACGCGGCCACTTTTATCGCGAATGGGGAACATGATGCGGCCGCGAAAACGGTCGTAGCGGCGCCCCTGCTCATTTTGCGACAGCATGCCTGTGTCCATGAGCGCTTGGCGTGCGGCTTCATCTGTGCCAAATTGGCGCAGCACTTGGTCCCACTCGTCGGTGATAAATCCAATCGCAAAGCGCTTGGCGATTGCGCCGTTAAGGCCGCGATTTTTAAGGTATTCCACCGCGACTTTGCCTTTAGCGGTGCGCAGCTGGGCTTGGTAGAAGTTGCTGATCTGCGAGAGCAGCGTGTACAAATCGCGTTTGTGCGCGCTTCTATTTTCTGTTTTGGCCGCGCTGCCTGACGCTGCGTTTTCGTCATATTCAATGGTGAGGCCTGTGACATTGGCAAGCTCTTCAATGGCCTCGACAAAATCAAGGTTGTCATGCTCCATCAAAAAGCTGACCGCATTGCCGCTGATCCCGCAGCCAAAACAGTGGTAAAACTGCTTTTCGCGACTCACTGAAAATGAAGGACTTTTTTCATTGTGAAACGGGCAGCATGCTGAGAAATTGCGCCCTTGCTTTTTAAGCTTAACGCGCGCATCAATGAGCTCAACGATGTCAACGCGAGTGAGCAGATGATCAATAAATGAGCGAGAAATTCGACCGGCCATACGTAGGGTCCTGCAAAAAGAGAGCAATCACAATAAGAAACAGTGTTGACGTGGGCTTTGTAATACGAGGCAAATTACTACAAAAGCCAAATAATACAAAAAGTAAAACCGCGCATGCGATGCATTAACGCGGCTTTTTGGGCGGGAAAGGCACTCTTAGGCTAAAAGAGCTTTAACCATTTGACTGACTTTTCCCAGATCTGCTCGACCTTGAATTTGCGGCTTTAGGATGGCCATGACGCTGCTCATCGCTTGCATCGACGTGGCACCTGACTGCGTTACCGCGGCACTAACAAGTTGTTTTAGCTCAACTTCGCTTAGCGCACTGGGCATAAACTCTTCAAGCACCGCTATTTCTGCTAATTCAATGTCGGCAAGATCTTGGCGATTTGCCGCTTGATATTGGGTGACACTGTCACGGCGCTGTTTTACCATTTTTACCAAAACAGCCAAGATCTGCTCGTCATCAAGGGTGATGCGATTATCAACTTCTTGCTGCTTAATGGCAGCCATGATCAGACGAATTGCACCGAGGCGCGCTTTGTCTTTCGCCTTCATTGCACTTTTTTGTTCGTCTTTCAAACGTTCAATCAATGTCATGCGTCTACCCAGCGATCAATTTATTAATTTTGCAAATTAGTACATGCGTACGCGGCGAGCGTTTTCACGCGCCAATTTTTTCGCATGACGCTTCTTCGCAGCAGCTTTAGCACGCTTGCGAACAGTTGTTGGTTTTTCGTAGCACTCACGACGGCGCACTTCAGACAACACACCGGCTTTTTCACAAGCACGTTTAAAACGGCGTAGAGCAACATCAAATGGTTCGTTTTCGCGGACTTTAATTACTGGCATATGCCTTTCACCTTAAGGGTTGTTGATTATTACTGGCGATAAATTGACCAGTATTGATTAAAAATGGTGCGAAATTCTAATCAAAGAGTAGGGGGGTTGTAAAGCTTATCGCAAACTAAATCGCCATTCCCATCTTCATTGAGCTAAAAGCTGAGCGAATGCAGTTGCCATGGCAAGCCTTTGCTGGTGAATTGCGAGGCGCGGCGGTAAGATTGCTGGAAAATTTTAGCACAGATTTGGCTTGGTCTTTTAGCCGTTTTTTAGCCATAGGATAAAGGTTATGCGAATTTTGGGAATAGAGACATCGTGCGATGAGACAGGCGTTGCCATTTATGACGATGAAAAAGGGCTGCTTGCCAATCAGCTCTACAGCCAAGTGCAGCTGCATGCCGACTATGGCGGTGTGGTGCCTGAGCTGGCGTCGCGCGATCACATTAAAAAGACCATCCCGCTGGTAAAAGCGGCGCTCGCTGAGGCGGGTCTTACGGCCAATGATTTAGATGGCGTGGCATATACGGCGGGGCCGGGGCTGATTGGCGCGCTGTTAGTGGGCGCGTGCGTTGGCAAAAGTTTGGCTTACGCGTGGGGATTGCCGGCGATTGCGGTGCACCACATGGAGGGGCATCTGCTCGCGCCGATGCTTGAAGATGATCCGCCGCCATTTCCGTTTGTCGCGCTGCTCGTTTCAGGCGGTCACACGCAGCTTGTTGAAGTTAAAGGCATTGGCTCATATACCATTTTGGGCAGCTCTGTGGACGATGCGGCGGGCGAAGCGTTTGATAAAGTTGGAAAATTGCTGGGGATCGATTATCCGGGCGGCGCGGTGCTGGCCAAACTTGCCGAGCGTGGCAATCGCGAGCGCTTTACTTTTCCGCGGCCAATGACCAAAGTCCCGGGGCTTGATTTTAGCTTTTCGGGATTAAAAACATTTGCTGTTAACACGGCATCAACGCATGGCCTTGATGAGCAGACTCGCGCGGATGTGGCGCGCGCCTTTGAAGACGCGGTGGTCGACACTTTAGTGCTCAAGTGTAAACGTGCGCTGACGCAGTGCGGCATGTCGCGCCTTGTTGTGGCGGGCGGCGTGAGCGCTAATTTGCATTTGCGCCAGCAGCTTGCGCAGACTCTCGCGCAAATGGGCGGGCAGGTTTACTACGCGCGGCCGCAGTTTTGTACCGACAATGGCGCGATGATAGCTTACGCAGGCTTGCAGCGGCTAAAATTGGGGCAAAGTGAGTCGTTGAGCGTGACGGTGCGCCCGCGTTGGCCGCTTGATGAGCTGCATGCTTAGCCGCTCAGTCTAAAACAAATTTTGCTTATTTGAGTGAGCGCTTCGGGTAAATGCGCCGCTCAGTGCCGCTTAGCAGCCGCTTAATGTTTTCTTGATGACGAAAAATGATGAGGCATGAGAGCATCGCGACCGGCAGAGTAAATTGCGGCTTGATAAACCATGTGAAAAGCGGCGCTATCAGCGCAGGAACCAAGGCGCCAAGCGAGGAATAACCGCTGATCATCACCGTGATCAGCCATGCTGAGACCATCATGCTGGTCAAATCAAACCCGATGGGCGCAATCGCGCCTAACGCGGTTGCAACGCCTTTGCCGCCTTGAAAATGGAAAAAAATGGGGTAAATGTGGCCAAGGCAGGCGCTAACACCGATCATCCCTAAAAAAAATGGCGATATATCAATAAGATACGCGCACCAAACCGGTACCATCCCTTTTAACATATCAAAAAACAGCACCAATGTGGCGATGTAACGTCCACCGATGCGAAACACGTTGGTGGCGCCAGGGTTGCAAGAGGCTGTTTTTCTTGGATCGGGCAAATGGAAAAGCTGACAAAGCAGTACAGCGCTGGAAATCGACCCCATCAAATAAGCGATAATTATGAATAATAATTCAGTCGCACTCATGCAACCTCCTGTCTATCAACAAAAAAAATGAAGGGCTCGCGCTTGTGCGTGAAATGTTAGTATATCCCATTCGCATAAAAATGGATTTTATCGTAGCAAGCTCGCGCGCTTTTTGTCTATTTGCGCTTTGGGCTGAGAATTTTGCAGGAAAAGTTGTAAGCTATTGCCTTCGTTGAATTTTATTAGCGCGGATAAATTAGGAGCGCGTGGCGATCCTAATTTTATGTTTGTGAAAAATTGTGAGAAACGAATTTATGGATAAGGTGTTTGTTCGCCAGCTTGAAGTTGTCACGCGCATTGGCGCTTACGATTGGGAGCAGCAGATCTGGCAAAAGTTGTTATTTGACATAGAGATGGAGTTTGACATTGCGCAAGCGGCCGCCAGCGACGACGTCAATTTTGCGCTCGATTATGCCAAAGTCACGCAAGCGGTAACGCAGTTCGTCGGCCAAGGTCATTTTTTGCTGATCGAACGCGTTGCGCAAGAGGTGGCAGATTTGATTTTACAGCAGTTTGGCGTAACGTGGGTGCGCATTACTGTGAGTAAACCCAGTGCGCTGCTTAATGCTGCGTGCGCGGGCGTGGTGATTGAGCGACGTAGCGCCTAGCGGCAAAGCGTAGCTATTTTTATTGAGCGGCCGGATGGCTGCAGACTTAAAAGTGTTGGAGATCATGAGTTTTTTTGAAGCATTCTTTTTAGCGCTGATCCAAGGGCTGACGGAATTTTTGCCCGTCTCAAGCTCAGCGCATCTGATCTTACCGTCGGAAATTTTAGGCTTTCCCGATCAAGGGCTTGCGTTTGATGTGGCGGTGCATGTCGGGACCTTGTTTGCCGTAATGGGCTATTTTCGCCAGCAAGTTTGGCTTTTGCTCACCGCATTTTTGGCCTCGGTTTTTAAAAATCAGCACAGCAAAGAGAGCCGTTTGGCGTGGATGATCGTGCTGGCGACTATTCCTGCGGGCATTATTGGGCTGCTGTTGAAAGATTTTGTGGAGCTGTATTTGCGCTCGACGTGGGTGATTGCTATCACTTGTGTGGTGTTTGGTTTGTTCTTGTGGTGGGTAGATGCAAAGGCAAAACAAACAGTTAGCGAGGATGCGACCACAGTGAAATCGGCGTTGCTCATCGGCCTTGCGCAGGCGATGGCGATCATTCCTGGCACTTCGCGCTCAGGGGCGACGATGACGATGGCGCTGTATTTGGGTTATACCCGTGAGGCGGCGGCGCGTTTTTCATTTTTGATGTCGATCCCGATCATTTTGCTGGCCGGCGGTTTGCTTGGCATTGAGCTTGTGCAAAGCGACTTGCCGGTGGATTGGCAAGCGCTGGCTATCGGGCTTGTGGTCTCCTTTATCAGCGCATACCTTTGTATTCATTGGTTTTTAAAGCTGCTGGTCAAAGTGGGTATGTTGCCATTCGTGATCTACCGGATTTTGCTCGGGATTGTGCTGGCCGCTTATCTTACATTTGTTTAGATTTTGATCTGTTACGTCGCCACGGCAGGCACTGTTTGCTGTGGCGTTTTTTTGTTCTATTTTGCAGCGTGCTGCGTTAGATAGTGCGCGACGGCGGCGACGCGTTGCGTGTTGAGCTCGTGACGAATCGCGGCGCCTTTTAACCCTTGCGCGACGATGGGGGCAACTTGCACTGTGCTTGCGGCGGCAAAAACGTCAGCTAGCAGCGCCGCCTGCGGATAGGGAGCCTCTTCACAACCGGTGCGCCCTTGGCTGTCGGCTTGGCAAGCCTGCGTGAGCTGTAACAGGCGCTCTGGTTTGCGCCAAAAATCACAAGCGTCAAAAAGTGCGATGAACTCTGGCGCGCTTTTTTCGCGGGCGTGGTGCACGAAGGTATGATGCGCGCAGACCATCAACGCACAGTCACGGTAGCTGTTAGGCACGCGCAGTCGCTGGCACACCGCCTTGATTGGCTGCTCGCCGAGTAGCTCGTGCTGCTTGTGGCTTGGCCAATTTTCTTTATCTGTCAGCGCTTTACCTAGATCATGCAGCTGCGCGGCAAAGCGCACCAGCGGATCATCACAAATCTGGGCCACTCTTTTGGCCACCAGCAGCGTGTGCAAACCGGTGTCAATTTCCGGATGCCACTTTTTAGGCTGCGGGATCCCAAAAAGCTGAGCCATTTCAGGGATCACTACCGCTAATGCGCCGCATTCGTGTAGCGTCTGCAAAAAAATGTCGGGGCGCGCCGTGCACAGCGAACGCTGCCACTCCTGCCACACGCGCTCAGGGCAAAGGTGGCTCAGCTCGCCGTTTTGCACCATTTTTTTGAGCAGCGTGAGCGTTTCTGGCGCAATGCGAAAGCCAAGCTCATGCAAACTTGCGGCAAAACGGGCGACGCGCAAAATGCGCAGCGGATCTTCGCAAAACGCCGGCGAGACGTGGCGCAAGATCTTATTTTGCAGATCCGCGAGGCCGCCGTGCGGCGCGTATAACGTACCCGCGTCATCTTGCGCAATTGCGTTGATGGTCAGATCGCGGCGCGCCAAGTCTTCCTCAAGCGTGATTTTATCGGAAAAATCGCAGACAAAACCTTGATAACCAAGGCCGCTTTTTCTTTCGGTGCGAGCAAGCGCGTATTCTTGTTTGGTGGTTGGATGCAAAAAAACCGGAAAGTCCGCGCCGACCTGCTGATAACCTTGCGCCAGCATCTGCGCGGGGGTTGCGCCAACCACCAGCCAATCTTGATCTTTATTGGGAATGCCAAGCAGCGTATCGCGCACCGCGCCGCCGACCAGATAAATTTTCATGAAAAATCTCGCGCTCTTATGGTGAGTTTTTAGTTAATGGGCAAAAATTTCGCTATTGATCAATAAATTAGCTATGATTCTTTTACTATCTTATTTATACCTCGCCGTGAAGATATTAGTCACGTTGATCATACAGATTTTTTTAAAACGAGGGCATGCTGTCTGTCTGTGCTTAATGAGCTGTGTTGGCGAACCTCAATGCTAGATTGTGGTCTAGCTCTGTAAGCTTCCATAATAAAACTGTCACGACATAGATGAGTGTCAAATTGGATTTTAGAGAAGGTTATGTATCAAAGTTTCTTTAACTTCAAAGAATTACCTTTTGCAATTGTACCAAACCCAAAATTCTACTTTTTAAGTGAGCGCCATAAAGAAGCGTTAAGTCATGTTTTATCTGGCATTAATGGTGGCGGTGGAATTGCTTTGCTTACTGGGGAGGTGGGAACGGGCAAAACCATGACAATGCGCGCATTGCTGGCCCGTTTTCCTTCAGAAAGTGAGGTACTGACCCTCTTAAATCCAAGTATTAATGAGCTTGAGTTGCTGCAGACATTGTGCGACGGTTTTGGGATTGAGTATCGCGAAGAGGATAGCTTTAAACGCCTATTATCGCTTGTTACACAGCGCCTTTATGAAAATGATGAGCGCGGCGTGGACAGCGTACTTTTGGTCGATGAAGCGCAGCATCTTAGCCCTGAAGTGCTAGAGCAGCTGCGTCTTTTGACCAATATTGAAACGGTTGAGCACAAGCTGCTCAAAGTGATTTTGATTGGCCAGCCTGAGCTGCAACAACTGCTGCGGCGCAACAATTTGCGCCAGCTCGCGCAGCGGATCACCGAGCGCTACCATCTTTTGCCGCTGCACGACGATGAAGTGAAGCAATACATTTTGCATCGCTTAGTGTGCGCAGGAAAACTCGAGCCGGTATTTGAAGAAGGCTGTTTTCGGGTGATCGCGAAAAAAACCGGTGGCGTGCCGCGTCTGATAAATCTTGTGTGCGACCAAGCGCTTAAGGTTGGGTTTCGCGAAGGCAAGCAGCTGATCTCTGTCGATATGATCCGCCGCGCGTGCCGCCATGTGCTTGACTGGCAGCAGACGGATGTTGCCGTTGATAATGCGTCGAAACGTTACTGGCCGTATTACGTGGGCGCGGCTTTTGTCGCGAGTGTGCTTGCGCTCTCTTTGCGTCAATATATTACGATAAATCAAGCGCCTTCCGCACAAAATGCACAAAGAGCGCCGCAAGCGAATGCGGCTGGGCAGCAAAATTTACCGCTCGCGGCAAACGCACCGCAAGCGGCGCCCGTTCGCCATGAGCCGCTCGAAGATGCAGAATTTGCGCCTCAATCATCTTTGCTTGCTGGCAACGTGGATCGCTCTGCCGCGCAAAACGGAGCAGCTGCGCGCGAGCAAAGCGCGCCGCCGGCAAATTCGGTGGAAACCTTGCCGCTCACAACATTGGTTGAGCAGAGCCAAAATGCCAATCCAGCAATGAAAATGCTATATCAATTATGGGGTTATGCTGCAGATTTTGACGCCAATCAGTGCAAAGGCGAACTGCGCGGTGAAATTAGCTGCTACAAAGGGCGCGTTTCACTCGATCAGCTGCGCACCATTAACCAGCCAGCGGTGCTGGTGTTTGATGGCGATAATGGGCGCAAGTGGTATGCCGTTTTGTCGGCTATCGGCGAGGATCTGCATGAAATCGTGGCCGGCCGTCGTCAGCAACGTTTTCTTGTGACTGAAGATTTTATTGCGCAGCACTGGTCGGGCGAAGCGATGCTGTTGTGGCGCCCGCCGCTGCGCGAAAGTCGCGTGATTGCACCTGGGCAAAATAATCAGCGAGTGCGCTGGCTGGATCAGCATCTTAATCAATATTTTGGCAACAACATGGCGCCGTCGTCGCGTTTTGGCGAGCAGATGCGCGCGAAAGTGCGTGATTTTCAGCAGCAAAAAGGCGGTGACGTAGACGGGATCGCAGGTCCTATCACTTTAATGCTGCTTGATGGCGCGCTGAGCGTGACGCCGTCCAAGCTTACGCGCAGCAGCAAAGTGGATAAGTCGCAGCGTAGCGTGCTTGATGACGGGCAAATTGTTTTGTTGCCGCGCATGGAATCATCTGATGTTGCGCTGCAGCTTTTGCCAGAAAAAACCGTGGTAGCGAGACGTGCGGCTGCAACAGCGCCTGCGAGCGTGCAAATGCCAAATCCGGCGCCTGCGAAAGCGAAAAGTTCGCCTGCATCAGATGCCAATAACGATTTGATTGCTTTGTTAGAAGCTGAAATCGAGCAGCGCCGCGGCGCGACCGGCAGCAATAACAATTCGCAAAATACGTCGATCATCAGCCAGTTGAGTAGTGAACTTGCGCAGGCGCGTCTGTCTGCGCCAGCAACTCGCAATACTACGACGGGTAAAATGGAGCCGGCTAACGTGGCGTTTAATTTAGCGCAGCGCGTGGAAAATGCGGCCTCTTTGGTGGCTAAAGCGCCGCCAACGGATCCCAAAATCGCGCCGCTTCCATCGGGTCAAGCTTATCGGGACGTGTTGCCGCTTTCAGACGTGCCGTCTGCGCTGCTAAGTCGCATGCCGCCGATGAATTTTCAGGCGCATGTTTATGCGTCAGATAAGAAAAATCGCTGGGTGAAAGTGAACAGCCGCAATGCGCTAGAGGGCGACCAAGTGGCCAATGGGGTGACACTGCTTGGCATTGAACCGCAGCAAGTGGTGGTGCAGTTTGAAGGGATGCTGATCTCTATCCCTGCGCTAAGCTCTTGGTAAAAAAGCATTTAGGCCATGGACGGTTGCGCCATGGCCATCTCTCTACCAGCTGCTTTTATTCTTTTTACGTCGAGGAATGATGTGCGGTAAAAATAGGCCAAACAATAAGCCTCCGCCGGCAACCATTCCGCCGTACGCGAAATAACTCATCAGCAAATCATCTTTTTGTGTGTCAAGACGCGCGCGCATTTCTCGCATTTGCGATTGTGCTTGATCGAGCTGCTCGTTGAGCTCGCGCCCCTCTTTTTCTAACGTTTTGACTTGCTCGGTGCGTTGCTGCAGCGCGTCAACTAAGCCTTGATTTTTCGCCGCGGCATCCTTACTTGCAGTGCTAAGCGCGCTTTTTACCGCAGTTAGCTCATTTTCAAGTGCCGGTAAGCGTGACTTAAGGCTTGGCGTGCTTGTGACATATTTGCTGTCAACCCAGCCGCGACGGTTGCGCGCATCAACGATTTCGCTGTAGCCCGACTTTTCCGCACCCATCACTTTAACCGGCACGCCAGCGTTGATGCTGCCTAAAATGCGGTATTCAGTTCCAGGGCCGGCATGCATGTAGATAAATAGTTCATCTGAAATATAGCTTTCCTGAGCACACAGCGAAGGTGCTGCAAGGCTCAGGGTTACTGCAAAAGCAAAAAAAGCTCGCTTCACAAGAGGTTCCTTCTGTTGTTGCTGTATGATCTCAAACGACAGACGCTGCGACGATACCAATAAATCGGGTATTGTCAATATCGAGCGAAAAGTGCCTTGAAAAACAAAGATTATGCCATTCTTGGCGGGCAAAAAGGAGGCAAAGAACGCAGTTTTTTATCTTAATAGCGCAATATTTGATAAAAACGGCGTTTGCCTGCGAGAGAAAGAGTGGCGGCGCGCTGCCGCCGTCTTGCTAGCATTCAATATTAATCATAATAGGACGCCTTTCCATCAGGGCGACTTTTAAAGCGGCGGTGCAACCACATGTACTGCTCAGGCGCGCGCAGGATAGATCGCTCAATGATTTTATTGGTAAATTGCGCCGTCACGGCGGGGTCGTGGGTTGGAAAATCTTCCTGCTTGGCGTCCAGCGTAAGCGTGTAGCCGCAGCCTGCCTTATCACGCGTAATGGTAAAACTTGCGACCTGACAGCGACTTGCGCTGGCCAGCAGCTGCGTGCCGGTTGTGGTGCACGCATCCTCTACTGCAAATAGCGGCACAAAGGCGTGGCGGTGTTTGCCGTAATCATGATCGGGCGCGTACCAGACAAAACTTCCTTCGCGCAGCACACGGATCATCTGCTTCACATCAATCCTGTCGATGAGCTGATTGCCACGCGTGCGGCCATGATATTGCACCCAGTTATACACGGGGTTGGTATTGGGACGAAACACGCCAAACCCTTGATGCACAAGGCCGAACGCGCGCGCGCCAAGTTCAAGGTTTAGCGAATGGATAGCGATCAGCAGCACACCGCTATTATTCTTGCGTAGCGTCTCAATCTGCTCAAAGCCCACGTAGCGGACATGCTTTTTGACGCGCCAATCTGGCCAAAACCAAGCCATGCCCGTTTCAAAAAGGGAAAGCCCCATGTGTTTGAAGTTGTCATGCAGCAGCGTTTCGCGCTCTGCCGCGCTTAAATTGGGAAAACAGAGCTGCAAATTGCGCGCGGCAATTTTTTTGCGACTTTTGAGGACGCGCATCAGCAACATGCCGAGCTTAAATCCCAAAAAACGTTGCAGGCGATAAGGAAGCCAGCTGATCAGATACATCAATCCAAGAGCAAACCACGTATGCCAGTAGCGTGGATGCAAAAAAGCGAGCCGAAAATGGGGGACTTGTGGAGTCTGCTTCATAGTGTTTGTGCAATAACTTGTTGGCGATATTAGGGAAAGTTATTATATACCGTTCAAAATGAAAGCCGCATTGGATGCATGGCCAAGCCAGCATCGTTATCACACGTTTATTGTTAGGGCATGCCACTTTTTTGACGCGGGTCGTTAATGCGGTGCTGGTTGCGCTTGTTTGCTCTTGGAGAGAAGAATGAAATTAAGTTTGCCAAATTACCAACAAGCCGATGTATTGATTGTCGGCGATGTGATGCTTGACCGTTATTGGTATGGCCCCACGCAGCGTATTTCGCCAGAAGCGCCGGTTCCGGTTGTAAAGATTGATAATACCGAAGAGCGCCCAGGCGGCGCGGCCAACGTGGCGATGAATATCGCAGGTCTTGGCGGCAAAGCGCGCCTTATCGGCCTTGTCGGCATGGACGAGCAGGCCAACGTGCTTGCCACTAAACTTACTCCGCTTAATGTCGACTGCCATTTTGTGCCGATCGCGCAAAAGCCCACCATCACGAAGCTGCGGATCATGAGCCGCAATCAGCAGCTGATCCGCCTTGATTTTGAACAGCCCTTTAGCAGCGAAGACAGCCTTGCGCAGATGGACAAAATTGTTGAGCAGCTGCCGTTGGTGAAAGTGGCGATCTTGTCTGATTATGCGAAAGGTGCACTGTGCAATGTGCAGCTGATCATCGAGCAAGCGCGTCGCTTTGGCGTGAAAACTTTGGTTGATCCGAAAGGGACTGATTTTGAGCGCTACCGTGGTGCGACGCTGCTTACGCCTAACATGGGCGAGTTTGAGGCGGTGGTGGGTCACTGCGCCAATGAGCAGCAAATTGAGCAAAAAGGTCTGCAGCTGATCGAGCAGTTGCAACTTGAGGCGCTGCTGGTCACGCGTAGCGAGCACGGCATGATGTTGATCCGCAACGGTGTGCCGGCGCTGAGTTTAGCGACGCAGGCAAAAGAGGTGTATGACGTTACCGGCGCGGGTGACACGGTAATTTCGGTGCTGGCGGCTTCTATTGCGGCAGGCGCTTCGTTTGATGACGCTTGCTCGCTGGCGAACGCGGCGGCTGGCGTGGTTGTCGGCAAGCTTGGAACGTCGACCATTTCGCCGGTTGAGCTGACCGAAGCTGTTTTTGGCAGCCAAAGCTTAGGTTTTGGCGTGATCAAGCAAGATCAGCTTAAAGTGGCGGTGGAGCTTGCTAAAGCGCGCGGCGAAAAGATTGTGATGACCAACGGCTGCTTTGACATTTTGCATGCAGGCCACGTAGCCTATCTTAATGAAGCGGCAAAATTGGGCGACCGCCTGATCGTGGCGGTGAACACGGATGCGTCGGTGCGCCAGCTTAAAGGCTCGGGCCGGCCGGTGAACCCTGTGGATCGGCGTATGGCGGTGTTGTCTGGTCTTAGCGCGGTGGATTGGGTGGTCGCGTTTGAAGAGCAGACGCCTGAGCGCATCATCACGGAGCTGTTGCCAAATGTACTTGTCAAAGGTGGTGATTATCAAGTTGAGCAGATTGCGGGCGGCAAGGCGGTGCTGGCAGCTGGCGGTGAAGTGCGCGTGCTCAATTTTGAAGAAGGGTGCTCAACGACGCAGCTCATTAATTCTATTCGAGTTTTACATAATGAGTGATTAATGCCGCGTTGCATTTATCTGCTTTAAGCCTGTTGCGGCGCTTTATTGCTGGGCGTCGTTGCAGGCTTTATCTTTGCTAGTTTCTGCACAATTTAACCTGCCGCGACTTGTCTTATTTTTTACTTCTTTGACTGCCATCTGTCGTGCATCTAGCCGATAGGCGTCGGCACGGTTTTGTCCAGTTGGAAAAAGTCTTTAAATTTTTCATCAAATTGCAAACTCGGTGGCTCACCCAGCGTTGCCGATTGTGGCAAGATCAGCTGAGAGTTTGGATTAATTTCAAGCGGCTGTACAGATGGCTGCGCGGCCTCATCGAATGTGGGCGTGAGATCCGGTGCGGCGCTGCGGTTATTCTGCTGATTTGGCTGATATAACGTTTTATTTTCTATTGCGCTGCTTTTTATAACGTTTTGTTTGGGTTGCTCATTGTTGAGTCTTACAGGCTGCAGGGGGGCGACCTCTTTATCTTGCATGGCATAGCCAATCGCAACCGAGACAGTTTGCACCGGTATCGCTTGTCGCGCAGGCTCGCTTTGTTTCACCGCGCTGCCTGGCATTTTAGTTTTATGCAAAACAGAGAGCTGCTTTTGCTCCTGTAAATGCTCCACTAATGAGGCGGGATCCATTTTTGTTTCAGGGTGCAGCATGGAGTTGCCTATCGCTGCAACCGTTGATTTTTGGACGAGTTTGCTTGGCGATAATAGATTTGACAGCTCGCTATACCATGAAAAAAGCGGTTTTGTATATAGCGACTCAGGTGTCCATTCGCTAGCCGGTACGCTTTTGGTTGGCGCAGGACCAAGCATGGTGAAACTTTTTTGTAGATCAAGCGCGGCAGTCGCTAGCGCGCGTTTGGCTTGCGTCAAAAAGTAGCGCGCTTGCTCATTAAAAAATTGGATCAGCGTCGACAGTGAAATTGTTTTTGGCAGTACAGGGCGCTGCAAATGCTCGGGCAAGCATTTATCTGCTTGATTTTGCCCTGCATAGTTTGGCGTGCAGACATTTATGGGCTGCGCCGAGCGCACTGCGCTGCTTTGCTTGATTGAAAAATTAACCACATAGAGAGCAAATAACGCAAGGACAATCAAGGCAAAGCTTAACGCAACTTTGTAGACAGTAAGAACGAGTTTGTAAAAAAAAGCAGACTCTGTGCTTGCTAAAAAATCAGACGGCACATTTTGTTTATACATTACGATGCTATCTATTTTCATATAATTGCCTTCGAGCACAAATGCTATTTGGCATGCCACTTTTAGTTAGCAATGGCCAAATATTTTTGGTTTTTTATCCGCATTTGCAAAATATATTGGTGTGAAAAGGAGTTAAACGAGTCGATTTTTTATCGTTTAATATACGTAAAATTTCATCATTCCTTTCATTAAACTATTACTTAATTTGCCATCTTGAAAGTGAAAACAGGTGAAAAAAAAGGCATCTTAAAAGTGCATGTGTTAGAAGCAGTTAAGAGGCATGCGCTATAAATTATGTCGCTGGTGTATGGCAAAAATTAGGCTGAAATAAAAACAACTAAAATTTAGTGAAAATAATAACCATAACGAGATTTATTGTTAAAAATGATCAATTGCGCTTATTTGCATTTATTTTTTTAGCGGTGAAATAATATTTTGCCGCGCTGTATATTTATTTGGTGAAAAATAATCACTGTCAGCTAATAAACAAACAGGATTAAGAAATGGCGAGTTTGCGCAAAAAACAGGCAAAAAAAATGCCGCTGTAGCAGCGGCAAAAAAGCTTTTATTTATCAGTTAATTAATCAGTTAGACCGCTGTTAATATCGACAAGATCTTGCTCACTGAGCGTGCCGATAGCCTGCCCGAGCTGCAATCGATTGATGATGTAGTCGTAGCGCGCGTTAGACAGGCTGCGGTTGGCATCGTAAAGGCGGCGCGTCGCATCTAGCACGTCGACAATGGTGCGCGTACCAACTTCAAATCCGGCCTGCGTCGCTTTTAGCGCCGATTGCGCAGAGACTACCGTCTGGCCAAATGCACGCAAGGTGCCGATATTGGCATTGATGTTGTTATAAAAAGCGCGTGTGTCACGTACGATGGATCTAAATTGTCCCTCGAGCGCTTCCGCCGACGCGATGTAGCTAAACTTGGCGCTGTCTACTTGCGCGCTGACTGCGCCGCCGCTGTAAATCGGCAGATTGAGGTTGATCCCACCAGAAAACTGGTTGTAGTTGGTGTCGCGCGCCGCGTTGGTCTGGTTTTCTTGATCAAGCACGTCATAACCTACGCTTAGCCCAAGCGTTGGCAAGTGGCCCGATTGCGCCAGTTTGATGCCAAGTTTGGCTGCATCGCTGCTGATCCGCGCCGCAAGCAGCGACAGGTTTTGCTCTTGCGCTTGCGTGACCAGCTCTTCGACTTTGCCCGCAGGGCTTGAGGCGCTAAACAGTTTGGTGTCGAGTTTTTTTAGCTTGCTGTAGCCTTGCCCCGTGATCTGGCGTAGTCCTTCATAGCTGTTAACCAGCGCGTTGTCCGCTTGAATTTCACGCGCCAGCACCGAGTCATATTGCGCTTGGGCGTCATGCACGTCGGTGATCGCTGACAGGCCAACTTCAAAACGCTGCTTGGTCTGCTCAAGCTGACGCCCGACAGCCGCTTTTTCTGAGCGAATAAATTGCAAATCTTCTTCGGCGCGCAGCACGTTAAAATAGGCATTGGCAACACGTAAAATAAGCGCTTGCTGCGTCGCGGCATAATTTGCGTCCGCTTGGCGCGCGTTTAATTCGCTGATATTTAAATTGATCCAGCTTGAACGGTTATAAATAGATTGATTAAGAGAAACGCCTGCTGAAAGGGTGTTTGTATCAGATAACCCGCTGTTAATACTCGCCTTGTTGTTGCGTGATAAGTTATAACCGGCATTTAAATTAATTTGTGGCAATAATGTGGCACGCTTAGTGTTAATAGCAGCAAAGGCAGCATCTTTTGTTGCTGCCGCTTGCAACGTGGTGGAATCGCTCTCTTTGGCTTGCTGATAAATTTGCAGCAGATCTTCTGCATTAGCATTAAGAGCGGCGCAGCTAAACGAGGCGCTGATCAAAATAGCGAGAATATTTTTCATCATCAATTGTCTCTATAAGGTCATTATCCAAAATCAGAAGCATTTTAAATACGAAAGTTAAAGGCTTAGTGTATACCGAAAATAGAGCAAGATGCAGTGTAGGCGGCGTAATAAAATGTAAACATTAGTGTTGTTGGCCGCACAAAAATAGATTTTTTTTCTTGATAACTTACTGAATATGCAAATAACATGAGTGTTTTTTAGTTACGCTTCTCGGAAAAATGAGAAATGCTCAAACAGCAATTTGATAAGAGTGATGTTGAATTAAATTCAACGCGTATTGTCTACCATGGGTATTTCAAAATCGCTAAGCTTTGTTTTCGCCACCGTTTATTTGCCGGCGGCTGGAGCAATACGGTTGAGCGAGAGCTATTTGAACGAGGCCATGCGGCGGCAGTATTAGCCTACGATCCCGATGCCGACGCGGTTGTGCTGCTTGAGCAGTTTCGCGTAGGCGCGCTGGCGGCGGGCGACTCGCCGTGGCAGCTTGAAATTGTGGCCGGCATCATTGAAAACGGCTTAAGCGCTGAGCAGACGGCGCATAAAGAGGCCAAAGAAGAGGCGGGGCTGCAGCTTAAATCCTTGCAGCCGATCATGCGCTATTTTCCAAGTCCAGGCGGTTCATCTGAGACCATTGCGCTCTACTTAGGGATTGTAGATATTACGACAGCGCATGGCATACATGGCGTAGCGGAAGAAGATGAAGACATTTTAGTGCATGTAGTACCACTACCCGAAGCGCTAACATTAGTGCAAAATGGCGTTATCTCTAATGCCGCTAGCATCATTGCGCTGCAGTGGCTTGCGCTGAATAAGGCGCAATTGTTCGATAAATAACAGAAAAATGTTACTTGTGCGATGGATGGATGTCATCGTGTTTATAGCATTAATAATTTTAGGAAACCCATTAAGTTGCAAACCTATCATTTTGCCGTAGAGCCTGATCTGCCGATCCGGTTGCTACAAATTACCGATCCTCACTTGTTTGCAAATCCCCAGCAGTCACTGCTTGGTGTCAACACTTTGCGTAGTTTAGAGGCGGTGATTGCGGCGGTTGATAGTCGCCAAGTTGCATTCGATTTTGTGCTAACGACAGGCGATCTCTCGCAAGATCAATCCGTAGAATCGTATCACGCTTTTGCCCACGCCATTGCACATTGGCAGCAGCCCAAATTTTGGCTCCCTGGCAATCACGACAATCAAGAGGCGATGCAAAGCGCGTTTCAGGCGCCGCATTTTTTGTGTCATGAGCAGATCTTGCTTGGTGATAATTGGCAGCTTGTGCTGCTAAATAGCCAGTTTCCAGGGGAAACGCACGGCTTTTTAAGCCAAGCGCAGATGGACATTTTACAAGCGGCGCTCAATAGCGAGCAAGAGCGTCACACTATTGTCGTGTTGCACCATCACCCAATCGCTTGTGGCAGCGCTTGGCTGGATAACCATCAGCTGCACAATAAAGCGCATTTTTGGCAACTGTTGGCAGATTTTCCGCAGGTGAAAGCGGTGGTGTGCGGCCACATTCACCAAGATTTTGATGTGATGTATCAGCAGCGGCAGGTGCTTGGCGCGCCCTCGACTTGCATTCAATTTTTGCCAAACTGCGTCGGTTTTGCCCTCGACAGCTGCGCGCCAGGCTGGCGTGAGCTTGAGCTGCATGCCGATGGCAAAATTGCCACGCGCATTGGCCGCATAGCGCCAGGCTCATTCTTGCCTGACGTGGGCGCGACAGGTTACTAAATGTCTGTTTTAGCTAAACCTTGCGCGCTGATCTATATTCACGGCTTTAATAGCAGCGCGTTGTCACACAAAGGACAGCTGCTCGCGAGCTGGTGTAAATCGCATCGGCCTGATATCGAACTGCTGCTCCCAACGCTCGCCCCGCATCCTCTTCCTGCCATGCAGCAGCTCACAGCGCTGGTGGCGCAGTATCAAAACACGCATCAGATTGGCATTGTAGGCAGCTCGCTTGGCGGCTATTTCGCCACGTGGCTTAATTTTTCCTACAGTTTGCCTGCGGTGGTGGTAAATCCTGCGGTTGCGCCGTATTTGTTGCTCAAAGATCATCTGGGCGCGCAACAAAACCCGTATACTGGCGAGCGTTATCTGTTGGAAGATGTACACATGACGCAGCTGCGCCAGTTTGAGGTTGAGCAAATCCGCGAGCCGCAGCAAGTGTGGTTATTGCAGCAGCAGGGCGATGAAGTGTTGGATCATCGTCAGGCCGTGGTAAAGTATCGCGATTGCAAACAGACCATCGAACCAGGTGGCTGCCACGCTTTTACCGGTTTCGAACGTTTTTGTGCCCCGATCATCACTTTTTTGGGGTTGTGATTTGCAAAGTGGCCACTCAGTGCTGCGGCGTAGGTTCAGACCATTTTAACCTTATTAAAAACAAGTGCTTATGAACGATCAAACTTATAACGCGGGCTCCATTGAAGTGCTCAACGGCCTTGATCCGGTGCGCCGTCGCCCTGGCATGTATACCGATACCACGCGGCCAAACCATTTGGGTCAAGAGGTTATCGACAACAGCGTTGATGAAGCGTTGGCGGGCTTTGCCTCGCACGTTGAGGTGATTTTGCACAGCGACAATTCGCTGCAAGTGATTGACAACGGCCGTGGTATGCCGGTCGATATTCACCCGCAAGAGAAGGTTTCTGGCGTAGAGCTGATTTTATGTAAGCTGCACGCGGGCGGAAAATTTTCTAATAAAAATTATCAATTTAGCGGCGGCTTGCACGGGGTTGGGATCTCGGTGGTCAACGCTTTGTCGAAACGAGTCGAAGTTGTCGTCAAGCGCGAAGGCACGGTGTATGAAATCGCATTTGAAAACGGCGACAAAGTGCAAGAGTTGACCGTGACCGGCACCTGCGCGCGCAAAGATCGCGGCACGTCCGTCCATTTTTGGCCCGACGCCAGCTATTTTGACAGCGGCAAATTTTCTGTAACGCGCCTAAAAGCGGTGCTCAAGGCCAAAGCGGTGCTTTGTCCGGGTTTAACCATCACCTTTACCGACAAAAGCGCGGATGAAACGGTGGTGTGGTGCTATGAAAATGGCATTCAAGATCATCTACTTGAAGGCGTCGGCGGCTATACGTTGTTACCACAAACGCCGTTTGTTGGCCAATTTAGCGCGCCGCACGAAGCGGTCGATTGGGCGCTGGTGTGGCTGCCGGAAGGCGGCGATTTACTGTGCGAAAGCTATGTGAACTTGATCCCCACCGCGCAAGGTGGCACGCACGTTAACGGGCTGCGCCAAGGCTTGCTGGATGCGATGCGCGAGTTTTGCGAATACCGCAACTTATTGCCGCGCGGCGTGAAATTAACCGCCGATGACATTTGGGATCGCTGCGCCTACGTTTTGTCGGTGAAAATGCAAGATCCGCAGTTTGCCGGTCAAACCAAAGAGCGCTTGTCGTCGCGCCAGTGCGCCGCCTTTGTTTCTGGCGTGATCAAAGACAATTTCAGCCTGTGGCTCAACCAATTTTCCCAGCAAGCTGAGCAGCTGGCGCAGTTTTGTATCGCGAACGCGCAGCAGCGCCTGCGTCTGGCAAAAAAAGTGGTGCGCAAAAAAATCGCCTCAGGTCCGGCGCTGCCCGGCAAACTGACCGACTGCGCGTCGCAAGATCTTAGCCGCACCGAGCTTTTTTTGGTGGAAGGTGATTCGGCGGGCGGCTCCGCCAAACAGGCGCGCGATCGCGAGTTTCAAGCGGTGATGCCGCTGCGCGGTAAAATTTTAAATACGTGGGAAGTCTCAAGCGATCAAGTACTTGCATCGCAAGAGGTGCACGATATCTCCGTAGCGCTCGGCATTGATCCTGACAGCGACGATTTAAGCACGCTGCGGTATGGCAAAATTTGCATTTTAGCCGACGCCGACTCTGACGGCCTGCATATCGCAACGCTTTTGTGCGCGCTGTTTGTGAAGCACTTTGCCGCGCTGGTGAAAGCCGGCCACGCCTATGTCGCAATGCCGCCGCTCTATCGCATTGACTGCGGCAAAGAGGTCTATTACGCGCTCGATGATGATGAAAAGAGTGGCATTTTAGAACGCCTGAGCCAAAAGCGTGGCAAAATCGATGTGCAACGTTTTAAGGGCCTTGGCGAGATGAACCCGCTGCAGCTGCGTGAAACGACCATGGATCCTAACACGCGCCGTTTGGTGCAGCTCACTATCGACGATGAAGAGCAAACTTTCGCCATGATGGACATGTTGCTTGGCAAAAAGCGCGCCGAAGATAGAAGAGCTTGGCTGCAAGAAAAAGGTGATCACACAGCGCTACTTGCGGATTAAATTTTAGCAAAAGTACCGTTTAGGTTCGCAACAACGAAGATCGGATCACATATGACACAACTGACTTACGACGGTGTAGAGCAGCTGCCTTTGCGCCAATTTACTGAAAGCGCTTATCTTAATTATTCGATGTACGTCATCATGGATAGGGCTTTGCCATTCATTGGTGACGGCTTAAAGCCGGTGCAGCGGCGCATCATTTACGCGATGTCCGAGCTTGGCTTGTCGGCGAGCGCGAAATATAAAAAATCGGCGCGTACCGTGGGTGACGTGCTGGGTAAATATCATCCGCATGGCGACAGCGCCTGTTATGAAGCGATGGTTTTGATGGCGCAGCCTTTTTCCTACCGCTACCCGCTGGTGGACGGTCAGGGCAACTGGGGCGCGCCGGACGATCCTAAATCCTTTGCGGCCATGCGTTATACCGAGTCGCGTTTGTCGCGTTTTGCCGAAGTGCTGCTTGGCGAGCTTGGCCAAGGCACGGTGGAGTGGCAGTCTAACTTTGATGGCACGCTGCAAGAGCCGGTGACTTTGCCGGCGCGTTTGCCGCACATTTTACTTAACGGCATCACCGGCATCGCCGTAGGCATGGCGACAGATATTCCGCCGCACAATGTGCGCGAAGTGGCTAATGCGCTTGCCGCGCTCATCGATACGCCTGATCTGGGGCTCTCGGACGTGCTTGAGCACATTCAAGGCCCTGATTATCCTACGCAAGCTGAGATCATCACGCCACGCGCCGAGCTTGTGAAAATTTATCAAGAGGGTAAAGGCTCTGTGCGTATGCGCGCGCGCTGGCACAAAGAGAACGGCGAAATTGTGGTGGACGCGTTGCCGCATCAAGTTTCTGGCGCCAAGCTTTTAGAGCAGATCGCAGGCTTAATGCGCAACAAAAAATTGCTGATGGTTGATGATCTGCGCGATGAGTCGGATCATGAAAATCCTACCCGCATCGTGATTGTGCCGCGTTCAAACCGCGTCGATTGCGAGCAGCTCATGGATCACCTGTTTGTTTGCACTGATCTTGAAAAGAGCTACCGCGTCAATTTGAACATGCTTGGCCTTGACGGCAGGCCGCAGGTCAAAGGGCTGCTGACAATTTTAAACGAGTGGCTCACTTTCCGTATGCAAACGGTGCGCAATCGACTGCAGCATCGGCTTGATAAAGTCAGCGCGCGGTTGCACATTTTGTCAGGATTATTAATCGCTTATTTAAACATTGATGAAGTGATTGAGATCATCCGCAGCGAAGATCACGCCAAGCCCGTTTTGATGGAAAAGTTTGCGCTGAGCGAAAAGCAGGCTGAAGCGATTTTAGAAGTGAAATTGCGCCAGCTGGCCAAGCTTGAAGAGATCAGCATTCGCGCGCAGCTAGACGAGCTAGGCGCTGAGCGGCTGCATTTAGAGGCGCTGCTGGCGAGTAAAACGAAGCTCAACGCTTTGATCAAAGAAGAAATTTTGGCTGATGCTAAGCAGTACGGCGACGATCGCCGCTCGCCTTTAGTGGTGCGCGAGCAGGCAAAACCGCTGCTTGAGCAGCAGCTAGCGCCAAGTGAGCCTATCACGGTGGTGTTATCGCAAAAAGGGTGGATCCGTCAGGCCAAAGGGCACGATGTCGATCCGGCATCGCTGAGCTTTAAGGCTGGCGATGAGCTATTGTGCTCGGTGAAAGGACGCAGTAATCAAACGCTTGCGCTATTAGCTAGCGATGGGCGCAGCTACGCGCTGGACGCGCACAGTTTGCCTTCGGCGCGCGGGCAGGGCGAGCCGGTCACCGGCAAGTTAAACCTTGCGCCAAACACGCATATTTGCCATTTGACGCTTGATGACAGCAAGGCGCAGCTGCTGCTTGCCAGTGACGCAGGTTACGGTTTTGTCTGCCAATATGACGAGCTGCTGAGCAAAAATCGCGCCGGTAAGGCGCTGCTGAGTTTGCCTGACAACGCGCAGGTCATGCCTGTCCAAAAAATCAATGACATCGAAAATGACGATCTTTTGGCCATCACCAATGAAGGGCGAATTTTGGTCTTTAAAGTCAAAGAGTTGCCGGTGCTTGCCAAAGGAAAAGGTAATAAAATCATCAACATTGCTACGGCACGTGCCAAAGAGCGCGCGGAGCTACTGAGCTGGCTGGTTGTGATTGAGCAAGGCGCCTGCGTGACGCTCTATTCTGGCGCGCGAAAATATCGCTTAAAACAAAGCGATATCGAAAGTTTCCGTGGTGAACGCGGCCGACGTGGCGCTATGCTGTCGCGCGGTTTTCAGCGCATCACCCGCATTGAAGTCGAAAAAACGAGTGATGCGTTAGCGCAAGGTGAGTGACAGACGTCGTTAGGATTTGAAGTTGGAGTGGGTATGTTTTTTATAATGCGTTTGCTGGCGGTGGTTTTGTTAGCACTGTTTATTTTGATTTTTGGCTTGCCATATTGTGCGCTCAGGCCAAAAAATCCCAATCACGTCAGCACGTTTGGCCATTTGATTGGTCGGTTTTATAAGGTATTTGGCATTAAGTTGCAGCTGAGTGAGTCAAGCTTGTCGCAGCAGGTTACGCAGGCGGTTTACATTGGAAATCACCAAAGTAATTGGGATCTTATTACTATTTCCAATGCGGTGCGCCCAGGCACGGTGACTGTCGGCAAAAAAAGCTTGGCTTTCATTCCCGTATTTGGCCAGCTCTACTGGCTTAGCGGTAATATCTTGATTGATCGAAAAAATCGCTCAAGAGCGGTCAACACGATTTTGCAAGTGGTTGAAAAAATGAAAAGCAGCGGGATCTCTATCTGGATGTTCCCTGAAGGAACGCGCTCGCGCGGCCGCGGCTTACTGCCATTTAAGACTGGCGCATTTCACACCGCAATTGATGCGGGCGTGCCGATTGTGCCTATCGTGTGCAGCTCAACGGATGCGTGCAGCGTGTTTCGCGGCAACAACGGCCATGTGCTGGTTGAAATGCTCGATCCTATTTCTACCGAAGGGCTGACGAAAGCGGACGTGCGCCAATTGGCGAAAGAGTGCCACGAGTTGATGGAGAAAAAACTGGTGGAGCTTAACAGCAAAGTGGAGCAGCTCAACGCAGCTGCGCTGCAGTCAACGTCGCAAAACAAAGCGGTATAATTGCGCTATTTTGTGCATTTTCATTTGCGCAGCGGTTAAAGTGGGTCAACGAGAGTTGGCCCTTTTTTTATTGAGGAATATCAATGTCATATTCTATTTTGAGCCAATTGGGTGAGCAGCGTTTCGCCGCACTTGCTGGCTGTGACGCGCTTGCGCTTTGGCAAGACGCTGACAAAACACAGCTGCAGATGGCGCTGGCACAAAGCGATTTCATTTTTGCAAGTTTGCAGCAGCAGCCGTCGCTGATTGGCTGGCTGTTTGAGCGGCGCGTGCTGCATGAGCGCGCGCAAGGCTACGCCGATGAGCTGGCTTGCCGGCTGCGCGACGTTGGTAGTGAGGAAGAGTTGTGGCGTGCGCTGCGCCAGTTTCGCCGCCAAGAGCTATTGTGGCTCGCTTGGCAAGATTTCACGCGGCAAATTCCGCTTAGCGTAAGTTTTGCGCACCTGAGCGCGCTGGCGCAGAGCATCGTGCTGGGCGCTTATCGCTATCTGTATCAAAATTGCTGTAATTTGTGGGGAACGCCGTGCGATCCGGCGGGAAATGCGCTGCCGCTGCTGATCTTGGCGATGGGAAAATTGGGCGGCGAAGAGCTAAATTTTTCTTCCGACATCGATTTGATCTTTGCTTATCCGAGTGACGGGCAGACGCGCGGCGGCGCTCGCTCGCTGGAAAATGTGCAGTTTTTCACGCGTCTTGGGCAGCGACTGATCAAAGCGCTTGAGCTGCCGACGGTGGACGGTTTTTGCTACCGCGTTGATCTGCGCCTGCGCCCCTTTGGCGAGAGCGGGCCGCTGGTGATGAGTTTTGCCGCGCTTGAGTCGTATTATCAGACGCAAGGGCGCGACTGGGAGCGCTACGCGATGATCAAGGCGCGCGTGCTTGGCGCGCAGGATTTCATGCCGCACAGTTTAGCGCTGCGTAAGCTGTTGTGGCCGTTCGTGTTTCGCCGTTACAGCGACTTTAGCGCGATTGATTCTGTGCGGCGGATGAAGTCGATGATCCAAGCTGAGCTGCGCCGGCGCGATTTGGTGGGCAATATCAAACTTGGGGCGGGCGGCATTCGCGAAATAGAATTTATCGCGCAGACTTTTCAGCTCATTCGCGGTGGCAAAGAGCCGCTTTTGCAGCAGCGCGGTTTGCCGCAAACGGTGAGCGCGCTTTTGCAGCTTGAGCTGATAAATCATGACGATTTTATTGTGTTATCAAATGCTTATTCTCATCTGCGTCAGCTGGAAAATCTGCTGCAAGCCATCGCAGATCAGCAAACGCAAACTTTGCCAAGTGCCGAGCTTGACCGCCTGCGGCTGGCGGCCGCTTTTGCCGTGCCTGATTGGGAAGCGCTGGCGCTGATCACTAAGCAGCACATGAGCGCGGTGCATGCGATTTTTTTGAGTCTGTTTGGCGAGCCAAAAGCGCTGGTAAGTAGCGCCGGTGATGCTGCGCAAGATTATCAAGAGATCTGCGATTGCCTATTTAACTCGCTGCATGCCAAAAATATTTTTGCTGAGCAGGCGCATATTTTGACGCCGGCGCAGCAAGAGCTGTTGTGGCAGTTTGGCCAAGATCTCAAAAAACGCACGGTGGGCGCGCGTGGCCAAGAGATCCTCAATCAGCTGGTGCCGGCGTTGCTGCAGCGTATTTTGCGCAAGAATAGCGATGCGCAAGTGCACTATGGCGCGCACTGCGTGCTTGAGCGTGTGCTCAATATCGTGCTGGCGGTGGCAAGTCGCACCACTTACCTTGAGCTTTTAGCGCGTTATCCGGCGGTGCTTGAGCCGCTGATCCAGCTGTGCGGCAAAAGCGCGATGATCGCCAATCAGCTGGCCGCGCACCCGATGCTGCTTGATGAGCTGTTATTGTCGCAAAAATTGTATCAGCCGACCCCGTTCACGCAATATGGCAGCGCGCTGCAGGAGTTTTTGGCGCGCATCCCGCAAGACGATCAAGAGCTTTTGATGGAGCAGATCCGCCAGTTCAAACAGCTGCAGCTGCTGCGCATTGCCGCCGCCGATGTGGCCGGTCAGCTGCCGGTGATGCGCGTCAGCGACCATTTAACGTATTTGGCGCAGGCGATAGTCACCGCCGTGGTGGAGCAGACGTGGCAGCAGATGCGCGCGCGCTATGGCGAGCCGGCTCACTTGAGCAACAGCGGCCGGCGCGGCTTTTTGGTGCTGGCGTTTGGCAAACTTGGCGGCATTGAACTTGGTTATGCCTCCGATCTCGATCTGGTTTTTTTGTATGATGACGAGCAAGATCAGAGGAGCGATGGCGCTAAGTCTATCTCTGTGCAGCAATTTTACCTGCGCCTTGCGCAGCGCATCGTGCACCTTTTTGCAGCAAGAACCGCCGCCGGCGTGTTGTACGAGCTTGATATGCGCCTGCGCCCGTCTGGCGAAGCGGGGCTTTTGATCACCTCGATGGCGTCATTTGCCAATTATCAGCGTGAAAAGGCGTGGACGTGGGAGCATCAAACCTTGGTGCGTGCGCGTGCTATTTTTGGCGATGAGAAAATGTGCCAGCAATTTGAGCGGCTGCGCGAAGAGATCTTGTGCGCGCCGCGCTTGCCGTCTGCGCTTAAAGAGCAGGTACACGCGATGCGGCAAAAAATGCGCGAACATCAGCGCGCTCCGGCTGACAAATCGTCGCTGCAACATTGGCTGTTCACCTTAAAGCACGGGCGCGGCGGGATCGTCGATATTGAGTTTTTAACACAGTTTTGGGTGTTGGCGTTTGCGCATAAAGTGCCGGCGATCGCCACGTGGTCAGACAATATGCGGATTTTAGATGATTTGGCTTTGCACAGCATCGTTGAGGCGGAGCAGGTGCAAAGTTTGCAATCGGCTTATTTGAGCCTGCGCACCGAAATTCATCGCGTCAGTTTGCTGCAAGCCGATCCCAATGTCGGCCTTGACGAAGCGTTGCCGCCAGCCACCGCGTCGCCCTTTGCGGCGGTATTTGCTACCGTTGCAGACATTTGGCTGCAGTGGCTTGGTGAGTAAGCCGCGCTAGCAGACAATGATATTGATGGGGATATTGTTATCGCCGCTGACCACCGATGACGACTCTTTGTAGCGCGTCATCATGTTAAGGCCGGTGTCGTTCATCATCATGATCACGTCATCAAGGGAGATATGGTGCTCGCCATCGCTGCTTAGCGCAAGACGCGTGGCGTTGATGGCTTTGATTGCGCCCATGCAGTTGCGCTCGATGCACGGGATCTGGATCAGGCCGCTGATGGGGTCGCATGGCAGGCCAAGGTTGTGTTCCATCGCGATTTCGGCGGCGTTTTCAATCTGCGCCAGTGTGCCGCCGCGCGCTGCGGTAAGGCCGGCGGCCGCCATCGAGCAGGCGACGCCAATTTCGCCCTGACAGCCAACTTGCACTGCGGCGGTCGATGCATTGGTTTTGTACAACGCGCCGATGGCGGCAGCAGTGGCAAGAAATGTGCGAATTCCTTGCGTGTCATTGTTATTAATGAATTTATTGTAATAGCTTAAAACGGCAGGAATAACGCCCGCCGCGCCGTTGCCAGGGCCTGTGATCACGCGCCCGCCAGCGGCATTTTCTTCAGCAATGGAGATAGAAAACAGGTTGACCCACTCTTCGTTTTCGATGACTTTGTTTTCTAGCTTTTTTTTCTTGATGGCTTCGTGCAAATAGGGCGCGCGCCGCTTGAGGTTGAGCCCGCCTGGCAACGCTTCTTTATGATCGATCCCTTGCGCGATGGTTTCTTTCATGATCAGCCACAGTTCATCAATTTTTTTGTAAACATCTTGCAAGGTGGCCTGCTTGTTTTTGGCCTTCAAGCGCGCCAGCTCATTGGCAAACACTAATTCTGCGATGGTTTTGCGCTCTTTTTCACACCGCTCGATAAGCTCTGCGCCGCTACTAAAGGGGTAAGGAAGTGCGATGTCTTCCAGCGCATCTTGTTTGCCTTTTTCGAGCACCAGCCCGCCATTTAGGCAGTAGTAAATTTTGCTCATCACCACGTAATCTTTAGCGTTTTTGGCGGTGATCCGCATCGCGTTGGTGTGCTCAGGCATACTTTTATTGGTAAGAAACTGAATGTGCTCATGGGGTTTGAACACAATGTGGCGCTGCTCGTTGAGCGCGATGACGTTTCTTTTTTGCACGCTGGCAACAATTTGTGCCATCTCATCGACGGTAATATTGTCGACATGCGCGCTCGACAGGCCCACGATGCACGCTTGGTCGGTTTTAAGTTGCTTGCCATTGAGCGCCAGCGAGCCAAAGAGTTCAACACTAATAAATTCAACGCTGTGTAACAGTCCTGTTTTTGCCAAATATTGGGTAAATTTGTGACAGGCGAGCATTGGCGCTGCTGTATGAGAGCTTGACGGACCAATACTAACTTTGAACAGATCAAATAGACTGTAACTCATTCTCATATCTCATTGAATTTATTGGTATCACCCAAGTTTAGCAGCAAAATTGTGGCCTGCTTAATGATGGCTTTGATTTGTTGCGCGCAAAGCGTTTCGTGCGTTTGCTTGGGAGAGGGAGCACAGTTTATTAGCGCAATAAAAGACGAAGCGCGCGGCTTTTTGGGGTTTAAAATGGGTCTGGAAAGTGGGGAAAGACAATTGCTGATGGGCTGAAAATGGTGGCAGAAATGAAAAAAGCGCAGGTAGGAGCGACCTGCGCTTTTAGCTCACATTACAGAGATTTTGTGAAAGTACGTGCAATTACATCACGTTGTTGCTCAGGTGTGAGAGAGTTGAAACGTACAGCGTAACCTGAAACACGAATTGTCAATTGCGGATAGAGCTCTGGGTGTGCTACTGCGTCTTCTAAAGTTTCGCGGCGTAGCACGTTTACGTTAAGGTGCTGGCCACCTTCGATTTTTGCGGTGTGCTCAATTGCAAGCTCACGGCTTTGGTATTGGCCAAGCTGCGCAACATCAATTTCTTGATCCGCTTTAAAACCAGCCGCCGCGCAAACACAGCGCGCTTTTTTGGTTTCGCTATCGATAAGCCAAATTGAGTTAACCAAGTCATCGTTGGCCGCTTGAGTAATTTGAATACCTGTGATCATCTTCTTCTCCTTGCGTTAGGATTGAATGCTTTTGCCAAAGGGGAATAATTTAACGTGTCAACAACTAATCTAAGGTTATTTTGATTTCAATCAAATTACAACAATATTTTTGAAGAAATAAAAAAAATTTAATTGTTGTGCTGTGCGTGCCCTTTCTGCTTGACTGTTGAGGGCGTTGCGCCTGCGCATTTTGCCAAAGGTGTACAATCATCGGCAAATCGGCCAAGATGTCGTTTTCGCATAGCCATATTTGGGATGAAAAGGCATGAAGTACATTGGCGCACATGTGTCCGCGGCCGGTGGCGTAGAAAACGCGCCGCTTAACGCACAACAAATCAATGCCAACGCGTTTGCGTTGTTTACTAAAAATCAGCGCCAGTGGCAGGCAAAACCGCTGAGTGAACAAAGTATTGCAGCGTTTAAGGCCAACTGTGCGCAGTACGGTTTTAAGAGCGACGCTATTTTGCCGCATGACTCTTATTTGATAAATCTGGGCGCGCCGGATGCAGAAAATTTAGCCAAATCGCGCGCCGCCTTCATCGATGAGATGGAGCGTTGCCGCGAGCTTGGGCTGACGCTGCTCAATTTTCACCCTGGCAGCCATCTTGGCAAGATCAGCGAGCAGGCGAGTCTTGAGCTGGTGGCTGAGTCCATCAATCTCGCGCATGCCGCGGTGCCGGAGGTGGTGCTGGTGATCGAAAATACCGCCGGCCAAGGCAGCAACTTGGGCTATCGTTTTGAGCATTTGGCGGCGATCATCGCGCAAGTTGAGGATAAATCACGGGTTGGGGTTTGTCTTGACACCTGCCACACCTTTGCTGCTGGTTATGATCTGCGCAGTTTGCCAGAGATTGAGCGAACTTTTGCCGAATTTTCCGAAGTAGTGGGATTTAATTACCTGCGCGGCATGCATCTTAATGATTGTAAAAGCGCTTTTGCAAGCAAGGTCGACCGCCATCACTCGCTTGGCATGGGCGAAATCGGCTTAACCTGCTTTGAATTTATCATGCAAGATGCGCGTTTTGACAAGATCCCGCTCATTTTAGAAACGGTGGATCCTGAGATTTGGGCGCAAGAGATCGCGCTGCTGCGCTCTTTTTGCAAATAGCGGGCGGTGAAAAATGAGTGAAATCACTTGGCAAGCGCTGTTTAGCGAAGAAAGCAAGAAACCCTATTTTGCCAAGCTTGAGTCGGCCGTTGCAACGGCGCGGCAGACTTCAGTGGTGTTCCCGCCGCCTGAGTCTGTTTATCAAGCTTTTGAATTAACGCCGTTTTGTGATGTGAAAGTGGTGATCTTGGGACAAGATCCGTATCACGGTGCGGGGCAAGCGCACGGCCTTGCTTTTTCTGTGGCGCACGGCGTGAAGGTTCCGCCGTCATTAGCGAATATTTACAAAGAGTTATGTCAGGATGTGGCAGGCTTTACGCCGCCAGCGCATGGCAACTTGAGCGCGTGGGCAAAACAGGGCGTGCTGCTGCTTAATACGGTTTTGACGGTGCAGCAAGGTTTGGCACATTCGCATGCAAAATTTGGTTGGGAAATGTTTAGCGACGCGATGATAAGTGCGCTGAGCGCGCGGCGCGATGGGCTGATTTTTCTCTTGTGGGGAGAGCATGCGAAGAAAAAGGCGCAGCTGATTGATAAGCGTCGTCATGTTATTTTGCAAGCTGCGCACCCGTCGCCGTTTTCGGCTTATCGCGGCTTTTTAGGTTGTCGCCATTTTTCTGCGGTCAATGCGCTGCTACAGCAAAAAGGGCAGCGGGCAATTGATTGGCAACTATAGGATTTAAAGGACTAACTCGCTGTCGCTGGGTTCGGTCAGCCGGTCAATTTGTTCTAATTCTTGACGTAGACGTAATTTATCTTTGAATGCCTCAATTTCACGCCATTTACGTTTAACTGGTTTGCTGCGTGTTGCGCCGCGAGCCGGTTTTTCTTGTTCATAGAGATCGTCAAAACAATCAAAAGCAAATTCGTTCATAGCTATTCCTTGTGCAGGCTGTTATTCCTGCTTTTATTAATAGCAAAAAATTGTGCTAAGAACAGGGCGTTCGTTCTCAACTTATTGTTTTTTAATATTAAACGCGTGACATCCCCCTAAATTTATGTAATTTCTCCCCCTAGAGTGATAAAAAATGGTATAGCAGCTATTTTTGCAAAATGTTATTTAGCGAATACTGTTTTGAGTCAGCGCCATTTCTAAACCGCTAGCTGCGAGCTATTTTTCGCGGCAAAACAAAAGCTGCAAAACGCGGCGAGAATTTCAAATAAGCTGTATTGCGAAATTATTGTGAAATAGATTTTATATCGCCATGCTAATTTGCTTTGCAGCAGCAAATGTTTTTACGCAAATAAGTTTGATATAAACAAATGGCAGAGAGAAAAAATACGCGGCTTGTTCTTAGAATTAAAAAATATATTGCGCAGCTAAAGAATCTTATTATTTGCCGCTAGCCAACTTTTATACTGCATTTTGGCTAGCGTAATCGATTGCGATGCCTTGAAACAGACTTGTTATTATTTTTTTGCGTGAAGTTATTTATTCGTCCTCATCAATGAGATCTTCTTCTTGCAATAATTCGAGGTAGCTGTCAGCGTCAAGTAAATCGTCTAATTCGCTCGGGTCGTCAAGGCGGATTTGTACCAGCCAGCCATCGCCGTAAGGATCAGAATTTATCAGCTGCGGTTGGTCGATAACGTCTTCATTAATCGCGATAATTTCACCGCTAAGGCAAGAGAGGATCTCATTGCTGCTTTTGCTCGACTCAATGTTGCCATACTCGCTGCCGCTGTCGACATGCTCATTTTCATCAAGCAGATCAACCGATTCTACAATGCCGAGCTGCTTTTGCGCGAAGTCAGTCAGCCCGATGGTGACTGTGCCATCGCCTTCATTGCGCACCCAGTCGTGGGTTGTGGTATATTGCAAATCTTGTGGGATCTCGTACATGTTTTTATCCTCTTACTCTATGTTTTTCAAATAGATAGCATATTTGGCTTAATCGGCAAGTTCTGTGATCATTTATCTTAAGCTAACGCAAAAAAGCAGTGAGGCCATGGCATTGATTAAAAAATAGAATAGAACTCATTGATTTAATTGCCTATAGAATGTTTTTCACTTTTATTTACTTTACTAAATTAATTGCAGAGATGAAAATTGTTGAGCTTGTTCTATTTAGGCATAAGCAAATTAAATAAATGGAACTAATCGATTTAGCAATAAAAGGTTATTTGTTTTTTATTATTTGATCAGTTTGCTAAATTAAATGGTCGAAATGAACTTATTTGATAAACTGATTTTCACAATCGGACTTGAACAAAATAAATTTGCTCGAGGACTTAAATTAGTAAATTGTAATGCGTAAACGAATGGCAAGTTTGCCAATGGCATATTGGTGAGCCGGCTATTTTTTATGGAAAATTTATAATCATGGCGAATAAAAATTAATTGCGTGTTAAGCACATTGCTGCGCAATAAATAATTTTGCTCGCTCGATGGCAATGAAAATGAATTAGAGGCAAAAATGAACGTTACTAATATTACGGCTACGGTAGCTAACGCTGTAACATCTGCAGCTGAAGCTGTTACAGGAACTGATGGTGGATTTGGAAATGCTGTCGTGACAGCGGTTGGTAATACCGCAGATGCTATCGCTTCTGCAGCAACTACTGCAGCAACAGCCCTTCATGATCTTGTCGTTGTTAATGGCGCGACCGAGCCAGGCCATGGAGTAACCTCTACAACGACGACTACTATGGCTACGACGTCTACTACTACACAGGGTGGCGCAACAGGTGGCACAGGAGAAGTTGATAGTGGCCTTGATGGTGGTTTGATCGCTGGTATTGTTGTTGGTGTCTTGCTTGGTGTCGGCGTTGTTTGTGCTGGTTTGGCAGCCTATTGCAGTCGTGGCCGTTGCCAGCGTGGTTCAGAAGATCAAGCGTCTGAGGTGGAAATGGGCGGCGTTGAGGCAAACCGTGCGCCGAATGACGGCACCGACAATGGAGCGTTTGAAACTGATGAGGATGGCAATGCTAATGGTAGACAAAAACGCCGCGCTCCACAGGCTCCTCCAAGTAATAATGGTAGTGGACGTGAAACTGACAGCGATGCTTAACAAAAGCAGTCAATCTTCACGCACTGATAATTGCAGCCAATTGGCTGCAATTTTTTTATCTGCTTAACGCACAACTCTGCGGTCATGCGCGCAAAGCATGCTGTGATTTTCCCTCGTCGTTTGGTGTGGTTGCGGTTCCTCTGTACTTTTTATGCAGCGCTTGCTTGATTGGCATGGCAGGTTTTATGCGTTGATTGAGCTTTGGCAGCGATTTTGGCGAATAGCGAATGCGGGATAACTGCAGGGAAATGAAATAGAAGGGAAATAGAAGGGAAATTGCTGGATAAAAAAAGCGCAGCAAGCTGCGCTTTTTTGTGCCGTTTTAAACCGTCAGCAACATCATTACCGCTGGGATGGCAACAAAGACCAGCCCAAGGTAGATAGCAACCGCCCACTTGGTTTTGGCCGCGGCATCGCCGAGCAGCTGCGCGCAGCGTAGCGGGATATCGCGTAAAAATGGAATGCCAAAAATAAACACTGTCGCCAGCACGTTAAACGCTAAGTGCACGAAAGCGATTTGCAAGGCAAATTGCGCGTTAACGCCGCTCACGGCAGTCGCCGCTAGCAGCGCGGTGATACAGGTGCCGATGTTCGCGCCCAAGGTGAACGGATAAACTTCGCGCACGGTGAGAACGTTGGTGCCCACGAGCGGCACCATCATGCTGGTTGTCGTGGATGACGATTGCACCAGCACCGTCACCACAGTACCAGAAAGAATGCCGTGCAGCGGGCCTTTGCCGATAGCCATTTGCAGCATCTCTTTCGCACGCCCCACCATCAGCATACGCAGCAGGCGTCCCATCGCGGTGATCGCAATAAACAGCAGCGCGATCCCCACAACAATCATGGCGATACCGCTAAAGCTGTTTGGCAGATCTGCAAGCAGCGATTTTGTGGTAGCGATCACAGGCTTAATGATGGAGCCTATAAAGTTAGCACTGCCTATGTCTAAATTGCCGTTAAAGCTAAAAATATCAAGCATAAAGCCAGAAACTTTAGCCAACATGCCGAACGCGATTTCCAGCGGCAAAAAGATCATCACTGCCAATAGGTTAAAGAAATCGTGGACGGTGGCGCAGGTGAAGGCGCGGCGAAACTCTTCTTTGCAGCGTGCGTGTCCTAAGCTTACGAGGGTGTTGGTGACGGTCGTCCCAATGTTAGCACCCATGATCATAGGGATCGCTGTCTCAAAAGGGAGTCCTCCGGCCACAAGTCCCACAATGATGGAGGTGACTGTGCTGGAGGATTGGATGAAGGCTGTGGCGATGATCCCAATCATCAGTCCAGCAACTGGGTGTGCGGCAAATGCAAACAGCGATTGTGCTTGTTCACCGGCCGCTAATTTGAACCCGCTACCAATCAGGTCAACTGCTAGTAGCAAAAAATAGAGCATTAATGCAAGGTACGCCCAATGAACCCACTTCTTTTGGCTAGCACCCTTTACAGGGGAGGCTGAGAGAGTTTGGGTAGTCATAGTGAAGTCTCCGTGACATTGAAAATGTCGTTTTTTTGTCAAACAGTGTGGATGAAAGATTGATCATAAGAGTTACAGAAATGACAGAATCACCAAAATACTGCGGTTTGCAGGTGGCTGGCGCTGCTGGTAACTGTAAGAAAACGAAGCTTTCAACCACCACTAATGAATAACACAAATGTATGTTGGTCGGTTACAAGACAAACTGTATTGTCGATCTTGTAGCTTATTTTTTATGTGCCAAGCTTTTAAGTGCTTATAAACGCTTGTACAGACCAACACCGTGGGCAATCTAAAGCGTTTGCTTATTTAGATCAAGTGAATAACAAAAAAGTATTGCAACGATTTTGATGAGCGGTTGTAAATTGAGTCATCGGTATGAAGAAAGTTGTAATATTTTGATATAGATGAAGTCGAAATTGTTTGCTATTTAATTGAGCCAAGGTTGAAGCAGGAGAGTCAAATGACAGGGTTAATACGCCAATTTATCAAGATGGAGTCCGCCAGCGGTATCATCTTGATTGTAGCCGCTTTAATTGCAATGGGGATCGCAAACTCGGGGCTGCAAGAGCTGTATCACGGCACTTTGCATGCCTATGTCGCGGGGCTTTCTGTCTCGCATTGGATAAACGACGCCCTCATGGCGATCTTCTTTTTGCTGATCGGACTTGAGGTTAAGCGTGAGCTCATCGAAGGGGCGCTAAATAGCAAGGAAAAAGCAATTTTCCCTGCGATTGCCGCCGTTGGCGGCATGCTTGCGCCGGCATTGATCTATTTTCTTTTCAACAAAGCTGATCCAAGTCTGGTCCATGGCTGGGCAATTCCAGCCGCAACGGATATCGCATTTGCACTTGGTGTGCTTGCGCTACTGGGCAAGCGCGTGCCGATCGCTTTAAAAGTGTTTTTGTTAGCGCTCGCGATTATCGACGATCTGGGCGTTATCGTGATCATTGCACTCTTTTACAGCAGTGATATGTCATTTGTGGCGTTAGGCGGCGCGGCGGCGGCGATCCTAGGGCTGGTATTTATGAATATGAAGGGCGTTGTCGCCATTCGCTGGTACTTGCTGCTGGGACTGATCCTTTGGTTCTGCGTGCTCAAATCAGGCGTGCATGCTACCCTTGCCGGCGTTATTTTGGGCTTTTGTGTGCCACTTAACAGCAACAAAGCGCAAGCCGGCGCGCAAGACGAGCACTCTCCGCTCAAGAAAATGGAGCATTTCATCCATCCGTACTCGTCATTTTTCATTCTGCCGCTGTTTGCATTTGCCAACGCCGGAATTTCGTTAGACGGGATTTCGTGGAGCAGCCTTGGTAACTCAGTGACGCTCGGCGTTGCAGCCGGTCTTTTGTTTGGTAAGCCTTTGGGGATCTTCACTTTTAGCTGGTTGTCAGTTAAAGCAGGTTTTGCCAAGTTACCCGACGGCATCACTTTCCGCCACATTTTCGCCGTATCGGTGCTGTGCGGCATCGGCTTTACCATGTCCATCTTCATCTCCTCGCTGGCATTCGTAAATGCTGATCAGGCGCTGGTGACCTATTCGAAGCTGGGGATCTTGCTCGGCTCGACAACGGCCGCGGTGCTTGGCTATAGCATACTGAACATTGCGCTGCCAAAAACGCCAGCGGCGCCTGTTGCTGAGGAAAAAGCGATAGAAGCTGCTGAAGATAAGCAAGACTACTGAGTTAAACTGTACATCGATTTGCAAACGCCAAGCAATGCTTGGTGTTTTTTTATGGTTTGCGTGAGGCGTAACCGCTGTGCGGCGCTCACTTTGGCACACGCAAAAACAAAAAGGGCCAACCGCAGTTGACCCTTTTCAAAATAGCATTCGCATTACATCGCTTTAATTTGCGCTGCAATTTTTGACTTGTGACGTGCTGCTTTGTTCTTGTGGATCAGGCCTTTGCTCGCCATACGATCTAAGATCGGCTGCGCGGTTGCAAATGCTGCAGTTGCGGCAGCTTTATCGCCAGAAGCAATAGCGGCGATAGTTTTCTTTAGGTAAGTGCGCATCATTGAGCGACGGCTAGCGTTGTGCTGACGGCTCTTTTCAGACTGAATGGCACGTTTCTTAGCAGATTTAATATTCGCCAAGGGTAGTACTCCCAAAACTTGTCTTTGGTGAAAATTTAAGGTCGAGAAATATGCCTCGAACCGCGATCATTGTCAATTCATTTGTGCAAATATCCGCCGCTTTGGCTCGCGGCTTTGCTTTGCAATAGCATGTGGCGGACATCGCGGTTAATATGCTGTGAATAGTAACAGCAATTTTGCTGGCAAGTAAGTTTTTATTGCGTTTTACCGCGATTGGCTGCGGTTTTGTGTGGCAAAAAAGGATGATTGAGTGAGTAAGCGATTGTTTAAAGTCGGAATGGTTGTCAGCGGAATGACGATGATTTCGCGGGTGTTGGGTCTGGTGCGTGATGTGGTGGTCGCGAATTTGCTCGGCGCTGGTGCGGCGGGCGACGTCTTCTTTTTAGCGAATAAAATTCCTAACTTTTTACGCCGTCTTTTTGCAGAAGGCGCTTTTTCGCAAGCTTTTATTCCGGTTTTGGCAGAATATCACGCAAGCGACGATAAAAGTCAAATGCGCGAATTTATCGCCTACGTTTCGGGGACGCTGGGACTTTTAGTCACGCTGGTTACCGCGCTTGGCATGCTGGGCGCGCCGGTGATCACCGCGTTATTTGCGATGGGGTGGTTTGTCGATTGGCTAAATGATGGCGCGATGGGGGCAAAATTTGAGCTGGCCTCATTTTTATTGGTGATCACCTTTCCCTATCTGTGGTTTATCACGCTGGTCGCCTTTGCCGGCTCCGTGCTCAACACGCTGGGAAAATTTGCCGTCTCTTCGTTTAGTCCGGTCTTTTTAAATATCGCCATGATCGGCGCGGCGCTGCTGCTTTCGCCGCACTTAGATAAGCCTGAAATGGGGCTTGCGCTCGGCGTCTTTTTAGGTGGTTTGCTGCAGTTTTTGTTTCAAATCCCGTTTTTGTACAAAGAGGGGATGCTGGTGCGTCCGCGCTGGGGCTGGAAACATCCCGGGGTGGTGAAAATTCGCACCTTGATGATCCCGGCGCTATTTGGCGTATCGGTGAGTCAAATTAACCTGCTGCTCGACACTTTTTTAGCCAGTTTTCTTGCAACCGGTTCATTAAGCTGGCTTTATTACTCCGATCGCCTTTTGGAATTTCCTTTAGGGCTGTTTGGCATCGCGATTGCGACCGTAATTTTGCCCGCGCTGTCAAAACGCCATGCGCAGCAATCACAAGAGCATTTCGCCGTGACAATGGACTGGGGCGTGCGGATGGTGCTGTTTTTGGGCGCGCCGGCGATGGTGGGGATCATTGTGCTGGCAAAGCCAATGCTGATGGTGCTGTTTATGCGCGGCGAATTTGGCGTTGATGACGTGAATGCGGCGTCACTGTCGCTGACAGCGTATTGCGCAGGGCTGCTTAACTTCATGCTGATCAAAGTGTTAGCGCCGGGCTATTACGCGCGCCAAGACACCAAAACGCCGGTGCGCTATGGCATCATTGCCATGGTGAGCAATATGGCGTTCAATTTGCCGCTGGCGTACTTTTTCGGCTACGTCGGGCTTGCGATCGCGACGGCGTTGTCTGCATTGGTCAATGCTGTGTTATTGTATCGCGGTTTGCATATCGCCAACGTTTATCGCATGAGCAAAGTTACCCTATTATTTGCGCTGCGCTTATTTTTTGGGGTGTTGCTAATGGGGGGCTTGGTTTATTATTTTCTGCCCGATCAGCAACACTGGTTGTCAATGGCAATGAGCGAAAAATTGTTGTGGCTAGGTGGCTTAATAGCGCTTGGCGGTACCAGTTACCTTGCAACCTTGATGCTCGTTGGTGTGCGCGTGTCGCACATTCAGGCAAAACAGATTTAATAACAAGTGGTTAGGGATTTTCCAGCAAAAGGCAGCAGTGAGGAAATAGTAACAGCATGCAATTGATCCGAGGATGGCATAATTTACGCGCACGACACATGAATTGTGTGCTGACGATAGGCAATTTTGATGGCGTGCACTTAGGGCATCAGGCGGTGCTGCGCGGCGTGGTCGAGGCAGCGCGCCAGCGTCAGCTCTCATCCTGCGTCATGCTGTTTGAGCCGCAGCCGCGCGAGTTGTTTGCGCGTTTGACCAATCAAGTTCCGCCAGCGCGCCTTTGCCATTTTCGCGATAAATATCAGTACATTGCACAGCTTGGTATCGATAATCTGCTGCTGGTTAATTTTAACACCGCCTTTGCCGCGCTTGAGGCTTGCGACTTTGTCGATAAACTGCTGGTCGCGCAGCTCGGCGTGCAGCATCTGTTGGTGGGCGATGATTTTGTGTTTGGCAAAAACAAAGTGGGATCATTTAGTTATTTGCAGCAAAATGCGCCATTTACAGTGGAACGCTCGGCGAGTTTAACGCTGCCAATCGGCGCGCAAGCAAGCCCGCTGCGCGTCAGCAGTACCGCGATCCGCGAAATGCTACAGGCGGGCGACTTTGAGCGCGCAACCAAGATGCTTGGTCGTCCGTATTGCATGGAAGGGCGCGTTTTTCATGGCGATAAACGCGGTCGCCAGCTTGGTTTTCCCACAGCTAACTTATTGATAAAAAGAGAATATTGTGCGCTGATGGGGGTGTTTGCGGTAGCAGTGCAAACCCAATCGGGACGCTTTTTAGGCGTCGCAAACATAGGCAGTCGCCCCACATTAGGTGGAGAGCGAGTGCAACTTGAAGTTCATCTTTTTGATTTTAATGGAAATTTGTACGGGCAACGGATTGAAGTGCAGTTTTATCATAAACTGCGCGATGAGCAAAAATTTGCCTCCTTGCCAGCTTTACAGCGGCAAATTGAATCGGATGCTTTAGCAGCGCAGGCGTGGCTAAAGTTACACAACATCAGTGGTCATGACGGAAAATAGAGCGCGATGAAAAATTTTAAACAGACCTTAAACCTTCCTGAAACTGCCTTTGCTATGCGTGGCGATTTAGCCAAACGTGAACCGCAGATGCTGGCGCGTTGGTACGAACAAGATCTCTACGGTCAAATTCGCAAGGCCAAGCAAGGCAAAAAGCGCTTTATTTTGCATGACGGCCCTCCTTATGCAAACGGCAATATTCACATTGGCCACGCTATCAATAAGATTTTAAAAGACATTATTATCAAGGCCAAAACGCTTTCTGACTTTGACGCGCCGTATGTGCCAGGGTGGGACTGCCACGGTCTGCCGATTGAGTTGATGGTGGAAAAAAAGGTTGGTAAGCCTGGGCAAAAAATTACGCCTGCGCAATTTCGCGAGCAGTGCCGTGCGTATGCAACGCAGCAAATAGATGGACAAAAGGCTGATTTCAAACGCCTTGGCGTGCTAGGCGCGTGGGATGAGCCGTATTTGACCATGGATTTTGCAACCGAAGCGAACATCATTCGCACGCTTGGCAAAATCGCCTCAAATGGCCATCTGGAAAAAGGCTTTAAGCCGGTGCACTGGTGTAGCGACTGCGGTTCTGCGCTGGCGGAAGCGGAAGTGGAGTACAAGGACAAAGTTTCGCCGGCTATCGACGTATTGTTCCGCGCGCGTGATGAAAAGAGCGTGCTGAGCCAATTTTCGCTTGCCGATGGCCATCAAGGCAAAGGCGACGTGGCCGCCGTTATTTGGACCACCACGCCTTGGACGCTGCCAGCAAACCGCGCCGTGGCGCTTGCGAGCGACATCGAGTACGCGCTGGTACAAGTGGAGACGGACAAAGAGCACGCCCCGCTGCGCCTCATTATCGCCAGTGCGCTGGTCACCAGCGTGATGCAGCGAGCCGGTATCACTCATTATCACAACCTTGGTTTTTGCCAAGGCGCGCAGCTTGAACACCTGCGTTTCGCGCACCCCTTCTATGACTTTGATGTGCCAGCGATTTTAGGCGAGCACGTGACGACTGATTCCGGTACGGGCATCGTGCACACCGCACCTGGCCACGGTCAAGATGACTTTGTGGTGGGACAAAAATATCAGCTCGAAGTCGCAAACCCTGTGGGCAGCAACGGCGTTTATCTGCCTGACACGCTCTTTTTTGCCGGTCAGCACGTCTTTAAAGCCAACGACAGTGTGATTGAAAAGCTCAAAGAGTGCGGCGCGCTGCTTCACCACTTTGCTTATGAGCACAGCTACCCGCACTGCTGGCGCCATAAAACCCCAATCATCTTCCGCGCCACGCCGCAGTGGTTTGTCGCGATGGATAAGCAAGGGCTGCGCGCGCAGGCGCTGTCAGAAATTAAAAAGGTGCAATGGGTACCAGAATGGGGCGAGCAGCGCATCGAAGCGATGGTTGAAGGCCGTCCTGATTGGTGTATTTCGCGCCAGCGTACTTGGGGCGTGCCGATGGCGCTGTTTGTGCACAAGCACACCGCGCAGCTGCATCCTAATACACTAGAGCTTATCGAGCAGGTCGCGCTATGCGTTGAGCAAAGCGGCATTCAAGCGTGGTGGGATCTTGACGCAAAAGAGCTGCTGGGCGCGGATGCCGATGATTATGAAAAAGTGCAAGATACGCTTGATGTCTGGTTTGACTCAGGCGTGACGCACTCGGCGGTGGTTGACGCGCGTGCTGAATTTGCGGGCGATGAAATTGACATGTATTTGGAAGGCTCTGATCAACACCGCGGCTGGTTCCAGTCGTCGCTACTGACCAGTGTAGCTATCAAAAATCGCGCGCCGTTTAAAAAAGTGCTTACGCACGGTTTTGCCGTCGATGCCAACGGGCGCAAGATGTCAAAATCGCAGGGCAACGTGGTTGCGCCGCATGAAGTGATCAACAAATACGGCGCCGACATTCTAAGACTGTGGGTTGCGTCAACCGATTACACCAGCGAAATTCGCACCTCGGATGAAATTTTCAAACGTAGCGCAGATGCTTACCGGCGCATTCGCAACACCGCGCGCTTCTTGCTTGCGAACCTAAACGGCTTTGATCCGCGTACCGATTTGGTCGCGCCAAGTGAGCTTGTGGCGGTGGATCGCTGGGCGGTAGGTAAGGCGCTGCAAGCGCAAACCGAAATTGTACACGCTTTTGATGAGTGCAATTTTTCGCAAGTGGTGCAGCGTTTAATGCAGTTTTGCTCGGTGGAGATGGGCTCGTTCTATCTCGATATCATTAAAGATCGCCAGTACACGGCAAAAACGGGCGGGCATGCGCACCGCAGCTGTCAAACGGCGCTCTTTCATATCGCTGAAGCGCTGGTGCGCTGGATGGCGCCAATTATGCCGTTCACCGCTGATGAAATTTGGCAGCACCTGCCAGGCGAGCGCGAGCCGTTTGTTTTCACGCAGTGCTGGTACGACAAACTGTTTGCGCTGGGCAATGATGAGCGCGTGAATGACGAAACGTGGCAGCAGCTTTTGCAAGTGCGCGCGGCGGTCAACAAGGAGCTTGAGCAGGCGCGAAACGACAAGCTATTTGGCAGCTCGCTTGAGGCGGCGGTCAGCTTATACGCGGCGCCTGCGCTACTTGCAAGCCTGACCGCTTTAGGTGACGAGCTGCGCTTTGTGCTGCTGACCTCAAAAGTGAGCGTGCATGAATTGAGCCGTGCGCCGCAAGCTGTGCATGCAACGGAGCTTGCCGGTTTGTCGGTGCTTATCGAGCGTGTTGACGCGCCAAAATGCGAGCGCTGCTGGCACCACGTTGCTGATGTCAGCATGACCGAATACGGTGAGATCTGTGGCCGCTGCGTCACGAACTTGACCGGCGCGGGTGAAATTCGAGAATTTGCCTAATTACAAGGAGATGGGATGCAAAGGATCACTTTAAAGCAATCTGGACTGCGCTGGCTGTGGCTGGCCGGTTTGATGCTGGTAATCGATATTGGCACAAAATTTTGGGTGATGAACAGCATCGGTTATGGGTGGGAGCATCGCATCGAAATTTTCCCATTTTTCAATTTGTTGCATGTGCACAACTACGGCGCTGCTTTTAGCTTTTTAAGCGATGCCGGCGGTTGGCAGCGCTGGTTTTTTGCAAGTCTTGCGCTGGGCGTTTGTGCGATGTTGCTGGTGTGGATGCGCCAGCTTCCCGCTACCAATAAGCTGCTCAATATCGCCTACGCGATGGTGATAGGCGGCGCGCTTGGCAATTTGTTTGACCGGCTTGTCCACGGCTATGTTGTTGATTTTCTAGACTTCTATTACAAGCAATACCACTGGCCTGCCTTTAATGTGGCAGACATTGCGATTTGCGTTGGCGCGGGACTGATTTTGCTCGAAAGTTTTTTACACGAGGAAAAACCGCAAACGGTAGGGGACAAATGAGAGTTTTATTGGCCAATCCGCGCGGCTTTTGCGCGGGAGTAGATAGAGCGATTGCCATCGTGGAGCGCGCGCTTGAGCTGTTTGCCGCGCCCATCTATGTGCGCCATGAAGTGGTGCATAACCGCTTTGTGGTGGAAGGGCTTAAGGCGCGTGGTGCGATTTTCGTTGAAGAGCTCGATGAGGTGCCGCGAGGCGCGATCGTGATCTTTTCGGCGCACGGCGTAGCGCAGTCGGTGCGCGAAGAAGCGAAGCTGCGCGAGCTGCAAGTGTTTGATGCTACATGTCCTTTGGTTACCAAAGTGCACATGGAAGTTGCGCGCGCTAGCCGCAAAAATGCTGAAGTGGTGCTGATCGGTCATGCCGGTCACCCTGAGGTCAATGGCACGATGGGGCAGTACGCCAGCACGCAAGGCGCTATCTATTTGATTGAAACAATAGAAGATGTCGCAAAGCTGCAAGTAAAGCAGCCTGACAATCTGTACTTTGTCAGTCAAACCACACTTTCTATTGATGAAACGCAGGCGATTGTGGCGGCGCTGCGCGCTAAGTTTGCCAACATCCAAGGCCCGCACAAAGACGACATTTGCTACGCGACGCAAAACCGCCAAGACGCGGTGCGTGAGCTTGCGCTGCATTCGGACGTGGTGATTGTGGTGGGCTCTAAAAACAGCTCGAACTCAAATCGGCTGCGCGAGCTTGCGCAAAAGATGGGCGTGCCGGCTTATCTTGTTGATCAAGCTCAAGATGTGGATGGAAGTTGGCTGCAAGGCTGCGCAGTGGTAGGCATTACGGCTGGCGCATCTGCGCCGCAGCCGCTGGTTGAGCTTATTATCGAGCGGATCAAAGCGCTGGGCGCGACCTACGTAGAAGAGCTGACTGGCAAAGAAGAAAAAATGGTTTTTGAATTGCCAAAAGAGTTACAAATTAAGCAGTTAAGTTAATTATCAGAAAGGGACGCTATGCTCAAAATTGCGATAGCCGGAGCGGCAGGAAAAATGGGGCGCGCTTTAATTGCGTCCGTGCATGCTAACCGCGAGCTGCAGCTGTGCGCGGCGATTGACCGCCCTGACAGCACGCTGCTTGGCTGTGATGCTGGGGAGCTTGCGGGGCTTGGTCACATTGGAGTGCCCGTAACTGGCGCGCTGCAAGAGGCGCTGGCAAACTTGGATGTGCTGATTGATTTTAGCTCGCCGGCCGCGACGATGGCGCATCTCGCGCTTTGCCGCAGCGCGGATAAAAAAATGGTGATCGGCGCCACTGGGTTTTCGCATGAGCAGCAGGCGACGATTGCCGCTGTGCGGGATACCGCGCTGGTGATCGCGCCAAATTACAGCGTCGGTGTTAACGTGCTGTTTAAGCTGCTAGAAAAGGCGGCTACGGTGATGGGTGAAAGCTGCGATATCGAAATTATCGAAGCGCATCATCGTCATAAAGTGGACGCGCCATCGGGCACCGCCCTTGGCATGGGCAAGGCGATTGCTGGTGCGCTGGGTAAAGAGCTGGCTGATGTGGCTGTGTTTGCGCGTGAAGGCAACGCCTGCGCTCGCAAATCTGGCGAGATTGGCTTTGCGACTGTGCGCGGCGGCGATATTGTCGGCGAGCATACGGCGATGTTTGCTGCGCTTGGCGAGCGGCTTGAGATCAGCCACAAAGCTTCGAGCCGCGACACTTTTGCACATGGCGCGGTGCGTGCGGCGACGTGGCTTGCCTTGCAGCCAAATGGCGTCTACAGCATGCAAGATGTGCTGCAGTTACATGATTTGTAAGTCTTTTTAGTCACCTTGAGCAAACAACCTCGTTTGCTCAAATTTCCCTACACTTTCTCTCGCTATATATCCTTTCATTTAATCACTCTAAATATATTTATTGCTCCAACTTGTTGTGGTGTGAATTTATTAATTCGCGAGTTGATTTGTTATTTAAATATTAATAGAAATGATTTCTATGAAATAAGTTTATTAACGATAGATTGAGAGATGTAATTTTATTTGAATTATAAAAATGTCTTTTAATAAGATTGAATTATTTGTTATGTAGGGTTTTAAATAATATTTGATAACATGACGCGGTATTTAGCGCGGCTGCGCCTGCGTTGCTCGTAGAAAAGTCTAATGAAAACAGTGTGTTACAACATTGTGTGGAGTGGCGCCGCCTGTTTTGCCGATAATTTAGATATATTATGTTATTGATGCAAATATATCGTTTTCTTAATTTTTATCGCGATAGTAAATTTTTATCTTATGCGTTTTATTGAGGCTGTCAATTGTTTTTATTTATAAAGAAGGTGTACAACAAGTTTTGTGAAATAAAGTAAAAAACAATAAAAAATAAAGGTGTTTTTAAGAATAAAATATTTACAAGGGAGGCGATTTATATATAATGACCACGTTGCTAGACAGTTAAATGTTTTCTTGACTTAAATCTTGGACATTGCCCGTGCTGGCAACCAATAAAAACAATATAATAATGAGGTCACACATGAAAAAATTACTACTTGCTATTGCAGTATTGACTGCAGCCGGTGCGCAAGCTGGTTTAAACGAAACTTCACGTATCGAAGGCGCTGAGTTTAACTTCCCATTCGGCATGGAAGTTTATCAGGCGGGCACTAAAGTTCAGCATAACGACCGTTTGTTCCAGTGTAGAGAAGGTGACAACGCTGGTTTTTGTAAGCAGTGGTCTGTTGCTGCTAACCATTATGAGCCAGGCGTTGGCTTTGCTTGGCAAGAAGCGTGGACTGAAATTACACCTGTTGCAAAAGGCGGCGTAGATTATCACTTTAAATTCCCTGAAAAAATGGATTTCTACATGGAAGGGGCATTGGTTGAGCATGATGGTGAGGTGTACCGTTGTAAGCCATATCCGAACGCTGGCTATTGTTCACAGTGGAGCGAAAGCGCTAACCAGTACGAGCCAAAAGTTGGTTTTGCTTGGCAAATGGCGTGGGATCACGTAGGCCCAGCGGGTAACCAGCTGCTAAGCCGCTTCTAATTTAGAATCCATTGATCAAGCCAGAGGGAAACCTCTGGCTTTTTTTGTGCCAATTTTTTGGCGAATTTTTTGTGCAAGATCATTTAGTTGCAAGCTGTTTGTAGCCTTGCAACTGTCGTCTAGGTGTAAGCCTCGAACGCGCCTGAATTAGCATAAAAGTGCATTTTTATGCAAAATGAAATTATATCAGAAAGCTTTGTAAGTCCCGAGCTATCAAGCTTTGTCAAAAAAAGCACATTGACCGGTAAGTTGCTCGTAATAGGTGATATTGGTCGATTATCCTAACAAAGAAACCGTTTGCTCTGAATCAATAAAATTTTGGCCAATCTTTATCGTCCCTTTGCAAGTGTTGCAGTGGCAGTAAATATTATTTTTTGCCTCGTTGGCAGTGCAAAGGCCGTTTTCGCCTTCTAAAAAAATAACTTGTTGACACAAAAGGCTTAAATCCCTAACATTGGCGCAATTTGTCAAAACTTTGCATATTGTGCAAAGTGGCATTGACACCTGAAGCGGTATGCTTCGCTATGCTTTTTTATTGAATATTTATTCGGGGGTGTTTTTGGGTATGCATGCGCTTTTAGCATTAGCCGATGGGACGATTTTTGAAGGGATAGCGATTGGGGAACAAGGCGTTGCAGTAGGGGAAGTGGTTTTCAATACAGCAATGACCGGTTATCAAGAAATCCTCACTGATCCTTCCTATTCAAAACAAATCGTTACTTTTACCCATCCTCACATTGGCAACACCGGCGTTAATTTAGCCGACCAAGAATCGACAAAAATCCACGCGCAAGGCCTCATCATTCACGATCTACCGCGTTACACCTCAAATTTTCGCTCCACCCAAACACTGACCGATTTTCTACGCAGCCAAAAAGTGGTTGGCATTGCCGACGTTGATACGCGCGCGCTGACAAGATTGCTGCGCGAAAAAGGGGCGCAAAACGGCTGCATCATGGTGGGCGAAAATATTGATCCAGAGCATGCCGTGCAACTTGCGCGCGAATTTAGCGGACTTGCTGGTGTTGATCTGGCAAAAATGGTCAGCACAACAAAGTCTTATAGCTGGACGCAAGGCTCGTGGACGCTGGAAGACGGCCTGCCAGTCGCACAAGCGCAAGACGCGCTGCCGTACCACGTTGTGGCATACGATTTTGGGATCAAACAAAATATTTTGCGTATGTTGGTAGATCGCGGCTGTCACGTAACGGTGGTACCAGCGACAACCCCCGCAAGTGAAGTATTGAGTTTAAAGCCTGATGGGCTTTTTTTTTCAAATGGACCGGGCGATCCGGCGGCGTGCACCTACGCCATTGATGCTTGTAAGCAACTGTTAGAAAAATACATTCCCATTTTTGGTATCTGCCTTGGCCATCAAATTCTTGCGCTAGCCGCTGGCGCGCAAACTAGAAAAATGAAATTTGGTCACCACGGCGCCAACCATCCGGTTAAAGATCTCAAGCGTCAGCAAGTTTTGATCACCTCGCAAAATCATGGGTTTGCTGTTGATGAGCAGAGTTTGCCAGCCAATGTGCGCGCAACTCACGTTTCGCTCTTTGACGGCTCGCTACAGGGTATCGCTTTGACTGACCGACCGGCGTTTAGCTTCCAAGGCCACCCAGAAGCAAGTCCAGGTCCGCACGACGCGGCGCCTCTTTTTGATGAATTTATTGAATTAATTAAGCAATTTCGCGCTTAAGGAGTATAAAAATGCCAAAACGCACCGACATTAACTGCATTTTGATCCTAGGCGCAGGTCCGATTGTGATAGGACAGGCGTGTGAGTTTGACTATTCTGGCACGCAGGCGTGTAACGCATTGAAAGAAGAGGGTTATCGCGTTGTTTTAGTCAACTCAAACCCCGCCACCATCATGACTGATCCAGAGCTTGCCGATGTTACTTACATCGAGCCTATCACTTGGGAAGTTGTGCGTGAAATCATCGCCAAAGAGCGTCCGGACGCCATTTTGCCCACCATGGGCGGGCAGACGGCGCTTAACTGCGCGCTCGATCTTGCCAAGCACGGCGTGCTAGAAGAGTTTGGCGTACAGCTGATCGGCGCTAACGTACAAGCGATTGAAAAGGCAGAAGATCGCGCATTGTTTGACCAAGCTATGCGCAAAATTGGCCTAAGCTGCCCACGCTCTGGCGTGGCTAAAACTGAGCAGCAAGCGATTGAAATTCTTGAAAAAGTCGGCTTCCCGTGCATCATTCGCCCGTCATTTACCATGGGCGGCAGCGGCGGCGGCATCGCGTACAACCACGAAGAGTTCATGCAAATTTGTGCGCGCGGATTTGAGCTTTCCCCAACGCACGAGCTTTTGATCGACGAGTCGCTGATCGGCTGGAAAGAGTATGAAATGGAAGTGGTGCGCGATCAAAATGATAACTGCATCATCGTCTGCACTATTGAAAACATTGACCCGATGGGCATTCATACTGGCGACTCCATCACTGTTGCGCCAGCCCAAACGCTGACTGACAAAGAGTACCAATTGATGCGTAACGCCTCGATTGCCGTGCTGCGCGAAATTGGCGTGCAGACGGGCGGCTCTAACGTGCAGTTTGGCATCAATCCAAAAGATGGGCGCATGGTGGTGATCGAGATGAACCCGCGCGTGTCGCGCTCATCTGCGCTTGCCTCTAAAGCGACCGGCTTTCCTATCGCCAAAGTTGCGGCCAAATTGGCGGTGGGCTACACCCTTGATGAGCTCTCTAATGAGATCACCGGCGGCGTGATCCCCGCGTCATTTGAGCCGTCGCTCGATTACGTGGTGACGAAAATTCCCCGTTTTAACTTTGAAAAATTTGCCGGCACCAACGATCGCTTAACCACGCAGATGAAATCGGTGGGCGAAGTGATGGCGATGGGGCGCACCTTTTCCCAGTCGCTGCAAAAAGCGCTGTGCAGTTTGGAAGTGGGTTTGAGCGGCCTTGACGAGCAGCTTGATTTTTCTGCTAATGATGCCTACAGCACGTTGCGCTACGAGTTAAAAGAGGCGGGGGCGCTGCGCATCTGCTATGTGGCGGACGCCTTTCGCGCTGGATTTAGCGTTGCTGAAGTGGCAAAGCTGACGCAAATTGACAGCTGGTTTTTGGAGCAAATTGCAGAGCTTGTGCAGTTTGAAGGCAGCCTTAAAGAGTGCGGTTTGGACGCGCTTTCGGCGCCGTTGCTGCGCCGCGCGAAAAAACAAGGCTTTTCCGATCAACGTATTGCGCGCGTCATTGGCGTAGAAGAGGCGCAAATTCGTGCGCTGCGTGAGCGGTTTGATCTGCACCCTGTCTACAAGCGCGTTGACAGCTGCGCGGGCGAGTTTGCCAGCGAAACGGCTTACTTTTATTCAAGTTACGATATGCAGTGCGAGGCGACGCCGTCTGATCGCAAAAAAATCATGGTGTTAGGTGGCGGGCCAAACCGTATTGGTCAAGGCATTGAGTTTGATTATTGCTGCGTGCATGCGGCAAAAGCCCTGCGCGCCGACGGCTACGAAACGATCATGGTCAACTGCAACCCTGAAACGGTTTCAACCGACCACGACACCTCGGATCGCCTTTATTTTGAGCCGGTTACGTTAGAAAGCGTGCTGGCGATTGCGCGTGTTGAAAAGCCGTGCGGCGTGATTGTGCAGTACGGCGGGCAGACGCCGCTCAAATTGGCGAAGGCGCTGGAAGAAGCGGGTGTGCCGATCATTGGTACCTTGCCTGATGCGATTGACCGCGCGGAAGATCGCAAGCGTTTTCAAGATGTTGTTAACAAATTGGGTCTCTTGCAGCCAGAAAATGCAACGGTTTCATCGCTCGAAGAGGCGCTCAGCTGCGCGCAGTCCATTGGTTACCCGCTGGTGGTGCGTCCCTCTTATGTACTTGGCGGTCGAGCGATGGAAATCGTCTATGATGATGCGGATCTGCGCCGCTATTTTAATGAGGCGGTCAGCGTTTCAAACAGCGCGCCGGTGCTGCTCGATCGTTTCTTAGATGATGCGGTTGAGGTCGACGTTGACGCGATTTGTGACGGAAAGCAGGTGCTGATCGGCGCTATCATGGAGCACATTGAGCAAGCGGGCGTGCATTCGGGGGATTCGGCCTGCGCCTTGCCGCCATACACGTTGCCGCACAGCGTGCAAGAGGTGCTGCGCGAGCAGGTGCGCAAATTAGCGCTAGAGCTTGGCGTGTGCGGCCTCATGAACGTGCAGTTTGCGATAAAAGAGGGGCAAGTTTACCTCATTGAGGTCAACCCGCGCGCCGCTCGTACCGTGCCGTTTGTGTCTAAGGCGACCGGCGTGCCGCTGGCGAAAATCGCAGCGCGTGTCATGGCTGGGCAAAGTCTGGCGCAGCAAGGCGTCACAGAAGAAGTGGTTCCACCTTTCTTCGCAGTGAAAAAAGTGGTCTTCCCTTTCAACAAGTTTGCACAGGTTGATCCACTGCTTGGGCCTGAAATGCGCTCTACGGGCGAGGTGATGGGGATGGCAGATGATTTTGCCACCGCGTTTGCTAAAGCGGATCTTTGCTGCAACGTGGCGTATCAAGTTGGCGGACGTGCACTGCTGTCGGTGCGCGGCCCTGACAAGGCGCGTATCGTGCCTTTGGCGAAAAAACTGCTGGAGCTTGGCTTTGAGCTCGATGCAACGCACGGCACAGCTGTTGCGCTTGGTGAAGCGGGGATCAACCCACGTTTAGTCAACAAAGTGCACGAAGGGCGGCCGCATGTGCTTGATCGGCTTAAAAATGGCGAATACAGCTATGTGGTGAATACGACCGAAGGGCGCAAAGCTATCGAAGATTCCAAACTGCTGCGTCGCTGCGCGCTTGATCAAAAAGTGAATTACACCACGACGCTCAATGCCGCCTTCGCTTTTTGCTTAGCGTTTGAGGCAACGCAATTGACTTGCGTTACCTCGCTGCAAGCGCGTCATGCTGCAATTGCAGAAAAAGCAATCAGTTAACAGGAAGCTGTTGCTGTAAAAGTGATTGATAAAGCGCGCGCTCAAACGCAAAAATGGGCTGCTGCGCTTTTTCTTGCACTTTGTCGGCATCCGGATAGTAGTAGTGGCTCACAAGCTGCACCACGATAAGATCCGTGTCTGCACGCTGCAGTACCCCCACTAAATTGTAGGTGCCAAAAATGGCGCCTGATTTAGCTTGTAGCCGGCCCTTGATTGGGGCATTGCGCAGGCTTGGGCGAAACTTCAGCGTGCCGTCGATGCCGGATGTGGGCAAAATCGCGAGCAGCTCCTGACGCTTATTTTTGTAGATCCACTGCATGATCTGCGCCAGCTGTCCTGCCGTCATCAAGTTATTGCGCGACAAACCCGAGCCATCGGCAAGCACCGCGTTGGTCAAATCGATGTTAGCCTGCTCTTTGAGGATAGCTTTGAGCGCCTTGGTGCCGTTAATGAACGAGCCTGGTTGGCGATAATAGCGATGTCCCATAATTTTCAATAAGTTATCTGCTATCAAATTATCCGAATCTTTTAACATGGTGCTTAACAACGCGTCGCGCTTTGGCGAAGAGTGGCTTGCAATCAAGGTGCCCTGATATTTACGCCCGGCCGGCAAAACTTGCACTTTGCCATTAAACGCAATGCCAAGCTCAGACAAAAGCTGCTTGGTGACCGCGGCGACATATTTGCTAGGATTTTGCACCGCAAATTTAAGCGGGAAAGGCCCATCTTGCTTTGGAATACAGCCAGTTAGCTGATAGTGATTTTGATTATTGGCATTAAGCTCTAAATCGCAATTGGCCTCTTGCTGCTGCGTTTTACTCAGCGCTTTGACTTGCGATGAGGTGGTAATGGGCTGGTGTGACGGCACATACAGCCGCGTTTGACCGCTTTGGGCGCCGTTGTACAACGTGGCGTGCACGCAGTTCCCTTCCAACGTGATGGCGCTGGTTGGCGCGCTGTAGCAGACGCCTAAAATGTCCCAAGGCAAGCCGACCGCCAGATCATAGCCGCTAAAAATCGAGTCATCGAGCCAAATGTTGCCCTCGATCTTGCTTGTTCCACGCTGTTTTAGCTTGAGCAGCAGCGCTTTGAGATCTTTACGCAGCAGCGTGGGGTCGCCACCAAAATGGATAAAAACGTCTTGTTTATCTTTAAATAATTTTGTCTCAAACGAAAAATCTTTGGGCAGATAAACAGAGCTTGCGAGCGCGACAGCTAACTTTTGCGTGCTGCCTGGCGCGAGCAGGACATTTTGGTTTTGTGTAATGTATTCATTGCCTTGCTTTGCATCTATCACGTGCAGTCCTAGCAGCGTGCCTTGTGGCAAGTGCTTGCTTGCCTGCGGCGCAAAGCCTGCAGCGGTCGCGGAAGTGGCGGCAAAAAATAGCGCCGTGGTACAAAGCGCTCCTAGCAGCGTACGGCGTTGTAGCATAGAAAAACTCCTAAATAACTAACAAAATTGCAAATTCAGATCCCGACTTTTGATCTTTCGGAATAAAAATAGCGATTAATCCTAACAGGCACGATAGCAAGAAGGCTCTTGGCTATTTGCCGCATATTTTTCTGTGCAACGGTGGAAATGGAAGAAAACTGCGCATGAGGCGCTGATCACAAAAAACGTAAAAGTGTACTGGTAAAAAGTGATTTTGTTTAGAGGGCGAGAGGGTAAAAAGTGATTGCCATGCCGTCGCAGAGTTGTTACTTGCTGAAAAATATCAGGAAAATTTCCAATATGGCTTAGTATTACCAAGCAAGCTGTTGACTGCTTTTGTTGAAAAATCGCTATCGATCTTCACCAATAACTTGTTTACACTCAGGCTAAATAGCAGCTGTAGTTACGCCACGCGAAGTTTCTGCGCGTGGTTTGTTTTTGTAGAACAAGCGATTTATAGGTAGAGTGAAATATGGAAAAAGTACCGATGACTGTAAACGGTGAGAAGTTATTGCGCGAAGAGTTACAACGGTTGATGAAGCGCCGCCCTTTGATAACGCAAGCGATTGCTGAAGCGCGTGAGCTAGGGGATCTTAAAGAGAACGCTGAATATCATGCCGCGCGTGAAGAGCAAGGTTTGTGCGAGGCGCAAATTCGCGATATCGAATACAAGCTTTCTGTTGCTCAAGTCATTGATATTTCAAAGATAAAAAATGAAGGCAAGGTCATTTTTGGCGCAACAGTGTCAGTGATCAATTGCGATACAGATGAAGCGCTCACTTATCAGATCGTTGGCGATGATGAAGCTGACATTAAGCGCAATTTAATTTCGGTGAATTCGCCGATTGCGCGCGGCCTGATTGGCAAGTCTGAAGGTGACGAGGTTTCCATCAACACACCTAGCGGCGTGCGCGTTTTTGAAATTGATAGGGTTGAGTACCTCTAGCGCAAAAAAGGCCGCTGCGGGTGCTGCGGTCTTTATTTGCCGTGAAAACTATTTGCGAGGAAGCTGAATTTTCTGCTCTTCGCTTGGACGGTATAAGACCAATGTTTTGCCGATAATTTGCACTTGCTGGGCTTTAGTTTCACGAACAATAGCGTTTGCTATCAGTACTTTTGTGTCTCTGTCTTCTGCTGCAATTTTTACTTTGATGAGCTCGTGATGCGCAAGTGCTTGATCTATCTCGGCTAAAACAGCCTCAACTAAGCCATTTGCTCCCATAAGAACAACTGGCTTGAGATCGTGCGCAAGCCCTTTTAAAAACTGCTTTTGTTTTGTGGTTAACTTCATAGTGATTCTATTAATTCTGTGTTGAGGGTTGAAAAGGGACGATTCTAGCGTCATATCGTTTTAAATTGAATCACTATTCAAAAAAGCGCTGTATATGCTTGCAACACATTGATAAATAGGCTTGCGCGCGAACATTGGTTTTTTTCGTTATGATGTGAACTTAAGGCGTGGTGCCAAGCGGTTTGAAAATTGTAGTAAAATTTGGCAAAGGTTTATAACGGGTTGTACAGATGAGTAAAAAGAAGCACTCAAGTAGCTCTGGTCGTTGGTTAAAAGAACATTTTGATGATAAATACGTGAAAGAAGCGCAAAAAAAGGGTTTTCGTTCACGTGCTATTTTTAAACTGGATGAAATTCAGGGTAAAGATAAATTATTAAGGCCAGGCATGACAGTCGTGGATCTTGGCGCGGCACCTGGCGGATGGTCTCAATACGCCGCAGAGCAGGTAGGAACACATGGTGTGATTATTGCTTGCGATATCTTACCGATGGATTCTTTGCCGGGCGTGAGCTTTTTGCAGGGCGATTTTCGTGAAGAGGCGGTGCTTAATGCGCTGCTTGAGCGGATAGCCGATAAGCCGGTTGATATGGTGATGTCGGACATGGCGCCCAACATGAGTGGTAATTTAGTTTCTGATCAAGCTAGAGCAATGTATCTTGTTGATCTAGCTTTAGATATGTGTCAGCAGGTTTTAGTTGCTGGTGGCTCATTTATTGTGAAAGTGTTTCAAGGTGAAGGATTTGATAACTATCTGGCACAAGTTCGCACTTTGTTTGATACGGTAAAAATTCGTAAACCGGACTCTTCGCGGGCGCGCTCGCGGGAAGTCTACATTGTGGCTACAGGCTATAAACTGTAGTAACCTAGGTTAGTTAATATTGATTATGAGAGGTTTTCACCTTGAGTGATATGGCTAAAAATTTGATCCTTTGGCTGGTCATTGCTGTGGTACTGATGTCAGTTTTCCAAAGCTTTGGCAGCAGCGACAAAGCAAAAAATCAGGTGGACTACACAACGTTTGTGACTGAGATTGGGCAAAATAAGCTCCAAGACGTGCAGTTTAACAATCGTGAGCTCAAAGTCACTCGGCGTGATGGGACGGGGTATGTCACTTATATGCCGGTTTATCAAGATCCTAAGTTGCTTGATGATCTGATCAACAAAAAAGTGCAAGTGCGTGGCACGCCGCCAGAAGAGCCAAGCATTTTGGCCTCTATTTTCATCTCTTGGTTCCCGATGCTGCTTTTGATCGGCGTCTGGGTCTTCTTTATGCGCCAAATGCAAGGCGGCGGTAAAGGTGCGATGTCTTTTGGTAAATCAAAAGCGCGCATGATGGGTGAAGATCAGATCAAAACTACCTTTGCTGATGTCGCAGGCTGTGATGAAGCCAAAGAAGATGTTAAGGAACTGGTTGATTATCTTCGCGATCCAAGCCGTTTTCAAAATTTGGGCGGAAAAATTCCGACTGGCGTTTTGATGGTCGGTCCGCCTGGAACTGGTAAAACCTTACTGGCAAAAGCGATCGCTGGCGAAGCGAAAGTGCCGTTTTTCACCATTTCAGGTTCTGATTTTGTGGAAATGTTTGTCGGCGTGGGCGCATCGCGTGTGCGTGATATGTTCGAGCAAGCTAAAAAGGCAGCGCCTTGTATCATCTTTATCGATGAAATCGATGCGGTTGGCCGTCAGCGCGGCGCAGGTCTTGGCGGTGGTCATGATGAGCGTGAGCAGACACTTAACCAGATGCTGGTAGAAATGGACGGCTTTGAAGGCAACGAAGGCATTATCGTTATTGCGGCAACTAACCGCCCTGACGTGCTTGATCCTGCATTGCTGCGTCCTGGTCGTTTCGACCGCCAAGTTGTGGTGGGACTGCCTGACGTGCGTGGCCGTGAGCAAATTCTTAAAGTGCACATGCGTAAAGTGCCACTTGCTGAAGATGTGCAAGCGTCTCTTATCGCGCGCGGCACGCCAGGCTTCTCAGGCGCCGATCTGGCAAACCTAGTTAACGAAGCGGCGCTTTTTGCAGCGCGTTATAATCGCCGCGTGGTTTCGATGAGCGAATTTGAGCTTGCTAAAGACAAAATCATGATGGGCGCGGAGCGCAAATCGATGGTGATGTCTGAGGAAACCAAAGAAGCGACTGCTTACCATGAAGCTGGCCACGCTGTGGTTGGGCGCTTGGTGCCAGAGCACGATCCTGTGTATAAAGTGTCGATCATTCCTCGTGGCCGCGCTTTGGGTGTGACCATGTATCTGCCTGAGCAAGACCGCGTCAGTTTGTCGCGCCAGCACCTTGAGTCAATGATTTCAAGCATGTACGGCGGCCGTCTGGCGGAAGAGCTCATTTATGGGCCAGACAAAGTCTCAACGGGTGCGTCGAATGACATTGAACGCGCGACCGACATTGCGCGCAAGATGGTGACGCAGTGGGGATTTTCCGACAAACTTGGGCCACTTTTGTACGCAGAAGAAGAAGGCGAGGTGTTTCTTGGTCGTTCGATGACGAAAAGCAAACACATGTCTGATGAAACTGCGCGCACAATTGATTCAGAAATCCGCGAGCTTATCGATCGCAACTATCTGCGTGCGAAAAAGATCATCCAAGAAAACATGGATATCATGCACGCGATGAAAGATGCGCTGATGAAGTACGAGACTATCGACGCCGGTCAAATCGACGATTTGATGGCGCGCCGTCCGGTGCGTGAGCCTGCCGATTGGCACAACAACGATAAGCCATCGAGTGGTGTGCCGTCGTCGCCAAGCCCAAGCGAGCCAACTGCAAACAGCGGTGACGATAAGTTGTCTCAGCAACGCTGGACTTAATTCGCGAGAAAATTAAATTTGTAACTGAAAAGCCCCAACTTGTTGGGGTTTTATTTTATGTGGCGATTTTGTTATGAAATTGATAAGCAAAGAAAAAGAGCTCGATCTGGCAACGCCTAAAGTGATGGCGATTTTAAATGCAACGCCCGACTCGTTCTCGGACGGCGGCAAACATCAGCGCCTTGAGAGTGCGATAGCGTTTGCGGCGCAGGCGCTGCAGCACGGCGCTGCCATCATCGATGTTGGTGGAGAGTCAACGCGGCCGGGCGCCGCTTTTGTGAGCGAGAGCGAGGAGTTAGATCGCACTATCGGCATCATAGAAGCGCTTCGCCAGCGTTTTGATTGCTGGATTTCGATTGATACGAGCAAAGCTGTGGTCATGCGCGAAGCGGTTGCGGCGGGCGTCGATCTCATCAACGATGTGCGTGCGCTTACTGAGCCTAGCGCTTTAGCGGCTGCCGCGGCTGCCAAGGTGCCGATCTGCTTGATGCACATGCAAGGTGAGCCGCTCACCATGCAGCAAGCGCCGGTTTACCAAGATATTTTTGATGAGCTGGATCAGTTTTTTTCGGCGCGGATTGCGGCCTGCTTGGAAGCCGGCATTGCAAAAGAGCAGCTGATTTTAGATCCTGGCTTTGGTTTTGGTAAAAAGTTAGCGCACAACTATCAATTGCTTGCTAATCTTGCTCACTTTCATCATTTTTCTTTGCCGCTACTAAGCGGAACATCAAGAAAATCAATGTTGTATAAAATGCTCGATTCATCGCCTCAAGATGTTCTTGGCGCCAGTCTCGCCAGCGCTATCTTTGCTGTGCAGCAAGGGGCGCATATCGTTCGCGTACATGATGTAAAAGAGACTGTGCATGCGTTGCGGGTGATCCAAGCGTTAAACGAAATATAAGGAGGGGCTATGACGCAGCGAAAATATTTTGGTACTGATGGTGTGCGGGGCAAAGTGGGTGATTTTCCGATCACGCCAGATTTTGTGTTGAAATTGGGCTGGGCGGCTGGCCGTGTGCTGAGCAAAAGCGGCACCAAAAAGGTGCTGGTCGGCAAAGACACGCGCATTTCAGGTTACATGATGGAGTCGGCATTAGAAGCGGGGCTGTCGGCGGCAGGCTTGCAGACTGCGCTCACAGGACCTATGCCAACGCCGGCGATTGCGTATTTGACGCAAACTTTTCGCGCAGAAGCGGGCATTGTGATCTCCGCGTCGCACAATCCCTACTATGACAACGGGATCAAATTTTTCTCATCGGCCGGCACAAAATTGCCAGACGAGCTTGAGCTTGCCATTGAAGAAGAGCTCGATAAGCCGTTTACGTGCGTTGAATCGGCGCTGCTTGGCAAGTCAAAGCGCATTGTCGATGCTGCCGGTCGCTACATTGAATTTTGTAAAGGCACTTTTCCAAAACATTTAAGCCTCAGCGGCTTAAAAATTGTGGTCGACTGCGCGCATGGCGCGACTTACCACATTGCGCCGGCGGTCTTTAGCGAGCTTGGCGCCGAGGTAGTTGCTATTGGTGTTGAGCCAAACGGGATCAACATTAATGACAAAGTCGGCGCGACCGATGTGCGTGCGCTGCAGCAAAAAGTGCTAGAAGTGCAGGCGGATCTTGGCTTTGCGTTTGATGGCGACGGTGATCGCGTGATGATGGTTGATCATCTTGGCAATCAAATCGACGGCGACCAAATTGCTTACATCATCGCAAAAGAGTCGCTGCGTAAAAGGCGTCTGAGCGGCGGCGTGGTGGGCACCTTGATGTCAAACATGGGCCTTGAAGTTGCGCTAAGGCTGCTTGATGTGCCTTTTGCTCGAGCCAACGTGGGTGACCGCTATGTGCTTGAATTGATGCAAGAGCGCGGCTGGACGATTGGCGCGGAAAATTCTGGCCACGTGATTTTGCTAGATAAAGTGACGACAGGCGACGGCATTGTGGCTGCGCTGCAAGTGCTTGCTGGCGTGGTTGCGACTGGCGAAAGTTTGCATAAACTGAGTCAAAGCGTGGTGCTTTTTCCACAAGTTCTTGAAAATGTGAGATTTAGCGGCAGCTCAGATCCACTGCTGTCAAAGCAAGTGCTAGAGGCGAAAGCGGATGTTGAAGCGAAGCTTGGCAACAATGGCCGCGTCTTGCTGCGCAAGTCTGGCACTGAGCCGCTTATTCGCGTGATGGTCGAGGGCGAAAATGCGCATGAAGTCAGCGAATTTGCTAAGCAGATCAGCGCCGCGGTTAAAGCGAGCTGTTAGATAAAAAAAGAGTGGCTTAGTTGCCACTCTGCAACGAAAAATTTATTCATGTCAGAGTGTTGCTTAAAAACTGTGCAATTAATCGGTTTTCTGTAAACGGATTATAATTTTTGCTTGTTTTGCTAACGGCATTTGGCTATGATTTGGCGTATTCCTTACTGGGATACTGTGTGAGCGCCCAATGTGAGGCAGTCAAAAGTTTAAGCAGAGGTGTTCTGTGTACGAAGCGTTACTTGTGGTGTATCTGTTAGCTGCGATTGCTGTGATCGGGTTGGTGTTGGTGCAACAAGGTAAAGGTGCTGATATGGGAGCTTCTTTTGGCTCCGGTGCATCAAACACTGTGTTTGGCTCTTCAGGTTCCGGTAATTTTTTAAGTCGTATGACCTCTATTTTTGCGTGCATATTTTTCGTTCTCAGTTTGGTGCTTGGCAACTTGACCACTCACAGAACAAAGCAAGTTGGCGTTTTTGATGATTTGAGTCAGCCATCTGCCACGCAGCAAGTAGAAGCAAAGAAAACGACTGAAGAGCAACAAGCTCCAGCAACACCGAATTAAAAAGTTTTTGCCGAGGTGGTGAAATTGGTAGACACGCTATCTTGAGGGGGTAGTGCTCTATGAGCATGCGGGTTCAAGTCCCGCTCTCGGCACCATAATAAAAAATTGGTATCTTATGCCAATTTTATGTAACATTGTCCTGTTTCGGACGCGGGATGGAGCAGTCTGGTAGCTCGTCGGGCTCATAACCCGAAGGTCGTTGGTTCAAATCCAGCTCCCGCAACCATATTCTTGATGGCTATCAAAAAGTAGCTATCGACCATGGTGAGTAAATGCATCAGGGTCCAGTCGAAGAAACCCCGAATATCGGGGTTTTTTGTTATCCAAAGCCAGCCTTCGGCGATAAATTATGCTTTTTGTAATTGCGTAGAACAAAAAAGCGATGGTTGCATGGCTAACGTGAACCGTGGGATGTGCTGGGCTTTTGGCCCTTTTTTACTTTAGGGGTGGTATGACAGGTTTAGAAAAGCAGCTACATGCAATGTTGGCGTCTCCTGTGGCAGCTGCAGGTTACGAGCTGGTCGGGCTTGAGTTTATTCGAGCGGGAAGAAATGCAACATTACGCGTTTTTATTGATCATGAAAATGGCATTAATGTCGATGATTGCGCAACAGTAAGTCATCAAATTAGCGCAGTCCTTGATGTTGAAGATCCCATTAGTGTGGCATACCACTTAGAGGTATCGTCGCCAGGTCTTGAGCGCCCTCTTTTTAATGCACAGCATTATCAACGATTTATAGGCAGTGAAGCGATCATTGTTCTAAAAATGGCTATGCAAAATCGTCGTAAATGGAAAGGGGTGATAGTTTCTGTCGTTGGTGAAACAGTTACCATGTTGGTTGATGGCCACGAAGAGGCGTTTGCTTTGAGCAATATTGCTAAGGCTAACCTAGTTCCTTCATTTTAAGGTTAAATGAGGCATAAGAGTTCATGAACAAAGAGATCTTGGCTGTTGTTGAGGCCGTTTCTAATGAGAAGGCCGTTCCTCGTGAGCGTATTTTTGAAGCGTTAGAGTCAGCGTTAGCTGCAGCAACTAAAAAGAAAAATGACGCTGAAATTGATGTGCGCGTTGTGATCGACAGGAAAACAGGTAACTTTGACACGTTCCGGCGTTGGCTGGTGGTGGAAGAAGTTGCTTTTCCAACCAAAGAGATCACTTTGGATGCGGCGCAACTTGACGACGACGGCAATATCGATACATCGGTGAAACTCGGCGATTACGCAGAAGAGCTTATTGAATCAGTACAGTTCGATAGGATCACGACCCAAATGGCTAAGCAAGTGATTGTGCAAAAGGTTCGCGAAGCGGAACGTGCGCAAATTGTTGAGCAGTTTTTGGATAACGAAGGCGATCTTATCACCGGCACAGTCAAAAAAGTTAACCGCGACATGGTGGTGGTGGATTTGGGCAACAATGCCGAAGCCGTCATTTTGCGTGAAGATCAGCTGCCTCGTGAAAATTTCCGTGCGGGCGACCGCGTGCGCGGCTTGCTTTACAAAGTTGCGCCAGAAGCGCGTGGCTTTCAACTCTTTATGACTCGCTCGAAGCCACAAGTGCTGATCGAGCTGTTTCGCATCGAAGTCCCAGAAATTGGTGAAGAGATCATCGATGTGATGGGCGCCGCGCGCGACCCAGGTTCACGTGCCAAAATCGCTGTAAAAACCAACGACCGCCGTATCGATCCGGTTGGCGCTTGTGTTGGTATGCGCGGCGCACGTGTGCAGGCCGTTTCTAGCGAACTTGGTGGTGAGCGTGTTGATATTGTGCTGTGGGACGAAAATCCGGCGCAATTTGTGATCAATGCCATGGCGCCTGCTGATGTAGCATCCATTATTGTAGATGAAGATTCGCATACTATTGATATTGCAGTAGAAGCTGACAATCTTGCGCAAGCTATCGGTCGCGGTGGCCAAAACGTGCGTTTAGCGTCGCAGCTGACCGGCTGGGAGCTCAATGTCATGACGGTTGCTGATCTTGCGAAAAAGCATCAAGAAGAAGCGAGCCAGTCTATTACGCTGTTCATTAAACATCTTGATGTGGATGAAGAATTTGCGCAGGTACTCGTTGAGGGCGGCTTTACGTCACTTGAAGAGATAGCGTACGTGCCGGTTAAAGAGCTGCTAGAAATCGATGGTCTTGATGACGAGACGGTCGAGGAGCTGCGTAATCGTGCCAAGGCGGCGCTGACTACTTTAGCGTTAGCCAAAGAAGAAGTTATTGATAATGCTGAGCCTTCTGCAGAGCTGCTCGCTTTAGAGGGCTTAGAACGTGATATGGCGTATTGCTTAGCGGCAAAAGGGATCTGCACATTGGAAGATCTCGCTGAGCAAGGTACTGAAGATCTTTTAGATATTGAGCAATTGGATGAAAAGAGAGCGGGTGAGCTTATAATGGCGGCACGCAACATTTGCTGGTTTAGCGATAACGCTTAAGCCTCGCAATTAAGGAGAGCAGAATGTCTGAAGTAACAGTTAAAGCGCTTGCGGATGAGATTGGTACGCCAGTTGAGCGTTTGCTGCAGCAATTAGGTGATGCTGGAATTAAAAAAGTAGCCACTGATCACGTTAGCCAGGAAGAAAAACAGACCCTGTTAACTCACCTCAAGCGCGAGCACGGTGACGACGGGAGTTCTCCCGTAAAGTTGACCTTACAGCGAAAAAAACGTAGCACGTTGAGCGTATCGGGGAATGATGGCAAAAGCAAAAATGTGCAAGTTGAAGTGCGTAAAAAGCGCACTTATGTTAAACGCAGCGATCTTGAAGAACAGCGTTTAGCACAAGAAGCTGCTGAGCAAGCATTAGCGCAGCAGCGTGAAGCCGAAGAGTTGGCGCGTCGTCAAGCTGAAGAAAAAGCCCAGCGCGATGCACAGGCCAAAGCAAAGCGTGAGGAAGAAGCCAGATTAAAGCAAGAGGCACAGCAAAGTGCTAAGCGTGCGGGATCAGAGAGTGCACCTCTTGCCGCACCGCAAAATCAAGGGCCAAAAGAGTCTGCGCAGGAGGTTGCGACTCATAAGGTAGCTGATGTGCAAGCAAAAAAACAAGCTGATGAACTAAAGCGCCGCCAGGAAGAGGAAGCCAAGCGTAAAGCTGAAGAAGAAAGTCAGCGCCAGTTAGAAGAGGCACGCAAGATGGCAGAATTAAACGAAGAGAGATGGAGTCAACAGCAACCGGCTTTAGAAGAGTTGGAAGTGGTTGATCATCATACCGTTACTTCACTTTATGCACGCGAAGCAGAAGATGAAGCGGATCGTCGCCAAGAGTCTGCGACACGTCGACGTCGCAAGAAAAAATCCACGCAAGAGCGTGAAGAGGAACTCTCTTCTGCGCGTCAGCGCGGTGGTAAAGGTGGCAAGCTAAAAAGCCGCACCAGTAAATCTATTTCCTCAATGACCCATGCTTTCCAAAAACCGGCACAAAAAATTAACCGTGACGTGGAAATTGGCGAAACTATCACCGTAGCAGAGCTTGCTAACAAAATGGCCGTTAAAGGTTCAGAAGTTATCAAAGCGATGATCAAAATGGGTGCGATGGCGACCATCAACCAAGTTTTGGATCAAGAAGCTGCGCAGCTTATCGCCGAAGAAATGGGCCACAAAGTGGTATTGCGTCGTGAAAACGAGCTTGAGCACGCGGTGCTACTTGACCGTGACGACAGCAAACGCCGTGAGCCAAGAGCGCCAGTTGTGACCATCATGGGCCACGTTGACCACGGTAAAACATCGCTACTCGATTACATTCGTAAAGCGCATGTGGCATCGGGCGAAGCCGGCGGGATCACGCAGCATATCGGTGCGTACCACGTAGAAACGCCAAACGGCATGATCACCTTCTTAGATACACCAGGACACGCCGCGTTTACGTCAATGCGTGCTCGTGGTGCCAAGGCGACTGACATTGTTGTGCTGGTTGTTGCGGCCGACGACGGCGTGATGCCACAAACAATCGAAGCTATCCAGCACGCCAAAGCGGCCGGTGTTCCTTTGATTGTTGCGGTTAACAAAATTGACAAAGACTCTTGCGATCTTGACCGCGTGCGTAACGAGCTTTCGCAGCACGGCGTGATCTCAGAAGAGTGGGGCGGCGAGCACATGTTTGTGCACGTGTCAGCCAAAAAAGGGACCAACATCGACGGTCTGCTTGAGTCAATTTTGCTACAAGCTGAAGTTTTAGAGCTAAAAGCAGTGCGTGAAGGCATGGCAAGCGGTGTCGTTATCGAATCTCGCCTTGATAAAGGGCGCGGCTCAGTAGCAACTGTGCTTGTGCAATCTGGAACGTTGAAGCGTGGCGACATTGTTCTGTGCGGCCTTGAATACGGGCGTGTGCGTGCGATGCGCGACGAAAACGGTAAAGATATCGAGTCTGCCGGTCCTTCTATCCCTGTTGAAATTTTGGGCCTCTCAGGTGTGCCGCAAGCAGGTGATGAAGCGACTGTGGTGCGTGATGAGCGTAAAGCGCGTGAAGTGGCGTTGTATCGTCAAGGCAAATTCCGCGATGTTAAGCTGGCGCGTCAACAAAAAGCCAAGCTTGAAAACATGTTCTCCAACATCACTGACGGCGAAGTTTCTGAGCTTAACATCGTGCTTAAAGCCGATGTACAAGGCTCTGTTGAAGCCATCGCTGACTCGTTGATGAAGCTTTCTACTGACGAAGTGAAAGTGAAAATCATCGGCTCGGGTGTAGGCGCTATCACTGAAACTGACGCGGTGCTGGCTGCAGCTTCTAATGCGATTTTGGTTGGCTTTAACGTGCGCGCGGATGCGTCTGCACGTAAGACCATCGACGCTGAAAGCCTTGATTTACGTTATTACTCAGTGATTTATGCGCTGCTTGATGAAGTAAAACAAGCGATGAGCGGCATGCTTTCGCCTGAGTTTAAACAAGAGATCATCGGCCTTGCTGAAGTGCGCGAAGTGTTTAAGTCACCAAAAATTGGCGCTATCGCCGGCTGTATGGTTACCGATGGCACCATCAAACGTAGCGCGCCAATTCGCGTACTGCGTGATAACGTGGTGATCTTTGAAGGCGAGCTTGAGTCTTTACGCCGCTTTAAAGATGACGTGAACGAAGTTGGCAAAGGTTACGAATGTGGTATCGGCGTGAAAAACTACAACGACGTGCGCCCAGGCGATCAGATCGAAGTGTTTGAAGTGGTTGAAGTTAAGCGTACGATTGCTTAAAAGTGCGCCGCATCGCCATGAAGTTTCTTAACATGATAATGAAGAGCGGTTGGTAGCGCATGACGCGCTGGCCGCTATTAATTGTCAAGGATGAAGATAAAAAGGGAAGCGGCGACGTTTCCTTTTTTTATTAAAGAAGGGTTGTATGGCCAAAGAATTTAGCCGTGTGCAGCGGGTTGAGCAGCAGCTGCAAAAAGAGATCGCGTTGATTTTACAGCGTGAAATTAAAGATCCACGCATCGGTATGGTGACCGTTTCGAGTGTCGAGTCCTCGCGTGATCTGGCGTATGCCAAAGTGTATGTAACGTTTTTCACCCTCGGCTCGCAAACGCCAGAAGAGGGACTTGCGGCGCTGCGTGAAGCGGCGGGTTTTATTCGCAGCTTGCTTGGCAAGGTGATCCGCCTGCGCGTCACGCCAGAGCTCACTTTTGTTTACGATCAGTCGCTGACCGAAGGGATGCGCATTTCAAACTTAGTGACGCAAGCGGTCAATAACGACAAAGTGAATCGCCCTGATGATGAGGAGCAAAACTAATGTCTTCGCGTAACGCTCGCTCGCGCGGCCGGCCGGTGAACGGCATTTTGCTGCTCGATAAGCCTTCCGGGATCACCTCTAACGGCGCGCTACAACAAGTTAAGCGGATTTTTTTCGCTCAAAAAGCGGGCCACACCGGCGCGCTGGATCCGCTGGCAAGCGGCATGTTGCCGATTTGCCTTGGCGAGGCGACCAAATTTTCCCAATTTTTGCTCGACTCTGACAAGCGCTACATTGTGACGGCCAAACTTGGCCTGCGCACAAACACCTCGGATGCCGACGGCCAAGTGGTCGCGACGCGTGAGGTGAATGTAAACGCAGCGCAGCTTGAGCAGGCGATCTTGGCGTTTGCTGGCGAAAGCATGCAGGTGCCGTCGATGTTTTCGGCGCTAAAATACGAAGGCAAGCCTTTGTATGAGTATGCGCGCGCAGGGATTGAGATCCCGCGTGAAGCGCGTCCTATCACGGTCTACTCCATTGAGCTATTGCGCTTTGAGGGTGACGAAGTTGATATGGAAATCCATTGCTCAAAAGGCACTTACATTCGCACGATTGTGGATGATTTGGGCGAAAAACTTGGCTGTGGCGCGCACGTCGCGATGCTGCGCCGGGTTGGCGTTGCGCAATATCCGGCCGCGCAGATGGTGACGCTTAACACGCTGCAGACATTGCTTGCGACGGCGCAAGAGCAAGGGATCGCGCCGCGTGAGCTGCTCGACCCGCTATTGCTGCCGATGGATAGCGCGGTGCAAGCGCTGCCGAGCGTGAGTTTATCGCAGATCATGGGCGGCTACGCGCTGCAAGGGCAGGCGCTGCAAGTTGCTGGCGCGCCGGCGTCTGGCTGCGTGCGACTGCTGGTCGGCGACGAGCAAGAGTTTATCGGTGTGGGCGAAGTGAACGAAGACGGCCTTATCGCGCCGCGCCGTTTGATCACAACGGCATAACCGCGCGCGGCAATCTTCGCGCTTGCGTTCTTAACGCGCAGCGGTATAATTCGCTGTCCCGTGCTGGCTGGATCAGAGATTGGCTGGCACATATTTATTATTATCAAAGGAAATCAGATGTCTCTGAATGCACAAGCTAAAGCAGAAGTTGTAGCCAAATACGCGAAAAGCGCAACTGATACAGGTTCTCCAGAAGTACAAGTCGCACTGTTGACTGCGTCTATTAACCACCTGCAAGGTCACTTTTCACAGCACAAAGCGGATCACCACAGCCGCCGCGGTCTGCTACGCATGGTTTCTCGTCGTCGTAAACTGCTTGATTACCTTAAAGGTAAAGATGCAGATCGCTACTTAGCGCTGATCGAAAGCCTTGGTCTACGTCGCTAATTTTTGCGCCGAGATCCGCGAGAGGGAGCCGATAGGCTCCTTTTTGCTTTTTAGCGCGAAATGACTGCAAGATCTGCGCGTAATACGCATAAATTGATAAAACTTGGGCTAAAACATAGCTCACGTGTATAATGTACAAGCTTTAAGGCTGACGTCAGCACGCAGACCGCTCGGTCGCGACTATTTCTAATACTTTTAATAGTGAAAGTATTGGTATTAGTCGCGATGGAAAGCCTTAATTCATCTTAACATTTTGTAAAGGATTGGCTCATGAAAGCGATTGTAAAAACATTTCCTTACGGTAATCACACCGTTACATTAGAAACCGGCGTTATCGCGCGACAAGCAACTGCTGCTGTGATGGCAAGCATGGACGACACGTCTGTGTTTGTTAGCGTCGTTGGTAAAAAAGAAGCGGTTGAAGGGCAAGATTTTTTCCCGTTAACTGTTAACTATCAAGAGCGTACGTACGCGGCAGGGCGCATTCCAGGCGGCTTTTTTAAGCGCGAAGGCCGTCCTTCAGAAGGTGAAACGTTGACTGCGCGTCTGATTGACCGCCCAATTCGTCCACTGTTCCCAGAAGGCTTTAACAACGAAGTTCAAATCATCATCACTGTTGTTTCTGTGAATCCTGATGTTTCACCGGACATCGTTGCGATGATCGGCACCTCTGCGGCGCTGGCTATTTCTGGTATTCCATTTAACGGCCCAATTGGCGCGGCGCGCGTTGGCTTTATCGACGAGCAGCTGGTGTTAAACCCAAGCGTCAAAGAGCTGGCGCAAAGCAGCCTTGACTTGGTTGTTGCTGGTACCAGCAGCGCGGTATTGATGGTTGAATCAGAAGCAGATCGCCTGTCTGAAGAGCAAATGTTGCAAGCTGTGGTGTACGGCCACGAGCAACAGCAAGCGGTAATTGCCGCTATCAACGAGTTTGCAAAAGAAGTCAATACGCCAGCATGGGAGTGGCAAGCGCCGCAGCCTAATGTTGCGCTAAAAACGCTGATCGCTCAGCATGCAAAATCTGCTATTACAGCGGCTTATCAGATCACTGAAAAAATGGCGCGTTACGACGAGATCGCCAAGATCACGGCTGACACCGTTGCTGCGCTGCAAGCGCAAGACAGCGAGCTAGACGCTAAAGAGATCCAAACGCTGGTGCACGAGCTGGAAAAAGATGTGGTACGTAGCCGCATTCTTGCCGGTGAGCTGCGCATTGACGGCCGTGAAAAAGATATGGTGCGAGCGCTTGACGTGCGCACTGGCGTGTTGCCGCGTCCGCACGGCTCAGCGCTGTTTACGCGTGGCGAAACGCAGGCGCTGGTTACAGCGACGCTTGGCACGCAGCGCGATGCGCAAATTATTGATGAAATAACCGGTGAGCGCACTGATCACCTGCTATTCCACTACAACTTTCCTCCATACTGTGTGGGTGAAACGGGCTTCGTTGGCTCGCCAAAACGTCGCGAAATTGGCCACGGCCGTTTAGCGAAGCGCGGCATTCAAGCTGTGATGCCAACTCAAGCGGAATTCCCTTACACTGTGCGTCTTGTTTCTGAGATCACTGAGTCAAATGGTTCATCATCAATGGCTTCTGTGTGCGGCTCTTCATTAGCGCTGATGGACGCGGGTGTGCCAATTAAGAAATCGGTTGCCGGTATCGCGATGGGCTTGGTCAAAGAAGGCGATCAATTCGTTGTTCTATCTGACATTTTGGGTGACGAAGACCACCTTGGCGATATGGACTTCAAAGTGGCCGGTACCAATGACGGGATCACCGCTTTGCAAATGGACATCAAAATTGAAGGGATCACTAAAGAGATCATGCAGCTTGCCCTTCATCAAGCCAAAGGCGCACGTTTGCACATTTTGACCGTTATGGATCAAGCAATTAGCTGTGCACGTGATGACATTTCTGAGTTTGCTCCACGCATCCATACCATCAAAATTAATCCTGAAAAAATCAAGGATGTCATTGGTAAAGGCGGCGCAACGATTCGTGCGTTGACCGAAGAGACGCAAACTACTATCGAAATCGAAGACGACGGCACGATCAAAATCGCAGCAACTGACGGCGAGAAAGCGCAGCTGGCTATCGCGCGCATTCAAGCGCTGACGGCTGAAGTTGAAGTTGGGCAAATTTACCAAGGTAAAGTGACGCGCATCGTTGATTTTGGCTGCTTTGTGCAGATTTTGGGCACCAAAGAAGGGCTAGTGCACATTTCACAATTAACCGACAAACGCGTTGAAAAAGTCGCAGACTATGTAACAAGCGGCCAAGAAGTGAATGTCAAAGTGCTAGAGATTGACCGACAAGGTCGGATCCGCTTAAGCATGAAAGAGGCAAACGAGCCACAATCTGCTACAGTGGTATCAGAGCCATCGACAGTCAGTGAAATAGAGTGATAATTTATGTGACTCATTTACTTGACAGCAAATGCCAAGTAATTTGGTAACATTGAAGGGGCATTGTGCCCCTTTTTATTTATAAGGACTAAGGACGCAGGTTATGAGGAGATGGCAGTTTGCGCCGCTGGTAGGGATTTGTTTATTATCAGCTTGCTCTTCAGTGAAAGGGCCAACGTCAACACCGCTGTTACCGGTTGCAGTACCGCTACAAGCCACGGAAATCCAAGAGTTGGCTTTGATGCGTATTGATCAGCTGCTACAGCGCAGGGTGCTGACGGACGAAGAGCGCGCCAAATTGTATTATGATCGCGGGCTCATCAATGACAGTTTAGGGCTGCGCACCACCGCAAGAGTCGATTTTGAACGCTCTTTGACATTCGATCCTCTGCAAGCCGATCTGTTTAATGTTCTCGGCATCTACTTAACGCAGGCAGGGTTGTATGATGAAGCGTACGAGGCGTTTGATTCCGCGCTCGAGCTTGACACCGCTCATCCCTATGCGCAGCGTTACCGTGGCATTGCGCTGTATTACGGCAAGCGTTATGGCTTAGCTGAGCGTGAATTACTTGAGCATTATCAAAAAGATCCCAACGACCCCTTTCGCAGTATCTGGCTCTATCTGGTGCAACTTGAGCATCTTGGCCCAGAAAAAGCGCATCAAAATTTGACTGAGCGTTACAAAAAAGCGCAGCGTCATGATCCGGCTTGGCAAATCGCCAGTCTCTATCTTGATCAGATCAGCGAACAAGATTTTATGCAGCAGATCCAGCTGAGCAGCTCGAGCAATCAAGAGCTTGCGCAAAAACTGTGTGAAGCTTACTTTTACCTTGGCAAACGGTATCAAAAGCGTGGCATGACCAATTTAGCAGTTGTAATGTATAAATTGGCCATGGCAAATAATGTTTATGATTTCATGGAGCATCGCTATTCTCTGCTGGAGCTGACTTTGATTGCGCAAGAGCAAACAGAGACGGCGATAGCGAATAAGAGTGAGGCGATGTAACTTAGATCAGCGAAATTCCCTCGATATTGTGCCAATACCCATTACAGCGGTGTGAGCTTGCTGACTGCTGTAAACCATTCTTAAAGTGTGTGATCACGTCAAGACATGCTTGGCTGTGAGCGCTGATCCGCACTACATCGACGAGTCCTTGCATGGAGTCAAGGCTTGCGCGCAAATCGTAACAGTACCCCGATTGTGTCTGGATGCCGTTGAGGGTAAAAACGGTTTGCTGCTCTTGGCTTTTCACCGAAATGCCTTGCGGATGGGCAATGCAGCAGGTTTGGCAGTCATCTTTAGGCAAATTATGCGCCCTTGCGCTAAAGCAGCGTGCTGAGTACGCCAGCGGCAGATAGCCGTAGCCAAATACTTCCACGCTAAATTGCTTGCGGATCCCAAGCTGCTCGGCTTCATCAAGTAGATTGGCCAGCCAGCTGCGCGAAAGCTCCACAGGCATGCACCAGCGCATCATCCCTTGCTTGACTAGCAGCTTTAGCGCGTGTGCGTTGTATAAATTGAGCGCAGGCCCCGCCACAAAGGGGAGTTTTTTCTCGTGTGCCAGCTGCACCGCCGCCATGTCATTGGCTTCGATACAAAATTCGCCATTATCGATGTAACGCTTAAGCTCATTGACTTCGCTTGGCGCTTCAAGCAGCGCCATGGTTGACAATACCACCTGCTTATTTTTTGCCGCAAGCTCGCGCCCGACTTCAAGATAATCGGCAAATTTGAATGCGCGCCGTTTGCTGCAGACCGTTTCGCCAAGGTAAATGATGTCGGCATCGCTGTTGCTGGCGGCTTGATAAAACTGCTCAATATCGGCTTTGGGCCAAAAATAGAGCAGTGGACCGAGTGAATAGTGCATGGTTTCTCCTACTGCCATTTGCGATGGTACGCGCCAAGGGTGGTTTGTGTGCCTTCGGAAATTTGCGCTAGCGCGTTGTCCCATTGTGGCAAAACACGATAATTTTCAGGATCTTGCTTAAAGGAATCGATAGCGGCGCGCCACGTTTTTGCCACTTTTTCCACATACGCGCTGCTGCGCTGGCGTCCTTCGATTTTGACCGACGCAATGTTTGCGGCAAACAGTTTGGGCAAAATGGCAAGCGTGTTGAGGCTGGTTGGCTCTTCAAGTGCATGAAAAGGTGCGCCATCTGTGACAAATCGTCCCTTGCAAAGCGTGGGGTAGCCGGCTTGCTCGTTTGGTGAATAGCGGTCGATCAAAATATTGTTGAGGCGCGACTCAAGCCCCGCCTCTGTCTGCTGCCAGCGCACGTGGCTTGCTGGCGAGCAGGCGCCAACGGTATTGGGGGACTGCCCTGTCAAATATGAAGACAGGTAGCAGCGCCCCTCCGCCATGATGCACAGGCTGCCAAAAGCAAACACTTCAAGATCAACGCTCACATGGCGCGAAAGCTGCGTTACTTGCTCAATCGACAATACGCGCGGCAGCACGACGCGTTTGACATTAAAATGCTCTTGGTAGTAGGCGATGGCGGCGCTATTGGTCGCGCTCGCTTGCACGGAAAGATGCAGCTCAAGCGCGGGATAGCGGCGCGCGGCGTATTCAAGTAGCGCAATATCGGCGATGATCAGCGCGTCCACATGCAGGCTGGCCGCAAGATCGACAGCGTCGCTCCACTGCGAAAAATTGTTGGGGTGGGCAAAGGTGTTGAGCGCGACGTGCAGTTTTTTACCCTGATCGTGAGTGTACTTGACCGCCTGCACTAGCTGCTGATCGCTAAAATTGAGGCCGGGAAAATGGCGCGCGTTGGTGCCACCTTTAAAGCCGATATAAACCGCGTCCGCGCCGCAGCTGAGCGCTGTTTTGAGCGCGGGTAAATTTCCCGCAGGACAAAGCAATTCCATTACGCTACCCCAAATAGTCATGACTGCTTGCATTGTAATACGGATGGCAAAAATTGTGTGCGTTGGCGTCGCTCGCGCTGCCATTTACGTGATCGCGATGAGCGTTCGCCGCCGCTTTTTCCGCACCCGTCCGAAAAGTTGCTAAAAGACGCGCTGGGCGCGTCGCCAATTACAGCCAAAAGCCCGTTTTTAACATCTGTCTTTCCTACACAAATCCCTCGATGAAAATCGGGGGATTTTTTTGAATTTTTATCGATTTTCCTGCTCTCAACTAAAAACAAAGTGTTGAGGGTAGTATGGTGTTTTTAACAGATGCAGAGCAATGGGCGACAA
>JBOFRL010000038.1:0-40208 GCA_051650965.1 Vibrionaceae bacterium
GCGCACTCGACCATCGCGGGTTGTGTCGTGCATCACTTCTAGCTGCTGCTTTTGTTCTGGAGTGAGAATAATTTTCATGGCGCGCAGTGTGATATCAAAGTTATTAAAAATCAAGCACCTTCAATGCTCATGGGTATATTCATGTCGCCGCGCACCATTTTGTTCACGGGTTTTGTGTCGTGAGCATTAGCTGGCGTCAACCTCGCTTCGACAATGCCGCCTTGATGATTAACAATCAAATGCAGCTTAAAACCGTAGAACCAACCCATGGTGCCTTTGCCTCTGCGCGCGAGTCCTGCAAAGGTTTTGTGGCGATTGATGAGCAAGTTATGGCAGACTTTTATGCTTGTTGAATCAATAAATTCGATACCAGTTGGATCACTTTTAAGGCTGGCAAAGTAAGCGCACAGCGGCACTATCGCAACCGGCATCACTTCAATGAAACGGTTATAGCTGAATAAATCGGGGAGATCTGATTTATAAAAACGCGCCAAATAGCCTGTGTAATAGTTTTTGAAATCACGATGGTTGGACGTGTGGAAAAGCACGATGATGGTCATCACTTCGCTGATAGTCATACGGCCGGAGCGTTGACGCTTGCGCGCGCCGTCGGTGAGCTGAGTTTTTTCCCATTCAGGCAGAAAAATTGCACAAAAATCATCAATATCGCAAAACAATTCCACTAATTTGTGCATGAATTTGTGCATGGACTCTCTAGTGTGATCAGGTTTCTTTTTTATCAAAAAATCTGATCACGTGCGGGACCATTAGTTCAAAGTTTTTATCCCGAGTTCAGGTTAAATAACAGTTCCATTTTAGTAGCTCACTTATGGGAGGGAACTCAATGCGGTTTGCGCGATCTGATCTGTCGCCAAACAAAACCAATGAGGCAAACCGTATTAGGCATGGATACATTACCATTTTTTACACCACAGGCACTGCAACGACTGAAAAAATAGTACAATGAAACCCAAACAAACCACTGGCATGTACACTGCTAACGCATTTTAATTCCAGATTCTAAAAGGGTTAAGCCATAGCCGTGAAGGATAAAAAAAGGAGGCATTTGCCTCCTTTGCATTGGATAAGAAAAATTATTCAGCGGTCTTAGGTGGACGGCTTAGCAGTAAGTATCCAGCGCTTGCAATCAACATGGAGTCAAGTGATGGGATCATGGTTAGGGTGATCACGCCATTGACAGCAAGAAAACCAACCGCCGATCCGGCAATCCACACCACAAACGTTACCCATTTTATTTGCGGCTCATGCTCGAGCTGTTTTTCATCGTAGCCTTGTTTGCGATAACGTAAAAAGTCTGCAACATAGATGCCTGCTACGGGCGGAGTGGCGACACCTAAAAAGAGCAAAAACGGGATAAACCAGCTCATGATGTTCATGCTGCCAACGATGGTTGCAAGTACACCCAAGGCAATCGTGATCTGCCACTTAGGAAAGCGCGTGAGCAGCGTTGATACGACCAAAGTGCCTTGGAACATATTTCCAGCATTGCCAGTGACGCAAGCAAAGATCAGTAGCAGCGCCGCAGGAAGCGCTGCGCCAAGTGGAGTCATCGCGGATAAAAGAGAGTTTTGCCCAGTGATGTTGCTCGGTGTTGCGCCGGCCCAAAATAGCAGAGGATAAGCGATCAAAAAGGTAAGCAGTGCTGCAACCAGCGCATGTTTGCGATTATGCACAAAGCTGCCAAAATCGGGCAGTGTTGCCACTAATACAATGATTGTGCCGACAACGGTTGATACCGCGACTCCCGTTGGCATGCTGCTAACTGCCGCTGAGAGCTGCGGCGCTTGCGTTCCAAACGCAACGCTCAAAATGTAACACAGCATCAGCGCTATTACGGGGACGGCAAATTGCGCTACTTTGCCAAGCACTGCAAAGCCAAAAGCAGTTGAAGCGGTAAAAATGACGCAGCCTAGCGCGACAAGAGGTGCGGTTGGGAGGTCAACTCCATGTTGCCCAAGCAGATCTTGCAGCGTATGGCCAAACATATTAGCTGTCACCGATATCCAGCCAAAAAGGCTGATCGCCATCAAAATATTAATCGCGATAGCACCTTGCTGGCCAAAGGCAAATTTCACGATGCCATAGGTTGGCAGGCGCGCTTTTTCGCCGACGCTAATTGTAATTGCCGAAAGGAAAGTGAGGATCAGGCTGCCTAAAACGACCACTTTTATCAGCTGATCGCTGAGCAGTTGGTTGCCAAGGCTCGATGAGGACAGCAGCACCGGAGTCATTGCTATCCCTAGCAAAATCATCGTGATATGGAGGCCGGATGCAGTTCCTTGAGTTGGTTCGGATTTACGCATGGTGCAATCCTTTTTATTTTGTGTGGTGATGGCCAGTGTAATTGCGCCAGCCGCCGGTCGCCGTGATCTCTTTTTGTCCTTCAACCAGCCAAGATTCTGCCAGCACGCCGAGCACTTTTCGCCCATCTTTTAGTGTCACAGTGCCGATGCAAAGGCCGGGAGGCTCTTTTTGTAAGATGCTGCCAAGCCCTGCAGGCGGCACAGCCCAAAGCTCGAGCGCGATAGCATTGCCGGCGTTTGGAAAGCGGATCATGCCAGGGTGGCGATCGTTGATTGTCCAGCAGCGATAATCTGGCGATGTGGATGATTCTTCTACAAATTCAGCGCCCACCTCGATCATGTTGGGGTTTAATTCAAGGCCCCGCATTAAAGTTCCGTTTACGGCCAGTAGAACTTTGGTGTCAGACATAGATGCTCCTTAAGGTTTATTTTCTGTTTAAAGTAACTTTTTGTATTGAAAGATCATTTTCCAAGAAAGCGCGTTCCCGCCTTTCCTTCAACAGCTTTGCCCATCGCATCTGGTGAAGTGATAAGTCCCACTCCATTCGGGCATTTTTCAAGGTAGTTGAGCATCGCTTCGATTTTGGGTCCCATGCTGCCCACTCCAAAATGGCCGTCGCTAAGAAGCTGTTTGGCTTCGGCAAGGCTGAGCGAGTCAAGCCAGCGCTGCTGCGGCGTGCCAAAGTGAATGGCGACCTGCTCGACGCCGGTTGGGATGAGTAGCATGTCAGCGTGTAATTCGGCTGCAAGCAAGGCAGAGGCGCGATCTTTATCAATGACCGCTTGCGCTGCTTGCAAAGTACCATCTTGCAGGCGGATAACGGGGATGCCGCCGCCGCCACAAGCGACGACGAGCACGTCTTGCTCGAGCAAAGTTTTGATTGTTGATTTCTCGACAATACTTAAAGGTGATGGCGATGCTACCACTCGGCGCCAGCCGCGACCCGAATCTTCCACAATCTTCCATCCAAGTTGGGCGGCTAAATTTTCTGCGGTCGCTTTCTCCATGTGCGCGCCGATCGGTTTATCAGGATTTTTGAATGCGGGATCGCGCTCGTCAATCAGCGTTTGCGTCACCATTGCGACCACTTTGGTGCTGTGCAGGCCGCGGCGGTGCAGCTCATTGCCCAGCGCGTTTTGAAACATAAAACCGATCGCGCCTTGTGTGTCGCCGACGGCATATTGTAGCGGCACCGTTGGCACCTCGGTGCCCGCAAGTTCGCTGCGGCGCAAAATGAAGCCAACTTGTGGCCCGTTACCGTGAGTCAGCACCACTCGCCAATCGGCTGCGATGAGCTCTGCAACGTGCCGCGCAGTTTCTGCCACGGCCTCATATTGCTGATCAAGGCTGACTTCATTGCTGCTGCGGATCAGCGCATTTCCCCCGACAGCAACAACTGCAAGTTTTTTCTTTTGCATGTTATTTCTCCAAATCGGTAGCGATAGCTGAAAGTGCTTTGATAAAACAGACTAATGGCGCGGTTGTGATCCCTGCGCCAATTTGCCCGACGCCCGCTTGCTTGTGCGCGATGCCGGTATTGATCACGGGTAAAATGTTGCGATCGACCACTTTTCTGGCATCGATACAGGTGGCTGAGCCGGCAAAATTGAGCGCTGGCAGAGTGAATGCTGGGTGTTGTGCAAGTGTGATTTGCTGCATGGCCATGCTATGGCTGATGGCGTCTGCCGGCGTACCGCCAACGAATTTGACGATTGCCGGAGACGCAGCCATGGCAAATCCGCCAATTCCTGCAGTTTCGGTGATGGCGGAATCGCCCAAATCGGCAGCTGCGTCGTTAACGCCATATCCTGGGAAAAATAAGCCGTCGACGGGGTTGGCCGGCGCTTGAAACCAGTGGTCGCCTGTGCCTGACAATCTGATCCCAAAATTAACGCCGTTACGCGCCATGACAGTGACCAGTGTGCTATGAGGCACGCCATGGGCTGCGTCGAGCATCGCTTTGCAGGCGGCCATAGAAAGATTGAGGAAAAAATGGTCGTTGGCTGCGATAAATTCTAGAACTTCTGGCCCGTGTTCGATTTTTGCAAGTGCGGGAGCGATACGCTTGAACAGAAGCCCACTGGCGGCAGCATTTCTGTTGTGGCATTCATCGCCCATGTGTAAAGCTTGCGCAATCAATGGCTTGAGCTCAATTTCGCCGCACTGCGCTAAGGCTTTGGCAAGTGTTGGCGCGAGCACGTTTTTCATCCAGCGCAGGCGATTTAGCACTTCGTCGCTGTTTGCGCCAAAGCGCAGCACTTTGCCGAGTCCTTCGTTAAAATTGCAAAATGCGCGATTGCCGTGTGCTTTGTTTTCGACAATCCATACCGGCATTGAGGGGCTGATAATGCCAGCCATTGGCCCGACAGCTTGGTAATGGTGGCATGGCTCTAGCGCGATTTCGCCGCGTGCGGCCATTTGCGCTGCGCTAGTAACATCGGCGGCCCATCCTTCAAAGACAATTGCGCCAGCAATAGCGCCTTGCACAGGCCCGCACATGTCGGCCCATGCGATGGGGGGACCTGCGTGTAAAATACGGCGTTGCCCAGACAGAGCAGGAATTTCTTTATCCGCTACGCTGATCCCAACGAGTACCGGCTGCGCGGCAAGGTAGCGCTCTAGCGCTATCTCATTGGCGGCATTGATTTTTTCATGCTCAAGCAGAGTTGCAAGCATCCAATTTGCTTTTTCATCACCTTCCGCGACCGGTTGCCACTGCAAATGGAGCACTTCGCCGCCAGCGGTGGTTAAGTTGTCAGAAAAACTTTGCAGTCCAAGCCCTATCACGCGCAGAGGTTGCTGAAATAATTTATTGGTTGATTGGCTGTTCATCTTGTCCTCACTTGATTTGCAAAGCTAAATGGGCGGCAAGCTCTGCTGCTTGCATGTTGCTGGCGGCGACGAATACGCCGGCGTTACGTAGCGCTGCGATCTGCTCGGCGCGCGATTGTGGATCGAGCTCTGTGCCGCAAACATGTGCGATAAAAAGTAAGTGGCGCGCGTTTTTTTGCGCCTCGGCCTGCGCTTTGGCTACTACTTGCAAAAGCTCTGCGGTCGGATCGAGGCTTGCGCCATAACCGAGCACCACGTCAAACAGCAAAATTGCCGTTGCAGGATCTGCCGCCTCGCTCTGCAATCTTGCATTGCGTAAAGTGGGGTCGATCATGGGATGCGGGCGGCCTTGGGTAAACTCGTCGTCTCCCATATCAACCAAGCTGTGCCCTTGGCCGTGATTGCTGTTGTGCAAGGGCGAGGCACCTTTCACTGGGGAATTGGACTCACAGGTAAGCCCTGCTGCGATCAGCGCAAGCTGCGCTTCGTAGCAGAAGGTGCCGCCAGCAAAAATGCCGCGAATATCGCGCTGACCTTTGGCGATTTTTGCGGTCGCGGTTTTTACTTCTGCAATAGTTTGTGCGTCGACAGCCGCGTTTTTAGGAATAGCTTTGCCGTGAAGCGCGGCGACTGCTACATCAGCAGCATGCTGCAAACTCGATGCAGGGATAACGCCGTGTTGAGCAAGCATCGCAGTGTCTGCGCCTAAAAAGTGCACGACTACCGGCTTTCCACAGCTGCGCGCTAAGGACAATACCTCTTCTGTCACAGCTTTTGCAGGTGGTTTGGAGAGCAAAACGATGAGGCGAGTTTGCGGATCTGCAGCGAGCATGCGGATCCCTTGAAGCATGCTCAGGCCGCCGATCTCTTCATGCAAATCGCGTCCGCCGGTGCCAAGCGCTTGTGAAACGCCTTCGCCCAAATGATGAATACGACAGCTTACTTCCTGCAGGCCGGTGCCAGAAGCGGCAACAAGGCCGATCGCGCCGCGGCGCACCACGTTGGCAAAACCAAGAGGCAGACCGTTGATGATGGCGGTTCCGCAGTCAGGCCCCATCACAAGAAGATCGCGTTTTGCGGCAAATTGCTTGATTGCGAGCTCTTGTTCTTCGGGAACGTTGTCAGAAAACAGCATAACATTCATGTTAAGTTGCAGCGCTTTTAGCGCCTCAGCTGCAGCGTAGCGGCCGGGCACGGAAATGAGCGCAAGGTTTGCCGCCGCATCGCGCTCTTTGCCCATCATTAGGCTAGTCGCAGGACGTTTGCCGATTTGGCCAGGTTCATCATCCATAGCGGCAGGACGTAGCAGTTCATCGGCAACAGCCAAAGCTTGCTCGCCCGCTTTTTCGTCGGCTAAAAGGGCAATTAAAAGGTCGCTTGGCTTGGCGGCTGCGTCAATGTTCATGCCTGCATCGCGCATACGCTCAAGGTTTGCCTCGGTCGCCATGGCGACGGAAGCTTGCTGCACGCCGCTTAGCCCGTTGAGCTTAGCGGACACTTGCATCAGCGAAACAGAGTCTTTGTAGAGATTGGGATAAATTTTGTAGTGCAACATAGTTATACTTCCAAAGAAGAATATGGGATAAAAAAATAGAGGGACTGGCAAGCCAAAGTCCCTCCATGACCATACAAGAACGCATGTGGCGCTCTTCCCCAATTTAGCTTTTTAGTGCGGCAACGAGTTTGTCTGCGTTGCTTACCCAGCCCACAATGGCGCCTTGCGCTTGGATCATCTCCAGCGTAACTCTGTGAAATTCTGGGAAGTATGACGCGCAGCAGTCTTCAGGGATGAGAAGCTCATAGCCGCGATCGTTGGCTTCGCGCGCGGTGGTTTGCACGCAAACTTCGGTCGTCACTCCGCAAATGATCAAAGAGCGGATGCCACGAGCTTGCAGAATGAGGTGTAAATCTGTGGCGTAGAAAGCGCCTTTGCCCGGCTTATCAATAACCGGCTCGCCTGCGATAGGGTAAAGCTCCGGAATGATGTCGTGGCCGGCTTCACCTTGCACGAGAATGCGTCCCATCGTGCCGGCTTCGCCGATAAATTTTTTGCCGCCGCGTACAAGCTTTGCGGGAAGACAGTCGCTAAGATCTGGGCGGTGCCCTTCGCGGGTATGGATAACAAGCATGCCCTTCGAGCGCGCAGCCTCTAGCACTTTGCGGCACGGCTCGATGGCGCGGCGCACCAAAGAGACATCATTACCTAGGGCATGGCCAAATCCATTCGGCTCCACAAAATCGCGCTGCATGTCGATCATTACAAGCGCTGTTGTGGCTGGGTCAAAGGAAAAATCGAAAGGTCTGGCATTGACGTTTTTCATCATGGTATTTCCCTGCTGGTTGATGACGCGTTGAGTAATTCTAGTCGACGAAAACAAAAAGAGAGTCTCGTCGAAAAAACAGCAAGCAATAAATGCGAATGTGTTGCATTGTGATGGAAAGCGCGAAAATTGTCATTGTCGCGCGTTGATCTTGCGCAAAGAAGTGGCTAAAAGCTCAGCCTTTGATCAGCAAAATGTTTTTATTGAAATTTTTTGCCAGACTGTCGTTAAAAAATCATACATGGGGTGAATAGATGTCAGCGTCATTTTTTTTCGCGCAGCGCGGATGCGACAGTGTTGAGCCAAACGCTGCGATGAATTTTGTGGTTCATTCCCGTTTTGCGCGCAGCTGCAATTTGCTCAGCGCTGAAGGGCGCTGGCTGACGATTTTGGCGCAGGGAATGGCGCTGCCGCCAGCGGGAATTGTACTGACAACGCCGCTGCTCCCCGATGATTTGCAGGTTGGGCGGCGCTGGGCTTTGTGCCAGCAGCGCCTGCAAGGACCAACGTCCTCAATAATATTAGAGAGTTGCCAATGGAGCTCGACGCGCCTGCCGGCGAGTTTCATCTTTGCTGCCGCGGCGAAGGAGAGCTTGCTGGCTCAATTTGAGCATTTTTTACCTTTGCAGCCTCCCGTGAATGGATTTTGGTGGCGTTTGCATGGTGCTGACGAGGTTTATTTGCAAGAGGCGCTGGCTAAATTGCAACACTGGCTGAAAAACGGCGATATCGATGCGCTTGGTTGGGCGCTGAAAAAATTACTCGGTTACGGCGCAGGGCTAACGCCGTCTGGTGATGATTTTTTGCTAGGGATGATTTTTATTTTGCAGCTGACGAACCATCCATTACACGCTGATTTTTGTGCAAATTTATTGCCGCAGCTTACGAAAACTTCGCCAATCAGCGCACATCTTTTACAAGCGGCCACTCAAGGGTACTTTGGCGAGCATTTGGGGCTGTTGTGTGGAGCGGCGTCAGAAGATCTTGTTTATATTATTCAAAGCATTGCTGAGCATGGGCACTCGTCTGGCCATGATACTCTCTGCGGCATAAGGTTTGCGCTAGCTTGTTTGGCTGATTAAAGCGGCTGTGCGGCATCCACAAAGTTTGCGCAAAAATATTCCGAAGAAAAATTGCAAAATCACATAGCAAACGTTTGCCTTGCCGGTATGATAGCATCTCGGCGTTATCTGCTGCGATCAGCGCCGATTTCCCTTAATTGTCGTGATCGAGAGGTAGAAAATGCGATTGGCCAGCAAAATATCTTTACTGTGCATGTTTGTGGCCTCGGCTGTGGGCGCATCGGAGCTTGCGCAGAAACAAAAAGTCACTCTGATTGTGAAAAATGGCACCATTTTGACGATGGATCAAAATGATAGCGTTATCAACGATGGCGTGGTGGTGGTGCAAAATGAGCGCATCCTTGCGGTTGGCGGTGGCGAGCTGCTTGAGCGTTATCATGCGGAAAAGGTTATCGACGCTGAGCAAGGGATCATTATGCCTGGCATGATCAACGCGCATAACCATGTGCCAATGATAGCGTTTCGCGGTTTGGGCGAGGAAGGGATCCGCGATCGGCTGTTTTCCTACTTTTTTCCTCTGGAAAATGAAAAGCTTAGCCGCGAGTTGATTTATAAAGCTACGGTGCACGGAGCGATTGAGATGGCTCTTTCTGGCGTGACCACCTACGCCGATATGTATTATCACATCGATGAGATGGCGCGCGCGAGCAAAGAGGTTGGCATGCGCGCGGTTTTGGGTGAAACGGTGATCAAATATCCGACCGTCGTTTCTCAAGAGCCTTATGGCGGCATGCAGTTTGCGATTGATGCGGTCAAAAAATATCAGCATGATCCGCTGATAACGCCGGCTTTTGCGCCGCATGCGCCCTACACGCTGAGTAAAGAAAAGTTGCAACAGGTCGCCGCGCTTGCAAAGCAGCACAATGTTCCGCTGATGATGCATGTTGGCGAGTTTGACGATGAGGATAAGCGCTTAAATTTGAAGCAAAAATCGGTCGTCCAATACCTTGATGAAATCGGTGTGCTCAGCAGCAATGTTTTGCTGGCACATGCTATTCACCTAAGTGAAGCCGATCTTGATCTGATCAAAAGCCGCAATGTGTCAATCGCTTATAATCCAATGGCGAACGCAAAAGGGGCGACGGGTATTGCCGATGCAAAAATGATGCTGAGCAAAAATATTGCAGTTGGGCTTGGCACGGATGGGCCGATGAGCTCAAATCAGGTCGACCTGTTTCGCGTGCTAAGTTACGCGTCGGCGATGCAGCGTCTCAAGCACAACGATCGCACCATCATGATCCCCAAAACCGTGCTGCGCATGGCGACCATTGGTGGCGCGCAAGCGCTTAATATGGCAGACAAAATTGGTTCGCTACAGGCGGGAAAATTGGCCGATTTGATTGTGGTGGAAACCTTGTCGCCCAATATGCAGCCGAACTACGACCCTTTTGCTACGCTGGTTTTTCAGGCTAATGCCAGCAATGTGGCAGCAACGATCATTAATGGTCAGGTGGTGGTTGAGGCAAAACAGCTGCAAACCTATGGTTTAGAAAAGAATCGTCAGCAAATGGCGTCTATCAAAGCGCAAATTGCTCCGTTTGCAAAACAGCTTGCTGTTAAGGCGAAAGAGAAAGAGTTAAGCGCAACTCGATGATCTTTTGGTGAAAAGCTGCGCAGCGTAACTGAGATTAAGGAAAAAGTTTGTTGCGCTGCGCTTTTGTGTGCCAAAGGTTTAAGCGAAGAGAATGGTGCTGATCCCAAGGCCCAAAAATAAAATGGCGCAGCCGATGCGGATCCATTTTAATGGCAATTTTTCTGCGCCAAGCTTGCCAAGCATCACCACCGGCACATTCGCTAGCAACATGCCAAAGGTTGTCCCGAGGGTAACCATCACAATTGATTGATATTTAGCGGCCAGCAGCACGGTGGCGATTTGAGTTTTATCGCCGATCTCTGCAATAAAAAACAGGACAAACGTCGCTAAAAACGGGCCGAATTTGTCAAGCTGGCTCTGCTCTTCATCCATTTTATCGGGAATCAAAATCCACAGCGCCATGGCAATGAACGCGCCCGCGACAAGGTAAGTTAGCGTTTTGGGCTCAAGCCAGTGATTGATAAATTCGCCGACCCATGCCGCACAGCAATGGTTTAGTAGGGTGGCAAAAAAAATGCCGGAAATGATAGGCCAAGGCTTGTGAAATCTGCAGATCAAAAGTAACGCAAGTAGCTGTGTTTTATCACCAATTTCGGCAATGGCAACACTAAGAGTTGAGGTTAAGAAGGCTTCCATAGTCATCATCTATCAAAGTAAATAAAAAAAGATAAGCGGCTTTTATTGCTAAAAAGAAAAAAGAGGGAATCCAATGAAGAGGGAGAGTCTTATTCATTCAGCGGCTATCCGGCGCGTAGTATAGCGACTTAGCATTCGCTGCGATAGCTTTTCACTATCAATCCTTTAGCGCACAAAAATCTCTGCTGCGCGCAAGTTTGCATGGCTCGCAGCGAGGCGAGAAATCGCGCGATTTTTACTAGCTGCATGATATGCTTGGCGTTTGATTTATCGCCTTTGCGCTCAACATGGAGCTATTTATGATAAAAAAATGCTTATTTCCGGCAGCAGGTTACGGTACGCGATTTTTGCCTGCAACAAAATCGATGCCTAAAGAGATGATGCCGATTGTAAATAAACCATTGATTGAATACGGCGTTGACGAAGCGTTAGAGGCTGGTATTCGCAACATGTGTGTTGTCACCGGCCGCGGCAAGCACAGCATAATGGATCATTTTGATAAAAATTACGAACTTGAGCACCAAATTCAAGGAACTAATAAAGAGCTGCTGCTGCAAGATATTCGTACGACGATTGATTCTGCGTCATTCACTTATATTCGACAAAAAGAGATGCGCGGGCTCGGGCATGCCATTTTGACCGGCAAAGAGCTGGTTGGCGATGAGCCGTTTGCCGTAGTGCTTGCGGACGATTTGTGCATCAACCCCGGTAATGGCGTGCTCGCGCAAATGGTGGCGCTGTACAAGCAGTTTCGTTGCTCGATTGTGGCGGTGCAAGAAGTGCCGGCTGATGAAACGCACAAGTACGGTATCGTTGCGGGCGAGCCCATCAAAGACAATATCTATCGCGTTGATAGCATGGTGGAAAAACCTGAGCCGGGGAGCGCGCCAAGCAATCTTGCCATCATTGGCCGCTACATTTTAACGCCTGATATTTTTGAGATTTTAGAAACGACGGCGCCTGGCAAAAATAACGAAATTCAAATCACGGACGCTTTGTTGCAACAGGCGCAAAAAGGCTGTGTGTTGGCGTATAAATTCCAAGGTAAGCGCTTTGATTGCGGCAGCGTGGAAGGTTTCATTGAGGCGACCAACTATTGTTACGAAAAATTTCATGTGAATAAATAGCGGTGCTTGAACCCAAAATTATTGGTTAACCTGTTTTTCAATGTGAAAATTTTCACGCCGCAAAAAGGCAAAAACCCAGCAGCGCGCTGGGTTTTGTTTTTTATTAAAACGGAATATCGTCGTCAAAATCAGGAATTTCGGTATATTTTTGCGCTGGAGCCGCTTGCTGTGCTGGTTGCGCTGCAGGCTGCGGCGCTTGTTGTGGCGCAGCTTGTGGTGCGTACGCGGGCTGAGACGGCGCTGCAGCTTCGCCCCACTGTGACTCTGGATTCGCGCCGCTGTTTTGCGCGCGGCCACCTAGCATCTGCATCACGCCGCTATAGCCTTGCACAATGACTTCTGTGGTGTAACGGTCTTGGCCTGACTGATCTTGCCATTTGCGCGTTTGCAGCTGCCCTTCGATGTAAACTTGCGAGCCTTTCTTGAGGTATTCGCCGGCTACTTGCGCAAGTTTTCCAAATAAAACAACGCGATGCCATTCGGTTTTGTCGCGCAGCTCGCCGCTATTTTTATCGCGCCAGCTTTCAGAGGTTGCAATCGTGATGTTGGCAACAGCATTGCCATTCGGAAGATAGCGAACTTCGGGATTGTCGCCAAGGTTGCCAACCAAAATTACTTTGTTAATGCCTCGTGTTGCCATAATTCATCCTTTAGAGTGCAAGTATGGAATAAGTGGCCGCAAGTTTGGCAAGCGGCCACTTATATTTGGCGATATATTAGCAGCTCTAGGGTGAAATCGCAGCCTTTGCTGCAGCTGCATTTCGGTGCAGCAAAGGCGCGCGGTACGTTTTTAGAAAAAGCTTCACAATATCAAAAGATTAATTCTAAAAGTCGGTGATGCAGAAAAAGACGTACTATTTTGGTTGCAGTGGCAAATTTTATCACGGCTATTTGTTTACAAGTTGCTAGCGTGGCACCACTGAGCAAGGCAGGAGCTAAATGTCAGAAAAATCAATAAAAATTATCCATATTGTGCTGCAATGTGATGAGCTGTTGCTCGCGATTTTGGCCAATCTGCTACAAAGCAGCCCTGCAAATGTGGAGCATTTTTTGTTTGCGCATTTGCCGCAGGAGCTGCGCAATTTGCCGCCGCAAATGCCGTTTCATACGACTTATTTTGGCTCTGCCTCAAAGTGGCTTGCGCTTTGTAAAATTCGCTTATTAATTAGAAAATTAAAACCTGATGCGCTGCATTTGCATGGGGCAAGGGCGGGTTTTCTTGCTCCATTTTTAGCGAATTGTAACGTTAAGATCATCTATTCTCCTCACGGCTATCTATTTGAAAGACAAAGCTATTTTATTTGGCAAAAAAAGTTTTATCTCTGGCTTGAAAAAGAGCGTTTGCGCTCAATTGACGTAGTGGCAGCAACAAATCAGCGCGATTTTGTGTTAACTAAATCATTTCATGCGAAAAAAATAATACAAATCAATGGCTATAGCGATGTGCCGGCAGGAGCTGTCGCTGCGCCTTGTGACGGTTCACGCTTTAATGTTGTGATGGTTGGCGCGCTCAGCGAGCAAAGCGGCGTGCCTTTTTTGCTAAAAGTGATTGAAATATTAAAGGAATACGCTGAATTTTCCTTACTGCGTTTTTACTGGATTGGCGGCGGGCCGCTTTATCTAGCGCAGCGCTTGCAAGAAAAAAATGTTGTGGTTTCAGGCAGTTTGGATCGCAAGGCTGCGCTGGAACAGCTGCAAAAGGCGCATCTTTACTTGCACACCTGCGCGTGGGACAGCATGCCGCTGCCGCTACTTGACGCGGCAAAGCTGTGTATTCCGTCGCTGGTGCGTTTTTCGAGCGCGATGCAGGGCGTGACTTTCCCCTATTTGGCGCCGACGCCGCGCGCGATGGCCATGCAGGTGCTTGATTTTGTAAAAAATAAATCGCACGAAGAGTATCTGTTAGCGCTCAACGTATTCAACAAAACCTTCACGATGCAAAAACAGCAGCAAGCATTAAAAGAGCTTTATTCTCAGTGAGTTATACGGCGACGAATGATTTCGTCGTCCCATTCTTAAAAACTAGACAAAACAAAGCCGAGACAATGTCGAAAAGCGTTTTTCTCTCTTGCTCATAGCATGACCATAAACTAGTTTTAAAAAGCTACTCTATTTGTTGTGATTTTAGAGCTCTAGCACTTCCCATGGGTATTATTCAAGGTTTAAATGGAGAGAAATCATGCCAAAATTTTCTAAATTTGCATTAATTGCATCTTTATTTGCAGCATTGTCACTGCCATTTTTTGCGGCAGCAGAAGAGGAAATGCCTGCAGAAGAGGCAATCATGGCAGTGGATGAGGCTCATGACGTTGCGCACGATGCGGCTGTTATCGATGAAACTATGATTGAGGATGCAGCAGGTACTGTTGAAAATCCTGTGCTTGATCAAGATGCGGCTCCGCAAGATGAGCCAATGCCTGAAGAGTTTGACGAAGTGCCAATGCAATAAAAAAGCGCCACGCTCATAATAAAAAACTCGCCATTTGGCGAGTTTTTAGTTTTTTGCCGTTCACTTAGATCATGAACGGGAAAATCACAGATAGCGCACTGATCAAGAAGGCAAAAGCGTAACACGCTATTTTGCCTGGAACTCCTGTGTGCAATTTGAGATCATGCATGCCGTGATGAACGCGGTGCATCGCATGCCAAATTGGCAGTGACAGGGTGCCGATGGTGAAAAGGATACCGATAAAGCTTGAAACGAAGCCGCTCACGCGCTCGTAGCTTAATGTTTCAGCATCGAAAAGACCTAGCGGGCCTAAAATACCCAGCACTAAAATTGTGATAGGGGTGATCATGGCAAACCAAGAGCCACCAGCGCCAAAAAGTCCCCACCAAACGGGTTCGTCAGATCGTTTTGGATGTTTATCAATCACGTCGGCTCTCCTTTAAACCACAATCATGACGATGAGGCTGATCACAGCTACAGCGCCCCATTGTCCTGAAACAATTAATTTTTTATCTAACTCTTTGCCGCCAATTTTGATAGGCATCACTTGTGGCATCATGTTAAAAAAGGTGTGGGCGTGGAAAAGACTGCCCGCAAGAGCCACGATGTTGATAGCCACTACAATTGGGTTTGCCATAAATGCTAACCAGTTGTTCCAGGCATCAGCACCCATCACTAAAGACGCGAGTCCAAAAGTGAGAAATAGCGTAAAACAGATCAGGGGAAGAACTGTCGCTTCACGAAGCATGTAAAGCTTATAAAACGTACTTTTCATCCACCATGTGCTGGTCATTTCACGCACATAAGGTTTGCGATTTGACATTCTGTTATGCCTCCTGCGGTTTTAACATTGCGATAACAAAATCTTGCGCTGAAGCGATTTTGCCTTGGTTCACAGCTGCGGCTGGATCAACGTGCTTTGGACACACTTCTGAGCAGTAACCAACAAAGGTACAGCCCCAAGCGCCATTCGCGCCATTGATCAGCTCCATACGCTCATTAGCGCCGTTATCGCGAGAATCTAGGTTGTAGCGATGAGCAAGAGTCAGCGCAGCTGGACCAATAAACTCTGGGTTTAGGCCAAACTGTGGACATGCTGCGTAGCAAAGTCCGCAGTTGATGCAGCCGGCAAATTGCTTGTAGCGCGCAAGTTGCTCTGGTGTTTGCTTGTTAGTGCCGTCTTCAGGCTTGCGATCATTACCGATGATGTAAGGCTTGATGGCTTCAAGTCGCTCAATAAATGGCGTCATATCAACGATCAAGTCTTTCTCGATTGGGAAGTTTGCCAGCGGCTCAATCGTTACGCCTTCTGGGTAGTCACGCAAAAACGCTTTACAGGCAAGCTTTGGCACATTGTTAACCATGATGCCGCACGAGCCGCAAATCGCCATACGGCAAGACCAGCGATAAGACAAGTTTTTGTCAAGGTTGTCTTTGATGTAGCCAATCGCATCCAGCACTGACATGGTCTCATCGAAAGGCACGTTGAAGTGCTCGAGGTGAGGCGCATCGTCTTTGGTTGGGTCGTAGCGAAGAATGCTGACTTTTTGAGTTTTATTTTCCGACATTATGCCTGCTCCTTCTGTGCCGAATCTTGAGTAGTGTTTTGAGCCGCTTCACCTTTTGCTAATGCTTCAGCTTCATCGGCCGCTGCGCCATACAGACGAGCGCGTGGCTGTGATTTGGTGATTTTAACAGGGCTGTACTTGATGATAGGCGCACCTTGTGGATTGTAGAAAGCCAAAGAGTGCTTCAAAAAGTTCTCATCGTCACGTTCGGTACAACCTTCGTCAAGACGCTGATGCGCGCCGCGCGACTCTTTACGTTGCAGTGCTGAGTGTGCCATGGTTTCGGCAACATCGAGGCCGCTGCCAATTTCAAGAGCGTAGAGCAGGTCAGTGTTAAACACTTTGCCTTTGTCTTTGATTTTCACGCGCTTAAAGCGCTCTTTGAGCTCAGCAAGTTTGTCGATGGTCTCTTGCATAAGATCGGCGCTACGGTAAATACCACAGCCAGCTTCCATCGCTTGACCCATTTCGGTGCGGATGTCGGCCCAGTTTTCGTCGCCTTCTTGTGCAAGAAGATCGTTGATGCGTTTTTCAACAGCTTTCACTTGCTCAGCGATTTGTGCGTCGTCCCAGCCTTTAAATGCTGCGGCGCGCTCAACGGCTTTTTCACCTGAAACACGGCCAAAAACAACAAGTTCGGCTAGTGAGTTTGAACCCAAGCGGTTTGCGCCATGCAGGCCGTTTGAAGAACACTCGCCAACGGCAAAAAGTCCGTTGATGCTAGTTTCAGTTTGTGCGTCAGTTTCAATGCCACCCATGGTGTAGTGTACGGCTGGGCGAATTGGGATCGGCTCTTTAGCTGGATCGACGTTAACGTAGGCTTTAGCCAGTTCGCAAATGAACGGCAGGCGCTCTTGCAGGTAAGCTTCGCCCAGATGGCGCAGATCAAGGTGTACCACGTCGCCAAGCGCATGCTTGATGGTGTTGCCTTTTTGCTGCTCATGCCAAAACGCTTGCGATACTTTATCGCGCGGGCCAAGTTCCATGTATTTGTTTTTCGGCTGGCCAACAGGCGTTTCTGGTCCCATGCCGTAATCTTGCAGGTAGCGGTAGCCGTCTTTGTTGACGATGATGCCGCCTTCGCCGCGACAACCTTCGGTCATCAAAATGCCGGTGCCTGGCAAGCATGTTGGGTGATATTGCACAAACTCCATGTCGCGCAGCGCAACGCCGTGACGATAGGCCATTGCCATGCCGTCGCCGGTCACGATGCCGCCGTTGGTGTTACAGTTGTACACACGACCCGCGCCGCCAGTGGCTAGCACAACAGATTTGGCTTTGATGCAAACAAGCTCGCCTTCTGCCATGTGAATGGCGACAACACCTTGTACTTGCTGATCAACAACTAGCAGATCAACCACATAGTACTCATCAAGGCGTTCAATTTGTGGGTATTTTAGTGAAGTTTGGAACAGCGTATGCAGCATGTGGAAGCCGGTTTTATCCGCAGCAAACCATGTGCGCTCAACTTTCATGCCACCGAATGGACGAACGTTGACGTCGCCGTTTTCTTTGCGGCTCCATGGGCAACCCCATAGCTCAAGCTGCGTCATTTCACGTGGTGAATTCTCAACGAAATATTCGACCACATCTTGTTCACACAGCCAATCGCCGCCGCCAACAGTGTCATCAAAATGCTTATCAAGACTGTCTTCCTCTTTGGTCACCGCTGCAGAGCCGCCTTCGGCTGCGACAGTGTGTGAACGCATAGGATAAACTTTTGAAATAAGAGTGATCTTTAGCTCAGGGTTGGCTTCTGTTGCTGCAATGGCAGCGCGAAGGCCTGCGCCTCCAGCACCAACAATTGCAATGTCTGTGGTAATGGTTTTCACAGTTATTCTCCAATAAGGATGTATAAAAGGACACAAATTTTGTGGTTATATTAAATGACTTATGCGAAGAAGGTTTGATTTAAATTGATGTTTGTTGCTAAAGGAGTGAAAATGTTGCGCTAATTTTTAAAAAACGTGACGAGTGTCACGAAAAACGATCAAAAAAGGTATGATCCATGGTAGGTAACAATGAGTTAGCGTGGCGGCCATCAGCTGACATGGCGACCTTAAAATCTCGCGCACAACTTCTTGGACAAATCCGCCTTTTTTTTGCTAAACGCGATGTGCTTGAGGTTGAAACTCCTGTGCTAAGTCAGGCCACCGTGACCGACTTGCATCTGCACACGTTCCAAACCCATTTTGTTGGACCAGGCTTTGCCGCTGGTTTGCCACTGTTTTTGATGACAAGCCCTGAATTTCACATGAAACGCTTGCTAGCCGCCGGAAGTGGCTCGATTTTTCAAATCAGTAAAGTTTTTCGCAATGAAGAAGCTGGCCGCTATCACAACCCAGAATTCACTATGCTCGAGTGGTATCGCACTGATTTTGACCATCACCAGCTAATGGATGAGATGGAGCAGCTATTGCAGCAAATTTTGTCTGTAACTCATTGTGAGCGCGAAACTTATCAGAATGCTTTTGCAAAAGTTTTGGGGGTTTGCCCGCTAGAGGCATCACTCTCGCAGCTAAAAGAGGCGGCGAAGGCGTGTGGCTACGAGGCGCTTGCGCAAGAGCTTGATGATCGCGACAGTTTGCTGCAGTTGCTGTTTAGCGAGCAGGTTGAGCCGCGCATTGGGCAAAACGTTCCGGTGATGGTGCATGATTTTCCTGCGTCACAAGCGGCGCTGGCCAAAATAAACCCTGCCGACCGGCGTGTTGCGGCGCGTTTTGAGGTCTATTTTAAGGGTATTGAGCTTGCCAACGGTTTTTATGAGCTTGATGACGCGGCTGAGCAGCTCGCGCGTTTTGAGCAAGATAACGCCAAGCGCGCGCAGCAAAATCTTGCGCCGCAGCCAATCGATCATCATCTGCTTGCCGCTTTGCAGCACGGGTTACCAAAATGCGCGGGCGTTGCGGTAGGTGTCGATAGGCTCGTTATGCTTGCGCTTAACAAAAGCCATATCGACGAAGTGATTGCCTTTCCTGTAGGGCGCGCTTAAGCGCGCTCTTAAGACTGGCAGCAGCGGCGAGCCTGCTAACGAGATGATGCGACTCGTTATTTGTGCTTCTTGCCGTTGCCAGCTTTACCGTGACGGTGACCTTTGGCGGCTAGCTGCTTGGCTTGAGCTGGCTGCGCTTGCGATTCACTTTTTTGCTCCGCCGTTGGCTCAACAACCTCAGCCGCCGCTTCTGCTGGCATCTCGCAAGCTGTTGCAACTGCTTCTGCTGCAGGACGCTCTTGCTCAACTGGCTCGGCTTTAGTCTCTGCATGCGCAGTTTTTGCTTCTGCTTGACAATCGTCCTGCGCGCTTTCTACATGGCTGCAGCATGATGGCGTTGCCGCGATTTCTTCAGCTGGCTCTGCTGCAGCTTTTTCTGCTGTTGCTGGTGCAATTTTCTCTGCAGATTGCGCCGCGCTCTGGCAGCATGCTGGTGACTCTTGCGTTTCTACAACAGCGCAGCAGGCTTGAGGCTGCTTTTCGCCTTGTGATACAGCTGCGTACGCTTTACCCATGCGCGTTACCGCTCCAAGCGTTACGGCACTGTCAAAGGTTACCGCGTCTTTTGCAAACAGGTTGATCACTGTTGAGCCAAGCTGGAAGCGTCCCATTTCATCGCCTTTTTTGAAGCGGATTGCGCTGGCGCCGTCGGCTGGGTAGTCAGTGCGATAAATGCTTGCGCCAGAAGGCGGAGTCACAGTGCCGGCCCACGTGGTTTCGATGCTGCCAACGATCGTCGCACCCACCAAAATTTGCGCTAAAGGTCCGGTTGGCGTGTCAAAAATACACACGACGCGCTCATTGCGTGCAAAGAGGTTTGGCACGTTTTGCGCGGTGCGTTGGTTGACGGAAAATAGCTCGCCCGGAATGTAAATCATTTGGCGCAGCGTTGCGTCACATGGCATGTGCACGCGGTGGTAGTCGCTTGGCGCAAGGTAGATGGTGCAAAATTGACCGTCGTTAAACTCTGCAGCAAGCGCCGCGTCGCCACCAAGTAGCTCAACCGCTTCAAATGTTTGGCCTTTCGCTTGGATCAAATTGCCGGCTTGGATCTGGCCAAATTGGCTCACGCTGCCGTCAACGGGGAAACAAAAAGTTTTGCTATCAGCGACGATTGGGCGTGCGCCGTCTTTTAATTCGCGAGTAAAAAACTCGTTAAAAGTGGTGAAGTGGCTTGGATCGCTGTGTTTAGCTTCGTTCATGTCTATCTTGTATTGATAGATGAAACCTTTGATCAAACCTTGAGTGACAAACCCTGCCTTTGCGCCAGCTAATTTGCCGATCAAACGGGTCAGTAGACGCTTAGGCATGCAATATTGAAGACCAATCTTTAAGTTATCAGACATAGATTTTTCCTATCATTTGTTTAAAGGGGCAAAATAATTTCTCGTTAACTGTTTTTGTCTTTTGCAAAATGACGACTTGCTTTCATTTCGTGCATGCTTGCCACTATCTTGTGATAGCTAGCGAAGCGCTGCGGGCTAATCTTTCCTTGTACAACAGCCTCTTGAAGTAGACATCCAGGATCGTTTAAGTGCTTACAGTCACGAAATTTACAGCCTCCCAAAAAGGGATGAAACTCCAGAAATCCTTGGGAAATCGCTCCCAAATCTAAGTCCCACAAGCCAAATTCGCGCACGCCAGGGCTGTCGATAAGACGGCCTTGATTTGCAAAGTGATACAGTTTTGCGGTAGTGGTGGTGTGTTGGCCAAGTCCTGAAATTTGCGATACTTCTTGTGTGTGCGCGCAAGCTTTTGGCAATAGCGCATTCACAAGACTTGATTTGCCAACGCCGGACTGACCAACAAAGATGCTCGTAACATTGGCAAGTTTTTGTTCTAGTTGACTTAAGCCTTCGCCGGTCAGCTGGCTGACAAGCAAAACTTGATAGCCAATTTGGGCGTAAAGAGCCGCAGTCTGATCAACTTCTTGGCGCTGCGCAGCATCAAGAAGATCGATTTTGTTGATAACGATCAGCGGGGTAAATTTGGCCTGCTCGCAGGCAATCAAATAGCGATCGATAATATTGGTCGACAGCTCAGGCAAAATGGCGGCGACAATGACGACGAGGTCAATGTTGGCCGCGATAGGTTTGACGCCATCATAGTAGTCGGGGCGCGTTAGCATCGAACGGCGCTCATGCACGCCTTCCACAACGCCTGCGATCCCTTGTAACACTTCAGAGCCTGGCCGCCAGCTCACGCGATCGCCTGTCACAAGGCTTTCGATGGAGCGGCGCAAATTGCAGCGATATACAATCTGCGTTTCGCAATCTTCGATGTCGGCATGCTGACCAAAACGGCTGATCACAACGCCCTCTTTGGCGGGAAGCAGCAATGACTCATCCCACTCAAGCTGAGGTTTTTTCAGGCGTTTGTCATGATTGGTGCGGATACGCCGCTGCTGACCTTGGGTTAATTTATTTTTCTTTGTCACAAAATATCGCTGTTGGTTTTGCTTTTAATTAGACGAAGTTATCATACTTGTTTACTTTGCAAATAGATAACTTGTATGAGCTTTAATGAAAAAAATTTGATCTGGGTGGATCTGGAGATGACGGGGCTTGATCCCGAGCGCCATAAGATCATTGAAATTGCTACAGTTGTGACCGATTCTCAGCTCAATGTACTCGCGCAAGGGCCGGTTTTAGCCGTTTGGCAGCCGCAAAGTGAACTTGATCTAATGGACGAGTGGTGTGTGACGACGCACACGAAAAGCGGTCTGGTGCAGCGCGTGCAGCAAAGCTCGCTTACCGAGCAAGAAGCTATGCAGCAGACGCTTGATTTTCTTGCTAAATGGGTGCCAGCTGGTGAGTCGCCAATGTGCGGCAATTCAATTGGCCAAGATCGCCGCTTTTTGGTGCGCCACATGCCAGAGCTTGAGGCCTTTTTCCACTATCGCAATGTGGATGTGAGCACAATCAAGGAGTTGGTGCGCCGCTGGCAGCCAGAACTGTTGCAAAAACTTAGCAAAAAAGGCTCGCATCAAGCGCTCGACGATATCCTCGAGTCGATTGAAGAGCTGCGCTTTTATCGGCAACAGATTTTTACCATCTAAAAATTGTTAGCGAAAAAAAGATAAATCAAGGTATTGCATCCATGATTTATCTTCGTATAATCACGATCCCTGATCAAAAGGCTCCAAATTAACTCATTGATCTGATGCTGTGAGTTAGCGATGGCCGCAAAATTTAGTTACCCTCTTGGTGCACATTTCTGTTACTAACAGACAAAAAATCAGAGTAACGTTTTGATCTCTCACGCTATAAATAACGCTGGCAATAAAATTATCACACAGTTATCCACAGCAAAAAAACTGTGAATAACTTGTTTATATCTTCTGCTGTTTATAAAAAATGATTTTGCTGGCGATGATGAATTTCATTAATTTGCTATTCGTTACTTCTTTTTTTATTGATTTTAAAAGAATTTTTCTAAGCGCCTCAAATAAAAAAATTGATGGCTTCACGAAGCCGCGGCAATTAATTTTTTAATTGCTTGTTAGTAAGTTTGTGTGAAAAAAAGTTTTCCACAGCTTAATTTCGCGCAGCTGTTTTTTGCCTTTTCCCGCCTCGACATTTATTTTACTCACGCATCCCGCGGTAGCCCTTTCTCTATGCTACGGATCAGTCTTTGCTGCGCAGTGCAACTATGTTGATTTGACACACTTTTTGTTTTGAGTTCTTCGATTGCCCAAATGATGTGCTCATCTAACAGTGCAGATTGGCCCAGTTTTTTGCCAAGCTCTGCAATCGTCAGTTCACAAAAAGGAGCGTTGCCGAGCGCGACAATAATGTTGCGCTGCCACTTAACAAAACCGATGCGGCGAATTGGCGAGCCTTCCGTTTGCGCAAGAAACGTTTGCTCATCCCAATTTAAAAGAGTCAGCAGCGGCGTCTGCAGCAGCGCGGGGCGCACGGCGAAATCTTTTTCGCAGGTAAGCGGCGCGGCGCGATTGAACGGGCAGATGAGCTGGCAGTCGTCGCAGCCATAAATGCGGTTGCCGATGGCGCGTCGCAGCTCAACTGGAATGGCGCCGTCGTGCTCGATGGTGAGGTAAGAGATGCAGCGGCGCGCATCGACGATAAAGTCGTCCACAATGGCGCCGGTTGGGCAGCTTGTTTTGCAGGCAACGCAGCGTCCGCACTGATTTTCTTTTGCAGGATCAACCGGTAGCGGAAGATCAATCAGCAGCTCGCCGATAAAAAACCACGATCCTACTCCTTCATCAAGCAGCAAAGAATGCTTGCCGACCCAGCCAAGTCCCGCATTTTGCGCTAAAGGCCGCTCAAGAATGGGCGCTGAATCGACAAAAGGACGGTAGTTTGCCGTGCTAACTGCGTTTACAATCTTTTCGCCCAGTTTTTTTAGGCGCTGTCGCAACACTTTGTGATAATCGCGGCCTAAGGCGTAACGACTAATGTAGGCAAGCTCAGGCTGCTTGAGATTCTTGGCGAATTGCGCATTGGGTGGGAGATAATTCATCCTAGCGCTGATCACACGCATCGCGCCAGGTTGAAGCTCTGCGGGGCGCGCCCGTAGCATGCCGTAACGCTCCATCCATCCCATTTGACCATGATAATTGGCATCCAGCCATGCTTGTAGGCGCGGCTCATGCTCAGTGAGATCAAGCTGTGCTATACCTATGTGTTCAAAACCCAACTCTTGCCCCCACAGTTTTATAGCCGCAGCGAGCGCAGGTAGATCTATTTTTAAGTTGGTCATGGCTGTTCGCAAGTTTTAAGTAGATTAAACAATAGGTTATGATATTTGTGGAGCGCTAACTAAAATAACAAAGTGAAAATAATGCGAGAAACTATTTTAATCGATGAAGAGGCCACGTTGCAATTTGCGGCCAAACTTGCGCGCGCGTGCCAAACTTCGTGTGTGATCCATTTGCATGGTGATTTAGGGGCCGGAAAGACCACTTTTTCGCGTGGTTTTATTCAGGCGCTCGGCCATGTTGGCCATGTTAAAAGTCCAACGTATACGCTGGTCGAGCCTTACCACATCGCGCCATGGCAGGTGTATCATTTTGATTTATATCGTTTAGCAAGCCCCGACGAGCTCGAATTTATGGGGATCGCTGACTATTTTACGCAAAACTCTATCGCTTTGATTGAATGGCCTGAAAAAGGGCTGGGTATTTTGCCTGCGGCGGATATTGCTATTACTCTTATTTATCATGGGGATAATAGAAAATTGCAGCTGGTTGCCAACACCACTTTAGGTCAGACGATACTATCAAAATTAGAAGAGTGAACAATATCATGCGACAGCAAAGTGTGCTAATTGGGCTGTTATGCTGGCTAGGCAGTTCAACATGGGCATGGGCCAATACTTTAGATAATATTCGAGTTTTGCCAGCTGTTGGTGAGACTCGCATAGTGATGGATTTGGCAACAGAGCCAACGTATAGCTATTTTGTATTAGCCAAACCTGATCGCTTAGTTATTGATTTACATAGTACTGATATCAACATGCCATTGCCGCTTGGGCTGGATGGCGACCCAATTATCCGCAAAGTGCGCACCAGCACGCCAACCAAAGCGGGCAGCAGCCGTTTGGTGATTGAATTGAAAGACGCGGTCTCTGCGCGGGTGGTGAAATTGCTGCCATTAAACGGCAACGGCCATGGCGTAATGATTGATTTGCAACATAAAAAAGGAAGCCTCGCCGTTGCAAAACAGTCTAGTGACAATTGGCAAGCGGCGAGCGAAAAACCAGCGCCTCCGCCTCCGCCTCCGCCTCCGCCGCCTCCACCACCACAGCCAAAGTTGCAACCTGTCGCGGCTGTGACTACTGAGAAAAAAGAAACTTATCAAGAGCAAAACACAAGGGATGCAAAGCCTGTCTTAACTGTAGCTTCTTTGACGCGGGATTTGCCGCAAGAGAGTGAGCCTAAGGTTGCGCTGCCTTTTGGCACCAGCGATATCGTTATCGCCATTGACCCAGGCCATGGTGGCAACGATCCTGGCGCGGTTGGGCGGCGCGGCAAATATGAAAAATATGTTACCTTGGCCATCGCAAAGGAAATCGCTGACAAGCTCAACGCAATCAATGGGGTGCGTGCGGTATTGACGCGAACCGGCGACTATTACGTTGGCCTCAATCAGCGCTCTGCGATTGCGCGCAAGCAAGGCGCGCACCTTCTGATTTCCGTGCATGCCGACGGCTACCATCAGCCGCAGCCGCACGGCGCGTCGGTTTGGCTGTTGTCGCGTACGCGCGCGAATAACGAAATTGGTCGCTGGATTGAACGCCACGAGGAGCAGTCGGAGCTGCTTGGCGGTGGTGCGCTGCTTGAGCAAAATAACGATGCGTATTTAAGTCGCGCGGTGCTGGATTTGCAGTTTAGCAATTCGCAAAAGGAAGCTTACGACGTCGCTGTTGAGGTGTTAAAAGAGCTTTCGGATGTGACCACTTTGCACAAACCAAGCCCTGAACACGCCAGCCTTGCGGTGTTGAAGTCGCCTGATATTCCTTCACTTTTGGTTGAGGCCGGTTTTATCACCAATCCTGCAGAAGAAATTTTGCTCATCACTAAATCGCACCAACAAAATATCGCGAATGCTGTTTATAAAGGCGTTTTGCGTTATTTTGAACAGGCGCCGCCGGATGGAACGCTGCTGGCTGCGATAAAAAACGGGGTGAACCATAAGGTCAAATCGGGTGAGTCGCTGTCTATCATCGCGCAAAAATACGGTACGTCGGTGCTGGCGATCAAAACGATTAATAAGCTTGAATCGAATGTGATCCGGATTGGTCAAGTATTAAAAATCCCTAACATTGATATTAAGTCATTAGCGGCCAATAAAAATTCTCCGGAGCAAGCGTGCTCATGGCTGATGGAGTGCTCTTAGCCGGCACGCTAAATTTGGCCGATTGTGACTGATTGTAAGAATGCGTCAATTTGTGGGAGAAACTCAATGCTCCCCAAATTGCTTCAGCAAGCCTAAAAAAATTACCTTTTGATTTATAAAGAAAAATTTTTAATACCTTTTTTGCCCTTGATTAATTCACCAACAAAATAAAGATAAGCTTTGCGCTGTAGCAAAGGCTCTCTTACCATGCCGTAATAAAATCTTCGTAAATAATAAAAATAGTTTATGACAATTCAGGTTTTGCCGGCGCGTTTAGCTAACCAAATTGCTGCAGGCGAAGTGGTAGAGCGCCCCGCCTCGGTGGTGAAAGAGTTGGTTGAAAATTGCATTGATGCCGGTGCGACCAACATTGAAGTAGTGATTGAAAAGGGCGGCAGCAAGCTCATTCGTGTCACCGATAACGGCAGCGGTATTCCTAAGGATGAGCTGGCGCTGGCGCTGTGCCGCCATGCGACGTCCAAAATTACTTGTCTTGCCGATCTCGAGGCGATCATCAGCCTTGGCTTTCGCGGTGAGGCGCTTGCGAGTATCAGCTCGGTTGCGCGCTTGACGCTCAGCTCGCGCACGGCGCAGCAGGAGCAAGGATGGGCGGTGCACACAAAGGGGCGCGATATGGAGCCGGTGCTAAGGCCGGTGGCGCATCCGGTTGGCACGACGGTTGAAGTGTGTGATCTGTTTTTTAACACTCCGGCGCGAAAAAAGTTTTTGCGCACGGAGAAAACAGAATTTGGCCATATTGATCAACTACTAAAGCGCATCGCTTTGAGCCATCTGCATATTACGCTGACGTTGACCCACAATGGCAATTTAGTGCGCCAATATCGTGTCGCCACCACAGATGCGCAAAGAGAACGCCGTCTTGCTGCTGCATGTGGAAACAGTTTTGTAAACAATGCGTTGGAGATAAGTTTGCAGACGTCGCAGCTGTCGCTGCGAGGCTGGATTTGCACGCCGCAAGGCGCACGTTTGCAAAATGACGTTCAGTATTGTTTTGTTAATCAACGGATAATCAAAGATAAATTGATTAATCATGCAATCCGGCAAAGTTATGCTAATTTAATAGATCTTGAGCAATCTGTTGCTTACGTGCTGTATATTGACATCGATCCGCAGCAAGTGGACGTTAATGTGCACCCGACTAAGCACGAGGTGCGCTTTTATCAAGCAAGATTGGTACATGACTTTATTTATCAAGCAACAAGCGATGCGTTGCTGCAGGTGGGCGCGTGCGCAGTGCCGCTAAATGATAGCAAAAACGTGAGTGACGCTGATTTTTCTGCGCCTCCTCAAACGATTTGGAATGAGCTTAATCAAGCGGGCGATAGCCGCGACGCCTCTATTGCAAAAGAGCCATTTACCGCAGAGCGCACAACAGAGAGCTTGGCGCGCCATGACAGCGATGTGGTATTTGGCGGATTTGCGGCGTGGCAGCTTCGAGAGCAAGAAGAGTTAGAAAAGCGAGAACAGGTCGAACAGTGGCCATCTGCGTTTGCCGACTCGTTTTCGCTAGCAGCTGCGCCCGCGCCTAGCGCCGCGCAGCTTGCTCCATCGCCACAACTTGCTACATGTCCACATGGCGAAAAAGAATTTGCAAGTGACGCTGAACATGAGCCATTGCCATCTCGCTGGCACGATGAGTCGCCGCTGCTTGCCATTGAGCGCCGTCTCGCAGGAGTGCTGCTTGGCACGCCGCTTGCTGTGATGGATAACCGTTATCTGTTGTTGCAAAAAGACCGTCAAATGCAGCTTTTAGATGTTGAGCTGGCAAGCCAACTGCTGCTACGTGCGCAGCTGAAAAATGCCCAGCAGCAGCCAATTTCGGAGCAGCCCTTGCTGCTGCCGCTGCGCTTGCACCTGACAGAGCCTTTGGCTTTGCTTATGCTCAGCGCAAAACCGCTTTTGCAACAATTTGGTATCAGGATTGATGTGAGGAATGGTCAGCATCTGCAAGTATTTGCTGTTTGCTTGTGGCTTAAAGGGCAGGATCTAAAAGCTTTTTTTTATAAATTGGCGGATTATTTAGCGAATTTGCATGCTATTAATCACGAAAATATATCTGCTTGGCTCGCGCAGCAACTAGTGGTACAACGTCAGGATTTTAGCTTACATCAAGCATTATCGCTGCTAGATCAGCTAACTGGCAGTTGGAATGATGAATTTGTAACTGAATGCCCGCGCTTGCTGCGGTATGCTGATGATAAAGCTGTGATTGATGTATTTAAAAATGAAGAACGCATTACCTAAAGTACTGTTTTTGATGGGCCCCACTGCATCGGGAAAAACGGGGCTCGCGATAGCGCTAAAGCAGCGTTATCCGGTTGAGATCATCAGCGTGGACAGTGCGCTGATTTATCGCGGAATGGATATTGGTACGGCTAAGCCGACCGCCGCAGAGCTTGCCTTGGCGCCGCATCGCTTGATTGACATTTTAGATCCTGCGCAGGCATACAGCGCCGCCGATTTTTGTTGCGATGCCCAGCAGCAAATTGAGCAGGTGTTGGCGAATGGCAATATTCCGCTGCTCGTTGGTGGGACGATGCTTTACTTTAAGGCTTTATTGCAAGGCTTGTCGCCTTTGCCGCCAGCAGATGTTGCGGTACGTGCACAAATAGAGGAACAAGCGCGCGAATTCGGCTGGGAGCACTTGCATGCCGAATTGTGCCGCATCGATCCTGTAGCGGGAGCGCGAATTCACGCCAACGACTCGCAGCGTCTTGCACGGGCTTTGGAGGTGTATTTCATTTCCGGAAAAACATTAACTGAATTGACGCAGGTGCAAGGCTGCGGTTTACCGTATAATGTACAACAATTTGCAATAGCTCCCGCAGAGCGCGCCATTTTGCATCAACGTATCGAGCAGCGTTTTCACGCAATGATTGCGGCTGGATTTGAGCAGGAAGTGAAAACTCTGCACCTGCGAGGTGATCTGCATCCAGATATGCCCTCAATTCGTTGCGTAGGTTACCGGCAAATGTGGGATTATTTGAACGGAAATTGTTCTCACGACGAAGCTGTTATGCGTGGAATATTCGCAACGCGGCATTTGGCTAAGCGGCAATTAACTTGGCTTAGAAGTTGGCAGAATGTGACATGGCTAGATAGTGATGATCTTGATGTGGCCGTGCAAGCCGTTGCGGCGAGTTTAACCTGAAATTTTTCGGCAGTAGCAATTCGCCTGCCGTTTTTGTTAAGAATAAATATAAATTATAAGGAAAATCAAAATGGCTAAGGGGCAATCTTTGCAGGATCCATTTTTAAATGCACTGCGCCGCGAACGTGTACCAGTATCCATTTATTTGGTAAATGGTATTAAACTACAAGGACAAATTGAGTCGTTTGATCAATTTGTTATCTTATTGAAGAATACTGTCAACCAGATGGTCTATAAGCATGCTGTTTCTACTGTTGTGCCAGCAAGGCCCATCAATCATCATCAAATGGTTTCTGAGCGCGCGACTGATGAACGGCTTGAAAAATTAGAAGATTGATTATTAAGGAGTAACGCGCTTGTTTGATCGCTATGAAGCGGGTGAGCAGGCCATTTTGGTTCATATTAATTTTAGCCAGGTTGTGGATGGCGATGATTTGCATGAATTTGAAATGCTTGCCAGCTCTGCCGGCGTTGAAATTTTAAAGGTGATAACCGGTAGCCGTCAGGCTCCGCACTCTAAATATTTTGTTGGCGAGGGAAAAGCGCAAGAAATTGCCGACGCCGTGCAGGAGACAGGAGCGCAGCTAGTTATTTTTAACCATAGCTTAACGCCTGCACAAGAGCGCAACTGCGAACGTTTAATGCAGTGTCGCGTGGTAGATAGAACGGGGCTAATTTTAGACATTTTTGCCCAAAGGGCCCGTACTTACGAAGGTAAATTGCAAGTTGAGTTGGCGCAGCTGCGCCATCTTTCAACGCGGCTTGTGCGAGGTTGGACGCACCTTGAGAGGCAAAAAGGTGGGATCGGCCTGCGTGGCCCTGGCGAAACGCAGCTAGAGACGGATCGCCGTTTGCTGCGCGAGCGGGTTAAAACCATCTTGAGTCGTTTAGAAAAGGTGGCCAAGCAGCGCGAGCAAGGGCGCCGTGCCCGTATGAAGGCACAAATCCCTACGTTGTCGTTAGTTGGCTATACCAACGCGGGAAAATCTACGTTATTCAATCAGATAACTTCAGCGAACGTGTACGCGGCTGACCAGTTGTTTGCTACACTCGATCCGACGCTGCGTAAAATTGTGGTCGCCGATGTGGGGGATACGATTTTAGCGGACACGGTGGGATTTATTCGCCACTTGCCGCATGATCTGGTCGCCGCATTTAAAGCGACGCTGCAGGAAACGCAGCAAGCGACTTTGCTTGTGCATGTGGTTGATGCGAGTGATGAGCGGTTTGCCGATAACATTGCGGCGGTCAATACGGTGTTAACTGAAATTGATGCAAGCGATGTTCCCGTGCTGCTCGTCATGAATAAAATTGATGCAATGGAAAATGTGTCTCCACGTATCGAACGTGATGATGAAGGTGTAGCCAAGGCTGTTTGGATCTCTGCAGCAACGGGTGCGGGTGTTGATTTACTTTTTTCTGCATTGAGTGAGCGACTTGCAGGAAGAATGGTGCAGCACAGTTTGCGGATCCCTCCTGCTGACGTCGGCAAGTTACACAGCAAGCTCTATCAGCTGCGTTGTATTGTCATGCAAGAGTATGATCAAGAAGGGTATTTGCGAGTGGACGTTCGCTTACCTCAGGTTGATTGGCTTAGGCTATTAAAGCACGAGAATGGTTTACTGGATGACTTTATCATCCAAGAATAGGCTGTTACAGTACAAAAATTATCATTATATTTACTGGATGGAGTGTTCTGATGGCGTGGAATGAGCCTGGAAACAACGGTAGTCAAGACAACGATCCATGGGGCAATAAGCGTGGGGGGCGCAATCAAGGCCCGCCAGATCTTGATGAATTATTTAGCAAATTTAGCCGCAAACTAGGTGGGCTTTTTGGCGGAAGCGGAAAAGGTCCACAGTTAGCAGCGCCAGGGATTGGGCTTGGCGTGGCCGCGGCAATTGGCGCAGTGGTTTGGGTTGCCTCCGGTTTTTACACCGTTGGTGAAGCTGAGCGTGGCGTTGTGCTGCGTTTTGGTCAGTACGACCGCGTGGTGCAGCCTGGCCTTAACTGGAAGCCAACCTTTGTTGACGACGTGATCCGCGTTGACGTGCAAACTATCCGCTCACTGCGTAGCGCAGGGCAAATGCTTACTCGCGATGAAAACGTCGTGCGGGTGGCGATGGATGTGCAGTACCGCGTTTTGGATCCAGCTAAATATCTGTATTCTGTAACAAATGCTGATGACAGTCTGCTGCAAGCAACAGATTCGGCTTTGCGCGCCGTGATTGGTGATGGCGTGATGGACGAAGTGCTCACTACCGGCCGCCAAGTGATAAGACAGCGCACGGAGATGGAAATTAACCGCATCATTGACCGCTACGACATGGGCCTGATTGTGGTTGACGTTAACTTTGACACCGCCCGTCCTCCTGAGCAAGTTAAAGATGCCTTTGATGACGCGATTGCCGCGCGCGAAGATGAGGAGCGTTTCATTCGCGAATCAGAAGCTTACCGTAACGGTATCTTGCCGCAAGCAACGGGACGTGCTGAACGGATCAAAAAAGAAGCCTTGGGATATAAAGAAAAAACGGTTAACGAGGCTCTTGGTGAAGTGGCGCAGTTTGAGCAACTTTTACCTGAATACCGTTTAGCTCCAGAAGTTACTCGCAATCGTTTATACATAGAAGCGATGGAAAAAGTATTTAGTAGCAGCAGTAAAGTGTTGATTGATAGCAGCGCGAATAACAACAATTTGTTGTATTTGCCAATTGATAAGCTGATTGGTCAGCCATCCGCTGCATCACAAAAACAAAATCGAGTCGTGACATACGACGGTTCGTCAGAGGAGCTCGCGTTGCCTTTACCTGAGCAGCCTATCTCAACACAGCAATCTACTTCATCGCGTCAAGGGAGATATTAATTATGAAAAAATTTTTAATTCCCCTCTCGGTCGCAGCCGTAGTTGGTGTGCTCTCTTCGTTGTTTGTGATCCAAGAAGGTGAGCGCGGCATTGTCATCCGTTTTGGACGAGTGCTAAAGGCCAGCAACGAAGAAGCGAAGATTTACGAGCCTGGTTTGCAGATCAAAGTGCCATTTTTTGACAGCGTGAAATTGCTTGATTCGCGCATTCAAACCATGGATGACCAGTCGGATCGCTTCGTCACCTCAGAGAAAAAAGACGTGATCATTGATTCGTATGTGAAATGGAAGATTGCCGATTTTGGCAAATACTACCTTTCTACTGGCGGCGGTAATAAATTGACGGCCGAAAGCCTGCTGCAGCGTAAAGTTGCTGATGGCCTGCGCGCTGAAATTGGTTCAAAAACCATCCAGCAGTTGGTGTCTGAAAAACGCGAAAAAGTGATGACAAATGTGCTGACACAGGCACAGTTGAGCGCTAAAGATCTTGGCATTGACGTCATCGATTTGCGGATCAAAAAAATCAATTTGCCTGATGAGATCAGCGAGTCGATTTATCAGCGTATGCGTGCGGAGCGAGAAACCGTTGCGCGCCGTCATCGTTCGCAAGGTCATGAAAAAGCTGAAGTTATTCGCGCACAAGCTGAGCTTGAAGTGGCAACTTTATTAGCGCAAGCTGAAAAAAGTGCACGTGTAACACGCGGTGAGGCAGATGCACAAGTTGCGAAAATTTTTGCAACAGCTTTTAACAAAGATCCTGATTTTTATAAGTTTTTGCGTTCATTGCAGGCTTATAAGAAAAGCTTTAGCAATAAATCAGATCTCTTAGTTGTCGACCCAAGCAGCCAATTTTTCCATTACATGAAAGATCCTGCGGCAAAATAAAATATTCGTAATTTGCAAAAGACAAGGCTTTTTCCTTGTCTTTTTTTATTCTTTTTTGTTAAGTCGCTCCCTATCTGAGTGATGTCAATGCACTTGTGCGTGTCGGCTCACTTACGCGCATCTTTTCATTACAAAATCAGCGCGATAAGATAGGCAACTCCAGCCAATACGATCAGATTTTAACCAAGGACGTTTTGATGACAGGCGCAAAAAAACAACATCGACGCGATGAGATTTTGCAAGCTCTTGCCCAAATGCTCGAATCAAGCGACGGTTCGCAGCGGATCACGACCGCTAAGCTTGCTTCGCAAGTGGGTGTGTCAGAAGCGGCGTTGTATCGCCATTTCCCCAGTAAAGCGAGTATGTTCGAAGGGTTAATTCAATTTATCGAAGAGTCTTTATTAAGCCGGATCAACCTGATCCAAGCAGAAGAAAAAGATACATTTGAGCGGCTGCGCCTTATTTTACGTTTATTATTGGGCTTTGGTGAGCATAATCGCGGGTTATCACGCATCATGACCGGTCACGCTTTGGTTTTTGAGCACGATAAACTGCAAGAGCGGATCAATTTATTGCTGGCCAAAATCGAGACGCAACTGCGCCAAGTGTTAAAAGAGGGGCGACTGCGCGAAGGTAAAAGTTTAGCAGTGCATGAAAATGTGCTGGCCGCGCAACTCATTTGCCATATTGAAGGCAGCTACAGCCGTTTTGTGCGCTCGAATTTTACCCATCCAATCTCAGCTGATTTTGACCAATATTGGGCATTTTTAAGCGAGCAACTTTGCGCGACCGCAAGTCATATGGCTAACAATCAGTGCGCAGAAGTTGCAAGTTAAGCAAAAACACGCAGCTGATAATTTAAACTTGCGGAGCGCTACGACGAGAATTACTGACGAGGCGCGCCGTATTGTTCTTGATGAGCTAACATCAGCTGCAGCGTATCGTCAGCGCATTTGTCGTGTTGCTGTAAATAGCTGATCAAAATATCTAAATTGATTATTGAGATCACAGGGCAGTTAAAGTCGCGCTCAATCTCTTGAATAGCAGAAAGCCCGCTGGTTCCTTTTTCTTGCCTATCAATAGCAACAACGACACCTGCCAGTGTTGCTTGATGGGCTTGGATCAGCGTCATGGATTCGCGAATGGCAGTTCCGGCTGTGATCACGTCGTCGACGAGTAGAACGCGGCCGCTTAACGCGCTGCCAACCAAAATGCCATTCTCGCCATGCGTTTTTGCTTCTTTGCGATTAAAACAGTAAGGCTTATCGCAGTCATGCTGCGTTGCTAAAGCGACGGCGGTTGCGCTTGCGATGGGGATACCTTTGTAAGCGGGGCCAAACAAAAGATCAAACGGCAAGCCTGCGTCCATAATCGCTGCGGCGTAAAATTCGCCCAACTTAGCAAGACTTTTCCCGCTATTAAAAAGGCCTGTGTTAAAAAAATAGGGGCTAGGACGGCCTGATTTTAATGTGAATTTGCCAAATTGCAGCACGTTGTGGCTGAGCGCAAATTCAATAAACTCTTTTTGGTAGTGCTTCATTTTTTCACCTCGCTTGCTAATGCCGCTTTTTGAATGGCAACAATATCTTCGATCCCTTTGCGCGCCAGTGCGAGCATGGTGTTTAGCTCTTCTGTGCTAAATGGCGCCGCTTCTGCTGTGCCCTGAACTTCGATCATGCGGCCATCTTCGAGCATGACGATGTTCATGTCGGTATCGGCTTGAGAGTCTTCACTGTACTCGAGATCGCAAATTGCATTGCCTTGGAAAATGCCGACAGAGATTGCAGCGACGTGGCCGCGCATCGGATCGGTCGTCAACTTGCCTTGGTTTTTTAGGCTTTGCAGTGCGTCAGCGAGCGCGACGCTTGCACCGCTAATGGCGGCGGTACGTGTGCCTCCGTCAGCCTGAATAACATCGCAGTCAATCGTGATTGTGACTTCGCCTAGCGCTTTTAGATCAACGGCGGCGCGCAGGCTTCTTGCGATAAGGCGCTGAATTTCCATGGTGCGTCCGCTCTGCTTGCCACAAGCGGCTTCACGGCGGTTTCGTGTGTGTGTCGCGCGCGGTAACATGCCATATTCAGCTGTGATCCAGCCTTGTCCTTGCCCTTTTAAAAAGCGTGGCACGCCGTCTTCAACGCTTGCGGTGCAGATAACTTTGGTATTACCAAATTCGACTAAAACCGAGCCTTCGGCGTATGCGTTAAAATGGCGAGTGATGGTGACTGGGCGGATCTGGTTGGCTTCTCTTTGGCTTGGGCGCATGGCGTTACCTTTGGTTTGCAACAAAATTGCACGATTATATACAGATCAGCTTGCAACAGGAACCGCGAGAGGCTGTCATTTCGGGCAAAGCTTGCCGCGCGCGGCGTTTTACGCTGCCATGATCTTTGCCGATTGGGTATAATTGGCCAAAATGATTACGGGACAAAAATTATGATTTTTAGTATGACCGGCTATGCGCGCGGCGAATGCAAAGATGTGTGGGGAAGCGCTTGCTGGGAAATTCGCTCAGTGAATCAGCGTTATCTAGAAAATTATGTGCGTCTGCCGGAGGCTTTCCGTGGTCTTGAGCCGATCATTCGCGAACGTTGCCGTAAAAAATTGGCGCGCGGCAAAGTGGAGTGCCAGCTGCGCTTCGATGCTAACAATGACGCCGCAAGTGAGCTAAAAGTGAATATGCAGCTCGCTAAACAGGTGGTAGATGTGGCGCAATCTATCATGGCGTTAAGCGGTGACACGTCCCGCATCAATCCGCTGCAAGTGATGAACTGGCCTGGCGTGATGCAGGTTCCTGAGCAAGATGTGGATGCGATAAGCGCCAAGCTGCTGGCAAGTTTTGACGCTTGCCTGCTTGAGTTTATCGCAGCGCGCACGCGCGAAGGCAAAGTGATCAGTGACTTACTTGAGCAGCGCTTAGCTGCAATCGATGCGCAGATCATAGTCGTGCGCGACAAGATGCCGCAAATCTTGCAGTGGCAGCGTACACGTTTGTTGAGCAAGTTTGCTGAAGCGCAAATTGAGCTTGAGCCACAACGGCTAGAGCAAGAGCTGGTCCTCTTAGCGCAAAAATCCGATGTGGCTGAGGAGCTCGATCGGCTGAGCTTGCATGTTGCTGAGACGCGAAATATTTTGCAAAAGGGCGGCGTGTGTGGTCGCAAACTTGATTTTATGATGCAAGAGTTTAATCGCGAAACGAACACGCTTGGCTCAAAATCTATCGACCCTGAAATTACAGCGGCTGTTGTTGAGTTAAAAGTGCTGATAGAGCAGATGCGTGAGCAGATCCAAAACGTCGAATAGTTTTAGTTTGGTTTCGATCTGAGGCTTAATTTGTAGAAGGTAAAGGCTGTCCGCTTGGGTCAAATTATAGCGATGATGAAGCGGTCATCTGGCACAAGGCAGCCTTATTGCAAAATAAGGCTGCCGTTGCTATCTGGGAACAGTTTGAACTTAATGCGCTTGTTGCCAGTTTTTACCATGGCCTGCGCTTACAACCAGCGGCACGGCTAACGTCGCGGCTTGGCTCATCAGCTCACACACTTTTGCACTGACCATCTCTAAGTGCGCATCAGGCACTTCAAAAACCAATTCGTCGTGCACCTGCATGAGCATCATCGCCGTACCTTTTGGCTGGCTTTGTAGCCATTCATCGACCAGAATCATCGCTCTTTTGATAATGTCAGCCGCCGTTCCTTGCATCGGCGCGTTAATTGCTGCGCGCTCAGCTCCTTTGCGGCGCAGTCCATTGCTTGATTTGATGTCCGGCAAATAGAGTCTGCGGCCAAAAATAGTCTCAACAAAACCGAGCTCACTTGCCTGCTGGCGAGTTCTTTCCATGTAATGTAAAACGCCAGGATAGCGCTCAAAATAGCGCGTGATGTATTGCTGCGCTTGTGTGCGTTCAATGCCGAGCTGTTTGGCTAGACCAAAAGCGCTCATGCCATAGATCAGGCCAAAATTGATCGCTTTCGCGTTACGCCGCATGTCGCGAGTCACTTCCTCAATAGGCAGCCCCATGATTTCGCTTGCGGTGGCGCTGTGAACATCTTGCCCTTGCAAAAACGCGTTGATAAGAGAGCTGTCTTGCGAAAGGTGCGCCATGATCCGCAGTTCAATTTGCGAATAATCGACCGCCAAAATGCTGCAGCCCGGTGCGGCAATAAATGCTTCGCGAATGCGGCGTCCTTCACTGGTGCGAATGGGGATGTTTTGCAAGTTAGGTTCGCTTGACGACAAGCGCCCTGTCACGGCGAGTGCTTGATGATAAGAGGTGTGCACGCGCTGTGTCACAGGATTTACCATCACTGGAAGTTTGTCGGTGTAAGTAGATTTGAGCTTAGCCAGACTGCGGTATTCTAAAAGGCGTGCAGGTAAAGGGAAATCAAGCGCGAGCTCTTGCAGCACCGACTCGTCAGTGGATGGTTTGCCGGACGGTGTTTTTTTCAAAACCGGTAGCTGCATTTTTTCAAATAAAATTGTTTGCAGCTGCAGCGGTGAATTTAAATTGAAAGTTTCACCAGCAAGCTTAAAAGCTTCTTGCTCAAGCTGCGCTAGCCTTGTGGCTAGTTGCGCGGACTGCTCGCCCAACATATGGCTATCAATGAGCACGCCTCCGCGCTCCATACGCGACAAAATTGGCACCAGCCGCATTTCAATTTGTGTGAGCACCGCAAGTTGCGACGGCGTTTGGGTCAAAAGCGTAGACAATTTTTGATGAAGACGCAGCGTAACGTCCGCATCTTCACCTGCATAAGCTGTCGCGGCTTCTATTTCGATTTGATTGAAAGTCAGTTGCTTTTTCCCTTTGCCGGCAATCGCCTCAAAACTGATGCACTCATGTTGCAAATAGCGCTGTGCAAGACTTTCCATATCGTGACGGCCTGCCACGCTATTTAGGACGTAAGACTCGAGCATGGTGTCAAAAGTAATGCCATTGAGCGTTATTTCGTAACGCGCTAATACGCTGGCGTCATATTTTAAATTTTGCCCGACTTTTAGCTTGGTTGGATCTTCTAGCCAGTGACGTAGCTTGCTTAATACCAGCTCGCGATCAAGCTGCGCTGGCGCGCCGATATAGTCATGCGCTAAAGGCAGGTAAGCGACGTCGTGTTCGCTTATCGCAAATGACATCCCTACCAAATTAGCTTGCATGTAATCAAGGCTGTCGGTTTCGGTATCAAAGGCAACTAAAGCAGCAGACTCAAGTTTGTTTATCCAGCAGTCTAATTCTTCAAGGGTGAAAATTGTGCTGTAGCGGCTACGATCAATTTGCGTTTGCGTTTGCGTTTGCGCTAAGTCGAAAGGTACACTTTCGAACAAGTCGGATTGCATTTTCTCAAGTTGTTTTTGTGCTACAGCTTGTACGCCTGCGCAGCCATTTTTCGCTTCATCGAGCCAACGCTTAAAATTAAGCTGGCTAAAAAGAGCAATTAACTGCTCATGATCAGCGGCGCGATTTTTTATCTGTGGAGCTGCAATTGGGAGATCGCAATCGAGCTTGATGGTCGCAAGTTGTTGCGAAAGGTAAGCCATCTCTTTGTTGGCTAATAGTTTTGCGTGCACACTTTTGGCGCCACGCAACCCTGCAAGCGTCGCGACTACATCTAAGTTGGCATAAATGTTATCAAGGCTACCAAATTGATTGATCAGTGTAACCGCTGTTTTTGGACCAATGCCTGCAACGCCAGGAATGTTGTCCGAGGTGTCGCCGATCAGTGCTAAGTAATCAACAAAGTGCTTTACTGCAAAGCCGTATTTTTCTACAACGCCTGCTTCATCTAGCAGTGCGTTTTTCATGGTATCGATGAGGCGCACATGACTGTTTACAAGCTGCGCCATGTCTTTGTCGCCGGTGCTGATCAAGACCGGTAACTCTGCGCCGCTTGCTTGCTCTGCAAGTGTGCCAATGACATCGTCAGCTTCCACGCCATCTATCGCAAGCAGCGTCAATCCCATCGCAGTGATAATTTGGTGCAGCGGCTCAATTTGCACTCGCAGCTCGTCAGGCATCGAAGGGCGGTGCGCTTTATAGTCAGCAAAAAGCGCATGACGGAAATTTTTGCCCTTCGCGTCAAAGATCACCGCAATATCAGAAGTCGGATATTGGTTAATTAAACTTCGCAGCATATTGATAACAACATACACCGCGCCGGTAGGTTCGCCCTGTGCGTTGGTAAATGGCGGCGCAACGTGAAAAGCGCGGTAAAGGTAAGAGGAGCCGTCAACTAAGATCAGTGGGTTGTCTGTGCTAGTGGTCATGAGCGCTGAATCGATAAAAAATTTGTAAGTAAGAATGCCACGACTTCCTCGAGCTGTTAACTATTTTAAGTTGATGCTTGCGGGGTATGTATGTCACAACTAGCGCATTTTATACTCATGAGCCACGGCTATCGCATTTTAATTCCAGATTCCAAACGGGTTGAGCGATGGCAGGCAGCTCACGCACTGACCGTATGCAGCGCATTTTTTCTGCCTTTGGTGAAACGCTGTTTTGCCGTCAAGCGCAATCACATCGCAGCCAGTTTCTGCAATCACGAGGAAATCCATGCTTGAAATGCCTTTTCGATTTCAGCAGATTTTAGGCAGCACATAACCCGTGCAATGGTGTCGTGGCAGGGAATCCCTGCCTCAAAAGGGCGATATTGGCGCAGTCAGTCGAGCTTAATATGGCCAAATTGCTTAATGTCCTCCCAGCCTTCGCTGCTGGAGATTACCGCGCTTATCACCAAAAATAAAATGTCTAGCCGGTTGTGTTTTTACAACGTTCGATATGCGGATCGGAAATGGTGGCAAAATGTTGCAAAAAAGTCTGGCGCGCCAAGGTGACCGAGTAGGTGATCGCCAATTGACGATCAGCTCATCGCTTTAGTAAAAGTTCAATATATTGATAATGACCTTGCCGTGAAAAAGATAGCCTGCCAATTTTGCAAAAGCTGCGCAAATGGTTGGAACAAAATCAAGAGCAAGTGATAGACAATGCTAAATTGAAAGATGCGATAAATTATACGTATAATCAATGGGATAAACTCACTCGCTACGTAGATAACGGCTATTTGCAAATTGATAACAATCGCGCAGAGGAGCGGTGAAGCTGTTCGTGATGGCGCATGGCTGTTTAACAACACAGAGCGCGGCGCCGCTGCAGCGCCATCCTTTATAGCTTGGTTGACACAGCCAAAGCTAATAACTTAATCCCATACGACAATTTGGTCGCGTGCTTAAATGAAATGTTCCAAGCTGCGCCTGATGCAGAGCGTTTCCTATAATGGAATTTTGCACAAAGTGTGATTTGCTAGACGCTTACGGTAATGCGGCACAAAGTAACCGCAGAAAAAATAATGAGGAGTCGATGAATTTAGAAAAGAAAAAACCCAGCCTAAGGCTGGGTTTTAAAAAGTGGCGGAGCGGACGGGGCTCGAACCCGCGACCCCCGGCGTGACAGGCCGGTATTCTAACCAACTGAACTACCGCTCCGCAGTCGTATGACTAAATTAGGTG
>JBOFRL010000039.1:0-14778 GCA_051650965.1 Vibrionaceae bacterium
CGAGCAATTAATCATCTTGGTGAATTATTAGCATTTAGCGCTGTTGCCGTTTGTATGACTCATTTTTTTCATCACATTTGCCGGTTAAGCGCTCCGATCCACCCTAACCCTTTGGTGATGATTCAAATTCCTTGCCATCGAGTTTTTCTCTTAAAATGGTTGATTTGGCTGTCGATAATATTGGCAACGCCTTAGGGGCGGTTAACTGGGCAGTTAAAACCATTGCGGCACCTGTCAAAGCATTGTCAACCGCCGCTAGAGTTGGCTCCTATGCCTCTATGGGGGTATCTCTTGCGGTGAATCTAGTTGAAATTGGCTTGCATTCTTATTCATTTAGCGTTGCAGCTACGGATATTGAAAAGAAGATGGCAACGCTTAGCCTAACGTGCGCAGTACTACAAACGTCTCTTACCATTGCATCAATGGTGATTTGTGCAGCCTTTCCTCTTGCTGCGCCGCTGTTTATGATCGTAGGTTTTTTAATCAACTACATTCAAGGCGAGATCCAAAACCGCCTCCTAGCTCAAGATCTTGCCGATTCATCATTTGAGCAGTTCGAAAAAGAATTAGCTGAAATTTTAGAACTTCTTAAAAATCCAAACTATTTGTTTGATGAAAGTTCACAAAGTATGACCATCGTTAACCCTAACATGCCTTACATCGATCTCACGATATCTAAAGATAGTATTGTAATGTTTAAGCACAGTAAGCCCTTTGCAACAAGTTTTTTGCAATCTTTTGTATCCAAGATAGACTTGGCTTCTGGCTCTATTTTGAAGGTTGCAGAGCCTTCAAACCCCGAAAATCCGCCCCATCCTTACAGCTCTCTTACCCTAGAAGGCTACTCTAATTTAGTAACCAATTTGCAACACATTAGTTCTACATATAATAAAGGAGTTAATGGGTTATCGAGAGACAACCAACATTGGCTTAATGCTTACCCTAAAATATTCACTCCAAGTGCTGGGCCAGGCAATGATCTTTTTTCTTCTGTGAGGCGTGTAAATGACTGTGATAAATTAGACCGTTCTCAAATTAAGCAAAAGCACATAGAAGATGGGGGCATTGCTCAATGTTTATTTCCAAGCTCTGAAGATAGTTTTCTTTTCCACGACTTTCCTGCTCTTGCTGCAGGAACAACTCGGCATGTTATGATTAATGGCCATCCACAGCGGCCAACATATTTTAATCCTAAATGCACTCAAACTGATGTCGGGGGATATACGTACGATCCTCAAAATACCCCGTTGGCAAAAAAACTCGACGCTTGTTCGGGCAAAAATAATAACAGGTGGAAAATGCGAACAAATAATTATGTTTTCAATAAATATTCCACAGCCGAAGATAGCTCCCATGATTTTTACTCAGGAGAAAAGTTTTGTTATTTAAGAAGAAAAGTATGGTGGTCGACAGATTTACAGGAGCGCTCTGAATGGCAACAATCAGCGCTACAGAAAGAATGTTTTAATAACCCAACTCATGTGAATTTGGATTTATTAAATTCAAAGTATCTCTTGTACTCCGGTGGCAAAACACCAATCATTTATCATTTTCAGCATGATGCTATGGCAGCCCGTTTATACAAATACAAACAAGAGCCATACACTAAAAATAAAGTTTCTTACACTGCCAGGAATAGCACTCGCCCATTTGAAGTTAAAAGTAGCAACGTGCAAAGCGCTCTCCCTCCTTATGATATAGATTTAATCGGCGATGGTGATCAATATATTTATTTACATGGGGGAACTGCTCTTAATATTAAGGAGCAAGGCGCAACAACGGGAAGTATTAATCTTTTATTAAATTTTAGTCAATTAAAAATTAAATCTTCTTCTAGCACTATTAAGGGGGAAATGAATTCTAAATACAACCAGTTAATCATCTCTCCTGAAGCTGAAACAGATTTGGATAAAATTGTACTAAGACTTTACACTGTGGGAATGGGAGTCAGAAGACCCGTTAAAATAAATATCAGCACAAATATTTATCAGATGAACGAAAGTATTACATTTACAGCATCACTTAAGTTTGAGAAAAATTTAAAAATAAATAACGATGCAATTTTAATATTAGATAATTTATCTAATTTCCCTCTTGACAGACTTAATGATTCTGTTGAAAAGCTAGTGCAAGAGATCCGATTTTTAAATAATGCGATCCCTAATCTTATTCATAATGGATTTAGAATCAACCATTTTAACTTAAAAAATAACTATCATACAGAAAAAGCAAAAGAAGAAAAGAAAACAACAAATGAATTGTTCCAATCTACTGGCTGGTTTTTAAAAGAAGATAGTGTAAATAAAGATCATTTTATAACTAAAAAAAATGGGGGGATTATAATCCCTAAAATTTGGCGAAGTAGCGCGCCTGATGATTTGAAAGCCGTATTTAACCGCATGGCATTTATCGGTTTAACTAAAACTAAACTCGCTGATTTACCACCTGATATACAGCCTTATTTTTCTCATGGCGAAGCGTTTGTGTTTAACTTCTTTGATGAGCAAACGAAAATATTGGTTAAGCAATATGGAGAAACTGAAATTCGTTATTGGGATAAAAATGATGTTAAAAAATGCCCAGAAAATGCTATTCCGCAAAAAGTGAGCTGGAGTGGCGGCTCAGAAAGTTATAGCTGCGGTGCTATCCATATCTCGCCGCCTGCCTCAAGAGTCTCTTCTGGGCGATTAGTTGCCGTGGTGCCAACTTTAACAACCTCAATCCGTGAAGTGAAAGAATACAATAGCACCGAAACAGTGTTTGATTATATTCATCGTAAGGCGCAAGAAATTTATTGGATTAACATGCAGGAAAACACACCAACGCCATCTTCAGAGCCGCCAACAGCGCAGTCAACAGAACCGTCAGCAACGCAATCGACAGAGTCGTCAGCAACGCAGCAGGCATTAAATAAAGCACCTAAAATGGAAAATGTGCCTTTATACATGAAATTACAAGATGATGCGATTGATGTTAATGGTGAAATTAATGGCCAAAATTTGGTGATGGTGAATGACAACGATGAGATGAAATTGGCAATTGTGCCAAAAGAAGAAACCATCATTGCTATTCCTCAAAACAAGGGTATTGTTGTTTCAGTTAAATTAATTAGTGGCGATCAAATTGAAATATATTCAAGGGGATTATTAAAAGATGAACCATTATCATTTATTGATCAAAGCTGGAAAAAAAGCACTGGAAAACTTTATACTCCCAAAGTGGATGCTAAAAGAATATTGCCGTCTGTACCACTTAGAGGAATATTTGAAAGCTCAACTCAAGATAGATTCGTTGTTCATACTACTGAAGGTGTAGCTTTCACCCTCGACAGCGAACTTGAAAATCCTAATTTATTGGGGATCAATGATACTTATTTAACTGACCGCGGCATTAGAAATAGCACTGATATTATAAATACATTTAGAACGCTAACAGAGCAATTTGGTAAAACGCCTTTAACTTATTTTAAAATGCAGCAACCTGACGAGAAGTTAAGTAAAAAAGGTATATATGTTAATAGTCGTAGCCAAAAAGTATTATTTATCCCTGATGCTTATCCGAAAAATGGTAATCGCACTGCATTTAGTCAAGAACATCTCATTGTTAACGAACAGAAAATGGCTAATAACGGCACAACTGTTGTTGTACAAGACACAAGCAATCGGATGCTACTTGAAATAGAAGAGGCTCAATCAGAGGTAGGCTGTCATATTGCAACTGCTTTAGAATATTCATTCTTAGCGAAAAATGAAGATGAATTATATTTAGGTGTTGCATCAAGTGCTACACAAAATAGTACTAAAGCCTTACCATTTATTAATGGCAATAAATTAGTGCTAATGCCAGCGCTGACAGCTAATGATAAACATGCTACACGTTTAAACATTTCGCCATTAATGCAGAAGCGTTTAGATGAAGTGACTTTGGCCATGCCTCTAGATCTGGATGATTATGAAATCCAACCGCTCAATTTTATAATTGATGATTCACAGGCAATGCCGCCTTTTATCGTAAATTACACACAATACGGCATAACAAATGTTGTACTAAAAATGCCTACAACGCAGCAATTATCCGGTAAAAATATTATCAGCACTCCGATAAACATTTATTTAGAAAAGATTCTCGATGATCAAGGTCAATACAACTCAGCATTCAATGACACTGTGCAGGTGAATGGTCAGTCTCTAGACTTAAAGCACCTACTTACTAAAGCGATTACTTTTGATTTAGATGATATCAGTGCCAGATATGATGAAGAAGAAACGCCACCAACAACGGCGTCACCAATTAAATTCACCCAAAAAAATGAGAGTAATCCCCCTTCAAATTAACTGATGTTAAATGTAGAATTTTTTCGCCCCATAAATGCAGGTGCGATCTCAAATCAATAAAAAATCCCCCGCTCAAAAGCGGAGGATTTGTGGAAAATATCTAGCAAATTCAGCTAACTACGCAATTACTGCGCAGGATTGAGCTGATACACAGCAAATCCTGGACGCGTTTTGCTGTTTTCAGGCAGTGTTTCGATGTAGCTAAATTTATTCCCTACCTGCTGCTTAGCAGCCTCCAGTGGCGAGCCATAAAAACGCAGCTGCAACGTGCTCGGTAGCGCGCTAAACTGCCAATTATTGTCCGCTTTTGGCTCAAAACCTTCGGGGAAACGTTCATCGAGGATTTTGAGATATTGCGTCAGCACTTCGCGATTCTCCAGCGCATCTTCATGCACGATCACAGACTTGTTGATCCCAGGGAAACTGCCGCCGCCATTAGCGCGGTAGTTGTTGGTCACCACATAAAACATCTGCTCAGGCGACACTTGATGGCCGTTAAAGCTCAAATTCGTGATCCGATGCTCTTCACTGATCTTCTCGCCTTTTTCGTTGTAGCGCGCAGGCTTAGTAATATCAATTTGATAGTTAACGCCATCAATCATGTCGAAGTTGTAAGGCGCAAAATTGCTGCTGACAAGCCACTGCGGCTGGGTATTTTTCACATCGATCTGATTGAACATCGTGGCGCTCATTTCAAGCCACTCTTTTAGCGTTGCGCCATTGATCTCAACAACCTGCAACGTATTAGAAAACACATACAGATCAGCAACATTGCGCAGCGAAATGTCGCCTTTTGGCACATAAGTGAAATCGGCAAAACCGTTGCGCCCGCCGCGGAACGGCGCTGCCGCAGAAAGCACCGGCCACTGTTTGGTCAGTACGCCATCTTTTTGCAGCGTTTCAGCGTACCAGCGCTGTGCATCGTTGATGATTTCGATTGACGGATCGTCTTGCACCAGCGCAAAAAAACTGTGAATTGGCGCGCTGATCGCACTTAAACGCTCATCAAGCCACGCGTTGGCGTGCTCGTGCACCTCTTTCGTCGCCGCCACAACCGCCGGATCTTCCACGCTTGTTGGGCTGCTATCGATTTCGCGCAGCTCTGCACGGCCAGACACCACCTGCCAGCGGCCTTCGCGCCACGACAAAGTCAGATCAACCACGCCAAGCTGATTGCCCCACACGCCAGGCATCACCGTAGGCACACCAGCCAGCGTCCCTTTTTCGTTATCCACATCGGTGATATTTGGGTAGCCGCCAGGGAAAGTTTTATGCGCGTGACCGAGCAGCAGCGCGTCAATGCCAGCCACTTTGGCAATAGGCAGCGCCGCGTTTTCCATCATCGGCTGATGTTCGCCACCGATAATGCCGGTATGCGCCACCACAACCACGACATCTGCGCCTTTTGCCTTGATCTCAGGCACATAATGCTGCGCAGTTTCCACCATGTCGGCGGCAACCACTTTGCCTTCTAAATTGCGCTTATCCCACTGCATGATCTGCGGCGGTGTTAGGCCCAGCACGCCCACTTTGATAGTCTGCAGCGCCCCTTTTACATCTTTAACTTGGCGCTCAAGGATCACGTAAGGGGTGAATTTTTGCTTGCTCCAGTCGATAGCGCCGCTCGCATCGCGCTTAAAGGCATCCGGCTCAAAAACGTTCGCATTAACATAAGGAAAATCAGCTTGTTGTAGCGTGGTCGCTAAAAAATCCAGACCGTAGTTAAATTCGTGATTACCAAGATTGCCCACGTCATATTTTAACGTGTTGAGCGCTTTGATAGCAGGATGCGCCTGCGTGTTGAGCCACTCTTCCTTAATATGCTTTTCGTGGACATAATCGGCCAGCGGCGAACCTTGGATAAGATCACCGTTATCCACCAAAATTGTGTTGCCATTCTCTTCGCGCGCCTTGTGGATCAAAACGGCGGTGCGTGAAAGCCCGTGGGTAGTGATGGCTTTATTCTTGTAATAGTCAAAGCCCAAAAGATTAGAGTGAATATCGGAGGTTTCAATCAGGCGCAGCTGGATATCGCCGGGAGATTGAGCTTCATTGGGGTTACAGCCGCAAAGTAAAATAATGATCGCAGCTGCACCCAACTTAGGAGTGGTGCTCATAACGGAGTCCTCTTTGTTCGCGTATACTGGCGCGCGTATTCTATCTATTTATTTGATAAATAACAGATATAATGCAACAACTGCTCCAGCTTGCTTATAGTTGCAGCAGGGACTTGTGAAATATTATTAACCTTCTCGTTTACGAAAACACTCTTTAGTACAATCGCCTCATAACTATAAGATTTTTCGCCGTCTTGCCTCTGGGCAAAATTCTGCGAAAACAAAACTGTGCCACGGCGCGAAAGAGGCCATTTTGCAACCACCCAACCCGACACAAACAGCGGCGGCGAGCTTAGCCTCTTTAGCTGAAAATGACGAATGAGCTGCGCGATTTTTTACAGCCTCCCAGCAGCGGCCTTTCTCATGTGGCAACGTTGCAAGTTGCGCTGCCGCCTTTGCAACAGCAAAGTAAAGTGGATGACTTCTCACCGCCCTATCAGGCGATGCTTCTTACTTCATTAGCCGTTGCTCGATAGTATCGAGGCTTACGCAGCTTCCATAAGCAGAGACGACCGTCCAGCCGCCTTTAATTCCAGAATGCCTTTATCACGGATATTGAGGGCGGCATTTAAATCGCGATCGATATCCGCCGCTCCGCATGAAGGACAATCCCACTTGCGAACAGACAAGGGCATTTCGTCCATTTTTTTGCCGCAACAATGGCAGGTTTTAGAACTGGCATACCACTGATCAAGCTTAACGAGATGCTTGCCTCGCTCTTTGGCTTTATATTCCAGCTTAATGACAAAACTATGCCATGAGGCATCGGCTATCTGTTTTGCCAGCTTACGGTTTTTCATCATATTCGCCGACTTCAATGTCTCAACTATCACCGCTTGGTTTTCGTCAACGAGAGTTCGAGAGAGTTTGTGTTGAAAATCAGCACGAGCATTCGCTACTTTTTCATGGCATTTAGCAACTAACAATCGAGCCTTTGCTCGGTTAGCGCTGCCTTTAGTCTTGCGGGACAACTGACGCTGCTTACGTCTGAGGTTTTTCTCAGCACGCTTTACAAATCGGGGGTTAGCAGTCTTTCTGCCGCTTGATTCGATGGCGAAGTGGGACAGACCCAGATCGACACCTGTCACCTTGCTTACAGTGTGAAGTAAAGAGGGGGCTTCGACTCCATCATCAACAAGAATTGATGCGTAAAACTTGCCAGTTTTACTCAAACTGACAGTAATGCTTTTGACTGTGCCAGTAATTTCGCGATGAATATTTGCCTTTACAGGCTGTATCTTGGGCAGCTTCACTGCACCAGCCAGCACTTTTACCCCCACACAGTGGTAACTCGACTGCTTGCCATGCTTGCGTTTAAATTGCGGGAATTTGGCTTTTAACTTTGGGTTAAAGAAGTTGTCAAAGGCTTGATGAAGATTGATCACCGCCTGCTGTAAGGCGATTGAATCATATTGTTTCAACCAGTGGTATTTTCGTGATTTCTTGGCAACGGCAAGCAGTGGTTTTATGTCTTTTTTGGGGTTCAGCGTAACCCCGTGCTTGCGGTACATATGAGACTTTAAACACAGCACCTTGTTGTACGCGAGCCGCACCGCGCCAAACTGAGCCATTAAAAACTCAGCCTGCTCTTGTGTTGGGTAAATGCGTACCTTTGTCGCTCTTAACATTTCAGTGCTCATCTGTATAATTCGGTTATATTATTGCTTCAATGTGGACATGTAAAGTGAGTGCGCATGGCAAAGAATTACTTCAAAACTACCTTCGCAAAAGACACAGTGTGAGCAAGTTAGTCGTCCACTTGGTGTTCACAACAAAATATCGAAGAAAGATTTTTAGCGGGGTGATGCTCGAGCAATTGAGAGAGGCGCAGGATCAGCCTGTGTGAAACTGGAGTGCGATCTGATTGAAATGGACGGTGAGCAAGATCATGTGCATTTGTTAGTCTCATACCCTCCGAAATTATCAATCAGCGTAATGGTGAACAATTTAAAGGCTGTTTCGTCCAAAATGTTACGACTGCAAAACCCCCACCTGACAAGGCAGAATAAAAACGCAGCCTTGTGGTCACGCTCATACTTCGCCTGCACTGCTGGCGGAGCGACAATTGAGACATTAAAAGCATATGTTGAGAGTCAATCAGCTCCAGATTAAGCCACTATCGCGACTTACGCCGTAAACCCCCGTCCTCATCTGTCTCTTGATCTATAAAATGTGATCAAGAGACAGGCAAATATAGAGGGCTGATTGACTAAATTTTTTATCCTTTTGCCTATCTTAGTAAAAAAACTGAGCACACCTGCGATAGCTGATCGGACAAAAAGAGCTCATTTTGCAACCATCAAGATCAACGCCGTCAGTAGTAACAGCAAAATCAATCAGCACTGAAGAGAGTGAATCGCCATTGAATGCTACTGTGCGCAACAGTTAAGATCTGCTTATAAAAGAACCAAGCATGTTTACGCTTGAAAATGTGCTGGCAGAAGAGTTTCGCTAGCTTTAATTAGCACAAAGTCGAGAACGGCTCTTTGCCATAAACAAGGAAAAAGTATCATGTGCTGTTTTTCTGCTTTAAACAGCATTTAATAGTTGATCACCATGGCGAGCTCAAAAAAACTTATGTTGTGTGCTTGAGTTTATTTTTTTAGCTCAGAGCACAACGTCTGTGCGAATTGAAAAAATCCCCCAAATTTTCGGAGGATTTGTGTAAAGAGGCAGCTTTGGCTCATACAGTGACTACCGCATCGATAGTCACTTGAAACACGCTGATGACTACTTTTTCTAAGTCTGAGTGGCGCTGATTATTGCTCAGCCTTGCATCATCTTATTGATAGTAATCATAGGTTCCTGCTGGCTGTACCTTTTTATGTGGTGAGTTGAAGATAGTGCCCCAAACATCCCACTGCACTATGTTTTTTGAGTTGTCATTGGCTACCCATCGGTTTTCGTCTGGAGTGACATTGTCGTTGACAATCGTTTCCCATCGGATCGCGCTGTGTCTTTGGATCTTAACCTCTGCAGAGACAGTGTTGCCGGCTACAGTTACGCTCGTTTTAGTGCCTACAGGAATTGACTTCGTTGTGTTTTCGAATCGATTCCAAGTGCCGTCTATCGGATTAATCTGATAATGGGTGACAATCATTCGAGCATTGTAGGCACCTTTATTATTCAATGTTAATTGTGTCTGCAATTGATTCGGGCTTATGTATTGTGTTCTTTCAGAAACTGCTGCAACTTCATAGTCGAAAAGATGCTCTTTGACTAGCTCTTCATCGCTGATATTGCGCTTGCTCACGCATGTGTAAGCCTCGTTTCCAAGAATAACTTCTTCACTAAGCTGGCTACAATCTGGCAACGAATCGGCGTCAAAATCGAGTTGCATTACTTGCTCTGATGCATATACGCCAGTGCTAAGAGATAGTGCTAAAAAAACGGCAATTTTTTTCATTTTAAAATTCCATCACATCGATACAAGACTGATACCCACCCTGAAGCAAAGTATCGTAAATTTGCACTTGAACAGCATTTATTGCTATTTATTTTAAATAAACATGTTTAAGTGCGCATTATGTTCTAGTTATCAGCTCAACATTCCGAGCTGAGATAATGCCATCATATGAAGTTAGTGTGTATCAAATTATTTACATAAAATAAATTAAACTAGACACACCTATGCATCTGTGGGCATTATAAATGGTTAGGGGAGGTGTAGGAAATGCTAAGGTATGATGAAATTCTGAGGCTAGGAATGCCTGTAAAAATAGAAGGCTGGTTGACTTTTTTGCCTGTCTTAGTAAAAAAACTACGCACACCTGCGATAGCTGATCGGACAAAAAGAGCTCATTTTGCAACCATCAAGATCAGCGCCGTCAGTAGTAACGCAAAATCAATCAGCACTGAAGATCATGAATCGCCATTGAATGCTACTGTGCGCAACAGTCAAGAGCTGCTTACAAAATAACCAGCATGTTTACGCTTGAAAATGTGCTTGCAGAAGAATTTCGTTAGTTTTAATTAGCCATTTTTTTTCACGCAAGACAGGCCGTTGCCCTTTGCTACTTAACCGCGAGCGAAGAGCGGCGCCTAGTCTGCCACATTGCGAAAAAACCATCCGCCTTCTATTCTTGACCATAAACAAATTCACAGACAAATCAATTTGTTGTGCTAAGGAAGAGGGCGAGCATGAGCCAGCTTGTTGCAAATTTTGTGCATTTTTACCAAGAGCTTGATAAAAGCACGCTCCACCGCTTAGCCGATCTCTATGACGAGCAGATTGTTTTTGATGATCCTGTTCATCAAGTGGTAGGGCTTGCCGCGCTTGAGCGTTACTTCGCCGGCATGTATGAAAACCTCGCCGCGTGTCAATTTGAGATCTTGCATGCCCAGCAGCAAGACAGCCACGCCGCCCTGCGCTGGCGAATGCACTATCGTCACGCCAAATTGCAAAATGGCGCGCCCCGCACGCTAGCTGGCGCCAGCTTTCTCGTCTTCGGCGCGAACGGCAAAATTGTCGCGCAGCAAGATCACTACGATTTAGGTGCCATGATTTATGAAGCGCTGCCCATTTTAGGGCCAGCGATCCGCCTCATCAAAAAAAGGTTAACTCTGTGATAAAACGCATTTTGATCACCGGCGCAACGTCTGGGATCGGCAAACAACTGGCTATCGACTACCAAAAAGCGGGCTGGCAAGTGTGGGGAAGCGGACGCAACAACGAACGTCTGCAAGCCTTGGCGCAGGCGGGCATTTTTCCGCTGCATCTTGACGGACGCGTGGCGGAAAAATCGGCTCAATTGGCCAGCAAATTGCCGCCGCTTGATCTGCTGATCTTAAACGCTGGCGACTGTGAATACATCGACATGGAAAACGGCTTTGACAGCGCCCTTTTTGCGCGCGTCATAGAAAACAACGTGATAGCCACAGGGCACACGCTAGCCGCCTTTTTGCCGCTGTTAAAACAAGGTGGCCGCTTAGCCATCGTCAGCTCGTCGGTCACTTGGCTCCCTTTGCCGCGTGCGCAGGCCTACGGCGCCTCAAAAGCGGCGCTCGACTATTTGGCGAACAGTTTGCGCATCGAGCTTGCCGAAAAAGAGATCGGCGTGACGTTGATAAAACCCGGCTTTGTCAAAACGCCGCTCAGTGACAAAAATACATTTGCGATGCCGTGCCTGCTAGACGTCGAGCAAGCATCGCTGCGCATTCAACAAGGACTTACCGCCGGCCGCCATGAAATCGCTTTTCCGCGCCGCCTGATCTGGCCGATGCGCCTACTTGGCGCCCTACCCCATTCGCTCTGGCTGGCACTCGCGCTCTCTTGGTTTAGCAAAAGGAACAAAGAGTGAGAAAAAAAATTGCTATCGTAGGCTCGGGGATCTCAGGTTTAACCACCGGTTTTTTGCTCAGTCCTCATCACGACATTACGCTTTTTGAAGCGCAGCCGCGCCTTGGCGGCCACACCGCAACTGTCGATGTGGTGCAGCAAGGTCAGCAATACGCCGTTGATACCGGTTTTATCGTGTTTAATGATCGCACTTACCCCTTGTTTTTAAAGCTGTTAGCACGCATTGGCCTGCAAGCGAAACCCACTGAGATGAGTTTTTCAGTTAAAAGTCCCGACGGGCTTGAGTACAACGGCCACAACCTCGACACGCTGTTTGCCCAGCGCCGTAACCTTTTTCGCCCGGATTTTTATCGTTTTATTTACGAAATTGTGCGTTTTAATCGCTTGGCGCTGGCATGGCTTGACGAGAACAGGCACGCCGAGACGCTTTCGCTCACGCTTGAAGATTTTTTAACGCAGCACCAATTTAGCGACTATTTTTGTCGCCACTACATTTTACCGATGGGCGCGGCGATCTGGTCGTCAACACTTGCCGACATGCGCGCCTTTCCGCTGGCTTTTTTCCTGCGTTTTTTTGACCATCACGGACTTTTGACTATCAATAATCGCCCGCAATGGTATGTGATCCCAGGCGGCTCTCGGCAATATATCGCGCCGCTGACAGCCGGCTGGCAAGACAACATTCGCCTTGACTGCCCAGTTTCCGCCATCGCGCGCGACGACAACGGCGTGCTGATCACGCATAAGCACGGCGCAGAAAGGTTTGACGAGGTTGTTTTAGCGTGTCACAGCGATCAGGCGCTTGCACTTTTAAGCGACGCGAGCGAACAAGAGCGCGCCATCTTGCAAGCGATGAGTTATCAGGCCAACGACGTGTGGCTGCACCTTGATGAGCAGTGTTTGCCGACGCGGCGCAAAGCGTGGGCGAGCTGGAATTATCAGCTGGCAGAAGATGAAAAAGTGCGCCCGCTTGTCAGCTATAACATGAACATTTTGCAAGGATTACAGTCGCCTGCGCCCTTTTGTGTCTCGCTCAATGGCGCAGGACAAATCAACGAAAGCCGCGTGCTCGAGCGCTTTGTCTATCATCATCCCGTTTTTAATCAACACGCTATCCAAGCGCAAAAACAGCGCGCGCAGATCTGCGGCCAGCGCCATACCCATTTTTGCGGCGCGTACTGGTACAACGGTTTTCATGAAGACGGCGTGAAAAGTGCGCTCGACGTGGCGCGCCGTTTTGGGGGAGAGCTATGAGCGAGCTGGCAAGCGCAATCTGGCAAGGCGAAGTCAATCACCGCCGGTTTGCGCCAGTCAAACACAGTTTTGACTACAGCTTGTTTATGATGGGCATTGATCTTGACGAGCTTGCTAAGCTTGACGACAGTTACTGGTTTGCCGTGGAGCGGCGCGGCCTGCTCTCTTTTCATCGCCAAGATTATCTGCCAAGCGGTGTAAGTTCGCTTAAGCAAGCGGTGTGGGACAAAGTGGCCGAGCTTGGCGGAAGCGCGCAACCTGAAGAAAAGGTAGAGTTTTTAGGCAACGTGCGCTGTTTAGGCGTCTATTTTAGTCCGGTGAATTTTTACTTTTGCTACCAAAAGGGTAAGCCGCGCTATCTGCTTGCGGAAGTTTCCAACACGCCTTGGCGTGAGCGTCACTGTTATCTGCTTGATTTAGAAAATTTAACGCCGCACGACAAAGCTTTTCACGTCTCGCCTTTTATGGGGCTGGCGATGCGTTATCACTGGCACGTGCAGGCGAGCGGGCCCAAAAGGGTGATCCACATTGCGAGTCACCCGCAGCAAGAAACGGGCAAACTGTTTGACGCCACGCTCAAGCTCACGCCTGCGCCATTTGATCGCCACCATCTGCGGCGCACTTTGTGGCGCTGGCCGGTGATGACGGGCAAAATTTTATTTACTATCTATTGGCAAGCGCTGCGTCTTTTTATCAAGCGCGTGCCCATTTTTGATCACCCGAAAAAGCGCACTCCTTGAGCAAAAAGGCTAATCGCGCGTAATACCAGCAAGCATGAACTTAATATCGGAGAAAATTGCCATGGAATGGGCACAACAAAGCACAACCTCAGTGGTCGACAAACAGCTCAAGCGGGCATTTTTTAGTTTTTTGAACCAGTTACAGCATGGATTTTTGCTGTTGCAAGAAGGCAATGAGACTCTCGAGTTTGGCGATGCGGCTTGCGATTTGAAAGCCAAAATTGTGGTGCATGATCCCCGTTTTTATCGAAAAATTTTGCTCGGCGGCAGCATTGCAGCTGGTGAAAGCTGGGTGGAAGGACTGTGGAGCAGCCCAGATCTTGTCAGCGTGGTGCGTCTGATCGCGCGTAATTTGCCGCAGCTTGACGCGTTGGAGCGCCGCTTTGGCTGGCTGAGCATGCCATTCAATAAGTTGCGCCACTGGATGAATCGCAATACGCCCAATGGCTCGCGCGCCAACATCGCCGCGCATTACGATCTTGGCAACGATCTCTACCAGCTTTTTTTAGATGAGCAGATGCAGTATTCAAGCGCGATCTACCCTTCGCTACACGCCAACCTGCATCAAGCACAGCAGCATAAACTGCACACCATTTGCGAACGTTTGGCGCTACAGCCAGGTGATCATCTGCTTGAGATCGGCACCGGCTGGGGCGGACTTGCGCTGTACGCGGCCACCCATTACGGCTGCAAAGTGACAACCACGACTATCTCTCATGAGCAGTATCAATTTGCACGTCAGCGCATCGACGAGCAAGGGCTTGCCGATCGCATCACGTTGCTCAAAAGCGATTATCGCGACCTGTGCGGCCAGTTTGACAAAGTGGTCTCTGTGGAGATGATTGAAGCGGTGGGTAAGCAGTTTTTGCCGAGCTATTTTCAGCAGCTGTCAGCGCTGTGTTCTGGTCTAATTCCATCGGACACTTAATTTTGAGAAAGTAGGGTCAATAAATTAAGAGGTCGATATGAGTCTGAAGAAATCACATAAAAGTTACCCGCAGGCATTCAAAGACGAAGCCGTCTTAATGGTGCTA
>JBOFRL010000040.1:0-41163 GCA_051650965.1 Vibrionaceae bacterium
TAAGCCAAGGTGATCGAGGTTACGAATAGTGATAGCGGGAGTGGCCATAAATATCTACCGGCAAAAAGCAGTAATAGATCAGAATGGTCGATCGCCGTCAAGCTTTTTTAAATCCTAAAACAGGTGCGGAATGACGGAAATAAAAGTTGAAGTTTAGAAATTTAAAAAGCTGCCTTTTGGCAGCTTTTTTGTTTATTGATTGTGCGCAAAAGTAAACGTGGCCTGCAGCCAAGCGTGATCTGACGCTTTGGTATCTTTAGAGGTGGCTGCTTGCAAATTTAAACCGCGATAAAAAATATGATCCAGTGGATAATTTAAAAAGGTCTTTCTTTCATCTAAAGAAAAAGGCACAGCGCTTAAACCAAGTTCTTGCATTGTGTGCACTATAAAATCGAGGCGTTTTTTATTCCACGTATTAAAGTCGCCCGCAACAATAACTGCACCAGAAAAATTTTTAATATTTTCTAATAATCTGTTAATTTGCTGATCATACATTTTCATGTCGTAGACAAAGTTAATTGCATGCAAATTCACCACCGCTAATTTTTGCCCATTCGATAACGAATAAAAGCTAACAATACCGCTTTTCGGCAGGCGCAAATAGGGCTCTTTTTCTTTGTAAGCACAGGTTTTAAAAGGTGTATATTGAGATGCATTCAACACGCCATAAATATTTTTAAAAACAGAGAACGCATGCGTTTGCTGAGTATTCCACTCTTTATTTTTAAAGAATGTAAATAATTCCTGATTTGCTTTTGCTTCTTGCAATAAAATAAGCGCTGACGATTGCTGCAGCTTTGTTAATTGCTCAAGCCATCCTGCATTATTCTGTTTATAAATATTCCAAACAGAAACTGTTAATGGCTGATTAACATCAATACTGTTTTTTTCTTGCATACTAAACTCAATACAAGCACTTTCTTGCATGCCGACAAAATAAGCTTTTTCTGGCGCTGTTACTGCAAAATAAATAAACAAAGTTACAGACGAAAATAAAAAAATCAGCGTTAACAAAAAATTTCGCGAGCGAAAAAAACGCCATCGTTTATTCACAGTATAATTCTCATCGTTTTTTTAGTGTCGACAGGATAAAAAAATAGCGCAACATTATGCAATATCGCGCCACTTTTTTTAATTTGTCGCTATTTTAAACGCACCGCGCTGTGCACTTCTTTAACCTGCTCTAAACGGCGCAGCAGCTCATTAAGGCCGTCGACTTCATTTAAATTAACAGTAAAATCAAGCAAGCAGACGCGCTTTTTGTAATCCACGCGCGTTTGCAGGCCCAAAATCTTGGATTTTTCATTAGTGAAAACCTGATTAAGATCTTTGACCAAGCCATTGCGCTCTGAGCTTGTCACGCGAATTGTGACCGCAAAATTGCCTGAAAAACGGCGGCACCACACCGTATCGATGATCCGCTCAGGCGCATGCGTGCGTAGCTCCGCTAGCTGCTCGCACTCCGCGCGGTGCACCGAAATGCCACGCCCCTGCGTCACATAACCTTGGATCAGATCACCAGGAATAGGCTGACAGCAGCGCGCGAGGTGCGTCAGCAGATTATCGACCCCTTCCACCACAACCGCGCCGCCCTGCGCTTTTTTGCTGCTTTCTGTTTCAGACGGCAAATGCGCAAGCTTTTCAACCAGCTCGCTGTCTTCTTGCTCTTTAGAAACCTTATTGACCTGCGAATTAATGAAATTGATGATCTGATTAATGCGCAGATCGCCGCTGCCAACGCCCGCGTACAGATCATCTAAGGTATTCAAATAAAAGCGTTTTACCGCAAGTGAGGCATCTTTTGCACTCGCGCCGATCTTGCCAAGCTCGCACAACAAGATCTCTTTGCCTTCTTGAATATTTTTCTCGCGCGCCTGCCTTCTAAAATAAGCGTTAAGCTTCGCCCGCGCGCGCCCAGACGTGACAAAACCAAGGTTAGGATTGAGCCAATCGCGTGAAGGCGCCGGCTCTTTTTGCGTAATAATATCAACTTGATCGCCCATATTGAGCTGATAAGTGAAAGGCACGATGCGCCCGCCCACTTTTGCGCCGATGCAGCGATGCCCGACTTCTGAGTGAATGTGATAGGCAAAATCGAGCGGCGTTGCGCCAATTGGCAAATCGACCACATCCCCTTTCGGCGTAAACACATACACCCTGTCGTCAAACACTTGGCTACGCAGCTCATCGAGCATTTCGCCCGAGTCCGACATCTCATCTTGCCAAGCCAGTAACCTGCGCAGCCACGCGATTTTTTCATCATAGCTGCTGCCGCTGCGACTGATACTCGCGCCCTCTTTGTATTTCCAGTGCGCGGCCACGCCAAGCTCGGCATCATCGTGCATCTGCTTGGTACGGATTTGAATTTCAACCGGTTTTCCGCCAGGCCCAAGCACCACGGTATGGATAGATTGATAGCCGTTGGGCTTAGGATTGGCGACGTAATCGTCAAATTCTTTTGGCAGATGGCGATACTGGGTGTGCACCGCGCCTAACGCGGCATAGCAGTCTTGCAGTTTATCGGCGATGATACGCACCGCGCGCACGTCAAACAGCTCATCAAACGCGAGATGCTTTTTTTGCATCTTGCGCCAAATACTGTAGATGTGTTTAGGGCGGCCATACACCTCTGCGTTGATCTGGTATTTCGCCATCGCTTGCTGCAAAGAAGCAACAAATTCATTGATGTACTGCTCGCGATCAATACGCCGCTCAGCCAGCTGCTTGGCGATTTGTTTGTAAGTGTCGGGATATTGATAGAAAAAGGCGTAATCTTCGAGCTCCCATTTAAGCTGGCCGATCCCAAGGCGGTTTGCCAGCGGCGCGTAAATGGTGGCGCACTCTTTAGCGGCAGCAAGGCGCTCTTGCTCTGGCCTTTGTTTGATCAGACGCAAAAAGCTGATCCGCTCAGCCAGTTTTATCACCACGCAGCGAAAATCGTCCACCATCGCCAGCAGCATGTGGCGCACGTTGTCGATTTGCGTGCTGGTGGCCTGCGCGTTACCGTTTAAAAACTTGATCGCCGCCATGGTCTGCACGCCCGTGATCAGTTTTTCAATCGAGTCGCCAAATTTTTCCGCAACAAGCTGATGTGATAAGAGATTTTTATCAACCACATTAAAAAGCAACGCCGCAAGCAACGTCTCTTTTTCCATATTGAGCAAGGATAGGATCTCAATCATCTCGCGAGCGCACCATAACGGCTCAACAAGCGTCTGTTCATTGCCAAGTGATTGACAATATTGATAAGCATGCTTTAGCTCATCGCTGGTAGCGCTATCTAACTTAAGCTGCGCAATCCACTCATCAAGCACAAACGTGCCTGCATCGTTACTGTGCGTACTTCGTATTGCAACCATCCCAACCTCGCTAAGATTTAATTCATGCTATCTTCTTGATAATGCTCAATTTGGATAATGAGTCATTATGCAAGCCTTTGAGCTCTCACTTGCTGATAAAGTTCTCTCATCACACCTTTGCAACATAACTATTTAGTAAACAATGCCATCGCTTCTAGGTGAGCTGTATGGGCAAACATGTCTAGCATGGTTAACTCTTTGAGTTTGTAGCCATTTTCTAGTAAGACTTGGCTATCTCGTGCTAGCGTTGCCGCATGACATGAAACATAAACAATTTTTGTCGCGCCCGCGCGCGCAATCCACGGCATCGCCTCTAAAGCGCCAGCGCGCGCAGGATCGAGCAAAATTTTATCGTAATGCAAATCAGCCCAAACGTTGTTTTCATCACTTTCAGTAATAGGTTTTGACAAATCACTATGAAAAAAACGTGCATTATCAAGCCCGTTGCGTTTTGCATTGGCTGTGGCGCGCTCAACCATCTCCGCGACGCCTTCAACGCCAATCACCTCGCCACAACGCGCCGCTAACGGCAGACTGAAGTTGCCAAGCCCGCAAAAAAGATCCAGCACCCGCTCATTGGCGGCAGGCGACAGCCATTGCAGCGCGGTCGCCACCATCTGCTGATTGATTGCACCGTTGATCTGAATAAAGTCTTGTGGCTCAAACTCAATACGCAAATTTTCATACTGATAATAGGCCGCCTCGTCAGCAAAACGCTGCGCAGGCTCATCCATCTGCTTAAGATAAAGATGCAGCGCATGCTCCGTGCAAAATTTTACCAACAATTGCTCGTCCGCTTTGGGCAATTTTTGTGTGGTGCGCACCAAAAGCTGCAGCGCGTTGTCGGCATGCGCAAGTTCGATGTGGCCGATGGCGCGTTTGGCTTGAAAAGCGCTCAGCAGCGAAGAGAGTGGCGTCAGCAGCGCATTGAGCGATTGGGCGAGCACGGGGCAGTCGCGGATAGAGACAATTTCAGCGCTATTACGCTTGCGAAAACCAAAATGGAGCAGGCCGGCTTTATCCAATTTGACGCTAAGGCGCGCACGCCGGCGATAATGCCAAGGCTCAGCGACCAGTGCGCCGGCAGGCACGGTAGGTTTTGCCGCTTGCATAAATTTATCCACCAGCTCATTAAGCGCCTGCTGCTTGTACGCGCACTGCGACGCATGCGTAAGGTGCTGCATATTGCAGCCGCCGCACTGGCCGTAATGCTGACAGCGAGGAGCAACGCGATTTTCCGCCGGCTGCAGCACTTTGATCAATTTGCCACGCGCAAACTGGCGTTTATCTTCGATCAGCTGCACGCGCACCGTTTCATTAGGCAAAGCGCCCGCCACAAACACCGGTTTTTTTCCTATAAAAGCGATACCATCGCCATGATGGTCAAAACGGATGATCTGCAGATCAAGATGCTTGGGGTCAATTTTTTTTACTTCAGGCTTAAAAAAACGCGCCATACTTCCTCGTTTTTGATTATTTATTCGTCAAACAGCCAGCCAATCTATGCCAAAAGATGCAAAAATTGTGAAAGCGTCGACAAAAGACTTGCCCTGCAAAAAAGCGCACATAAAATCAACACCTCATTATTGCGCTGTGCGCCTCTCCCTCTACAAAAGTATCGACTGCATGACAAGATCCGGACTTAGACCGCGTATTATAACATTGACGCTATTACCAATGTTGCTTTTAGGCATTTCACTGAGTGGCTATTTCATCCACAAACGTCAGTGTGAACTCGAAAATCAGCTGATCTTCCTTGGCACAGCGATCATAAAACCGGTGGCCATGGCCGGAGGGCAGGCGCTGGTGAACCAAGATCGCGAGCCGCTGCGAAACCTGATCAGCGAGTTGCATAATCAGCAAAGTAACATCGTGCGCAGCATCAGCATTTTCACCGCCGAGCATGAGCTGTTTGTCACATCCAACCATTACGTTAATTTAGATACGCTGCCGCAGCCAATGCCGAACCTGCCGCTCACCGAGCCGCTCGCGACGCAACGGTTGCAAGATAAAATCATCCTGCAAGGGCCCATTTTCACCACCACTCCGTTTAATGAGCAGCTCTCGCACCCGCCCATTTCCGGCTACGTGACCATTGAGCTTGAAACGACGCCCAATAATTTGCAGTTTTATCAAGAGATCACCTTTGCAAGCTTAATGCAGCTGATCTGTTTTGGCATCGCCGCCTTTTTTATCTATCGACTGTTTCAAGATCTTGAGCGCCCTCTCAAGGCTATCGGCGAGACTATCGACAGCATTCGCCAAGGCCATTTAGACGTGCGCCTTGAAAATCAGCCATTTGGCGAGCTTAACCATTTAAAAGATGGCATCAACGCCATGGCGCAGGCGCTAGCGGAGTATCATTTTGAATTGCAACAAAGTTTTGAGCAGGCCACCTCCGATCTGCGCGAAACGCTTGAGCAGCTTGAAGTGCAAAACGTGGAGCTTGATCTGGCAAAAAAAAATGCGCAGGCCGCAACTCGCATCAAATCGGAATTTATTGCCAACATGTCGCACGAGCTGCGTACGCCGCTCAACAGCATTATCGGCTTTACGCGCCAAGTGTTAAAAACGCCGCTTAGCCAAAATCAGCAAGACTACCTTAGCACCATCGAGCGCTCGGCGAACAATTTACTTAAAATCATCAACGACATTTTAGATTTTTCTAAATTGGAAGCAGGCAAATTGCTCATCGAATCAATAACCTTTGATATAGAGCAGATCATGGATGAGCTGATGGAGCAGCTCGCACCGATGGCGCACGAGAAAAAGCTCGATCTTGTGCTGATGTTAGAGCCGGATATTCCGCGCCACTTGATTGGCGACCCGCAGAGAATTCAGCAAATTATCACCAATCTGGTCAGCAACGCGACCAAGTTTACCGATACGGGGATGGTGCAAGTTAAGGTGGTGATGCTTTCGCAAACGCCCAACACCCTCACGCTGCAATTTATCGTGCAAGATCCTGGGATTGGAATTGGCGAAGAGCAACAGTCGAAGCTGTTTGAAGCCTTTGGCCAAGCCGACGCCAGCATCAGCCGCCGCTATGGCGGCACGGGGCTTGGACTTGTGATCACCAAAAAATTGGTGCAAGAGCTGCGCGGCAAAATTGGCTTTTCAAGCACGCCGCAAGTGGGTTCGACCTTTTGGTTTTCCCTCACCTTAGAGCCGAGTTTTGACAAGCGAAAAACGCCAGCGCCGCAAAACGCCAAACTGCTGCTGCTCAACGACGATCAGATGAGCGCCCAAGCGCTGAGCGACCGCCTAAGCTATCACGGTTTTGACGTAACTTGCTGCACTTCTCTTACGCCCAATTACACCAGTGTTGATGCTGTGATCTTGTATCAAAACACCAAATCAGTGACCCAATTTGCGCAGCTTAGCCAGCAAGTAACGCAAGCTAAGGCGCTGTGCAGCAAGGTGATCGTCTGCTTGCCAAGCACCGAAATCATTTTGTCGGAAAAATTGATCAGCATTGGTGCAAGCGCCTGCTTGATGACGCCGGTCAATTTGCAAAAGCTGCTGGCCTATTTGCAGCTCCCTCAATTTAAACCCACGCCGTCTTGCCCGCCAATGCTGCCGCCCATGCCGCATGCGCCGGCCATCGCTTTGGAAAAACGGGTACTCGCCGTTGACGATAATCATGCCAATCTCAAGCTGCTCAATATGTTATTGCAAAATCACGATTGCGCGACCGTGCTTGCTAGCAGCGGCAAAGAGGCGCTCTATTTGGCTCAGCGCGAAGCTTTTTCATTGATTTTAATGGACATTCAGATGCATGAGCTTGACGGCGTCGCAACCTGCCACGCCATTCGCAAAACCGCGCTCAACGCCGACACGCCGGTGGTTGCGGTGACCGCGCACGCCATGCCGCACGACAAGGCGCTGCTGCAAGCGCAAGGAATGGACGATTACCTCACCAAGCCGATTGATGAGGCGATTTTGGCGCAGGTCATCGCAACTTGGGGACATGCACGCTCTACGTTTTGCACGCCAGAGTCCAAGCCTGAGCCGCAGAGCAACGGCAAGCCGTCACTCGACTGGCAGCAAGCACTGCGTCTTGCCTGCTACAAAGAGGATCTCGCTAAAGAGCTGCTCGGGCTGCTCGTAGATTCATTCACGCCAATCCAAAAACAGATCAACGATGCATTGCAGGAAAAACCGGTTGATTTAGCGGCGGTGATCCACAAATTTCACGGCAGCTGCGCCTATTGCGGGGTGCCGCGGCTTGCGTCGCTCTGTTTTGAAATTGAAACCGCGCTCAAACAAGGGGTGCCGATCCGCTACCTTGAGCCTGAGCTGTATGAGCTGCTCGATGAGATGCGCAATGTGCGCAAGCAGGCAGATGAATTGCTGCTGCAAAACGTGTCAGCATGAAAAGAGCCCGCAGCAGCGGGCTTTTTATTACAAAAAACGCCCTTAATTTGCGCTATCAAACAGAGCCATATCCGCAGCGCATCGGCCTCTTTTCTTGTAATGAATTAAGTGGCCAGTCGAGAAACGGCTAGTGCTTCTACTCTCGGCTAAAAACATATAACTGATGAGCTCAATTCCTATCAGCAATGCGCATGATTTTTATCATTTTTTTTTCATCAAGTAAGAAGGGCTGGCAAATATTAGCGCAAAAGCAAAGACAACCAAACACGAATGCAATACCATACTAGCCATTTTTCTCGGCTATGGATTTCGTTGATGATCTGGTTTAAAAACATCTACTGCTACCGCCTCACGAGCGCGATTGAATTGAGCGCGCAGCACATCGAACAGCAGCTGACAGCGCTGCGTATCACCCCTTGCGGCAGCCAAGATCTGCAAAAAGTGGGCTTTGGCAACGCGTTAGGCAAAGATGGCAGCATGCTCACCCATTGCAGCGGCGACAACGTGCTGTTGTGCGCGCATAAAGAAGAAAAAATGCTACCGTCATCGGTGATCAAAGAGGCGATCGCCAATCGCGTCGCGAAGATGGAGCAAGAACAAGGCCGCACCTTAAAAAAGGCTGAGAAACAAACAATTAAAGAAGCCATCATTTTAGAGCTGCTGCCGCGCGCCTTTTCCCGTTATAGCCACAATTTCATTTTGATCATGCCGCAGCTGCAGCTGATTTTGGTCGACGCCAGCAGCGCGAAAAAAGCGCAAGACGTGCTCGGACTGCTGCGTAAAGGGCTTGGCAGCCTGCCGGTTGTGCCAGCTGAAGTGGAAATTGCGCCAGAAACGGCCATGACCGAGTGGATAAAAGCAGGTCAAGCGGCAAGCGGCTTTACCCTTGGCGAAGAAGCTGAGCTCAAAGCGCCACTTGAGCAGTGCGGCACGGTGCGCTGTAAAGATCATGAACTGACCGCAGATGAGATCTTAAACCACATTACGGCACAAAAGCGCGTGACCAAATTGGCGCTTTCGTGGCGCGATCGCGTTGAATTTATTTTGTGTGAAGATTTAGCGCTCAAGCGGCTTAAATTTAGCGAAGAGCTGCGCGATCAAGCCACAGAAATAAATAAAGACGATAAATTACAAGCGCTTGATGCAGATCTGGCACTGCAATGTGGTGAATTTTTAGAAATTTTACCCGATTTATTTCATGCTCTAGGCGGATTAAAAAAATAAGCCCAATTTAATTTAAAAATAAATTGCCAATTTATTTGGCAGTTTATTTTAAATCACAATGAAAATCGACTTTCACTCCTGCTAAACATCACATGCTTTTACTTTTATTTACCTTATTTCACTCAATAATAACGGCGCCATCACCTTAATATGATTGTTATGAAGGTATGGTAAAAAACTATCATTTACCATTAAAAAAACATTTTATTAAATAAAAAGTTTGCTTACTTAAATACTATACAACCTAAGCTAACTTGAGGAGAACAATATGCCATTCTCTATTGGTAAATCTGCGGGCTTTCTCTTTTATGATCAAGGCCAACACGAGGAGCAGGAGAAAAAAAGAAAAAGTGGTTTGAATATCATCCAGCTTGATAACAGCTTTGACGCTATGATCACGCGCAAGAAACACAAGCACAAACGTCAAACTAAGCATTTCTTTTTTATCGCAAGTATCTATGCGCGATAACGCACTACACCTAACATGTAATAACGCTATCGCACTATAAAACAATATATTAAACGACTTTTAATTTTGATTGTTAAAATATAAAAATGGTGCCTGCAAATACAAAACAGGCACCACATTAATAACAAGCAAAAATTTATTTCTTTTTATGCAAAACAACGTTCACATCAATTCATTCGTTATGAGCTGGCGCTTTTTTCTGGTGGTACACTTTAACGTTATTAAATCCATTTTCTTTTAAATAGAGTGCCTGCAATCTGCTCATTACACCTTTATCGCAATACAATAAATAATTTTTACTTTGCTCAAGCGAGCCAAATTTATTCGCGATTTTAAAAAATGGAATATGAATTATTTCTCTATTCTGCAAATTTAATGGCGCCGCTTCATGCTCTTCATCGCTGCGAATATCGATAATAATTTCGTCTGGCAAAATATCATCCACAACCGAGACTTCTTGCGTATTTTCTTGCGCAGCAACAGCGATTTGGCGAATATCCATAATTTGCGCTTCGCGCACCACTTTTTCCAGCAAGCTAAAATCAAACTTTTCTTCTTGCAGTGCAAGCTGATCGGCCTGCGCCTTGATGGTCGGATTTTTTGAGATCACGCCGCAAAACTCTGGCATGGTTTTAGCGATATCTTCGGTGCCGATGTCGCGCGCCACTTTGATGATGTCTTCTTTATCCCAGTTGATCAGCGGGCGCAAAATCAGGCGATCAGCGACGCTGTCGATTTGGCGCAAATTAGTCAGCGTTTGGCTCGAAACCTGCCCCAAAGCCTCGCCGGTCACCAGCGCTTGGATATTAAAGCGCTCAGCGACAAGCCCCGCGGCGCGCACAAACATCCGCTTTAACACCACGCCCATTTGTCCGCTTTCAATGTTTTGCAAGATCTCCGCCACTACCGGCGCAAAATCAATCGCGATGAAGCGCACTTTGGCCGATGAGCCGTATTTTTCCCACAAATAGTAAGCGGTTTGCTGCACGCCAATTTCATGCGCGCTGCCACCGAGATTAAAAAAGCAGTAGTGCACTTTGCTGCCGCGTTTAATGTGCAGATAGCTTGCGACGCTCGAGTCAAAGCCGCCAGAAATGAGGCTTAACACATCCTCTTGCGTGCCTAAAGGAAAGCCGCCCAACCCTTTATAGCGCTCGCGCACCACGTTGACATTGTCATGGTCGACTTCCAACAGGATCGTCACTTGCGGGTTTTTTAGCTGCACTTTGCTGTTTTGCACGTGCTGATTAAGCCCGCCGCCCACATAACGCTCCACGTCAATCGACGTGAAATCATGCTGGCCACGGCGCTTCACGCGCACGCAAAAACTTTTGCCCTCGATCTGCGCCTGCGCGGCATCGCGAACAATTTCATAGATATGGTGCAGCGAAGTAAAAGGGGTTTGATCGACTTCGAGCACATGGTGAATGCCCGGCGTACAGGTGAGCGTTTCAAGCACAATGGCGCGATCTTGCTCTTCTTTTGCGACAACTTCGATGTGATCGCGACGATTAAAAACTGCAACTGCGCTAATGCGGCGCTTTAAAATGGTGCGCAGATTCGATTCTAAAATTTTCGTGAAACGTTTGCGCACAGATTCGCTTTTCACCATCACTTCGGGGTGAATTTTAACAATGAATTTCATGAGATAAGTCAAAAAAAATATAGGCGCGCGAATTATATACACAAATTGATAAAAGTGGCAGGCGCAAAGAGGGCGCGCCGGCGCGCAAAGCATGCGGCAAGCGGGGAAAAAACTTAAGTGAGCGCGTTAAGCTAAAACTGCTGGTGCGTAACTCAGCGGAATAAAAGGTTATTTGAGCGGCAAAATTTGCTATCGCTCTTTTTTTATGGCTCTAGTGCGCTTTGCCAAAATGATAACGAAAACTCATTTTTATCACCACTTTCGGCTTTGGCAAGTAACGTTAAAAATCAAGCGCCCGCCAATTAACCCCCAAGGGACAAACCGGCGCAGCGCAAAATGTGTCAACTCAAACAATCACTGTTCGACAATTTTTGGTGCAGGATCGTTGGCCGAAATAGCTTCGCTCTCTTTAGGCTTGCCCTGCGTGATGGCAATTTCCACCCTGCGGTTTAAAGCGCGGCTTGCAACCGAATCGTTGGCCACTTTAGGCTTATTACCGGCAAATCCTTCAATCTGCATGCGCGAAGTGTCAAACCCTTCCACCGCTTGCATCTCCTGTGCAACCGAAACTGCGCGCTGCGCCGAAAGATCCCAATTTGAGCGATAAAGCTCTGAATCTAAAGGCGTATCATCGGTGTGACCGGCAATCGTAATGCTGCCGGGCACATCTTTAACCAGCAGCGCGACTTGGCGCAGCACTGGGCGAAACTTAGGCTGCAAAAAGGCCGAGCCGTTCGGGAAGGAGCCATTTTCACGAATGCGAATGATCAGCTGCTGCCCCAAATTATCAAGCTCAACAATGCCGTTATTGATGTCTTCGCTTAATTTTTTCTCAAGCTTTTCTTCAAGCTCAGCCAGCGACTTACTCTTCTCCGGCCCTTGCTCCGTTTCCGGCGACGGATCAGCGGCCGCGCTTCTTTGCTGATCTTCTTCTTTGCCAGCAGAGCGATCGGTGTCGCCGTCTTGAAACTCTAACGTGGGCTTAGTGACGTCGGTGGTTTTTTGCATGATAACTTCAATCGGCGTCGGCTCAGGCTTGCCTGGGCGAAACTCCTGCGCAATCACGCTGGTGCCTTTGGGGATATCTTTGAGCTCCACCTGATTTTGCACGCCAAACGCATATTTTACCGAGCCTGCGATTTGGCGAAACTTGCGCACATCCATTTCAGAAAAAGAGAGTAATAAAACAAAAAAACACATCAATAAAGACATGAGATCCGCGAAGGTTGCAAGCCAAGCTGGCGCGCCAGGTTGACATTCACACTTTTGTTCCTCCATTAGCCTCTATCACTCCTCAACATCAACCGCTCGTTTTTTCTCATGCAGATAATTTTTTAAGAATGCTTCGATGATCCGTGGATTTTGCCCGTCTTGAATAGAGAGCAGCCCGTCTAAGATCAGCTGTCGATTGAGTTTTTCTTGATTTTTGCGCAGGCGCAATTTGTCGGCGATGGGCACCGCAACCATGTTGGCAAGCACCGCGCCATAAAGTGTCGTCAACAGTGCAACCGCCATCGCAGGGCCGATAGATTTAGGGTCGTCCATGTTAGAAAGCATCGCAACCAGACCTATCAGCGTTCCGATCATGCCCATAGCAGGCGCGACGTCAGCGATTGAGGTGTAAAATTTTATGCTGCTATCATGGCGATCTTCGGTCATGCTGATGTCTTTATACAGCGCTTGGCGCACCACTTCGGCATCGTGGCCGTCCACCAGCATGTCGACCCCCTTTTTCATAAAACTGTTGGCAAATTCCATCTCTTCTAATGCCAAAAAGCCGCCTTTTCGCGCAACTTCAGCCATTTCAACGAGTTTTATGATGAGATCTTCTGGGGTATCTAATTTGAACATGAACGCTTTGCCGGCAACTTTGAAAGCACCGAAAAATTGTCCAACAGTAAATTTCATTAAGACAACAAACAGCGTACCGCCAAAAACAATCAGCACCGATGGAAGATCGACAAACATAGCCAACGTGCCGCCCAGCAGCATGGCCATGAGAATAAAAGTCATGCCACCAATTAGCCCAATGAGTGTCGCTAAATCCACAATCAGCTCCTTTTGATTTGCTCCTAGTTAAGATAGCCACTCTTTGCGATAGCTACCAACTTAAAATTTGCTCATTGCCTCTTTACATCTGCTTGATCTTATATGCAAAACAACATATTGCGTTGTATTATCGTGGTTCTTATTTATAAATACGCAACAACGCAGCAAAGACCACGCGATGCAGGACAATTTTAGCGCAGCCAAGCGATAAATTTATTATTGCAGTTAACGCAATTATTTGACGCTAAAGCACGCCTGAGTTACTTTTTTCCTTTTTCATAAGTAGGCACTATCATGGGCAAAAGAGCGGCAAAAAAGAGAACCTTTGAAGAGATCATGAGTGAGTTAGAAACCATTATACAAACTCTTGAAGCCGGTGATTTGCCGCTCGAAAGCGCTTTGCAGCAGTTTGAAGACGGGATCATGCTAGTCAAAAGTGGGCAAAAAACGCTCGCCGATGCCGAGCAAAAGGTTTCCATTTTGCTTTGCGACGATGATAATTCACCGTTAGCCCCCTTTGTTTTAGGCAATCAATCTCATGAATAATATGCAGTTACCAGAAGCGCTGCGTCATTGCCAGCAGCGCAGCGAGCAAAATTTAACGCATTGGCTTGGCGCACTTCCTAACTCAACGCTCAAAGAGGCGATGCAATATGGCGCGCTTTTAGGCGGCAAACGGCTGCGCCCTTTTTTGTGCTACGCGACCGGCGCGCTTTTTAACGCAAAAGAGTCGTCGCTCGACACCGCGGCAGCAGCGCTAGAGTGCCTGCACGCTTACTCGCTGATCCATGACGATTTACCGGCGATGGATGATGATAATTTGCGCCGCGGCAAACCGACTTGCCACATCGCATTTAACGAAGCGACCGCCATTTTAGCCGGCGACGCGCTGCAGACGCTTGCATTCACCATTTTGGCTGAAGGCGAGCTTGATCCTGCCGCTGAGTCGCAGCGACTTTCCATGATCAAAAGCTTAGCGCACGCATCCGGCGCGATGGGCATGTGTCTTGGCCAAGCGCAAGATCTTGAAGCAGAAAATAAAATCATCTCGCAAACCGAGCTTGAGTTTATCCATCAACATAAAACGGGCGCGCTGATCCAAGCATCCGTTGAACTTGGCGCTTACTGCGCCGGCGCGCAGGCCACGCCCTACCTTGGCAAGCTGCGCGCGTTCGCCGCGGCGATAGGCCTTGCTTTTCAAGTGCAAGATGACATTTTAGATCTCACCAGCGACACCCAAACGCTCGGCAAACCGCAAGGTTCGGATCTCGCAGCCAATAAAAATACCTATCCTGCGCTGCTTGGACTTGAGCCTGCCAAAGAAAAAGCGCAGCATCTGGTCAATCACGCACTACAGATTTTGGCCACTATTCCTTACAATACCAGCTTGCTTGAACAATTTGCTCGCTACATCATTGCCCGCCAGAATTAGCCATCACCTTATGAAATTTGACATTAAACAGTACCCAACGTTGGCACTAGCTAACACCCCCGAAGAGCTGCGCGCCCTGCCGCGCGAACGGCTCCCCCAATTATGCTATGAGCTGCGCGACTACCTGCTTGCCTCGGTGAGCAACTCAAGCGGCCACCTCGCCTCAGGTCTTGGCGTGGTGGAGCTGACCGTCGCTTTGCACTACGTGTATCGCACCCCGTTCGATCAGCTGATTTGGGACGTCGGCCACCAAGCTTATCCGCATAAAATTCTGACCGGACGGCGCGACGCGCTGCCGACAATCCGCCAAAAAGGCGGGCTGCACCCTTTTCCTTGGCGCGAAGAGAGCGAATTTGACGTGCTTTCCGTCGGCCACAGCTCCACCTCCATCAGCGCGACGTTAGGGCTTGCTATCTGCAACCAAAAAGCAGACAACGACAAAAAGGCGGTCTGCGTGATCGGCGATGGCGCGCTCACCGCCGGTATGGCTTTTGAGGCGCTCAACCACGCAGGCGATGTGCGGCCTGATATGCTTGTGATCTTAAACGACAACGAGATGTCGATTTCGCAAAATGTCGGCGCGCTTAACAATCACTTAGCGCAGCTGTTGTCGGGCGATTTTTATAAATCGATCCGCGAGGGCGGCAAAAAAATCTTCTCCAACGCCCCGCCGCTCAAAGATCTGCTACGCCGCACCGAAGAGCACCTCAAGGGGATGGTGGTCCCAAGCACGCTTTTTGAAGAGCTGGGATTTAACTATATTGGGCCGGTTGACGGTCACAATGTCGAAGAGCTGTGCAAAACGCTCAAAAATATGCGCAAGCTTAAAGGCCCGCAGTTTTTACATGTGATGACCAAAAAAGGCAAAGGCTATCTGCCGGCCGAGCACGATCCGGTGCGCTATCACGCGGTGCCCAAGTTTGACCCTGCCGGCAATGAGCTGCCCAAACGCAGCCACGCCAATCCGACTTTTTCCGACGTTTTCGGTCAGTGGCTGTGCGATATGGCGCAGCACGATCCCAAGCTGCTCGCGATTTCGCCGGCGATGTGCGAAGGCTCGGGTATGGTGGAATTTGCCAACACATTTCCTGAGCAATTTTTTGATGTGGCGATCGCAGAGCAGCACGCCGTAACGCTGGCGACGGGCATGGCGATTGGCGGTTTTCGTCCCGTCGTGGCCATGTATTCCACCTTTTTGCAGCGCGCCTATGATCAGCTCCTGCACGACGTAGCCATCATGGATCTGCCCGTATTGTTTGCCATCGATCGCGCAGGGCTGGTTGGCGCCGACGGACAAACGCACCAAGGCACCTTCGACATTAGCTTTTTGCGCTGCATCCCCAACCTTGTGATCATGGCGCCAAGCGATGAAAATGCCTGCCGGCAGATGCTCTATACCGGCTATCAGCTCGGCTCGCCGGCGGTTGTGCGCTACCCGCGCGGCGTTGGCTGTGGCGCAGTCATTGAGGAAAAAATGGAGGCGCTGCCAATTGGCAAGGCGCACTTGTGCCGCCAAGGGCAAAAAATCGCCATATTATGTTTTGGTCCCCTTTTGCACCACGCAAAAGCGGCCGCCGAGGCGCTCGATGCTACGCTAGTGGACATGCGCTTTATTAAGCCGCTCGATGAAACGCTGCTTTGTGAGCTGGCGCAAACTCACGATCTGCTGGTCACTGTTGAAGAAAATGTCATCGCTGGGGGCGCAGGCTCTGCGGTGAGCGAATATTTGATGGCGCAATGTCTGATCAAGCCGGTATTGCAATTGGGCTTGCCCGATGAGTTTATCGCTCAAGGGACGCAGCAGGAGCAATATCACGACGCGCAGCTCGACAGCGCAGGGATCTTAACGCAGATCAGCAATTACTGGCAAAAACTGCAGCGCACGCTTTAGTATTCGCGCCAATTCCTTTTGAGATAGCCAAAAGGCTCCATAAGGAGCCTTTTTTATATCGCCTTTACGCAAAACACCAGCTGCTACAGCGACTGCAGCCATGGCGCGAGTTGCCACAGACAGAGCATGGCGATAAATCCGGCCAACATATCATCGAGCATAATGCCAAGCCCGCCGTGCACGTGTTTGTCTAACCAGCTGATAGGAAAGGGTTTTACCATATCAAAAATACGAAACAGCACAAATCCCGCCAGCACCAATCGCCAGTCGTTGCTCGGCACAAGCAGCATGGTGATCCAAAAACCGACAAATTCGTCCCACACAATGCAGCCTGCATCGTGCACGCCCATATCTTTTGCGGTTTTATCGCAGATCACAATCCCAGCCACAATGCCGATCAACACCGCCGCCAGCAGCCACACCACCGACTGCGAGCTTAGCAGCAGATAAAACGGGATCGCCGCTAGCGTGCCGACAGTGCCCGGCATTATCGGCGCAAGGCCGCTGCCAAAACCGGTTGCCAAAAGATGCACAGGATCAGAGAGGCGCAGCTTACTTTTGCCCTCACCTTTATTAACGTTAAAAATAGCCATTGATCCCCGCCGTCACTAAAAAATGGTCCCACCCTTCTAAAGACCAGTCCACCGGCTCATCTTGCCAAGTGACACGCATCCCCGGCTGCGCTTCGATCTGCCCAATGCAGGTCAATTTTACGCCAAGCGCGGCGAGCTTTTGCTCAAGCTCAGGCTGCGCGCTCACCGGCGCGGTAAAACAGAGCTCATACTCCTCGCCGCTGGTCAGCGCCATTTGCGCGGCTTGCTTGGCGCACAAGGTGTACGTGGCCAGCGCTTTTGAGAGCGGCAGCTTATCCGCGATCAAATGGGCGCCCACGCCACTGGCATTTAAAATGTGCTGCAGATCAGCGGTCAAGCCGTCGGAAATATCAATGCACGCCGAAGCGAGCGGTGCAATCGCGCTGCCGACATTAACCCGAGCATTGCGCAGAAAATGGCGCTCAGCGAGCTGCTGCTCAAGCGCGTTACGCAGGCGAAAACCGTTTAAAATGACGTCAAGCCCCGCGGCGCTGTCGCCCAAATTACCGGTGACAAATACAAGGTCGCCCGCTTTTGCGCCAACGCGGCGCATAATTTTATCTTCTTCAACAAAACCTTGCAGCGTAATGGTGAGCGCTAGCGGCCCCTTTGTGGTGTCGCCGCCGATCAGCGTGATCTGATGCTCGTGCGCCAAAGAAAAAAAGTGGCCGCAAAATTTCTCCAGCCAATCCGTATCAATTTTTGGCAAGGTCAGCGCCAACGAACACCACGCAGGCACAGCCCCCATCGCCGCCAGATCGCTGATGTTCGCGATCAGCGCTTTATGCGCCAGCAGCGCAGGATCCACATCCGCAGGAAAATGATTCCCAGCCACCAAACTGTCCGTTGTGACGGCAAGCCGCATGCCTTCTGGCACGCGCAGCACCGCTGCATCATCCCCTATTCCCACCAACACATCATCGCGCTCAACTTTTTGCCGCAGACAATAGCGTTCAATCAACTCAAACTCACTTAACGACATAAATGCTCCACGAAAATCAGCGCTGCGCACACAAAATAGATCTCATTAATACAACGTTATAGCGCGCGCGTCTAAAAAAAACCACCAATAATTAGTGACTTGCATATAGAAAACAGTGCGCACAATTGCAGCAACGCTTGCGCGGTTACTCGCCTTTTAAAGGGCGCGAGCGCTATCATTATTTAGGAATTCAAACGGTTAGCAAAAAACAGAGGGAGGCGAAAGCGGCGCGGCGTTTTCACACGACGGAAAACTGCGCGCAGTTTGATCGCATGGCTGATCATAAAAAAATCGGCGTGGCAAGCACGTGAATTTGAATGAGAAAAAACCAGCCAAAGCTGGTTTTTCCAAAAAAATAGCCTGTAAAAAAGAAAGCTATTTTTTGCGAAGGCCAATTACCGCTTTATCAAGCACGCCATTGACAAACTTGTGGCTATCTTCGGCGCCAAACGCCTTAGCCAGCTCAATCGCTTCGTTTATTGCCACTTTAAATGGCACATCATCACGCTTGCAAAGCTCATACATCGCAAGGCGTAGCAGCGCATGTTCCATCTCATCAAGATCTTGCAAAGGTCGTGATAAGTAAGGACGCATTTTGCTGTCTAGCTCTTGGTAGTTAAGCACAACCCCGGCAAGCAGATCGCGAAAATAGTCGACATCGGTTTCAGGCGCGCGCAAACGCGGCTCTTTCTCACGGTGCGGCTCCTCTTCGTATCGATCAGCCGATAAAAAATGCGCCTCAATTTCAGCTACGCTCTCTTTGGTCAGTTGCCAAGAGTAGATAGCTTGTAAGGCAAATTGACGGGCATTACGCCGTGCTGCAGGTTTCACGTAGCCCCCGTTAGGATTTAAATTGCGAGAGAAGATTGATCATTTCAAGCGCGCTTGTGGCCGCTTCCGCGCCTTTGTTGCCCGCTTTAGTACCAGCGCGTTCAATGGCTTGATCGATAGTGTCTACCGTCAATACGCCAAATGCGACTGGCAAGTTACACTCTAACGCCACATGCGCTAAGCCTTTGGTGCATTCGCCCGCGACATAATCAAAGTGTGGTGTGCCGCCACGGATCACAGCGCCAAGCGCAATCACCGCATCGTATTTACCGCTTTGCGCCACCACTTTTGCTGCTAAAGGTAGCTCGTAAGCTCCTGGGCAACGCACCACAGTGATGTTTGCTGCTGGCAACTGGCCAACACGCTTTAAAGTATCAATCGCCCCTTCAAGCAAACTTTCGCCGATAAAGCTATTAAAACGAGAAATGACAATTACGACATGCGCTTTTGGCGCAACCAGTGAACCTTCAATAACTTTCATAAGCATTCCTGTGACTGTGATAGCCGAAAACTCGGCCGCAAATCCTAGCATAATTTACAGATTTTCTGCCAACTTATCTCATTGACTCTCTGATTTTACAATATATTCCACCACATCAAGGCCAAAACCGGCCAGAGCGTGATAATGTTTATCAGATGAAACAAGTAGACGCATTTTGCGCACGCCAAGATCAGCTAAAATTTGCGATCCGATGCCTATCGAGCGGCTCGCGCGCTGCTGATTGCCCGCAAGGGGCGCGACGCTTTGCTGATTGTCCTGCGCGGCAAAACGGCGCAATTTGTTGATAATAAAATCATTTGACTCTGGACGCGTCAAGATCACCACAACGCCGCCCTCGGCCGCGACCTTTTGCATCGCCTGCGCTATCGACCAATGCGATGAAATTTCGCGCTGCGAATGCAAAATATCACCAAACAGATCATGCACATGCACGCGCACAAGCGTCGGCTGCTCATTGATTTCGCCGCGCTGCAGCGCATAGTGCAGCTGATCTTCGACCGTGTCACGATAGGTGATAAGCTCAAACTGGCCAAATTCGGTGGTCAGCTGGCATTTTTCAACGCGCTCAATGGTGCTTTCGTGCAGATTGCGGTATTCGATAAGATCGGCGATGGTGCCAAGTTTTAAGCCGTGCTTTTGCGCAAATAGCTCAAGATCAGGGCGACGCGCCATCGTGCCATCATCATTTAAAATTTCGACAATGACCGATGCTGGCTCAAAGCCCGCCAAACGCGCCAGATCGCAGCCCGCCTCGGTGTGGCCTGCGCGCGTGAGCACGCCGCCATCTTGCGCCATGAGCGGGAAAACGTGCCCAGGCTGCACCACGTCGCACGCCTGCGCGTTCTTCGCTACTGCCGCAAGAATGGTAGTTGCGCGATCAGCGGCCGAAATGCCGGTCGTCACGCCGTGCGCCGCTTCAATGGAGGCGGTGAAGGCGGTTGAAAACTGCGCGCCATTGTCTTGCACCATCGGCCCAAGACCCAATGTTTTACAACGGGCTTTAGATAAGGTCAGACAGATAAGTCCTCGCCCATGGGTTGCCATAAAGTTGATGATCTCAGGCGTCACATGCTCTGCTGCAATGATGAGATCGCCTTCGTTCTCGCGATCTTCATCATCCATCAAAATCACCATTCTTCCTTGACGGATCTCCTCTATGATCTCTTGTGCGCTACTGATAGCCATTTTTTACCTTCTTAAAAAGCCACATGCGGCTAATTTTTCCATACTCACGCCAGCGGCAGGCTCAGGCGTCGCTGCGGACGCGGCCGGCGCTTGCAAAAGGCGCTCAAGATAACGAGCCACCACGTCAACTTCAAGATTAACTTGCGCGCCGCCTACATACTCAACCAGCGTAGTCATGGTTTGCGTGTGCGGCACAATCGTCAGTTTAAAGCGATTTTCTTCTACTGCATTGATAGTTAAGCTAATTCCATCGATGGTGACAGAGCCTTTCACCGCCAAATAGCGCGCCAACGCCGGCGGCGCCTCTAGCCAATATTCCAGCGCACGCCCCACGTGCGCCACGCTAAGTACGCGCGCGACGCCATCGACGTGGCCAGAGACAATGTGGCCGCCAAAACGCGTCGTCGCCAGCATCGCTTTTTCTAAATTGACCCGCTTGCCAACACGATAGCTGGAAAAAGCGCTGCTTTGCAGCGTCTCTTTGGACAAATCGGCCATAAACCCTTTGCCGGTCAGCGCCACCACGGTCAGGCAGACACCATTAGTTGCAATGCTGTCGCCCAATTTCACATCGGCTAAATCTAAGCTGCCGCTATTGATGGTTAAGGTAACATCTTCACTTTTGCTTACAATGGCCTCGATATGGCCGACTGCTTCAATTATTCCTGTAAACACAATTAATTACCCCAAATTACGTTCGGTCTGTGCGCGCAAACGCAGCCGTAAATCATCACCCACCTGCGCCACATCAGTAAAAGTGAAAGCGGGCAGCTGATCCATTTGCGAAAGTCCCGTCAAAGCGACCAGCGCACGGCTGTCAGCGCCCATCAAGGTCGGCGCTTGATAGACGATCAACTCATCCACAAGTTCTGCTTGCAATAAACTTGCCGCAAGCTGTGCGCCCGCTTCCACCCACAGCCAGTTGATGCCGCGCGCCGCTAATAAACGCAGCGTAGCTTCTAGTACGTTGCTCTCTTTTTTTGCATCAATATGGACAAATTCGACATTTTCGCGGCTAAAGGGCGCAGTTTCTTGCGCGGTGATCACCAGCGTCTGCCCAGTTGCAAATACGGCCGCGCTTGCCGGAATGCGCGCTTTGCTATCAAGCAGCACTTTGAGCGGCTGGCGCACCGTTTGCCCCATCACGGCGCGATAGCCTGCTTGCACGTGGGCTGGCAGCTGCTCAAAACGCACATTCAGATTCGGATCGTCTGCGAGCACCGTGGCGCTTGTCGATAAAATAGCGCACGCCTGCGCGCGAAAAGCTTGCACGTCAGCGCGCGCGCTTTCACCGGTGATCCATTTACTTTGACCATTCGCCAGCGCCGTACGCCCATCTAAACTGCACGCCAGCTTTAGCTGCACAAAAGGCAATCCGTGTTGCATGCGTTTTAAAAATCCGGCGTTAAGCGCTTTGGCTTGGTCTTCACACACGCCCACTTTCACGTCAATGTGCGCCGCTTGCAGTTTCGCAACGCCGCGACCGGCTACATTTGGATTGGGATCGACTGTCGCGCACACCACGCGCGCAACGCCTGCGGCAATCAGCGCATCAGCGCACGGCGGCGTTCGGCCAAAATGCGAGCAAGGCTCAAGCGTGACATAAGCGCACGCGCCTTGCGCTTTGTTGCCAGCCATTTTTAGCGCATGCACCTCAGCGTGAGGCTCGCCAGCACGCGCATGAAATCCGTGGCCAACCAGCTGCTCATCTTTGACCACAACGCAGCCCACTCGCGGGTTTGGCGTGGTGCTATATATTCCTTTTCTTGCAAGCTCGAGCGCCTGCATCATCCAAAACTGATCAACCTCATCTTCGGCTGCAGGGGCCGCATGCGGCGTAGCTAAAAAATGGCTCATTATTTTTCCAACCGCGCAATCTCAATGCCAAAATCGCGCACATCTTCAAAGCTGCGATAAACCGAAGCGAAACGAATATACGCCACCTGATCGAGCTCTTTGAGCGCATCCATCACCAAGTTGCCGACCAAAGTCGATGGCACTTCACGCTCGCCGGTTGCGCGCAGCTTGGATTTAAGTGTGTTGATGGCTTTTTCGACGTCTTCAGTGCTCACCGGCCGCTTCTCGAGCGCGCGCTGCAAGCCGCCGCGCAATTTGTCTTCATTAAACGGCTCGCGATTGCCATTGGTTTTCACCACGCGTGGCATTAAAAGCTCTGCGGTTTCAAAAGTGGTGTAACGTTCATGGCAAGCCAGGCATTGGCGCCGCCGCCGCACTTGATGGCCGTCAGCCACAAGCCTTGAGTCAATCACTTTCGTCTCTTGAGCGCCACAAAATGGACAAAACATGCTCACTCCTTGCCATATAAGGTTAAAGATATGAAAAAGCGCCCAATTTTAGGCGCTGGTAAAAATAAGACAATGATTTTGTGCGCGCGCCTTTATTGGCCGTACACCGGCAAGCGCTGGCAAATTTGCAGCACTTTGCCTTTAACTGTTTCAATCATCGCTAAATTTTGAGGATCGTCAAGCAGATCGCAAATCCAGTCGGCCACCATTTTCGCCTCTTCTTGGCCAAAACCGCGGCGCGTGATCGCAGGCGTACCGATGCGGATCCCCGATGTCACAAGCGGGCCACGCGGATCATGCGGAACGCTGTTTTTATTCACCGTAATATTCGCGGCGCCAAGTAGGGCATCGGCGTCTTTACCGGTGATATTTTTGTCAACCAAATCAACCAAAAACAGGTGATTTTGCGTGCCGCCAGAAACGATTTTGTAGCCGCGCTGTTGAAATTGCGCCGCCATCACTTTGGCATTGTCCAACACCGCTTGCTGATACGCTTTAAATTCTGGCTCCATCGCCTCTTTAAAAGCGACAGCTTTAGCGGCGATCACATGCATCAAAGGGCCACCTTGGCCGCCCGGAAAAACAGCGGCGTTAAGCTTTTTGTACATCGCTTCGCCCGCGTTCGACAAAATAAGCCCGCCGCGAGGGCCTGCCAAAGTTTTGTGCGTCGTGCTCGTCACCACATGCGCAAAAGGCAGCGGCGAAGGATAAACGCCCGCAGCGACAAGCCCTGCTACGTGCGCCATATCGACAAACAGGTAAGCGCCTACAGAGTCAGCAATTTCGCGCATTTTGGCCCAGTCAGCCAGCTGCGAATACGCAGAAAAGCCGCCAATGATCACTTTTGGCTGATGCAAAGTCGCAAGCTCTTGCATCTGCTGGTAATCGATAAGGCCATTTTCATCAAGGCCGTAGCCGATCACATTGTAATTTTTGCCAGAAAAATTGACCGGCGAGCCGTGCGTTAAATGGCCGCCTTCAGCAAGGCTCATGCCAAGCACTGTGTCGCCAGGGTTAAGCAGCGCCATATACACCGCGCTATTTGCCTGTGAGCCTGAGTGCGGCTGCACGTTAGCATACTCACAAGCAAACAGCGCACACGCACGCTCAATCGCGAGCTGCTCCGCCTTATCAACAAACTCACAGCCACCATAAAAACGCTTCCCCGGATACCCTTCGGCGTATTTATTGGTCAGCTGCGAACCTTGCACCTGCATAACGCGAGCGCTGACGTAGTTTTCTGACGCGATGAGCTCAATGTGCTCTTCTTGGCGTCGTTTCTCTTCTTCAATGGCCGCAAATAATTGTGGATCGTACTCGGCCACATCCGCATGACTGTTTAGCATCGCCTGGCTCCTGCAATAAAATAGAACATAATATAACCTTGTAATGATACTCGAGCAATGCTAAGCATTTTTCCTAAATCAAAACAATTAATTAAATCCCGTTGTCCGCTCACTTAATTTCACTCGCACCCGCGGCTCATAAAGGGCAAAATTATTTCAAATAATGCAGACAAAACTGTGCGTAGAACATGTAAATAAGGAAGATGCCTGACGCAGCGCCTATTTTTGTGAGTTATAACAATACTGAAATGATCCACTAAAATAATGTCAGCACTCCATCAATACTTTTTTGTTATAGCAAATTAAGTACTACCGTAACCAAAGCGCTACAACGTCTTAATTTGTTTGAAAATATCTGACAAAAAGGGCTTATTTCACCTTATTTTACACTCATTTACATGCAACTTAGGTTTTTGTTGTGCAGAATAAACGAAAGCATGTTCGATTTTTACGTGCAACCATTTAACAACTATGGGTGAGAACAATAATGGCAAGTAGCACACCTCCTCCAGGCTCAGGTAGAAATGCGCCTCTAATCGACCAGACTCAAGTCGATGAATCTCAAAATCCTACTACTGCTGGCAGCGTACCCATAGTTGGAGTTTCTGCGAGCGGTCAGTTGCCAGCCACCCAGACACCAAGCACAACAGCAGCTAGTGGCGGAACCGGTGATACCGGAGTAATTGTAAGCGCATTATCTTCACCAAGTACAACCGTCTCGCAAACACAGATGACCACTCCCGTAGCGGACATGAATATTCTGGACGTTGTGAGTGTACCACTAACAGCACAAATGCTTGAAAATAGCGGATTTTCGTCAAATCTAAACGCTATGGACACAAGCCTTTCAGATCCTAATGTTATGAGAGCCATCACAGAATTTCTTTCGCTAGATGAAATAAGTGATGATAGTTCCCTATTCTTTAGGCTAGAGTCTTATAGACGCCATGGTGCACCTAGAAACTATATTACCCTGCATTTATCGGGTATTTCTGCCGTGGATATGGGTCAAATTATAAGAGATATAGACAGACGTTCCGGTGAAACTGGCGCGGAAGATGGACCGTATCGTAATTGCCGACCACTTATTGATGCCATAAATGGCGAGCATCGAACTCTCAGATTACTTGATGGAGCTGACACCCGCACTATTTTACAACAAGAAGAGGATCGAACAAGCTCTCCAACGCATCCAATCCCGCAGCAGATTCACCGCCATGATAGACGAGATCCTGATACAGACGCTTCAGGAGCTGCGGCAATAAGTGTGTCTTCAGAAACGGAAGAGACCACCTCTAGTCATACTTATACAACTGTTGTCCCTCGAGCTCAGCGAGGGGATGGCGCGCCGATAGAACGTGTACGCGTGCCAGCACAAGCCGAGCGGCAAGAAGAAGTCTCTGACGAGAGTTCCGCATATCAACCTGTTCCATCGCAACTAGAGCCAATCGCAGAATTGGGGCAACTCAGCGACTCTATTGATGAAATTAATGAAGAAGGCTCAGCGGCAAGAGAAGCAGAAGCAGCAGAAGCAAGTTTAACTGCAGTCTCTCTTGATGACCTCAACATACCACTCTTCTCTGGCCCTATTCCAACAGCTCAGGCGATAGATGAACAAATATTGGCCATCAGTGATACGATCTTGGATCTAGATCGAACAATTGCAGAGCTAGAGGGCCGTTTGGTGTCCTCTTCGAGCACGAGAGGTAGCGCATCAACCAGTAGTAGCGCTTTAGCCGATACCTCAATTGATCCTTCAGCTAGAAGAGCGTCTCTTGCATTTACGCGTCCAGACAGTACTACAGCAGCGGAAAGAAGGGAGGCTGGCTCAGAAGAAGCAGATTTAGAGGACGATGGCAGAGTTCCGTTCTCACCTGCAAGAGCCGAGGCTCCATTCATAGCCCCTCTAGCTCGCAGAGCCTCAACGGCTTCTGTAGGATATGATTTCACAGATGCAGATTTTGACGAAACAGCTTCGCACACGATTGAGATTGCTAGAGACACTGCGCTACAAGAAGAAGTTATTTTACCATCAACCAGCATATCTCAAACAGGTGTGTGGTCAGCGCCGGCACCTTACGTGGAAACCTTAGATACACCTAGTACAACAACGCAAGCAGACGCTTCTAGGGCAGCTGTAAGGACTCCCCAGCCCCCAGCTCAGCGCACCATTCAACAACTTTCGAATGCGGATGAGTTAGCAGGACTTACACCTCAATCACCAATTGTGCAAAACGCCACTCGTGAAGATGTCGCAGCTCTCACAATTGCACAACTATCAGCCTTAAGCCGAGATGTTCTTTTAGACTTAAATCAACGCTTGGAAATTGTTAGAGATCGCCGATCAGCAATCTGGACTGAAGGACAAATAGCTGCGTTTATGACTGGCATTCGCGTTACGACTACTCGTAGAATAGAAAGAAGGTCGCGAGTAGAAACAAGTTCTGCACCAGCGGGCATTCAACGACCGCAGACGCAGCCAAGTGCTCCAAGTTCCACTTCAGCACCACAACTTTCGTTTAGCACAAGCTCCGCCAGTGCAAGTTTAGACACTTCACGCCCAGTAGCACCGCTGCCGCCACCAAGTTCAGCTATTGGAGCAGAGGGATTCACTCCACACGTCACACGCTACACATTAAGCCATAGCACGACAAATCTAAGCGCTGGTGGCGTACACCAACGCATTGCAGGCTTGATCTCAGGGCAACCAGGAGCCACACCAGCTTCGGCTAGCGCTAGAAATTTATCAGCTACAGCAGATGTCGAACTAGAGTTTGATCTACCAGATACTCCTCAAGATATGTTCGTCGGAATGGTGAGGAGATATTCCGCTCAAAGACTCGCGGCGCCAACAAGCTCAACGGTCAATAGGCTCGCAAGGATCCAAGCGCGGCAACGAAGAGATACAGCCGCCGCAGAAACACCACGTCCTGTATTTAGAGAAAATAGCTCAAGCACCGCCGGTGGTAATACAGGCGGCGTTAACGATGAAGACTCGGATCAAGGCTCTGATTCATAACCGTTAGCCAGCAATCATGTGTAATAAGAAACCAAGCTTTGCTTGGTTTTTTATTGCCGATGATCAAAAGTGCTCTTTCCTCAAAACATTACAGTTGTACTGTAAAAACTCATTGCTGCACAACAACCTGTACTTATTTCATTTTATTTTACTGACATTCACATGCGCTCAGCCCGCTACGAATGCAATAATACGCCTATCTGTAATACTTAAAAGCATTGTAACAACACGAGCGAAGCCACAAGTTCAATCATGGCTATTCACCTAACTTGAGCAGTTAAGCGATCACCTTATGACCAGTGTTCCATCAACAAATAATGGCTTGCAAAACGTTCATGAGGTTGCAAGCCAAGACGGCCAAAATGCCACATCAAGCCTGCCAGTGGCCCAAGTAAGAACAAGCGCACAAGTAATGTGTACAGCCTGCACGGTTGAATCGCTTATTAACAAAAGCTTACCTGAAATTCCCGGCGAGATAACTCAAGAAACTCTTACTAACCTAGATTTCAGGCCTGCTATGGGAGAGGCAGCCGCCGCAAGCGATCCACAAGTTTGGTTAAGACCGCGTGCCAATGCATGGTTAGGTTTTCAATTTTGGACAACTTCACGCCCAATACCAAGCACTGCCGAAGCACATTCTGCCCCTGCTCGAGTAATACCTCACACAAGAGAAATGGTACAAGATTGGCTACGCGAACAGTGCACAAATCCTGAAACAAGAAACTTACCAGATATCGTGGCAGAGCATTGCCAGTTTGCTTCAGCAGTTGCACACAGCGGAGTCCCTGCGAATAAGGTCATAGACGCAACAACTTTACAGCGATTCCAATTCCACCCTCTACCTACACTGCCACAAAGCGGCTGGTATCAGAAAAAATTGGCCGAAAATGCCTATGCTCTATGGAAGGAAGGATTCAGCTTACAAGAGATGTCACGAGCATTGTCTGTAGAGATCCCACAGCCTGTGCCAGTTAGTGATCCTAAACCAGACGGCCAAGTTATGCCGATCGCTCTTGAACCAGGCACAGAGATTTTCACTCTCCCATTTCATCTTTGCCACCGTTTTCTACATGATTCTCAGCTTTCTGCAGTGAGCCAGACTCATTTTGCTGAAGAAGCACTCACTGCAATGGGTTTGAGCTCATACAGTAATATTTCACTTTCTAACATAACGCCAGATGTCTTATCTGATGCAGGTTTTGCACGTTCAAGCGAAAACGAGCAACTGTGGCTAAAAGATCAGTTAGAGCGAAGTAAATATTGGGTATTTAACACCGGTTATCCCACGATGGCGGGCTTACTACGATGGTTTATGCAGATATACCAAAGTGAGCCCAATTATGAACTTGCTCAGCCATCGATGATCCTTGAGGCCGCTAGAAGGGCAATAAATGCGAGGCAACAAGCGGGCCTATTTTCAACAGCCGCTTCGCTCCATACTCCAAGTTATCTTTCAGGACCGGCAACAAGGTCGCTCAGCACTTATCACTCTATGGCTTCGCACTTAGAGCGACGCCCGTCGTCTGCTATGCCGCATCACAGTTCCATACAGGATCACCGGCCATTGGATCGCAGCGCAGAGCGTTACCATCCTGCAAGACAAGAGCACCACCAAGTTTCTGCGGAAGTAACGCTCCCTGCGGACTTTATCCAAGCTCACCGCGGTAGCACCGAGCCGATAACGACTGCGCCGATCCGAATACCCGTAACCATTGATCTTGAAATAAATCGCCCTGATCCGCGCGACACGCAAGTTAGGTTTTATCCGCAAATAGAACAAAGGCAAGAGCTGCCATTTTGGGTTACACCACAAATGCCGCACACACCGCTGCCAATGCATATCGCCCCACAAGTGTCAGACACAACAATGCAAGTGCGACCAGCTATTCAGCAAGGACTATTGCCTGTCACCCCAAGTATTGCGCATACAAGCATGGCCGTAAGCCCTACTATTAGCGCAGGATTTATGCAAGTTACACCGGACATTATGCAAGCGAGAATGGCGGTGCAGCCAGCGATTAGCACAGGACTGATGCCAGTCACGCCAGATATTACAGATGGCCGTATGCTAGTAAGTTCAACATTTACGCCAACAACACTTCCGCTTAGTGCAGAATTCGCGCCAGCAACGTTTTCCGTTACGCCAACTTTTACTCAAGCGAACCTGCAGATTGAGCCTGCATTAAGACCAGCACAGTTAGCAATTACATCGACAATTGAGCCTACAGACTTGCCGATCAGGCCAACATGGACACCTGCAACGCCAGTTCGTGCACAATTAGCGATTGAGCCGCCGCCTACACAAGCGCAAACCCCGCGCCCACAATCCCCAGAAATACCGCCGCGAGCAACGCCAGCATCTACGCCAGCGATCAGATGGCCAAGCGCCGTTCCAACCGGAGATCTCAATATTCCACCGCGTCGTCCAGCATCACAGCAATGGTCACCAATGCCAACGCCAAGACTTGCATTGCCAGAAGGGATCCCATCAGGCTCGCTAACACAGCCAAGACCGGCGCACTCAACGCCGCCTGGCGCCATACCGACGTTGCCTTTACCCCTTGCGGCCTACCCTCTTGGGCCAACACCTGTGTACCCTATAGCGCCGACGTTCCCCGCAGCCGCCTTCTTGCCGCAACCGAGCTACATACCGCCACAGCCGTTAGGGCCGCTCCAGCCACCGCCACCAACCGGAGTAACGCCGCCCACAGCGCCTCAAGCGCAGCCTGCCACGCTACGTTTTGCCCCTCCACGGCAGCGCCAACAGACAAGCCCCCAATATCAGCTATTTGATAGCGATACAGAGGAGTGATCATAAAAATCATAACGATAACGAAGGCTAGAGAGCGCTCTCTAGCCGCTCCTCTGCGCTATTCGCGCGCCTCATTCGTCGCGCATGGCAAGCATGCAGGGCAAAAATCGAACAAAATCATCTTGTTATCTCATGCTGCGTAAAAGCTCCCAGCAATGTTTAAGCGCATTTTTTGACTTGCCGTGGCAAAAAAGTCGATAATGCGCATTTGCTAACTACATGCGCCGAGCATCATCACAACTGGTATGATCAAAAACATGCTAATAACTTTACCACGCAAAAATTTCTCGCGCGCGCTGCTTTGCGCAAGCTTATCTTTGGTTCTGCTTAGCTGCGGCTGGAAAAAAGTAGAAGACGAGCGTACTGAGCTGGAGAAGATCCGCGAAGCCGGTGTACTAAGAGTGGGCACCTTAAACAGCACACTTGGCTATTACATTGGTCCCAACGGCCCCGCGGGGCTTGAATATGAGTTGGCCAGCCAATTTGCTAACTATCTGGGCGTGCGCCTTGAAATGAAACCTATCTACACGCTGTCCGGCCTGCTGCCGGCGCTGTCACGCGACGAGCTCAACATCGTTGCGGCGGGTATGACGGTCACCAAAGAGCGGCTGCAGCACTACCGCCCCGGCCCCGTTTACTATCAGGTGAAACAGCAAGTGGTCTACAAAAAAGGGCACTGGCGTCCGCGCAACCTGCAAGAGCTCAATAAGGATGGCGCAAAAATTGCGGTCGTCGCAGGCTCAAGCCACGCCGAAACACTGCAAAAAATTGCGCTGTCGCAACCTGAGCTGGTTTGGGAAGCGCGCCCTAATACGCACGAAGATGAGCTGCTACGCCTTGTTTCTAAAGGAGAATTAGACTTTACCATCGCCGACTCCATCGACATCGCCATGCTACAGCGCACCCACCCCAACATCACCGTCGCCATGGATGTCTCTGCAAACGAGCCCGTTTCTTGGTTTATCAAGCAAAGTCAAGACGATAGCCTCTATGCGCTCATGCTCTCCTTTTTTGGCGAAAAAAAGCGCAATGGCGAGCTTGACGCGCTTGAAGAGCGCTATTTTGGCCACTTTAACGATTTTGATTTTGTCGACACGCGCGCGTTTTTGCGTGCCATCAAAGACACCTTGCCGGAGTGGCGCCATCTGTTTAAAAAGCACGCCAAAGATTTTGACTGGCGCCTACTGGCCGCGATTTCCTATCAAGAGTCGCACTGGAATCCTAACGCGGTCTCCCCGACTGGCGTGCGCGGCCTGATGATGCTGACCAAGCCAACGGCCGAGTCGGTGGGAGTGAAAGATCGCCTCGATCCCGAGCAAAGTATCTACGGCGGCATGCAGTATCTGCAGCAGATGATCAACAAAATGCCCGACAGCATTCACCCTGAAGAGAAAGCGTGGTTTGCGCTGGCCGCCTACAACATCGGCTTTGGCCACCTGCTGGACGGGCGCGCATTGACCAAATCTGCGGGCGCCAACCCCGATTCTTGGGCGGACGTTAAGCGTCATTTGCCTTTGCTCGCCGATCCCAAATACTTTAAGCAGATGCGATTTGGCTTTGCGCGCGGTCAGCATGCCGTTGAATACGTTGAAAATATTCGCCGCTACTACCAAAGTTTGGTGGGATTTGAGCGCAATCAAACGCAAATCGTGCAGACGCGAACTTCAAGAAGCGTTTCTGATCTGAAAAAGATCCCAGCCCCAGCGCCGGCAGCGCCAGCCAAAACGGACGCGCCAAACAGCAAACCTGTCGCGCCAGATACAGCGGCAAATCGCCCTTCAGCGCCCGCCTATCTCTAACCGCCACACTAAGCTTTGCCAGCTGCGCGTATTCAATACGCCGCTGGCACGTTTACCTTTTCTTACTCTGCGCCTTTAAGAGCCGCCGCTTGATTTTTTAGCATTTTTAACTGCTTGTGCTCTTGGCGACGCCGCTGAAAAAACGCTTGCAGTTGAGCTTTACACTGCGGCTCAAGCACGCCTCCGACAAACGCAACATGATGATTCACATTGGTATAACTCAATAAATTCATGACACTTCCTGCCGCGCCAGTTTTAAGATCAAAAGCGCCAAACACAACCCGCTGGATCCGGCTGTGCACCATGGCCGCGGCGCACATCGGGCACGGCTCAAGCGTGACATAAAGCGTCGTGTTCAGCAGCCGGTAGTTACCCAGCGTCTGCCCTGCTTGGCGGATAGCCATGATTTCAGCATGCGCGGTGGCGTCGTGGTTGCTGATAGAGCCATTCCAGCCTTCGCCGATCACCTGCCCATCAAGCACCAGCAGCGCGCCAACCGGCACTTCACCTTGCAACTCGGCGCGCTCGGCAAGCTGCATGGCGCGCTCCATCCAATAGCAATCTTGCTCACTCATCATTTTTCTCAATTTTTTTTGCAAACAGTACAACAATGCGCTTGCTGCGCAACAGGTAGAGCAAAAGCCATGCGCTGATCACGAACGTCGCCGCCGTCGAAAAGTGAAAACGCCAAAAAGTGCTCGCTTGCGCTGCACATTGGAGATAGAGATCGGCGCAAAGCGACGCCAGCAGCAGCCACTTGCCCGCACGCCAAAACGGCTGCACCAGCTTAGGCGCGTGCTGCAAATTTCCCGCCAGTAGCATCAGCAGCAGCGCCGGAAAACTTAAGGCAAGCGCCCAATACAAGGCCACCTTGTGCGGATAAAAAATTTCTAACAGGCGGCTTCCTTGCTGCTGGCTCACTCCTGCCATCAGCAAAAAAAGCCACGAGCGCGCAATAAAAACGCTGCTGAGCCAAAAGAGGGGAAATGGCTGCGCGCGTGACTCCTCGTCTTCAAAAGTAAAACCCTTGTTTGCCACAATCACCTCACTGAGCAATTTTTGTTATTATACCGTGCGTTAACAATTTAACGGCCGCAAAAGTCCCAGATCACCAAGGTTGTGAGATGGGTAACTTGTTTTTTGAGACAAAAAATGTCACCCTTTGATCCCGAAAATTCGCGTACTGCGCCCCAATTTACTAAAAAAATCCCAGAGGCAAAAATGGATGTTGTCCTTTACGGCATAAAAAATTGCGATACAGTGAAAAAAGCCCAAAAATGGCTCGAGCAGCACCAAATTCCCAGCAAATTGCACGATTATCGTCAAGATGGTTTGGACATCGATATGCTGGAGCGATTTTTGCGCCACTACCCTTGGCAAGTGCTGCTTAACACGCGCTCAACGACCTACCGTCAGCTCCCTGAGCATACAAAAAACAATTTAAATCAAGAGATTGCACTTGAGCTCATGCTCGCGCAGCCCACACTAATCAAGCGCCCGCTTATGCTTGTGGAGCAGCGCTGCCTAGTTGGGTTTAGCGCGGCGCAATACCAACATTTTTTTGCAGGTGATTTACCCAAATGAGCGCCTCAGCAGTAGTACAACTGGCCTGTGAGCTGATCAATCGTCCGTCCATCACACCCGATGATTGCGGCTGCCAAGTGCTACTGGGCGAGCGTTTAGCCAAATTGGGCTTTAGCCTCGAGCCGCTCAACTTCGTCGACACCAACAATTTGTGGGCGCGGCGCGGCAACAGCGGCCCAGTTTTTGCCTTTGCCGGCCACACCGACGTGGTGCCCGCTGGCGATCTGAGCGCATGGCACACGCCAGCGTTCACCGCCACGGTGCAAGATGGCAACCTCATCGGCCGCGGCGCCGCCGACATGAAAGGTGCGCTGGCAGCCATGATCATTGCAACCGAGCGCTTTGTCAGCCGCTATCCCGACCATCGCGGCTCGATTGCCTTTTTGCTCACCTCCGACGAGGAAGGCCCGTTCATCAACGGCACAACGCGCGTTGTCGACACCTTGATGGCGCGCAATGAGCTCATCGACTGGTGCATCGTCGGCGAGCCGTCAAGCAGCGCGCACGTTGGCGACACCATCAAAAATGGCCGGCGCGGATCACTGAGCGCGGCGCTAACCGTGTTTGGCGTGCAAGGCCACGTTGCCTATCCAGATAAGGCCAAAAATCCCATCCACGCCGCACTGCCAGCGCTCGCTAAACTCTCGAGCATGCAGTGGGACCACGGCAACGCTTTTTTCCCCCCCACCAGCATGCAGCTGACCGATGTGCATGCAGGGATCGGCGCGTCGAACGTGATCCCAGGACAGCTGCGTGCCAACTTTAACTTTCGTTTTAGCAGCGAAGTGACGCACGCGCAGCTTAAAGCGCAGGTGGCCACCATTTTGGACCAATACCAGCTAGACTATCAGCTTGAGTGGTCTTTAAGCGGCGAACCCTTTTTAACTCCCTCAGGCACGTTGGTTGATGCGGTCAGTGATGCAATTTTGCACTGTACAGGGCAAACTACGCAGCTCTCCACCTCAGGAGGCACTTCTGATGGCCGTTTTATCAGTAAAATGGGCGGACAAGTGATCGAACTTGGCGTGGTTAACAGCTCAATTCATCAAGCAAATGAATGGGTTAAAATTGACGATCTGGAAAAATTGGTCGATATCTACGAAGAGAGCTTAAAAAGATTGCTGATTGAGTGATCTGCGCCAAATCCTGCCGCTAAATTGTGTGGACTTTTTTAGCCAATTCGCCGAGCATGCCTCTTTTAGGCTATGGGGAAGCAAGCATGTGTACAATGGAACATTTAACTGGCCACAGCTATGCCGAGCTTGGATCTTTTGGCGAACACCGCGTACACAAGGAAATTAAGCGCGACCTGCAGCAGCTGGCAAACGCGGCCAAGCAGGCCGGCTTTGATTTTGCCATCGCCAGCAGTTTTCGCGATTTTTCTCGCCAGCTAGCGATTTGGAATGGCAAATTTTCAGGGCAGCTCCCTTTGCTTGATGAGAACAGCAAGCCGCTGGATCTGCAAAAACTGAGCGAACAAGAAAAAATTTTTGCGATTTTGCGCTGGTCGGCGCTGCCAGGGGCGAGTCGCCACCATTGGGGAACCGATCTTGACGTGTATGCGCGCAACCTGCTGACCAAAGATCAGCCGCTCAAACTTGAGCCGAAAATCTACCTCAGCGGCCAGCAAGCCCCTTTTTATCAATGGCTTAGCGCCAATGCGCCACAATACGGATTTTTCTTTGTCTATGGCCAAGATCAAGGCGGCGTCGCGTTTGAGCCTTGGCACATTAGCCACTACCAAACGGCCGCGCCCATGCTGCAAGCCTTTGATCTTGCGGCATTACGCAGCACATTAGATTCAGCCGATATCTTAGGCAAACAGACGCTGCTTGAGCAGCTTGATCTTATTTATCAGCGATTTATCAACAATATTTGCCGGCCATCCTGCAGCACGCCGTCTCCACAAAACACCACTAAGGATCAGTAATGTTTAGGAACTGTCATGCTTGAGTTTTTCACTCATCCGGTCGTTATTATCGTCATCGTGGTCGCGGTGATGATCAACAACTTAATGCTGCTAAAAACCACCGCCCATTTAGGGGTTAAACCCAAAGCGCCTGAAGAGAAAAAAGAAGAGCAAAAAAAGCAAGAAGAGGAAAAACCCTAACCACTTGCTTAAATTGCGGCTGTGCGAAGCAGCCGCGCGCCAGCTTACTGCGCGCTAGCCTCATTCATTTTTTCTAACGTTTTGCCAAGCACAAGCGAGAACGACACCAGCTGCTCTTGCTCAATAGGCTTGTCAGCGCTATTTAACACGTTGATTGAAGTACGGTTACCCAAATCGCCAAGCTGTATTTTGTATTTTTGCTTGCGCAAGTTCAGTTTCTCTTGCCCGATGCTTTGCCAAAACTCATCGCTAGGCTCGACATAATTGGCTTCGATGATAGCTTGCGAGCGGTTGCGATCTTTGATCTCAAAGCCCATTTGCGTCAGCATCTTAGGCAGCACATTCCAAAACACATCGTAGCTGGCACGCGCGATGATCACAGCGTTACCGCCGCGGTCTACGCCCATGTTGATCAAAATATCGCGTTGTTGCTGCAGCGCTTTTAGGCGCGCATCTTCGCGCACGGCCAGATCATAACGCGTCATCAAGCGGTTAGCCATTAGCGCGGTATAGCGCTCGCGGCGCAGTGGCGAGATCTGAAGCGAAGCGTCATCTTTGCCTGCAAGCTCAAGCAGCAAGACGCGCAGCCCATTGTGGCCGGCCGTCAATTTTTGAATAGCGTAGCGCGCCTTGGTTTTTTGCTCTTTGTTAACCAGTACCCAGTCGGTCTCGATGCCATCTGCAAGCTGCCTTCTCACTGGCAAACTTTGATCTTTTTGCATGCCTTCGACAAGATCAAGCAGCTTTTGCGCGGTATTTTGATCGGCAATCCTAATTTGTAAACCCTGCTCGCTGGTCACAAAACGCGCACCCGGAATGAGCTCTAACAGCTGCAGCGGCGATGAGATATCGACGCTTTTCCCCACATCTCCTGCATAGTTCGCAGAGGGGATCTCATACATTGCTGACGGCGGTAAGTTTTGATCCGGCAGCGCATGCCAAGCGCGCAGCGCAGCGGTATCGAGATAATCAAAGCCGCCCTCAGCTTGCTGATTTTTGCTGCTAGAGCAGCCCGTTATTATCGCGATAGCCGCAGCCAAACCCAGTTTTACAAAAGATCTCATTCCATCTCCAATCACATCACACCAGACTCAACCATGGCTTGTCTTACTGTGGGTTGCAGTGTTTTATCCAAGCTGAGCAACGGTAGACGCAGCATCGCCGTCGCAATCAACCCCATTTCACATAGCGCCCACTTTACAGGGATCGGGCTGCTATCGATAAATAAATTTTTGTGCAGCGCACGAAGGCGCTCATCAATGGCACGCGCCTCTCTAAGCGAGCCCGCCAGCGCCAATTTTACCATAGTCGCCATTGCGGATGCAGCGACATTATTTGTCACCGAAATCACGCCGTTGCCGCCAAGCACAATAAAATCGAGTCCCGTAATATCATCGCCGCTTAACAGACAAAAATCGGGGCGGCACAGCTGACGGTGGCGAGCTACGCGCGACAAGTCGCCGGTCGCATCCTTAAGGCCAACAATATTTTCGATTTGGGAAAGACGAGCAACCGTTTCAGGTTTGATGTCGGAGGCGGTGCGCCCTGGAACGTTGTAGAGAATGTGCGGCAGCGGGGAAGCTTGCGCGATCGCTTTAAAATGCTGGTAAAGCCCTTCTTGATTAGGCTTATTGTAATAAGGGGCGACGCTCAAACAGCCGGCCACCCCTTTGTCTGCAAAAAATTGGCTATAAAAAACGGCTTGGCGCGTTGAATTTGACCCCGTACCGGCCAAAACAGGAATTCGCCCATTCGCAAATTCCACCGTTTTAAGTACTACCTGAATGTGCTCTTGCTGAGATAATGTCGCTGATTCGCCGGTTGTACCGACCGCGACAATCGCATCCGTTTTCGCAGCGACATGGTGCTCAACCAGTCGCTGCAAACTGGCATAATCGACTTCACCGGTGCTGTCCATTGGCGTCACCAGTGCTGTAATGCTTCCTGAAAACATGCTTGTTCCTCTATCACGATAATTTCATGCCAATTAGGTTTTTTGAGCCAATTCAGTTTTCTAAGCATGGTATCATGCAAAAGCCGCCCGCAACTCGCTCCTCTCACCCGACAACAGCGCAAACGCAGTCACTCGCAAAGAAATTAGCAGGCGAGCTGCCAAAATTTTGTATGCAAACGGCGTGTCTCGCGCGACTTGCTTAATTTACTTTATCATTTTTCTAAAAGTGACGATCCGACTTTGTTCTAGAAATGCTATTTTCACAACGAGCACCGTCTAATTTAAGAGACAAAAAATACCCGTTTACTGCTGGAGTACATATGACATATTTGACGAAAGGCACTACCGCGCCCGATTTTAACTTACCAGACCAACATGGTCACCTCTGCTCTTTAGCCCAATTTCGCGGACAAAACAAAGTGCTGCTCTACTTTTACCCACGCGCCAGCACGCCGGGCTGCACCACGCAAGCATGCGGTTTACGCGACAATTTGGCCGAATTTAGCCGTTACAACACCGTAGTACTGGGGATCAGCCCCGATCCCAGCGCGCGCCTTGCCAAATTCACCGACAACAAATCCCTCAATTTCACGCTTTTGAGCGACCTCGAGCATAAAATCGCCGACGCTTACGGCGCGTGGGGCGATAAAACTTTTTTAGGTAAACATTACGATGGGATCCACCGCATCAGCTATTTGATTGATGAACAAGGAAAAATCATCCACGTTTTTGACAAATTTACCACGAAAAATCACCACCAAACGGTGCTAGATTTTTTGGCAGCATTAAAATGACAAAAAGCCCGTCAACTGCATTTTGCGATTGATTGGGCTTTGACGTAACAAAATTTGCCTTAGTAATTAATACGTTTCGTTATCAAACAACATATCGATGCTGAGGCCTTGTTGTGTAAGCATATCGCGCAAACGGCGCAGCCCTTCCACCTGAATTTGCCGCACACGTTCGCGCGTCAGGCCAATTTCGTAGCCCACATCTTCAAGCGTGGCCGCTTCATGGCCAAGCAGGCCAAAACGGCGCGCTAGCACTTCACGCTGCTTAGGATTAAGCTCCTCAAGCCATTGCACAATCGACTTTTTCATGTCGTTGTCTTGCGCAGTAAGCTCCGGACCGCCGCCTTTCTCGTCGGGCAAAATATCTAGCAGCCCTTTTTCCGAGTCGCCGCCAATTGGGTTGTCCACGGAGCTGATACGCTCATTTAAGCGCAGCATGCGGTTGACGTCCTCAACAGGCTTGTCGAGCTGCGCGGCGATCTCTTCTGGCGTTGGCTCGTGATCAAGCTTTTGCGCCAGCTCGCGCGCGGTGCGCAAATAGACATTAAGCTCTTTAACGACATGAATGGGCAAGCGAATGGTGCGCGTCTGGTTCATCAAAGCGCGCTCAATAGTCTGGCGGATCCACCACGTGGCGTAGGTGGAAAAACGAAAGCCGCGCTCGGGATCAAACTTTTCAACCGCGCGGATCAGCCCCAAATTGCCCTCTTCAACCAGATCCAGCAGCGCCAGACCACGGTTAGAGTAGCGGCGAGAGATCTTAACCACCAGCCGCAAGTTACTTTCAATCATGCGTTTGCGCGCCGCTTGATCGCCACGCAGCGCGCGTCTTGCATACAACACTTCTTCAGCAGCCGTGAGCAGCGGCGAACACCCTATTTCACCCAGATAAAGCTGCGTGGCATCCGAGCCCTTGCTTGTTACAGAAAAACTCGAGCTATCATCAAGATCATCGGTAAGCTCCTCATCGGATGGTCCAACTTCTAGCGCATCAATTTCAATGTCATCGCTGAAATCATCCAATTTTTTACCAATGATATCTTGATCATCCGCATCAAGATTTACGTTGTTTTGCTCCACATTACCTCCTTGTAATTTGCAGCTTAATTTTAAGCAAAAAATAGTGTCGAGCCTCTCCTCTACAGCTGTGCTGACTCTTTACAAACGCATTCAGATCCTAGGTAAATATTTACTAGGATCAACAGACTTCCCTTTATGACGAATTTCAAAATGCAAGCGGACGCTTGGCGCAGCGCTGTCGCCCATGGTCGCAATAGCCTGACCTTGATCAACGCTGTCACCCTCACGGACTAAGAATCGCTCGTTGTGTGCATAAGCGCTTAAAAAATCATTATTGTGCTTGATGATCAGCAAATTACCATAACCACGTAGCGCGTTGCCGGCATAAACGACTTTACCGCCAGCAGCGGCGAAAATTTTCTGTCCCCGTTTTCCTGCAATATCAACACCTTTATTACCAAGCTCTTCAGTAGAATAAGTTGCAATGACATCGCCTTGTGCAGGCCATTTCCAGATTATCTTGCCGTTATTTTGCGGCGTAGCATTTTGCGTTTTGGCCACAGTTTTTGCTGGAGCGGGTGCTTTAGCAGGCTCCGTTGCAGCAACTTTTACAGGCGCGGGCGCTTTCACAGGCGCCGCAGGTGCAACTTTTGCAGGAGCTGGCGCTTTGGCGGGCTCTGCAGCGGCGACTGTTACAGGAGCAGGCTGCTTGACAGGCTCCGCAGGCGCAGCTTTTGCTTTAGGCGCTTTTGGCTCAGCGAATTTATCGACGTTATGTGTATCATCTTTCGGCGCGGCTGGAAATTGCTTTTGCTGGTCAACCATCGCCAACTGTTCGCTTTTGCGGTTAGCCTCAAGCTGCGATGTTGAGTTTGTGTCAACCTCGGGCTCAATTAATGAAGTCACGCGCACCTTGCTTGCAGCCTCCCGTCGCGCAGCAAAAAGCGACGAGGTAGCAGGAAATGAAGGCGGCATGTATTTAGGCTGCCACAGGTTTAATTTTTGCCCGGGATAAATGGTGTAAGGCTCGCTTAAGTTGTTCAATTTTGCCAGTTGCATCACATCTTTATTGGTGAGATAGGAGATAAAATAAAGCGTATCACCTTTTTGCACCGTGTAATAACTGCCACGATAGCTGCCGCGGTTTGCGTCTTCTAACGAGATATCGGGTGGAAGGGTTGAACTGCAAGCGCTAAGAAATACAATAAGAAAAATAAAAAGTTGTCTACCCATGTGCCTAAATTTTCTCACTTACCTTGCTGTTTTTTGCTTTCAGTTAAGCAAGGTTTGCAATCAAAGAAGAAGGCGCACAGCGCGCGCGTCCTTGCTAGCCGCCATTTTTCGTGCCAAATAAAGCGACTGCGCCTGATCAGCAATAGGCAAGGCAAGCCGTCCCTTTTGCGACACTGAGATCAGCGCAAAGGTAGCTTATCCTGCTGCAGTCACAATCATGGCGCAAATGGGCCTTTTTTTGCCAACCTTGCCAACCATCACGATGTTAGTTGCAATGTCTGCGTGCAACGCGTAAACGTTTTGCGCCTCCATGTGCAACAACTTGACGCGCTCGACAGAGTAGACACTTTTAGCCAAATGAGCCAGCACAGGTGTCTGAAATCCTGACCTAGTCCCCACTTCTAGCGCGCTATCAATCGGTTATAGCGCTAAAAGCTGCGTCATATGCATCACAATATACAGCCGATAAATGATTTAACCAAATGCTATCGACAGCACAACATATTGATATCTATACTCAATCAACCTGAAGATGCTTGAGGCAATAGTTGAAAATTGTCATTGATCCGAGATGCTAAACGGCTACCAATATCCGGCAGTGTTTCCTTGAAAAATTTTGTCAGCGCAGCCCTAAAACAATACTTATCTTT
>JBOFRL010000041.1:0-111172 GCA_051650965.1 Vibrionaceae bacterium
TCAATTTGGTCACTCAGTTCATTGATAATATTTTTGATTATCATTCACGAGCGCCCACACAGATTGCATAGGTCAAATTGTTAAAGAGCGTTGACTTTTCAAGGTGTTACCTCGTTGGTCGAGGTGCGCATTTTACGCAATGTGGATTTTAAGTCAATACTCAAATCACACTTTTTTTTATTTTTTTGTGAATTTTTTTAAAATTCGCCGTAGTAAGGGCTGAAAATGCAGTAACGCCGCAGTTTTAGAACGCCGCCGCCCGCACAACGGAAGTCAGCCCCATTTTCACAAGCTGCGCATTGAGCGCCTCTTCTTGCTCAACCTTGGCGCTACTCATGACAATTGGCGCCGCGCAATTACTATCACTGACAGGCGCCGCATTATGCAAAAGCTCAGCCACGCGCAACGCCACCGCTTTTCCCGAATCAATCACTTGGCACATTGCACCACTCGCCTGCGCAATCTCTTCTTTTAATAACGGAAAATGCGTGCAGCCCAGCACAATGCAATCGACCTGCGCCTCGGTAAATGGTGCGACAATGTCATTTATCGTCTGCAAACATGGCGTCTTGCCGCGCAGCTTGGCCTCAGCCATATGCACCAGCTGCGTCGAACCTATCAGCGTAACATGGCAATCCGCCGCAAACTGTTGAATTAATTGATGTGTATAAGGACGCTGGATTGTCGCAGGCGTCGCCAGCAGACCGATGCGCCGATTCACCGACAGCGCCGCGGCAGGCTTTATTGCCGGCACCACTCCCACCACCGGCACAGAAAGGCGCGCGCGCAGCACCGGCAACACCAGAGTGCTCGCCGTATTGCAAGCAATCACAACCAGAGCAATTTCATGACGTTGGCAGATGGCTTCGATCATGCGCTGCACGCGGGAGATCAACACCTCATCCGCCAACTCGCCGTATGGAAACGCTTCATTATCAAAGGCATAAATCACAGGCTGCGCCGGCAGCAGTTTTTGGATCTCCTGATACACCGACAAGCCGCCCACCCCCGAATCAAACACCAATACCCGCCGCACGCTCTCTCCCTTTTTTGCTGCTGTCATTGCATAACTACTGTTTATATTGTCAACGAAAACGGCTGATGATGGAACCTCTGCTCCCGCAGAGGCGTTTTTTTAGTGACGCGCAGCCCTGTGGCAAAATAGGGCGCGTCGCGCACAAAAGTATGAAATTCGCCATTTTCACCGCAAGGATCGCAGCTTTTTGGCAGCTCAGCGAGCAGCGCCGCGTCAAAGTCGCGCCCCAAAAAATCGCCCGCAAGCTGCGCGCTATCCACTGTCACCAGATGCGTTTTTATGCCTATCTCAATGATTTCACGCGCAAGCGACAACGGCTCGCCGCCAAGTAGCGGAAAAATGCATTGCCAGCCATGCGGCTCAATATAGCTTTTTCGATAATCAGCAATACCATTTAAATGCAGATCACCAAACGCCACGCAATCAAACTGCAACCCGCTGTTTTTCAGGCCGTTGATCACAGCTTGTTGGTAAACCGCATGCTGTGGAAACGCGCGCTCAAGCTCAATCAGCACCAGCGGCAAGCCGATCTGGCGCGCCTGCGCCGCAACCTGCGCGCAAGTCGCCGCCTGAAACGGCACGCTCTCCCCGACAAATGTAGTGAAAAGTCCCACCACGCGATAGTGTGCCGAGGCGAGCAGCCGCGCGAGCGTCAGCGCCGCATCCTTACCCGAAGACCAGCTGACAATCACATCTTTTTGCATAATAGCCACGAAAAATCAAAAGGTAAGCTGCACATTAGCATAAACCGCGCGCGCCTCCGCAGGATATGTCCCCGCCGTCTCATAGCGCTTGTCAAACAGATTACTCACCTTACCCTGTAGCGTGACATGCGCACTTGCCGCATAATTCGCGCTCACATCCCACACGCTATGGCTAAGCAAAATCGGCCCGCCCGCATAATCGGGACGCTTGCCTTGGTACGCGTACTGGGCGCCGAGCGTCACATCGCCAATTTGGTAGGAGCTTTGCCACTTAGCGACAGTCTTGGCGCGACGCGCAAGCTGCTCATTGGTGTTGAGATCTTTAGGATCGCGCAGCTCAAGTGACATTTGGTTTGCCAAGCCACCTAAAGAAAAATCGGCCTCCAGCTCAAGTCCCGTGATCTGCGCTTTGTCGATATTTTTGTTGACCCAGCCCGACGCACTATTCACAGACATGATTAGGTTGTCGATTTTATTGAAATAACCGTTAACGCGCCAGCTCACGCCAGCAGTCGACCCATCAACGCCCAGCTCGACTTGCTGGGACTCTTCGGGATCAAGGCGCGAATTGCCGCCAAAACCGTATAACTTATCAAAACTTGGCGCCTTAAACGCATTGCCATAACTGGCGCGCACTTGATAGGCGTCAAGCAGCTCCCACCCCATCGCGACTTGCTGCGAAAAATTGCCGCCATATTGCTGATTGCGATCATAGCGCACGCTGCTTTCTAGCTGCGCCTGCGGCACAAACTGCCAATGCGCCAGCACAAAAGTACCGAGGTTTTTGCGCGGATTATCGTCAATCGCGGCACTGTCGAGCAAGCTGCCGCGCAGGTACTCTTCTTGCAAAAAATCGCTGCCGGCAGTCACGCTCAACGTTTCTGAATAGTCATAGCGAGAAGCCATGCTTGCAAATAACTGGCTGATTTTGCTGGTTAAAGCAGACTCATCACGCGGCTGCGTGGCAAAATAGTCGTAATTTTCCTGCCAACTTTTATCAACACGCGCTAGCGTGTTCCAGCGCCCTTGCTGCCAGCTCACGTCGGCGCTCAAATTGCGATTTTGCACCCAGCCGTTTTTTTTCTGCCCGTCAAAATTGGCGTAACCGACTTGATTTTGATACCAATTTCCCGACAAATTAGCGCGCCAATTCTCGCGCGGCGTCAGCGCAAAACGCAATGACATATTTTTGCCTTTAAAGCCATGCAAATCGTCCAGCGGCGCGACATGCGGCTGCACGTTGTAGCCGTCAGTTTTGTCATAGCCGCCTTGCAGCTGCATGGTGACAAAATCGCTCAGCGCGGTTGTGATCCCGGCGCTTGCCTGACTGCTCGCCATCGAACCTGCGCCCGCCGCCACAAAGGCCGACGGCTCGTCTGAGCGCGTGATAATGTTGATAACGCCGCCAACCGCGTCCGAGCCGTAAACCGTCGCGCCCGAGCCGCGGATCACCTCGATGCGCTCCACCGCATTCAGCGGCAGCATATTAAAGTCGACCGTGCCCAGCATGGAGCGCGGCAAACGCACGCCATCCACCAGCACCAGCACGTGGTTTGAGTTGGTCCCGCGCATAAAAATCGAAGCCAGCTGGCCGCGGCTGCCGCTTTGTGAAATTTCCAAACTTGGAACAGTTTTGAGCACATCGGTGAGAGTGACCGCCGCAAGCGCTGTGATCTGCTCGCGTGTCACCAGCGTCATCGGCGCGAGTACAGAAGAGATGGGTTGCGCGAAAAGCGCAGCGGTAGTGACAGACATTTCGCCCAGATGGACGGGATTTTCGGCATGCGCAAGCGCCGCCAGCGGCAAGGCGGCCGCAGCTAAATAGTTGTAAGACATATCAGATCCAATAAACGCGTGTATCCAACGATGTCAGGAAACCCTGAAATCAATGTACTTAGCTGATATTCGGACTTAAAGACTCCCTACGGTGACGACTTCCCATGTGCGCCCCAAGCTTTCGCAAAAGACAATCACACAGTGTCTGGCAGAGCCTTGTCACTTTCGTTTCTTATTACCGCTGCGCGTCAGTTTTGGATTTTCACCAAATTCCCAGCAAAGCCGCGCGAGTATAAAGAAAATGCCACAGAACAACAACCTCAAGAAAAATGTGCAATTTCAAGCCCTGCGCGCCACGCACGCGCCATTTGCGCCGCGCACGGTAAAATGCTGGACAATTAGCACGCGCTACTTAAAATCGAACTTTTGTCACAAAAATGTAAGCGAAGATGAACCAGCCACCGATTGACGTGCAGCACTATCAAGAGCAACTCGACCACAAAACCGCCCAGCTTCAAGCACTTTTAGCGCCATTTGCGCCGCCAGCATTGGAAGTGTTCGCCTCAACGCCGCAGCACTACCGCATGCGCGCGGAGTTTCGCGTGTGGCATGAGGACGACGCGCTCTATTATGTGATGTTTGATAAAGAGACCAAGCAGCGTTATCGCGTCGAGCAATTTTTGCCAGCCAGCGAGCTTATCAATCAAGCGATGCCGGCGCTTTTAGAAAAAATTGCGCCAAACCCCATCCTGCGCAAAAAGCTGTTTCAGGTCGATTATTTATCTACGCTCAGCGGTGAGCTACTGATTTCGCTGCTTTATCATAAAACGCTGGACGAAGAGTGGCTTACGCAAGCCAAGCTACTTAAGCTGGAGCTTGCAAAACAGGGCGTGCACGCAGATCTTATCGGCCGCGCGCACAAGCAAAAGCAGGTGATTGGTAAAGATCACGTGATTGAAAGGCTGCACGTCAACAAAAAAGAATATATTTATCAGCAGGTTGAAAACAGCTTCACGCAGCCGAACGCCTTTGTCGCGCAAAAAATGCTCGCATGGGCGCAAGATTGCACGCAAGAGAGCCAAGGCGACCTGCTCGAGCTCTATTGTGGCAACGGCAATTTTTCGCTCGCCTTAGCGAAAAACTTCCAAAAAGTGCTCGCAACGGAGATCTCCAAATCTTCAGTTGCCGCCGCGCAGTACAATATTGCGGCCAATCAAATCAACAACGTGCAGATTTTGCGCTTATCCGCCGAAGAGTTCACGCAAGCTTTAACCGGCGTGCGCGAGTTTAACCGCTTGAAAGCTCAGCAAATTAACTTGAGCGATTATCAATGTGAAACGGTGCTGGTCGACCCGCCGCGCGCAGGGCTTGACGACGCGACGTGCCGCATGGTGCAAAATTACCGCCGCATCCTCTACATCTCTTGCAACCCGCAAACGCTGCTAGAGAATCTGCAGATGCTGGCGCAAACCCACAAGATCACCCGTTTTGCGCTGTTTGATCAGTTCCCTTACACCCACCATGCCGAAGCGGGCGTGCTGCTTGAAAGAATCGTTTGAAGATCAATCGATTAACATGAGAATGTGTGCGCGGCTCAACTTTTTGCCCGCGCAACGCGCCAACGTCGACTCGCCTAACAGCGGGCCGCCACGCAACAGGTTATACTGAGCGCTACCTTTTCCTCTTATTTGCGAAAATATGCGTTTCATTTATACCCTGCTGCTAGCACTTGCAGCACCTTTTTTACTGGTTGGTCTGTTTAAAAAAAAGCAGGGCAAACCGCACGTTGGCAAACGTTGGGTCGAACATTTTGGCTTTACGCCTGCGCTAAATGACGAGCGCACGCAGCGCCCAATCTGGCTGCACGCCGTTTCGGTTGGGGAAGTTATTGCCGCAAAGCCGTTGATTTTAAAGCTGCAAGAGCGCTATCCGCAGCGGCCAATTTTAGTCACCACCACCACCGCTACAGGCGCTGCGATGGCGGCGCAAATTGCAAATGTGCACCACCGCTACATGCCGCTCGATTTTCCTTTTGCTATCAAGCGCTTTATCAAACGCTTTCAGCCGGCCATTTTGCTCATCATGGAAACAGAGCTGTGGCCGAACACGCTCGCCTGCGCGCAGCGCGCCCAAATTGACGTGCTGATCATCAATGGCCGTTTGTCAGATAAAGCGTGCGCAAATTATCAAAAAATTCGCCCGTTCTTCACTACCATTGCGCGCAATATTTCGCACATTTGCTGCCAATTTGCTAAAGATCGCGAAAATTTCCAAAAACTGGGAATAAGCGACGAAAAGCTCAGCACAACCGGCTCGCTCAAGTTTGATTTGCCGCATTTTGACGTGCACGCGCCGCGCGTTGTCGAGCTGCAAAGTCAAATCGGGGCGCGTCCAGTGTGGGTTGCCGCGAGCACGCACCACGGCGAAGACGCACTTTTGCTCGAGGCGCACCGTTTGCTGCTAAAAACGCAGCCGCAAGCGCTGCTGATCCTCGCGCCGCGCCATCCCGAGCGCTTTTCTGTCGTTTTTGAGCAGATTTTAAGTCAAAATTTTACCGCGCAGCGACGCACGCAACAGCAAACGCTTAACGCGCAAACTCAGGTTTATCTTGCTGATACGCTTGGAGATATGATGATGCTGTTTGCCTGCGCCGACGTGGCTTTCATGGCTGGTAGCCTGCTTGGTGATAAGGTGGGCGGGCATAATCTGCTTGAGCCGGCCTCGCTGGCCAAACCGCTACTGAGCGGGCCAAGTTATTTTAATTTTCAAACGATTGGCGATGAGTTGATTGCGGCCAAAGCCTATCAAATTTGCCAAGATCCCGCGCAGATCTCACAGCAATTGCAAACATTGTTTGCCGACGCAAAACTGCGCGAGCAAGCGGGGGCTGCGGCGCTATCTGTGGTTGAAAAAAACCGCGGCGCCATCCAGCAGACGTTGGCCATTTTGCCTGCATTTTTAAAACCTTAGCGCATTAGGCTGACGCCTTAAAAGCCGACAAACTCGCCGCCACACAGCCATTTTTTGCAAGAGCCAAAGTGGCGGCGATTTAGTGGCGCTGCAAGTGCCGCGCAATGTTTCCAGAGCGGGTCCTGAAACGAACTCACTATTAACAACTTGCACGACTGACGCAGGCTACGCGCTCTGCTCGTTATAGCCTGCGAGTAGCGCGTGCCAATCGCTCGGCTGCCACAAAATCGCTTCGCGCTCGCGCTCTTTGACAAAAGAGCGTTTCAGGCGCGCCAAATTGTCGAGTTTCCAACCTTCGCCTTGGCGCACGCCGCATTTATCAAAGTCGATAAGCCAGCACTGCTCATGGTTGTCTAGCAAAATGTTGTGGATATTCAAATCAGTATGACAGACGCTTACGTCGTGCATTTTTCTTATCACGCGGCCGATCTGCTGATAAACCGTCGCGGCCAGCGGCGCGCTTTTTAGCACCACCACCAGATCATGCGCGTCGGGGAGCTTTTCTAGCAGAATGTCGGCGCGGTATGTGAGGCCGCAGCGCACCGCTCGCGCAGCAATGGGACGCGGGACCGGCAGCCCCTTTTCGCGCAAAAATTGTAGCAAAGCAAACTCTTGTGCTGCGCGCGTGTTGCCAAAACCTGTGAAAAAATAACTGTCTTGCACAATTTTGCCAAACAATCCGCCGCGCCGATAATGGCGCAATACCGCGGGAACAGTTTGCGTTTGCACAAACCAAGTGACGCCGCGCCCGCGCGAAAGCCCGAGCACAGCCTGCAGGTTTTGCCAATATTCTATATTAAAACAATCGCTTAACGGCGTATCCTTCAGCAGCGCCTCGTCAAACCAACACTGCTCATTGCATCCTTGTTTCTGCATTCGGTGATCCTGTTTAAGCGGCGCACCAAGCGCATAAATTGCAAGCTGTTGCCGCATCCGCAATTTAAAACATCTAATTTTACATTACCTTACAGCAACTGCATAATTTTGCGCAAATAACTTATTGATTGAGACTATGCCTCTATTTACCCAAGCGCCCGCCGCCATTTGCGTACTGCGTCTTTCTGCTATTGGTGATGTCTGCAATGCGATCGCGGCCGTGCAAGCTATTGAAAAACATTGGCCAACAACCCAAATCACTTGGATTGCCGGCAAAGCAGAGGCCGCGCTACTTGCGCCGCTGCTGCCCAACGTGCGCGTGATCGCATTTGATAAAAATCAGGGAGTTGCAGGGATGCGCGCGATTTGGCGTGCGCTTAGCGGAACCCATTTTGACGCGCTGCTGCACATGCAAACCGCGCTGCGTGCCAGCCTGCTTTCGCTTGGGATCAAGGCGCGCCATCGCCTTGGTTTTGCTAAAGATCGCAGCAGCGACTTGCAGCACCTGTTCGTCAACCACTACGTCCCGTCGCCCAGTTCGCTACATGTGCTCGATGGCTTTATGGCGTTTGCCCACGCCTTAGGGGTGCCGCAAGCGCCGCCAAGCTGGGATCTAGAGTTAAGCGAACCCGATCTGGCATGGGCCAAGCAGCAGTTGTGCGATAAGCCGACGCTGTTGGTTGCGCCAGCCTCAAGCAAAGCATTTAAAAATTGGCATGTGCAAGGCTACGTCGACGTGATAAATCACGCGCAGCAACAAGGATTTGCGGTCATTTTGGCTGGCGGCCCCAGCAAAATGGATGTGACGCTGGGTGAACAAATCATGCAAAAACTCACGTTACCCGCGCATAATCTCATCGGCAAAACCACCCTTTTGCAGATGCTGGCGCTGATCAAGCAAGTGCAGCTGGTCTTATCGCCCGACAGTGGCCCAGCGCATCTTGCCAACGCCTTAGGCACGCCTGTAATAGGCTTGTACGCGCACCACAATCCGCAGCGCACCGGCCCTTACCACTGGCGTCATCTGGTGATCAGTGCTTATGAGCAGGCGCTGTTTGCACAGACGCAAAAAGGCGTCGCCGATGTCGCTTGGCGCACTCGCATCAAAGACAATAACGCGATGAATTTAATAACAAAAGAAGCGGTGATTGCACGCTTTGACGCAGTAATAACCCAACTAGGACTTAGCCAATGAACCGTCAGACTATCAGCGCCATCATCATCACCAAAAATGAGCAGCACAATCTGCCCGCGTGCCTGGTCTCACTGACGTGGGTGGATGAAATCATTGTGGTTGACTCCGGCAGCGAAGATGAAACCTGCGCTATCGCCGCTAATGCGGGCGCGCAAGTCTTCCACCATCCCGACTGGCCGGGCTTTGGCAAGCAAAAGCAGCGCGCGCAGAGCTACGCCACCAAAGAGTGGATCCTCGCGATTGACGCCGACGAAGTCGTCACACCACAGCTGCAAGCCAGCATTTTGGCCATTCTCGCCGCGCCGCCGCCGCAAACGCTCTACACGCTGCGCCGCTCCACTTGGGTTTTTGGCCGCTTTTTGCGCCACTCTGGGTGGTACGACAAAATCGTGCGCCTTTATCCGCGCACGCTCACCGGCTACAACGACGCGCTGGTGCATGAAAAAGTGGTGTTTCCGCCTAACGTGCAAAACCTCGAGCTAGAGGGCGACCTTTTACATTACACCTACCAAAATCTGCATCAATACCTTGTAAAATCAGCGTTTTATGCAAAATCGTGGGCCGACGACAAAATCGCGCGCGGCAAAAAAGCAACGCTCACACAGGCGGTGACTCACGCGGCAGGCTGCTTTTTGAAGATGTATCTGCTTAAGCGCGGATTTTTAGATGGAAAACAAGGCTTTTTGATCGCCGTCCTCTCAGCACACTCCACATTTATAAAATATGCTGATTTATGGATCCGTCATCACGACAGCCGCGCTAACTAGCAAAGCGCGCAAGCCGCGCGTCCTTGCTTGAAACGGCTACGCGAGCAGCTGCGCCAAGAAATGGGCGGCTGACGGCGCAATGTGGTTAACGTCGATATTGCTCATATCGCAAGCCACTTTTTGATCTTTATTTTCCGGCGGAGAAAAAGATAAGTGTCTGTTTTCGCTATTTATTGGCTGCCAACGCAGCGCACAAGCACTGCGTTTTGCAGGGAAAAAGCCAATGGTTGGCACATCGAGCGCGGCTGCGATATGCAGTGGCCCCGTTGAGCCGGCGATAAATGCGCTGGCGCACGCAATCGAGGTCGTAAAATCCTCAAGGCCATCATTTTTGTCGTACACCACGGCAGCAATGTTTTCTGCGGTCAAATGCTGATGCAGCTCCTGCGCCAAATGCGCTTCGCCGGGGCCTGCCGTCACCACCACTTGCCAATGCGCGCCCAAATCGAGCGCCTTAATGAAATCAGCATATTGGCGCGTGGACAAATTATTCGCCGAGCCGCCACTGCCCGCGTGCACAAACAGCCACGCCTTTTGCTCATCGAGCGCTAAAAGCTGCGCCAACTTACCGCGCTGCACAGTTAACTTATTCTTTTTTATTGATAAAAATGGCGCTTGCGGCTCCACTACCGCCACTTTTTCATGCGCTAAAAACGCGCGCGTCAAATCCAAATTGTATTCAGCTTCACTTTTAGCGGAGCGCGAACGGCGCTGCACAACGCGATGATTGTAAAGAAATTGGCTTAGCTTAGTTGCGGGCGCAAATCTGACGGGGATCCCAGCACTCCACACCAACTTTGCATTATAACTATTTGAAAAATAACAGATTGAAGCATCAAAACCGATGGTGTGAAGTTGCTGCTGCAAGTGCTTTTTTTGCTCTTTTTCTGCGCCTTTGCCACAGTCGACCAACACTTGATCAATGTACGGGCACATTTTCGCCAGCGCCTGAGTGTAACTTGGCACCAGCGCTGTAATTTCAGCATCAGGCATCGACTTTTTAAGCATGGCAAGTGCTGGCCACGCCAACATAAAATCGCCAATCTTATCATTTCGGATCACAAGCAGCCGTTTCATTCTTAAATCCTAAATAGACAGTTACTAAGATAATAACGCAGCAATTGCATTAGACTATACCCAACATCCACCCGATTTTGTTAGCATACTGCCAATTTTCATTTTTTATGGGCATGATTTTGAATAACAAAAACCTAAAACGGGTGATTTACCCAGGAACCTTCGATCCTATCACCAACGGCCACGTCGATTTAGTGCAGCGCGCCGCAAACCTTTTTGATGAAGTTATCGTCGCCATCGCATCGAGCCCGTCGAAAAAACCTCTTTTCGATTTAGATGAGCGTGTAGCGCTGGCAAAAGAGGTGCTGCAGCCGCTTCCTAACGTGAAAGTTGTTGGTTTTTCAGGACTGCTCGTTCATTTTGCGCAGCAGCAGCAAGCCACGATTTTAATTCGCGGACTGCGCGCCGTTTCTGACTTTGAGTACGAATTTCAGCTGGCCAACATGAATCGCCGCTTAATGCCTGAACTTGAAAGCATTTTTCTTACGCCAACCGAAGAGCACACCTTTATCTCATCGACCTTGGTCAAAGAAATTGCGCTGCATCACGGCAACACGCGCGACTTCGTTGCTGACAGCGTACTGCGCGCCTTGCAAGAAAAGTTGCACGGCAAAAAATAGCGTAAGCTAAGGCAACCGTTGACAATTGGGGCAAAAAAACGTGTTTCTTTGCCCTATTTTGCAACTCATGATCGCGCAATTGCAAGCGAGGCACGCCTTGCCCGCACGGCCGTACACCGATAGCTGCTGTGCAAAATAGCCAGGCTTTCCATCCACTTGCGAAAAATCGCGCAGCGTGGTGCCGCCCTGCGCAATCGCGCGCAGCAGCACGGTTTTAATTTCCTGCACCAACCTTTGGCACAGCGCCAAATCGACATCGCAAGCTGACAGCTGCGGGTGAATTTTGGCGGCGAACAGCGCTTCGCTTGCGTAAATATTGCCAACCCCGACCACAATCGCGCCATCCATAATAAGCTGTTTGATTGAAACGCGACGCTTTTTACACGCTTGCCACAAAAAATTGGCATCAAAATCATCGCAGAGGGGCTCAAGCCCCAGCTTTTGCAGCGCAGGATGCACTTCTCCCGCCGCTTGCCACAGCCACGCACCAAAACGGCGCGGATCGTTATAGCGCAGCGACATGCCGGAATTAAGCCGCAGCTCAACATGATCGTGCTTCGATGCAGGCGCAGCCTGCGGCAAAATGCGCAAGCTTCCCGACATGCCAAGATGCACAATCGCACTGCCAGCAGACGTGTTCAGCAGCAAATACTTCGCGCGCCGCGTGACGCTTGTGATCGTTTGTCCTTGTAAAGTAAACAAATTTTCGCCAATAGGCCAGCGCAAACGCTTTTCGCGCACCACAAGCTCGCTGACAATATTGTTTTGCAAAAACGCGCTGATCCCCAGCCGGCTTACTTCAACTTCAGGTAATTCAGGCACTTTACTTCACCCATCATAAAAAAGGGAATAGATACTCTTTTTCCACCGTCACTGCAAGCCACTCACCTTGCCAATTACGCATCACCCAAAACGAAGGCAGCTGGTACACGGTGAGCTCGTAGGGAGGGTGCTGGCGATTGGCCACTTTCACGGTTTGCGGATCAGTCAATGTGGCCTGCAAACTTTGCACAACTTGCGGCTCAAGCAGCGTACCTTGCAGCTCAAACCAGCGCTTCGCCAGCTCGTCAGGTGCAACGCTAAGCGGCTTGCTCGTTTGCCAGTTCGCCTGTTTTTTTACCAGCGTCAGCTGCGCAAAATGGAGCGCGACAATATCGGCTTTGGGATCGGTTTTCGCGTCCGGCTGGCTTGCCGCGGGCAGCAAAGCGATCACTTGCGCGGCCGCGCTTGGCGACTCGGCATTTTTGCCGTACATGCTATTTAAATAGGTAGGTAAGTTGAACAGAGCAATCGCGATAAGCACGCTTGCAATCAACATGTTATTAAAAGTGCGTTGGGAAGGTTTTCGCATGAGCCGATCCTAAGTAACAGTCATGCAACAAATGTAGAACAGGAAATATGAAAAAACCCAGCAAGCTGGGTTTTTTCCTGCAAGAACAATTACTTGATCTTTGCCTCTTTGTACATAACATGTTGGCGAATTGTTGGATCAAATTTTTTGATCTCAAACTTGCCAGGCATATTGCGCTTGTTCTTGTCAGTGGTATAAAAATGGCCTGTTCCAGCCGAGGAGACCAGGCGGATCTTCTCGCGATTACCTTTTTTTGCCATGATTCAATCCTCTAGTATTTCACACCGCGAGCATCTAGGTCCGCAATTACTGCGTCGATACCCAACTTATCAATAATACGCATTCCTTTTGTAGTAAGGCGTAATTTTACTCGGCGCTTTTTACTCTCAACCCAAAAACTGTGCGTTTGTAGGTTTGGCAGAAAACGACGTTTTGTAGCGTTGTTCGCGTGCGAGCGGTTATTTCCAACCACAGGACGCTTGCCCGTTACTTGGCATACACGTGACATGAATGTCTCTCCAAAATCGTTCAGCTTGATATTAACCTTTTCCGCCGTCTCACAACACACGTTGCACTGGGCTCAAGGCTTAGGCAAATCAAAGGTGGCGCATTATACAAACTCAAGGGCAATTGCTCAAGTCCCGAGCAAATCCTTTTAACATTTTTTATAAAATGACGCTACACCTCGATCTTCTCTGCCCTTAAATACGCAACCGTGCTATCTTTATGGCTATTTTTTTACGCTGCATATGCCAAGTTATGATGACAAACTCTTTTTCGCCATTAGCCAATAAACGAATTTTACTTGGAATGAGCGGCGGAATTGCCGCGTATAAATGCGCTCCACTCACCCGTTTGCTCATAGAGCGCGGCGCCGAGGTCAAGGTTGTGATGACCAAAGCTGCCCAAGCTTTTATCACACCTTTAACCATGCAAGCGCTCAGCGGTCATCCTGTGTCCGATGACGAATTTTCTTCCCATGCGCACACAGGGATGAGTCACATTGAGCTTGCAAAGTGGGCTGACTTTATTTTAGTCGCGCCAGCAACCGCCGATATCATTGCCCGCATTACAGCAGGCATGGGCGACGATCTGCTCACCACGCTTATTTTGGCATCCGCAGCGCCATTAGCCATAGCGCCGGCGATGAACCAGCAAATGTATCACGCCGCAGCCACCAAGGCCAACTTGGCGACACTTGCCACGCGCAATACGTTGATTTTTGGCCCCGCGTCCGGCGAGCAGGCGTGCGGCGACGTAGGCCCTGGGCGCATGCTTGAGCCCGAGCAGCTTGTGCAGCATGTCAGCGACTACTTTGCCAAAGCTCAGGCCACTGAGGCGCACCGCTGCGATTTAAGCGCGCTCTCTTTTTTGATCACCGCAGGTCCCACGCAAGAAGCGATTGATCCGGTTAGATTTTTAAGCAATCACAGCTCAGGAAAAATGGGCTTTGCCATCGCACAGGCCGCTGCCAACTACGGCGCGCGCGTCACGCTGATCAGCGGGCCGGTGCAGCTAACGACGCCACCCAAAGTCAGCCGCATCAATGTCACCAGCGCGTTGGAAATGCAGCAAAAAGTGCTTGCGCACACCGCGTCGCACCAGATTTTTATCTCATGCGCCGCTGTCGCTGACTTTCGCGTCAAAACCGTTGCCACGCAAAAAATCAAAAAAAGCGCCGACGAAGAAGAGCTGCAGCTCACGCTCACCAAAAATCCCGACATTGTTGCCAGTGTGGCCAACTTGCAGACGCAGCGGCCGTTCACAGTCGGCTTTGCCGCTGAAACGCAAAACCTTGAGCAATACGCCAAACAAAAATTGCTGAGCAAAAATTTGGATCTTATCTGCGCCAATAATGTGGCTGACGGCCAAGTCTTTAATGAAGACGACAACACGCTTCACCTCTACTGGCCACACGGCGAAAAACAACTGCCGCGCTGCAGCAAAATAGAGCTGGCTGAAAAGCTTGTTTACGAAATTCACGCGCTTTATCAGCAGCAGCTCAGCACGACAAACAAGTAACCACCGAAATAAAAAGAAAGGATCGCCACATGGCAACCATTGATATCAAAATTTTAGATGAGCGCGCGGCGCTTCCGCACTATGGAACCGCGGGAGCGGCGGGCCTTGATCTGCGCGCCCTGCTTGATGCGCCGTACACTTTACAGCCAGGCGAAACGACCCTGCTAAAAACGGGCCTTGCCATCCACATTCAAGATCCACAGCTTGCAGCAATGATTTTGCCACGCTCGGGTCTTGGCCACAAAAACGGCATTGTGCTTGGCAATTTAGTGGGGCTGATTGACTCTGATTATCAAGGCGAATTGATGATTTCATGCTGGAATCGCGCCGCGACACCCTTCACCATCGAGCCACTCGAGCGCATCGCGCAGCTGGTTTTCGTGCCGGTTGTGCAGCCGCAATTTAATGTGGTCGAGGATTTTGCAAAAACGGTGCGCGGCGAGAACGGTTTTGGCCATACAGGCACGAAATAGCTGCTGTATTTTTGCTGTGAATATCACAATTAACATGCTAAAGTCTTGCCATTTCATGCAAAACCATTTTGCAGTCAGCGCCATACTTTCAGCAACTCTTAATAAAATCATTATCCTAAGCACAACAAAGGGGCAGTTATGCTAGGCACTCTTTATATCGTATCTGCGCCCAGTGGCGCTGGAAAATCAAGCCTTATCAGTGCGTTATTAAAAGATAACCCAGGCTATGATGTGACCATGTCCGTCTCGCACACCACGCGCGCACCAAGAAAGTCCGAGCAAGACGGCGTGCACTACCATTTCGTCGACGTAGCTCATTTTAAGCAGCTCATCGCGCAAGACACTTTTTTAGAATACGCCGAAGTTTTTGGCAATTTTTATGGCACATCAAAGCCTTGGATTGAGCAAACGCTGGAAAAAGGCGTCGATATTTTTCTTGATATCGACTGGCAAGGCGCAAAACAAATTCGCAGCAAAATGGCCAACAGCAAAAGTATTTTCATTTTGCCACCGAGCCAAGAAGAGCTTGAGCGCCGCCTCAGCGCGCGCGGCCAAGATGCGCAAGAGGTGATTGACAATCGCATGCGCCACGCGAAAGAAGAGATGTCACATTATCATGAATATGATTATGTTATTATCAACGACGATTTTGATATGGCGCTGATGGATCTCAAAGCAATCATCCGCGCAGAAAGGATCAAACAGTACAAATTTAACCGCAAATATCAGGACATCCTGAGCAGATTGCTAGCCTAATACTGTGATATTTCATATAATTTTTCACCATTCATTATAAATTGGGAGTTTTCATGGCTCGTATCACCATCCAAGATGCAGTAGAAAAAGTGGGAAACCGTTTTGATTTGGTTTTGGTTGCAGCAAGGCGTGCGCGCCAAATGCAAACTGGCGGTAAAGATGCGCTAGTTCCAGAAGAAAACGACAAGCCAACGGTTATCGCGCTACGCGAAATCGAAGAAGGATTGATCAACAAAGAAGTTTTGGACGCCCGCGAGCGCCAAGAGCAGCATGAGCAAGAAGTTGCTGAAATTGCTGCAGTTAGCTCTATCACCGGCCTATTTCGCTAAGCCAATAATGCAGCAAGGGATAACGTTTGTATCATTTTGAACCTTTAGAGAAAATTGCTAAACAGTACCTGCCTGAAGCAGAATTAGAGGCGGTCAGGGAGGCTTTTTTCGTGGCGCGCAATGCGCATGAAGGTCAAAAACGTTCCAGCGGCGAAGCCTATATTTATCATCCTGTTAATGTTGCCTGCATCTTGGCTGAGATGCATCTTGATTACCAAACATTAATGGCCGCACTGCTGCATGATGTAATAGAAGATACCGAGATCACCAAAGACGACTTAAAAGAGCGCTTTGGTGAGACCGTCGCCGACCTCGTCGATGGCGTATCAAAGCTCGATAAACTCAAATTTCGCGACCGCAAAGAGGCGCAGGCAGAAAATTTTCGCAAAATGATCATGGCGATGGCACATGACATTCGCGTCATTTTGATAAAACTGGCCGACCGCACTCACAATATGCGCACCCTAGAAGCGCTGCGCCCCGACAAGCGCCGCCGCATCGCCAAAGAGACCTTGGAAATTTTTGCGCCGCTCGCGCATCGCCTTGGTATTCATAACATTAAGCTTGAGCTTGAAGATCTCGGCTTTAAAGCGCTCTACCCCAACCGCTACCGCGTCCTTAAAAAAGTGGTGCAGCACGCACGCGGCAATCGCAAAGAAATTGTGCAGCGGCTAAGAAATGAAATTATCGCAAGACTGCAAGAAGCGAAGATCAACGCGCAAGTACAAGGGCGCGAGAAAAATCTCTACTCCATCTACAACAAGATGAAAAGCAAAGAGCTGCGTTTTTACTCCATCATGGATCTCTATGCGTTTCGTATTATTGTTGACGATTTAGACACTTGCTATCGAGTGCTCGGGCAAATGCACAACTTGTACAAGCCTCGCCCCGGCCGCATGAAAGACTACATCGCAGTGCCCAAGGCCAACGGTTATCAGTCGGTACACACCTCGCTAATTGGCCCGCACGGCGTGCCGATAGAGATCCAGATCCGCACCGAATACATGGAGCAGATGGCTAACAAAGGGGTGGCGGCGCACTGGATTTATAAAGACGGTAGCAAATCGCAAAATATCGGCACCACGGCGCAAATTCGCGCGCAGCGTTGGATGCAAAGCCTCATCGAGCTGCAGCAAAATACCGGCAACTCGCTCGAATTCATCGAGAACGTAAAATCCGATCTCTTCCCTGACGAAATTTTTGTGTTTACCCCAAAAGGGCGCATCGTGGAGCTCCCCTTTGGCGCGACGGCGGTTGATTTTGCCTACGCGGTGCATTCTGATGTTGGCAATCAATGCGTTGGTGCGCGCGTCGATCAGCGCTCGTATCCACTCAGCCAGCCGCTAAAAAATGGGCAAACCGTTGAAATAATTACAACTCCTGACGCAAAACCGAATGCAACGTGGCTCAACTACGTGGTTACGGCCAGAGCCCGTACCAAAATTCGTCAGCAGCTAAAAACAAAGCAGCGCAAAGACGCCGTCTCCCAAGGGAAAAGACTTTTAAATCATGCGCTTGGCACAATCAACATCAACGATATTCCAAAACAAGACGTCCAGCGCGTTCTAAAAGAGCTTAAACTGGCGAGCTTGGAAGATCTGCTGGCACAAATTGGCCTTGGCGAGCTGATGAGCATCATGGTGGCCAAACGCCTCTTGCCAGAACATATGCCAATAGAAAGAGTTAACCATCTTCCTATTCGCGGCAGCGAAGGGATGCTGCTCTCCTACGCCAAATGCTGCTACCCTATTCCCGGCGATCAGATCATCGCGCATGTCAGCCCCGGCAAAGGGCTTGTGGTCCATCGCGAAGCTTGCACCAACGTTAAAAATCATCGCCAAGAAGCAGAAAAATATATCAATGTCGATTGGTCGACAGAAATTGAGCAGGACTTTACCGCCGGCGTGCGCGTCGATCTGCACAAACACCAAGGCGCACTCGCCGAGCTGACCGTGCGTATCGCCAACACCGGCTCCAACATTCAAAGCCTGAGCACCGAAGAGCGCGACGGGCGTCTGTTTACCGTACACATGCTCCTCACCGCCAAAGATCGCGTGCATTTAGCCAACATCATGCGCCGCATTCGCGTCCTCCCTAATGTGATAAAAGTGCGCCGCGTTGGCCATTGACGGCTCTCTCATTCATTCGCGTGCATAGTTTTGCACAGATCAACCACTCAAAGGGATCCCATGACAATTTTTAAGCAAATTGCCAGTGAACTGAGCGTTCAAGAAGCACAAGTGATTGCAGCCGTAACGCTGCTTGATGATGGCAATACCGTGCCATTTATCGCCCGCTACCGCAAAGAAGTGACCAACGGCTTAGACGACACCCAACTGCGCACGCTAGAAGCGCGTCTTTCTTACCTGCGCGAGCTTGAAGATCGTCGCCAAGTGATCCTCAAATCTATCGATGAACAAGGCAAGCTTTCTGACGCGCTTCGTAAGCAACTTATTGAAGCGCAAAGTAAAACTGTTCTAGAAGATCTCTATTTGCCCTACAAACCAAAACGGCGTACTAAAGGACAAATCGCGATTGAAGCGGGCATTTTGCCGCTTGCCGAAGCGCTTTGGCAAAATCCGCAGCTAAGCCCAGAAGAGGCCGCGCAAGAGTATCTTGCGCCCGAAGCGGGATTTGCCGACAGCAAAGCGGTGCTTGAAGGCGCGCGCGCCATTTTGATGGAGCAATTCGCCGAAGATGCGCAGCTACTTGGCAAAATTCGCCAACATTTGCAGCAACATGCCCACTTACAAGCACAAGTTATTGCAGGCAAAGAGCACGAAGGCGCCAAATTTCAGGACTATTTTGAGTACGATGAAAAGCTTAACGCCGTGCCGCCACATCGCGCGCTCGCACTTTTTCGCGGCCGCAACGAAGGCATTTTGCAGCTCAGCATGCAAGCCGATCCAGCTCAAGAGTCGCCGGCGCAAGGCTCATATTGCGAAAAAATCATCATGGATCACTACCAAGTTTCGTTTAACGGCCAGCCCGCCGACGCTTGGCGCAAGCAGGTCGTTACTTTTGCATGGAAAATCAAAATCCAGCTGCACATGGAGACGGAATTTTTGGCTGAGCTGCGCGAAAAGGCTGAGCTGCAGTCGATCGAGGTTTTTGCCAGCAATTTGAAAGATCTGCTGATGGCCGCTCCTGCAGGCCCGCGCTGCACTATGGGCATCGACCCAGGCCTTCGCACCGGCTGCAAAGTCGCAGTAGTCGACAATACTGGGAAACTGATTGAAACGGCGACAATTTACCCAACTGCGCCGCACAATCAAGTCGAGGCGGCTGCACGCGTTTTGCTCGCGCTGATCAAAAAGCACCACATCAATTTGATTGCGATCGGCAACGGCACCGCCTCGCGCGAAACCGACGCTTTTGTCGCGCAGATGCTAAAGCAGGCGCAGCTTAAAATTCAAACTGTTATCGTAAGTGAAGCAGGAGCTTCGGTCTATTCTGCGTCACAACTTGCGGCTGATGAGTTTCCGCAGCTCGACGTTTCTCTGCGCGGCGCCGTTTCTATCGCTCGCCGCTTGCAAGATCCGCTTGCCGAGCTTGTAAAAATTGACCCTAAATCAATCGGTGTGGGCCAATATCAGCACGACGTTAACCAAAATTTACTCGCGAAAAAGCTCGACGCAGTGGTCGAGGACTGCGTGAACAGCGTTGGCGTTGATGTGAATAGCGCGTCGGCCGCGCTACTTTGCCGAGTTGCGGGACTGTCGCACACCATCGCCGCCAATATTGTTGCCTTCCGCGATGCTAATGGCCGCTTCACCAACCGCAAAACGCTGCTAAAAGTGCCGCGACTTGGGCCAAAGGCGTTTGAGCAGTGCGGTGGATTTTTGCGCGTGATGGATGGCAGTGATCCGCTCGACGCCTCAGCCGTGCACCCTGAAGCTTACCCGCTGGTACAAAAAATCGCGCACAAGGCCGGCAAGCCGCTGCCCAGCATCATCGGCAATCACGATTTTTTACGCACGCTTAAAGCGCAAGATTTTGCGGATGAAACGTTCGGCATTCCAACAATTACCGATATTTTACAAGAGCTTGCAAAGCCTGGGCGCGACCCTCGTCCTGAATTTACCACGGTTAATTATGCTGACGGCATCCACGAGATCAAAGATCTTAAAACGGGCATGATCCTCGAAGGCGTGATCACCAACGTCACGCATTTTGGCGCGTTTGTCGACATTGGCGTGCACCAAGATGGCTTGGTCCACATTTCGGCCTTGTCCGACAAATTTATCAGCGATCCGCGCGAGCTGGTGAAAACCGGCATGGTTGTCAAAGTCAAAGTGATGGAAGTGGATGCGCCGCGCAAGCGCATTGGCCTCTCGATGCGCCTGTCGGATGACCCTGCGCAAGCCAAAGAGCCAAACAAAGCGGCGCGCACGGCCTCGAACCAAGAGAAAAACAAGGGCAAGAGTTTTACTCAGCCTAATGCGGCGCCTGCGTTTAACAACGCCTTTGCCCAAGCGTTTGCTAACGCCAAGCAAAAGTGAAGCGCTAAAAAATCGGCAAATAAAAAAGGGACTGATGAGTCCCTTTTTCACATGGCTAACTTGCTGGCCTTGTAAGCTAAACGATGATCAGCACATCGCTGGGCTTATAACCGACAGATGAGCGTTTATAGCGCAAAGCGACCACGGCAGCTTGTCGCTCAGCACTCGGCAGCGCGGCAAGCTGCTCTAGCACCACTTTGGGCAATTTCAACTTCAGCGAATAGCCATTATTAGAATGATTTGGCACATAGGTGTCTATCGAGAGCAGCTGCGCTATCTCTTCGAGCGTGCTGTCGACGTCAAAACTTGCCGGCGAATGGGACGTGTCATCCTCTTCGCCGGTAAAATAGGTGGGATGATCGGCAGGATCCCAAGAAGGGCGTTTCATCTGCTTTTCATCGGCAAAAATGGCATTGTCTGGCGGCACTTGCTGAGATTTGTTGACAGGCGTAACTTTGTTGCGGGCACGGTTGACGCGAGCAGCTTGCTCCGTCTGCGGATTGACACCTGGGGCCAAAACTGCAATACCTACGTTGGCTGGTGAAATACTCATTTATCCCCCTACCATTGCTGTGCAAAATAAAGATCCATCAACTCTACGACACAGATCCCACTCCACCTTTACATCGTATACGATAGCGCCCTATGCCGAGAGATATTTTTTGCTTGATCTCACGGCATAAACCAAGAAAGCTGCGGAAAAATTCGCGGCCAATTTGCACTCTATCCAAACAAAACAAACAGTTAATCACGTTTAAACTGCCATCTAGTAAGCTATCGGCTCGTGCAGAAAAAAATTTACCCATTTATGCATTTGCCCACACACTTTGCCAACAAATTAAAATGCGCCGTGCTAAAAGCGCTGCCGCTGCGCTGCATACTTTGTCACAACAGTTTAGAAAATGATGACTTAACAAGGCCTTGGTGCGACTCTTGTCAAACCGAGCTGCCACGCACTGCGCGCTGCCAAAAATGTGGCCTTGAAACCGAGCGCGACTGCAACGGCTGCTGCCAGTGCATCAATCTCGTTTTGCCTTGGGATTCATTAAGTTGCATTAGCCGCTACGACTACCCTTACGACAAATTGCTGCACCGCTTTAAATACCAAGGACAATTTTGGCTCGCAAAGCCTCTTGCCAAAATGCTTGCCAAAGAGATAATCTCTCCAGCGCCACAATTGCTCGCCGTTCCAATGCACTGGCAGCGCAGAATGGTACGCGGATTTAATCACAGCCAGCTGCTAGCAACCCATTTGGCCGCCGAGCTGCAAGTCAGCTGCGCCGCAAATGTACTAGAGCGCACGCGCGCGACACGGCCACAGCAGATGCTAAGCCGCCAGCAGCGCCTGACCAATCTAAAAAATGCATTTAAAATCAATGGTGTTTGCGCAAAACACGTCGCGATAGTTGACGACGTTGTCACGACCGGCGCGACAGTAAAAGCCATCGCGCAAGAGCTAAAACTTGCAGGCGTCGAAAAAATTGATGTCTATTGCCTTGCAAGAACAGTATACAATTCACACTCAATGCCATAAAGCCGATGCTAGGCATGAATTTTCAAGTAAAATGGCCCTATTTTCCCTGCAAAGGAGTTCTTTGTGACTCATATAACTATCACGCCAGCGGCGCAGCAACACTTCGCCAAATTGTTAGCTCAGCAACCTGAAGGCACCGAGCTGCGTGTTTTCGTTGTAAATCCTGGCACAGCGCAAGCTGAATGTGGCGTTTCTTACTGCCCGCCCAACTCCACCGAAAGCGATGATACAAAAATCGACTTCGAACACTTTTGCACTTATATCGATGCGCGCAGCTTCCCTTTTTTGCAGGACGCCGTCATTGATTTTGTGACCGATAAAATGGGCTCGCAATTGACCTTAAAAGCGCCCAACGCCAAAGTGCGCCAAGTCAACGCCGATGCGCCGCTCTTTGAGCGCGTCAACTATGTGATAGAAACGCAGGTAAATCCTCAACTTGCAGGACACGGCGGCCACATTCGCCTTATCGAAATCACAGAGGAAGGCGCGGCGGTGATCCAATTTGGCGGCGGCTGTAATGGCTGCTCGATGGTCGATGTCACGCTCAAAGATGGTATTGAAAAAGAGTTACTTGCCGAGTTTAGTGGCGAGCTGACCGGCGTCAAAGATGTCACAGAGCATCAAGCTGGATCGCACTCTTACTATTAATACTATTAAAATCAATAAGTAGCAGTTAATTTTGCTAGAAATGGCGGTTAACTGCGCCAATAATACGCGAACTCAAAATTTTATTGTGCCTTATTTGTTACGTCGCAATTTAAACGATTAAAAGCAAATGCGCAGCTGCGTGTACGAAGCTTAAGCAACAAGGTTATAAATCAATGTCTACCAATCAAAGCGCTCCCCTATTTTCTGCAGGCTCAGCCCTAAACTTGCTGATCAAAAGTCGCAGCATTCCAGAAAATCCTATTGCGCAATTTAACTACGATTTGACCAAACCTCTGCTCTATCTGCTGCCATCTGCAGCTAAAAGTGACCTTATTGCGCTACAGCAGTGCTGCGCAAACTTAGGGCTTCCCGATCCTCTTTCCTGTTTTGAATTAGCAGGCGAATTTTGGCCGCGTTGCTTATTTTTAGATAACGAGGGCGGCGCGCAGGACAATTTTGCAGGCCAATTTGCGCAGGCCACAACGCAGCTGCCGCAGAGCAGCCAAGCGCAGCTCTTAAAGCTTTTGCAATTACATCAGAAAAATGAACAGCTTGACCTGCAAATCGTGCCGATCACACTACTTTGGAGCCGCAATCCCAGCACTAATAAAGCCAAGCAGCGCACAAAATTTGCCGCAAAAATAGCCAAAGCGCGTACGCTATTACTGGATGGAAGAAGCGCGATTGTGCGCTTTAACTCTGCGCAATCAATGCGTTATTTTGCGACCGTGTACCCAGCGAACGCCGCGACAGTCAAAAAATGGCAGCGACTCGCACAGCGGCTCATTGGCCGCCAGCAGCTAAGCGCCAACGGCCCTGCTTTATCAAAGCGCCGAGATCTCATCCAAGAGGTGCTGCAAAGCGCCCATTTTCAGCAAGTGCTGCAAACGCACGCTCAGCAGCAAAACCTCAAGCTCAGCCAAGTTACAGCGCAAGCAACGAAAATGCTTGATGAAATCGCCGCCGATTTTTCACCGCGTCTTTTGCGAGTCGGCAGCAAAGTATCGTCTTGGGCGTGGCAGCATTTATATCAAAAAATTCATGTCATTAACTGCGAGTCGGTGCGCGCGCTCTCTGACAGCGGCCACGCGATCATCTATCTGCCGTGCCACCGCTCTCACATGGACTACCTGCTATTGGCATCGGTGCTGCACCAGCAAGGCCTTGTCCCAGCGCACACAGCCGCAGGCGTAAATCTCAACTTTTTCCCCGCAGGCGCGATTTTTCGACGCTGCGGCGCCTTTTTCTTGCGCCGCTCTTTTCGCGGCGATCAGCTCTACTCAGCGGTTTTTCGTGAATATTTAACCGTGCTGGTCGCTAAAGGCTATCCTATTGAATTTTTTATCGAAGGCGGCCGCTCGCGTACGGGCAAACTGCGTATCCCCAAAACGGGCATGCTCGCCATGCTTATTGAGGCAATGCTGCGCTGCAATAAAAGCAAAATCGCCATCGTCCCGACCTACATTGGCTACGAGCATGTCATGGAGGTGGAAACGTATGCGAGTGAATTGCAGGGCGAGAAAAAAACGCAGGAGAGTTTTAGCGATCTCTTTAATTTAACAAAGAAATTGCGCAATTACGGCGAAGGGTTTGTCAGTTTCGCAAAGCCTATCCTCATTCACCCTTTTTTGACTGCGCTCGACAGCCGCTGGCAAAGTAAACTTGAGGCTGACAAAGCGCTGCCCGCTTATTGGCCAAGCTTGATAAATAAGCTTGCAAACCAAACAGTTACCAATATTAACCGCGTAGCCAGCGTCAATGCGCTAAGCCTGTGCGTTTATGCGCTGCTAGCGGCAAAAGAGTACACGCTGAGTGAGGCGCAGCTGCAAAATCAGCTTAACCTTTTGATTGAGCTGTTAAAAGTTTCCGACAAGGGGCAAAATTTGCACCAAAGCGAGCCGGCCGAGCTTATCCAGCATGTTTGTTCGCTAAACAAAATCACGACTCACAGCAGCGAGCACGGCACAACCTTTTCTCTAACGCCGCAGCAGGCGCAGCTTTCACACTATTATTACAATAATATCAGCCACTTATTTATCATCGAAGCGCTCGTCATTCACCTTTTACTGCAAAACGCGACCACCTCAGCCACTTTGCTAGCGCAGGTGCAAAGCCTCTACCCGCTGCTTAAGGCCGAGTTCTTTTTAGCGCTTGATGAGCAAAAATTAGAGTCGCATATTGCCGCGGTTTTGCAGCTATTACTGCAAAAAGAGCTCATTTTTTGCGAAAATGACCGCTGGATCGCGATAGATGATCCGCAGCAGCAGTTGCAGGGTCTGTCTTTGCCGATCCGCGAATTTTTGCAGCGCTACACCACGGTGCTAGCCCTGCTCGCGCATAAAAAGACCGGTTCGTCTTCGCCTCTTACTGCGCAACATCTGAGCAAAATGCTGCAAAATGAGAGCAAAGTTTTGCAAAATCGCACTGATTTTGCCGCCGATCTCTATGATCCTGAGTCGATGGCGCTGACGCTTCACGCGCTGCAGCAGCAAGGTGCCATTAGCGAGACGGGGCTGTGCCACACCGACAAAATTTTGCACCTGCAAAATCAGCTGCTCACGCTCGACCAAAAGCTGGCGCAGCCAAGTTCGATTTTGCATCTGCTAGACGGCGCGATCTCGCAAGAAGAGGTGGCCCTCGCTTCAGTGCCAGCGTCGCAGGCATAAAAATAAAGCTGCTTACGGCAAACGCCCTAAGCAGCCTCTCGACATTTCTTACTGACGAAAAACAGCGCTAGCTAAGCCACTGCGCCGCCACAATTCCAGCAAAAACAATCATGCCGACCCAATTATTATTCAAAAATGCCTGAAAGCAGTTTGGCTCCAAGCGATCGCGCAGCAGCCACTGCTGATAGACAAACAGCGCGCTGGCCACAAGCAGCGCCCAGTAAAATGGAGTGGTTAAGTTGGCTAAAAATCCCACCCAAACCAGCAGCAAAATCGTTGTCAGCTGCAGCAGGCCGACAATTATTTTGTCGTAGCGGCCAAACAGCAGCGCTGAAGATTGGATGCCGATCTTGCGATCGTCTTCCCTGTCAACCATTGCATACATCGTATCATAAGCAATTGTCCACACTGAATTGGCCACAAAAAGCAGCCATGCCACAGGGGTAAGTCCGCCAGTTTGCGCGGCATAAGCAATTGGAATTGCTGAGCTAAATGCTAGCCCCAGCACTAATTGCGGCAGCGGCATGTGGCGTTTCATGAAGGGATAGATCCCAGCAAGCATTAACGCTGCGACACTCAATACGATAGCCAAACTATTTAGCGTAAACGCCAGCATCGCGGCTACCGCAACTAACGCGGCAAAAAATAGCAGCGCTTGGCGACTTGAAACCAGCCCCGCTGGCAGCGGCCGATTCTTCGTGCGTGCGACAAAACCATCCACTTTGCGATCAGCAAAATCATTCACCACGCAGCCCGCCGAGCGCATCACAAAGACGCCCACAATAAAAATCCCCAGCAACTCTAAACGCGGCACGCCACCCGCTGCCAAAAACAGCGCCCACAGCGTCGGCCACAGCAGCAAAAAACTGCCAATCGGTTTATCTAAACGAGCTAACTGCCAAAAAGGTCTTAATTGCGCGACATTCATGAAATTTCTCTCAATTTATAGCCACTGAATTCAGGCCATTATCGTTGTTTTTTCGTTACAGAGCACGGAGAACTGCGTGCAAGAGGCCAGCCAAGCCAGCTCTCTGGCAAAAAATGAATAGGTGTCTGAATTACAAAGACAAATACTCATTATTAAAAATGTCTGAAATTTATACCGCAATCAAATTTGCTAGACAATCGTTCAAGCGACTATTTTCATTGATATGAAATTCAAAATTTAGCAAAATTAAGAGGTTACCATGGTGCTGCGCCGCTTGTTCGTTATCATCGCTCTTTACGTTGCCCTGATCTCTTTCATCATCACCATGCCCGCCCAATCGACAGAAGAGCCACCTGAGGAGCAGCAAGCCGCCGCGCTCTATTTCACTTTAGAGCCTGCGATCACGACCAACTACGAAACCAAAGGTAGCAAGCTTGGTTTTATCAATGTGCGAGTGGATCTTGTGGCCGAAACGCAAACTCAAATAAAAAGTATTGAGTACCATCAAGCACTTATCCGCGACATCATTGTTGAAACGCTCAGCCAGCAAAATGCAGCGAGGATCCGCTCCGTTTCTGGGCGCGAGGAAATTCGCAAATTGTGTCTCGAGCGTGTGCAAAAAGCGCTGTTTGTTGAAACCAATGAGCTTACACTGATTGATCTGCTTTTTACCCACTATTTGTACCAATAGCGCATAACTTATTGATAGACAATTATTTTTTAAGATCACGCCTGCCAATTTGCAGGCAATCTAAAAACCCAAGTCCAAGCCCAGATAAAAGCCCCGCCACATGCGCGCCGTTCGCAATGTTGACTGTAAGTGGTTGAGCGAAGCCGATAAATAGCCAAAACAGCATAAACAGCGCTGTCGCTTGGCTGATCGCAAGTCCACGCAGCGGCTGCATTCTCCCAGAAATCCAGCTGTAACCAAGCAACGCATAAACAACGCCCGACAAGCCGCCAAACGCAACGCCAGAGAGCAAAAATTGCACAAAACCGGAAAACAGCGCCGACAGCAGCAAGATCTGCAGCAGTTTTGCCCTGCCGAGCAAATATTCAACATTTCCAGCCAGTTGCCACCACCAAACCAGATTTAGCACCAGATGCAGCAGCGAAAAATGCAAAAATGCGTGCGACACCAGCCGCCACAGCTGCCATTGCTGACGCGCGCCGTCGGGAAAATGAAGCGCTGTAAACAAAAAGTTATCAAAACCTATCCACCACAAAAAATAGATCGCAGCGCACGCCAAAATGACCAGCGGCGTCAGTACGCCACTTCCCTTGAGTTTTTTCCAAAAAGAGAAATGCGGATACGAAAATTGGCGCGCGCTTGGCTGCGCCACTTTCCACGAAGCCTCTGCGTAGTGCTTTTCCAGCGGATTTTGCAAAAAACGGGCAAGCTCAGCCTCCACCTCAGGCAGCGCCTCGCCGTTTGCCAGCCACACGCTCACGCCTTGCGGATCCGGCTGCAGCACCAGCGTAATGTTTTGCAGCAGCATATGGTCAACAAATGCCTGCGCCAGCCTTGCGTCATCTAACGTGATAAGTTTTATCAACTTTCCCTCACCTGCTAAGCCGTTGGTGGCAATTTTTGCGCTAACAGCCCAAATTGCATGCTTTAGGCAATTCTCATCATAAATGGCCAATAAAATCATAATGAAGCTCAATTATAGCTTCGCCACAACGGCTAAAAAAATCTACGATTTTCATCATTTTTTACCAACAAAAATGAGCGATTTCTAGCACCTGTAGAGATCCATTCTCTTCACTAAAAGAATTAAGATCACAAATGAACAACCTGTGGAAAACCCTGTTAATTTTCAATATAAAGTAGCTAACAAAGCCTTTACCACTATATGTTGATACAGTGTTCCATCTTTGTGGACAAGTATTCAGATCAGACAAATCGTTTTTGGATCTTAACAAAAACAGCGAAAGCTTTGCGTAAACTCTCGATAACCACATAATTAAAAACCGCTTTTCAGCGGGAAAAGCGGCATCATTTTTCACACAAAAGACGTGAAATGTTACGGACGAGACTGCGAAATAGTCAAAGCTCGCCAACGTGCTCTTTGAGCTTGTCGAGCGCCTGCTTCTCTAGCTGGCGGATCCGCTCTGCAGAGACTTGATAATGATTGGCAAGTTCTTGAAGTGTTAACTTTTGCTCATCCAGCCAGCGCGCCTGAATAATGTGGCGGCTGCGCTCGTCTAAACTGGTCAGCGCGTTGCTAAGCTTATGATTTGCATGCTTTTCCCAGTTGTTAAGCTCGTGATTTCCAGCCACATCGGCCAGCTTATCATCCAGATAAAAAACGGGGGCGCTGACGCCATCATCGTCATTATCGCTCGCATCAAAACACATATCTTGCGCCGCTAAACGCGACTCCATCTCGCGCACCTGCTGCGCCTCCACGCCTAATTGCTGCGCGACCATATCGACTTCGTCATTATTGAGCCAGCCGAGATGTTTTTTTGATTTGCGAATGTTGAAAAACAGCTTACGCTGCGCCTTGGTTGTTGCGATTTTCACAATCCGCCAATTGCGTAGCACATACTCGTGGATCTCCGCTTTGATCCAATGCACCGCAAATGAAGCCAGCCGCACGCCTACATCGGGATTAAAGCGTTTTACCGCCTTCATCAAACCAATGTTGCCCTCTTGGATCAGATCCGCAACCGGCAAGCCGTAGCCAGAATAGCCGCGCGCAATGTGAACCACAAAACGCAAGTGTGACAGGATCAAACCCTTAGCGGCCTGCAGATCGCCATCGCGCTGCAAGCGCTGCGCTAACTCTCGTTCTTCTTGAGCCGTTAGCATCGGATAGCCGTTAACTTCGCGTAGATATCCATCTAAACAGTCGGTGGAAAGAGAAGATAACGCATACATCTGTGTTGCCATTAGCACCTCTTAAAAATCGATTTTTATATTATTTGGCAATGAAAAAATGGTAGCCACATCCATGTGCCACTGCAAGCCTAGAGGCCGCATTTAGACTGGCTCAATCTCTACCAGATGCTTACCAGCAGCGAGTTTTGCTGCAAAAATGCCAAGAATAGCAGAAAAAATAAGCAGCATTAAAATTTCTTCAATGTTCAATCCGCTTAGTTTGAAGTCACTTTGATAAAGCACAGCCACGTCCAAAACGGCCGCACTTAAGAGATTGCTCACCAGCAGTGTTACAAGCCAAGCCAGCACAGCGCCGACTAAAGCGAGCCACATGCCCATGTAAACATAAGGTCGCAAAATATAACTGTTTGTCGCGCCAACTAATTTCATCACTTGGATCTGCTCCTTGTGACTGACAATCTGCAGGCGCAAGGTGTTGCCAATGATAAAAAAGACTGCAACTAACATCAATCCCGAAAACGCCATACTCAGCGAAAGCGCCAAAGATTCTATCGCGGAAATGCGGGTTAACCAATCGCTGTTAAGCCGCACCTCTTCAACCTCAGACTCTTTGCCAAGACGCTTTGCCAGATCGGTGGCAAATTTCACCCCTTGCTGTGCTGGCGTTACCAAAATCACTCCTGGCAACGGGTTGTTTTCCAACAAATCCACAGCACTTTGAAAACCTTGCATTTTGCGCAGTTCCTGCAATCCCTCTTCAGGTGAAATATACTGCGCACTGCTAATGCTTGGCCAACGCTCGAGGGCATCCACATAATTTTTTGTATTATTGGCGGACAATTTTTTCAAATAAATCGTTAGCTGATTAGGCGGTTGCAGCTCATCTTTCATCATGACAATATTTTTTGCCAGCATAAAAAATGTCGTCGGCAGTGAAAGTGACAATGCAAGTACAAGCACCGTAAGCAAATTGCTTAGAGGGCGCTGTAATAAATCAAGTAATGCATTTTTACATTGCTGGCGATGCAAGCCTAGGCGCTTAACCACTGGAAACCTCCGATAAATACCCTTGATTAAGCTCAAAACGGCGAATGTTGCCACGATTGAGCAACGTCGTGTCATGCGTCGCCATTAAAATGGTGACGCCCACTTGATTAAACAAGCGAAACAGCTCCATGATTTGGCATGATAATGCGGGATCAAGATTGCCCGTCGGCTCATCGGCGACCAGCACCAGCGGGCGGTTTACCACCGCTCTTGCGATGCCGACACGCTGCTGCTCGCCGCCCGAAAGTTGCACCGGCAAGCAAGTGAGCTTGTCGAGCAGCCCCACTTTGTCTAGCGCCGCACAAACCCGCTTTTTAATATCATTTTCGCGCATTTGTGCAATTCGCAGCGGCAACGCCACATTTTCAAAGACAGAGCGATCCATCAACAAGCGGTGATCTTGAAAAATCATCCCGACATGACGGCGCAAAAAAGGGATCTCATTTTTGCCGATCCGCGAAATATCATGACCATTGAAAAAAATTTTACCAGCGCTAGGGCGCTCAATGGCGCACAGCAGCTTAAGCAAGGTACTTTTGCCTGCCCCTGAGTGGCCCGTTAAAAAAGCCATGTCCCCTTTAGGCAGATGGAAGGTCACTTTTTGCAATGCTTGCTGCCCACCTCGGTAAGCCTTACTTACCTGCAAAAAACGGATCACTCCGGTCAATCCTCCTGGCTAAATAATGCTTCAATAAATTCATGAGCAACAAATGGACGCAAGTCGTCAACGCCCTCACCAATTCCAATGTAGCGAATAGGAATTTTCATCTGATCGGCTATAGCAAAAATTATTCCACCTTTTGCTGTGCCGTCTAATTTGGTTAATGTGATCCCCGAAATTGGCGCTATCTCATTAAAAAGTCGTGCTTGATTGAGCGCATTTTGCCCCGTTCCGGCGTCCAGCGTTAGCATAATTTCATGCGGCGCCTTCGCATCGCTTTTTTGAATGACGCGGACAATTTTACGCAGTTCGTTCATCAAATTGGCTTTGTTTTGCAAGCGCCCAGCCGTATCGGCGATAACGACATCAATTTGGCGCGCTTTCGCCGCCGCGATGGCATCAAAAATCACCGACGCGCTATCAGCGCCATTTTGCTGCGCGACTACCGGCACATTGTTGCGCTTTCCCCAAATTTGCAACTGTTCGACAGCCGCCGCTCGAAATGTATCCCCTGCCGCCAGCAGCACCGATTTGCCTTGCTGTTGAAACTGTTTTGTCAGTTTGCCGATGGTGGTGGTTTTTCCCACACCATTGACCCCAACCATGAGGATGACAAAAGGTCCATTTTCTTTTGGTAAATCAATAGCTAGCTGTTTTTCTACGGCCGCCAAAGTATTGACCATCTCTTGCTTGAGCAGACCATACAGCAGCGACGCCTCTTTGAGCTGCTTGCGCGAGGCTTTTTCGGTCAAATTCTTAATGATTTTATCAGTCGTTTCAATGCCTAAATCAGCAATCAGCAATTGTTCTTCCAGCACATCAAACAGTTGCGCATCGATGCTTTTGCCTAAAAAAAGCTCCAAAATACCGTTGCCAATACTCATTTTCGTTTTGCTAAGGCCAAGTTTGAGCTTAGAAAAAAGACTGTCGCCGGCCGGCTTATCTTGCACCAGCGCAGGCACGCTCGCTTTAGGCGCCGAATTTTTTTGCGCAGTAAGCGCGGAAAGAGAATATTTTCCCGGCTGCTGTGGCAAATCTGCATTTTTGCTTGGTGAAACGCCGCGTTCTTGCTGCTGCGTTTCTTCAATGCGCTTAACTTCGTCCATCTGCGCCTGCAGCAGCTGCTTCGCTTCCTGACGCGCGCGCTCTTCTAGCTGCGACTCTTTTTGCGCCAACGCCTCAAGACGCGCTTGATGTTCTTGTTTTTCTTGGTCTGAAGCATTTCGCCCTAAGCCAAACCACCCTTTGATCCCGCTTTGCTTTTTTTCTGCCATTGGCAAACCCTAAAACATGATTTGAATAACCGTGACTATCAACCTTGCTTTCGCTATACACGCATCGACTTTTCACCAATTAAATCAACGCGAAAGAAACCTCATCATCACTTTTTGAGGAAATACGTGCACTTAAAGAAAATAGAACACTCGTTGATAACTTAACAGTGCGACTTGCGCTTAGTATATTAGCAAAGCCAACCTCACACTCGGTATGCACAAAAAATTGCGCATAATCAAAAGCATAGCTCTTTGATCACACATGTCGCATTTATTAAGAGATAGCGCGATTGCAAAATATAGTAGACCACGCAATATGCCCTTTCATATCATATTCATACAAAAAAACCGCACTGCGTAATTTTATGCTAGCGGCAATCGCTTACGATCTGATAACGTTCAGCATCTTATCATTATCCTAACTTGCAAAGAACCTATGCCAAAACACAAGTCACCCAGCAAAGCTGCCGCGCCCGTACATCTTGGGGCGGGTTTTATTCGGATCATCGCGGGACAATGGCGCGGGCGAAAATTGCCGGTGCAAAATGTAACGGGGCTACGACCTACGACCGATAGGGTAAAGGAGACGGTTTTCAATTGGTTACAAGCAGATATCTATGGCGCGCGCTGCCTAGATCTATTTGCAGGCAGTGGCAGTTTGGGGTTTGAGGCGCTGTCGCGGCAGGCCGCGCATGTTACTTTTTTGGAAAAGGACGTTAAAGCGCACGCTCAACTTGCAAGCAATATCAATGCGCTCAAAACGCAGCAAGCAGCGCTGCATCTGACTGATGCAATTGACTTTTTAGCTAAGAAAAACACGACACAGCCGCCCTTTGATCTGATCTTTATCGACCCGCCCTTCCACTTAGATTTAATAAAACAATCGCTTGAAAAAATAGAAGAAAATGGCTGGCTTGCACCAAATGGCTTGATCTACATCGAGTCCGAACTCGCGCTAAGCGCTATGCAAATTTCAGACTCTTGGCGCTTATTAAAACAAAAACAGGCAGGACAGGTGTTATTTCGCCTTTATCAAAACGAAGGTGATGCGTAACAAGCAGTTATTACAAATGCGGCGCCATATTAGTGCATGAGCTCTGGCCAATAATAGGCATAAAACCACAGCGACAGGCCGGTCATCAGCGCAATCAGCAGCAGCGCCACATACCAGATCAGGCGCACGCTGCGCGGCGTAAGCAGCTGCTCACACTGTTTGCACGCGATCAAAAATTGTTTGGTATCGGCAAGTTGGTAATGATTGTCGTGCAGCGCTTCACTGCTGATTTTCGTAACTAAATTCAAAGGTTCCATGACGGAATTGGGCAAACGCTCTTGGCAGCTCTCTACCATTTGTGCAAGATCGGCGCCTTTCGCGTGGTAATACTCGGTCAACAAATATTCGATGCGTTTTGTTAATTTAATGACCAAGAGTAAATCATCCATGAAATTCCTGCAGTTTTTGCTATGTTATGCCTACTAGATAGGCTAGATAATATTGCACAATCCCACAAGGCGGCCTTTTATTTCAAGACAATGCTAAATAAAACAGTAAAATTTGGAATGGCGATTGCAACAATCTTGTAAATGTGACAAAAAAGTGAAGTCAAACGGCAACAGAGCTCGACTAAAATTTTCATCCACTGCCTAACTGGGGATCATTTATGCCAACATCTCGCCCATTTTGCAAAGAAGCCGATCTTACTAGTAATCAAACACTTTTTCGCCAATTTTGGGCAACGCGCCAGCAAGGGCAATTTGTCGCCACAGACGGGCTGCGCCTGCAATGGTGCGCCTTTGAAAAGAGCACGCACACCAAAGCTATCGTCATCGTCAACGGCCGCACAGAAACGCAGCTCAAATACGTTGAACTTTTTTATGATCTTTTCTCACAAGGGTTTGATATTTATAGCTATGATCACCGCGGACAAGGCTTAAGTCAGCGCCTGATCAGCGGCTGCGACGCTGGGCACGTCGTCTTTTTTGACGACTATGTTGATGATTTAGAAGCGTTCTTCAAAACTGTGGTCAGCCAAAAGCAGCACCAAACGCGCTTGCTGCTCGGGCACTCTATGGGCGGCGCTGTGAGCTGTCTGTATGCGGCGCGAAATCCTGCGACGATCCAAAAGGTGGTGCTGGTTGCGCCGATGCTAGATATTGCGCTGCCAAAATGGCAACGGCCATTTGCCGAGCCACTAACGTGGGCGCTTGCGCAATGCCAGCATCCGCCAACCTATCTGCTTGGGCAAAGTAGCTTTGCGCAAAAAAGCACTGACATCACGCTGCTCACTCATTCGCAAGCTCGCCATGCGCACTCCAAGCGCCTCTATATTGACAAACCGTCCTTACAAGTCGGCGGGCCCACGGCGCGTTGGGTGTGGCAAAGCCTGCAGGCCGCGCCAAGGTTGCAAAAAGCCGCGCAAACCATCCCCTTGCCGATGCTTTTTTTGCAAGGCGCACAGGAGCAGATCATTTGCAACGAGGCCATTCGCCAAGCACATCGGCAGCGCACCAAGCAAGCACTTCCTTCACAGCTGTTTTGCCTCGATAACGCGCGCCACGAACTGCTTTTTGAGCAAGACAGCGTTCGCGATCAAGTACTTGATCACATACTTGATTTTGCTTAAGAATTTCCTTTGCATTTCAATGGCAAGCGCTTTTACTCGAAGCTAGCCTTTTGCTAAGTTAGTTCTTTTTTCTTGGCATATGACTGAGTAGACTAGCTTGGTCTTCTCCCAACCTTTCTTCGAGGCTTCTATGTACAAACTTGTTGCGTCAGATCTTGATGGCACACTGCTTACCTCCGATCACACTATTGCCCCTTTTACCCGTGAAGTGCTGCAGCGCTTGCATGAGCAAGGCGAACATTTCATTTTTGCAACCGGACGTCATCACATTGATGTAGCAGGTATTCGCGAAACAGTCGGCATTCCCGCTTACATGATCACCTCGAACGGCGCGCGTGTGCACGACGAGGTAGGCAATTTGCTGCTCAGCCGCAGCATTGAGCCAAGCTTGGTGCAAACCTTGGTTGATTTAGCCAAAGATGACGAGCAAGTTTCTGTCAACCTCTACCTTGATGATAAGTGGTTGATCAACCGCATCGATGAGCGTTTGAACGAGTACCATGTCGATTCTGATTTTTCATGCGAAATCCTCGATACCGAAAATCCGCCAACACAAAATGTGTGCAAAATTTTCTACACCTGTTTTGATCACGAAAAACTGCTGCAATACGAGAAAAAGCTGCACGAGCTGTTTGGCGACGCCATCAACGTGGCATTTTCAACCACATTTTGCCTAGAAGTAATGGCTAAAGGGATCTCAAAAGGCGCCGCGATCACTTTAGTTGCCAAAGCCAAAGGCTTTAGCCTTGAGCAATGCATCGCTTTTGGCGATGGCATGAACGACGTGGAAATGTTGCGCGCGGTGAAAAAAGGGGTGGTGATGGGCAACGCCTCTGAGCGCGTGAAAACGACGCTGGCCAACCTTGAAGTGATCGGCACCAACGAGGAGCAAGCGGTAGCTCACTATCTGGCCAAACATCTGCTGTGATCTCCTCATTTTAACCGCTCTCCTTGCAGCGCGCGTTTTCCATCAGCGCGCGCCCGCTAACAAACATTGTTATCTCCCTTTTGTTATGAGGTCATTGTGTTAATTTCTCATTCACGCCTTGCTTATGCAGCGACATTGCTGCTCGCCACATTTTGCGCGCACTCACAAGAGCAAAAGCCCGCGCCGGCAAACGTGGCGAATAACTCGCTGCTGCGCGGGCAGCTGCTCTTAAGCCCGAAAGATGGCATAAGTAAAATCGCCTTGTGCGACAACTCCCAGCAATTTGCGGTGCAGATCAGCGCGGAGTTACAACAGCAAGCACAAAAATTTAGTCATGGACAGCGAGCTCTCTACATCGAAGCCTTCGGCCATTTCACCATCACGGCAAACGCGCCCGTCTTTAATGTCACCGCGCTTAATCTGCTTTCTGGTGAAATCAATCTCTGCATGCACCCAACGGAAAAAAGCCGCGCTTTTGGCAACGAGCCGTCGTGGTCGATGACGATGTTAGAGCAGGAGCTGCGCTACACGCAGTTTGGCGCCAACGAGCAGCGCTTTACGCTCACCGCCCAAGAGAACAGCGGCGCAGCGCTTCATTTTCAGACCAAAGAAGCCGACCTAAAAATCACACAGGCTTTTTGTAACGATGGCATGAGTGACAGTCTGTTTGGCTGGCAAGCAACGTTGACGCTCGCCGGCAAGCCAAAACGAGGCTGCGCCCGACTGGCCGCGCCAATGATGAACGCAAGTGTGATCGATAGCAGCGCAACCGAAGCTAAAGCTGCGCCGTCACCTTAAGCGCGCACAGCCTGCACATTTGCCAATCGTTTCGTTGGCTTTTTCAAAGCAAGCCAACTTTGCATTGTTGATTACGTTAAGGAATATCATGCCGTTACTTATTTTCGTGACCCTACTTTGGTCATTTTCATTTAGTCTGATCGGCGTCTACTTAGCAGGACAAATAGACCCGTGGTTTAGCACGCTGCTGCGCATCGCCTTTGCAAGCCTGCTGTTTTTGCCTTTTTTGCGCCTTAAAGGAATTTCGCTGCGTATCATTGCGCAACTGATGGCACTTGGCGCGGTACAACTTGGCCTCATGTACTGTTTTTACTACCAAGCCTTTTTGTACTTAACGGTGCCCGAAGTGCTGCTCTTTACCATTTTCACGCCCATTTACATCACGTTACTCTATGATTTTTGGCACAAAAGTTTCAGCCGACGCTCGCTACTCAGCGCGGTGCTGGCCATCATCGGTGCTGCCATCATTCAATACACTTCCGTAAGTCCTGATTGCGTGCAGGGTTTTTTCATCGTACAAGGCGCCAATTTCTGTTTTGCGCTCGGCCAGGTGGGATATAAGAGGCTGATGGAAAAAGAGAACATTCAGCTTCCAAGCCGCAGCATTTTCGGACTCTTTTACCTTGGCGCGCTCGCCGTCGCGTTGCCCGCGTTCATGTTTTTTGGTACAGCAAACTATACGGCCATTTTGCCGCACCAGTGGGCGATTTTGTTCTACCTTGGCACGATTGCCTCAGGCGTTGGGTATTTTTTATGGAATAAAGGGGCGACGAAAGTGAGCGCGGGGCAATTGGCCGTAATGAATAATGCTCTGATCCCTATGGGAATTTTAGTAAACGTACTGTTTTGGAATAAATCATCCAATTACACGGCACTTGCGTTAGGTGGCACAATTATTTTTGCCTCATTGTTTATTTGCGAAAAATTTAATTTCTCCAAGAAAAACAATTTGATAGCGAAGACTAATTAATTCTATCGCAAACAATTCACAGCCGTTCATAACGCCCATGGCATGTATTGTTTTTAATACACTTGATGGGCGTTTTTTCATTCCTCTAACTGCCATGCAAATGCAACCAGACGCAGTAAAAACTAAAAATCGAGTGCATTTTCGTCAATTAGTTCAAATAATGCCGCAAAAAACCGCCGAAAATCGCATAACTTAATGCAATCTGCACGATTGCAAATTCTACACTTCTAACGCAAAATGCAGCTCTCTAGTTACCAAAACGACAAGAAAACTAGACAAAACGTGCAATTTGGTCACGCACACCGCTCCGCCCGATAAAAACATAAAAAATATAATTTGAGGTCATATATGAATAAAACACCATTTTTGGCGATTTTATTTCTCGCTGCTCATGCTCATTCGTATGATATAAACAGTAAAAAATCAGCAACTTACCCACAAGCCGATCATGTATTCCCTCAAGGCTTAATGATTTACCAAGCAGGCACAATCGTTGAGCACAAAAACCGCTTATTTCAATGCAAAGATTACCCAAGCTCTGGTTTTTGCAACCAATGGAGCCCCGCCGATCCTCAATATGCACCGGGAGAAGGCGAAGCTTGGGCGCTCGCGTGGACAGAAATCACCCCAGGCGCCAGACATGTCGGCGAGGCGAACTATCACTATGATTATCCTAGAAGTTTACAAGAGTACGGCGCTGGCACGCTGGTGCAAAATAATCACAAGGTGTACCGCTGCAAAAATTACCCCAACAGCAACTTTTGCGGCCAATGGGCTGATAGCAATAAACAATTTGAGCCAGGCGTAGGCAAAAACTGGGAAATGGCGTGGGACTATGTCGGCAAAGCCGGCAGCGTCACGCTGCGCAACTGACAATTAGCCGCGCGCACTTCGCATTTTTTAAGGCAAGCATGGCTTGCCTTTTTTACATCATTTCGACTATCGATAAAAAATGCTGCCTTTTTGCCAGCAGTCGATTACTCTAGTCACCCCCATCTGATCAGCAATTTTATGCCAATGAAAGAACGCGTCTTTTTTTTCGACTTGCTGCGCTGCGTTGCGGCAATTGCCGTGATCGCCATCCATGTACTTTCTCCATATAAAGAAGCACTTAACGAAATTAGCTTTGGACAATGGGCCACGGCGATTGCAATTAATAGCGCCTCTCGCTGGGCAGTGCCGGTATTTATTTTGATCACTGGCGCGCTACTCATCAGCGACAAAAAGCCTTTTAACATGGAATATTATGTTAAGCGGCGTTTAGCCAAGGTATTAATTCCGTTTGTAGTGTGGTCTTTATTTTACGCTTATTTTTCTGGATGGAGTGCGGAAGGGTTTAGTAGTGCAATAGCAATGACAAGCATACAAGAGATCTGGAATTCACCCACTTATTATCACCTTGGATTTTTTTATTATTTCATTCCACTTTATTTTGTTATACCCATTTTTAAATGGTTGGCCAATAATAATTACGACTCATTTTTATACAGTATTACCGCACTTTGGCTGATGAGCTGCACGCTATTTTTATTTAAAGTGAATGGGTGGTGGGATAATAAATTTTGGCTCTACATGGGATATTTACCGGCAGGATATTTACTTTACACCCAAGTACCTAACAGCAAAAAAAGTGTAATCTATTCAGCTGCTTTAGGTGCAATTGCTATCACCGCAACATTTGCCATGATCGTTTCTCTGAGCCTGCAGAACGGTCACTACACTATCGAGCGCTGGCTATCTTACAACACCATCAATGTCGTTATGGCCGCGGCCATGGTATTTATTTTTTGCCGTTATATTGCGCAGAAATTTTCAAATAAACTTAAATCTGCAGTTATCCTGATCAGCAAAAACAGCTTGGGTATTTATTTATTACACCCGATATTTTTATGGCCAATGAAAAATTACAGCTGGCACGAACAGCACCCTGCGATTGTTATTCCTTTGTGGATAATAATAAGCGGCGCTTTATCGCTACTTCTTAGTCATCTCGTTGCAAAATCGAAAAAAACGCAGTGGCTTTTACCATGAAAAATATTCATTGCTGCTTTGCAACATAAATATTAAATAGCCGCCAAGCAAATTATTGAATATTCCAGTTTGATATTATTCTTGGCAAAAAAGATATTTTTTGTATAATCACGCGGGATTTTTGGGTTCCCTCACCCCAAATAATAAATAACAAAAAGGCACATTATGACTCATTTTTCTGCTCAGCAGCAGCGCTCCGCGCTGGGATATCTTATTGCATTTCATCTACTTATCATTGCTTCAAGCAATTATTTGGTGCAAATCCCCGTCACGATTTTTGGCTTTCACAACACGTGGGGAGCCTTTACCTTCCCCTTCATCTTTTTAGCCACCGATCTGACCGTGCGCGTTTATGGCAAGGAGTTGGCGCGCAAGATCATTTTCTACGCCATGATGCCGGCGCTGCTTATTTCGTACGTGCTTTCTGTGCTTTTTTATCAGGGTGAATATCAAGGACTTGTCGCGCTCGAGCAGTTTAATCTGTTTGTGTTTCGCATCGCCGCCGCTAGTTTCATGGCCTATTTGCTTGGACAAATTCTCGACATTTCAGTATTTAACCGCCTGAGGCAAATGCAGTGGTGGTGGGTTGCGCCTTGCGCGTCGACCATTGTTGGCAATGCGCTCGACTCCATCGCTTTCTTTTTTATCGCGTTTCATAACAGCACCGATGAGTTTATGGCGCAGCATTGGCCGGAGATTGCGATGGTCGATTACGCATTTAAGATTTTGATAAGTTTAGGATTATTCGTTCCAATGTACGGCGCGCTGTTAAATCACATCACGCGCCGTCTTACTAAAACTGCGCCGCAGCCAAGCAGCTCATTTTAGCGCTTAACTTTGACGCTGGCGTAGCGCTTCAAACAAGCATACGCCGGCAGCAACCGAAATATTGAGGCTTGAAACAGTACCCACCATCGGAATTTTCGTCAAAACGTCGCAAGTTTCGCGCGTCAAACGGCGCATTCCTTCGCCTTCGGCGCCCATCACGATAGCCAGCGCGCCAGTTAATTTGGTCTGATAGATATCGTTTGGCGCATCGCCGGCAGTTCCAACAATCCAAACACCTTGCTGCTGCAAATGGCGCATGGTGCGGGCAAGATTAGTCACACGCACCAGCGGCACAGTTTCCGCTGCGCCAACGGCCACTTTGCGCGCCGTCGCGTTCAGCGTCGCGGAGCGATCTTTTGGCACAATCACCGCCGTCACGCCAGCCGCGTCAGCATTACGCAGACAGGCGCCCAAATTATGCGGATCCGTCACGCCATCCAAGATCAGCAGCAAAGGCGCCGCGTTTTCTTGCAGCAACGCATCGAGATCGTTTTCATTGTACTGACGGCCGGCCTTAACTCGCGCCACAAGGCCTTGATGCACAGCTCCTGGCACTTTCTCATCCAGCGCCTTGCGCGCAACCAGATGCACTTTAATGCCAAGGCGCGTCAGCTCATCAAGCAGCGGCTGCACGCGGTCGTCTTCTCGTCCCTGCAGCGCAAATAACTCTATGAAACGGCTAGGATCATTATTTAACACAGCTTGCACGGCATGAATGCCGTAAATAATTTCAATACTCATAACGGACTGCTTTTATTACTTCTTTTTCTTAGGTGATTGAGATGATTTTTTGCGTGCGGCAGGTTTGCCCCCCGCTTTATCACTTTTGGCTTTCGAGCCAGTTTTGCTTTTCGGCTTGCCGCTGCCGCTCGACGTTTTTTTCAAACGCAAGGTTGGCCTTGCCGGATCGCCTTGCTCTTTGCGCTCACCCTCTTTGGGGATAAGTCCTTGTAAAAGCTGCTGACGCACCGACATGCCCGCGCCTTTTTCACCGCGCGGACCTTGCCTTGCCTCTTCACGGCGGCCACGATCACGCGCCGTTTTGCCAGCGCGCGCAGGCTTGCGGCCACCGCCTTCGAGGCTAAAGTCAATCATGCGATCGGCAAGATTTACCGCCAACACTTTTACAACCACTTGATCGCCAACACGAAATACCTTGCCAGAGCTTTCGCCGATCAGGCGCTGTCCTGGCATATCGTAGTTGTAATAGTCGTTGTCCAAGTTGGAAATATGCACCAAGCCGTCGATGTGCAGCTCACAAAGCCTGACAAAGAAGCCAAAACTGGTAACGTTCGCGATGGTGCCTTCGAGCACTTCGCCAACATGATCTTGCATGTATTCGCATTTGAGCCAGTCAGAAACATCACGCGTCGCGTCGTCGGCGCGTCGCTCAGCCATCGAGCACTGCTCGCCAAGCGCTTCCATTTCATCTACTTGATAGTGATGAGCACCGGTCAACTTGCTGGTGCCGTCCATGTGAGTTTTTGACTGTAACAGCTTGATTGCACGATGTAATAACAGATCGGGATAGCGGCGAATAGGCGAGGTAAAATGCGCATATTGCTTTAACGCCAGCCCAAAGTGACCACAGTTATCCACCTGATAAACCGCCTGCTTCATGGAGCGCAGCAGCATGGTTTGGATAAGTTCTTGATCTGGACGCCCTTGCAGCTGATGCGCCAATTTGGCGTAATCGGTTGGTGATGGAGAAAGCCCGCCATCGAGCGACAAACCCAGCTCACCCAAAAAGCTCTTAAACCCTGTCAGGCGATCTTCACCCGGCGCCTCGTGCACGCGGTAAAGCGCCGGCTCCTGCGCCTTTTCCACCAAGCGCGCCGACGCCACGTTGGCGATGATCATGCACTCTTCGATGATTTTGTGTGCGTCATTGCGCACCAGCGGCACAATTTTTTCAATTTTACGGTTAGCGTTGAAAATGAACTTGGTTTCTTGCGTTTCAAACTCAATCGCGCCGCGCTCTTCACGCGCAGCCTTAAGCGCCAAGTAAAGGCTGTTAAGCTCTTGTAAATGCTCGACTAAATTTGAGTAACGCGTGCAAAGCTCCTCGTCACCTTCCAAAATTTTGGCAACTTTGGTGTAGGTCAAGCGCGCCTGCGAGCGCATCACTGCGTCATAGTGCTTAAAGCCAGACAAGCTTCCAGCGGCAGAAATGGTCATTTCACATACCACGCACAGCCTGTCGACTTGTGGGTTGAGTGAACACAATCCGTTAGACAAGGCTTCTGGCAGCATCGGGATCACTTGCGACGGGAAATAGACCGAAGTGCCGCGCTTTTGCGCCTCTTGGTCGAGCGCACTGCCTGGGCGTACATAATAACTCACGTCGGCGATGGCCACCCATAAGCGCCAGCCGCCAGACTTTTTCTTCTCACAAAAAACCGCGTCGTCAAAGTCGCGCGCATCTTCACCATCGATGGTGACCAGCGGCAAATCGCGCAGATCCACGCGCCCCACTTTAGCCTCTTCCGGCACTTCGGCAGAAAATTGCTTGATCTGCTCAAGCACCGCCTTTGGCCACTGATGCGGAATATCATGCGTGCGCAGCGCGATTTCAATTTCCATGCCCGGCGCCATATTTTCGCCAAGCACTTCGACAATTTTGCCCACGGCGGTATTTTTACGCGTCGGCCGCTGTACGATTTCGACTACAACCACGTTGCCCATGCGGGCGCCACAGCGATCTTGCTGTGGAATTTGAATATCTTGGCTAAATCTTGAATCGTCGGCAACGACATAGCCTTGATCATTTTCAAGGAAAAAACGCCCGACAATTTGTCCTTTGCGCTCTTCAAGCACGCGCACCACACGCGCCTCTCGGCGGCCGCGCTTATCAGTGCCTGCAGGCTGCGCTAAAATCACATCGCCATGCAGCAAACTTTTCATTTGATGATGCGGTAACAGCAAATCGTCTTTGCCCGTTTTTCCTTCTGGACGCAAAAAACCAAATCCGTCGCGATGGCCAATTACCACCCCTTTCACCAGATCAATGCGCTCCGGCAGCGCGTAGCATTGACGACGCGTGAAAATCAGTTGCCCATCACGCTCCATCGCGCGCAAGCGGCGACGCAGTCCTTCGTATTCATCCTCGGTCGCTAAACCAAGCAGTGCAAATAGTTCATCTCTGCTCACTGGAGCATCTAAATTTTTAATAACTTCAAGCAGGTGCTCGCGGCTTGGCACTGGGTTTTCATAATTTTCAGCTTCTCTGGCTGAAAAGGGATCTTGGCTGTGTGACGGTTTATCCAAAGGCATAAAAAATTCCTTGCGCGATAACTGAGTTCAGCATCGTCTTTAATAAAAATGCATATTGCGCAATTTTCATTGTACTCTAAATAACAATTTAAAACGTTGCTTTACTAAAGTAAAAAAGCATTGCGCGGCAACTGTGCAAAAAGCACTTATCTCATGTAATACATTGTTTTATTAACAGTTTTATAAAAGTAAAATTCGCCAGCGATGACCGATGGCAAATTTTCATCATTTTTCAGCGCAATAATTTGTAAAACCCTGCGTCCCAGAGACAAAATCTACTTCGCCTCACTCGACTCACGCGCTTCTCTCTTCACAATCGCCTGATGCATATAGAAAATTTGCGCTGGAGAACTGAAAGTCACCTTATCATTGTCTAGCAGCTGCGCGCTGATACTGTGCTCGCCGCGCACGACATTTTCCAGCGTATGCACCACCCTTGTTGATGCAGGCTGCGCCTGCCCATCGAGCATCACGCGCAGCGTCTGCCCCTTCGCAAGCGGCTGATCGCTGCCCAAAGAGACCGTCACCTTTCCGGTGTTGTCGCGAATTGTCTGCTTATTTTCAGGCGCTATCAAAAAAACCTTGCTGGCGCGCGCAGGCTTTGAGTCTTCAGGAACATTTTGCGAGGTGGGAAACGGTGGCATCTCCGGCGCGCTGGTCGCCTCTGGCGGCGCGGCTGGCGGCTCTGCAGGTCCAATAAGCCTGCGCGTTGTGTAGCTCTGATCTGGTGGCGTATCGCTAAAATTGATGATGCCATTTGCATCACGCCATTCATAATATTCTTGTGCATGCGTGACGCTGCTTAAGATCAGCAGCCCCACTAACAGACTAATGCGCATCAACTCTCCTTATCCCTTCGATATTACAAGCTTTTTTATTGCATATAAGCACAAAATATAAGCACAGAGTAAAAAGCTCGCGGTTAAACGAGCTTAAATTTGGAGAGAGATAAACAAGAAAACGCAAAATCCGTTATACCGAATAGTAAAGTTCAAACTCCAGCGGGTGCACCGCCATGTTGACTTTCCTCACTTCCGCTTTTTTGATCTCAATGTATGCATCGATAAGATCGTTAGAAAAAACGCCGCCCGCGGTCAAGAATGCGCGATCCTTGTCAAGGCACTGCAGCGCCATTTCAAGCGATTCGGCGACAGTCGGAATATTTGACGCCTCTTCTGGTGGCAAATCATAAAGATTTTTATCCATCGCATCGCCTGGGTTGATCTTGTTCTTGATCCCATCAAGCCCTGCCATTAAAAGCGCAGCAAAACAAAGATATGGGTTACAAGCAGGATCAGGGAAACGCACTTCAATGCGGCGCGCTTTTGGGTTTGCCACAACGGGAATACGGATCGACGCAGAGCGGTTACGCGCTGAATACGCAAGCATCACAGGCGCTTCAAATCCTGGCACTAGGCGCTTGTATGAGTTGGTGGTCGGGTTTGCAAGCGCATTGATCGCGCGCGCGTGCTGGATCACCCCGCCGATAAAGTGCAGCGCCATCTCCGACAAGCCGCCGTACTGATCGCCCGCAAACAGGTTCGTGCCATTTTTGGCAAGCGAAATATGCACATGCATGCCTGAGCCATTGTCGCCTACCAGCGGCTTGGGCATGAAAGTCGCCGTTTTGCCATAGGCGTGCGCCATGTTGTGCACGACATATTTGTAGATCTGCACTTCATCCGCTTTGGTGGTCAAGGTATTAAAACGCGTGGCTATCTCATTTTGGCCCGCCGTCGCAACTTCATGGTGATGCGCTTCAACCACAAGCCCCATCTCTTCCATCACAAGACACATTGCTGAACGCAGATCTTGCGACGAATCAACCGGCGCTACTGGGAAATAGCCGCCTTTCACGGTTGGACGATGCCCCTTGTTGCCGTTTTCAAGCTTCGCGCCGCTATTCCAAGCAGCTTCAACGTCATCAATTTTAAAAAATGACTCAGACATGCTGGTTGAAAAACGTACGTCATCGAACAAGAAAAACTCAGGCTCTGGCCCCACCAGCACCGTATCGGCGATGCCGCAGCTGTGCAGATACTGCTCGGCGCGCTTTGCAATCGAGCGCGGGTCGCGATCGTAACCTTGCAGGGTGGTCGGCTCAAAAATGTCGCAGCGCAAATTTAGCGTTGGGTGTTCGGTAAAAGGGTCAAGCACCGCGGTGCTAAGCTCTGGCATGAGCAGCATGTCAGACTCATTGATCCCCTTCCAGCCCGCCATGGATGAGCCATCAAACATTTTGCCATCTTCAAAAAAATCTTCATCAATTTGGTGAGCGGGAATACTAATATGCTGCTCTTTTCCTTTCAGGTCGGTAAAACGCAGATCAACAAATTTGACGTCATGTTCTTTAATTAATGCCAAGATCTCATCTACGGACATTGTGCCACTCTCCTAAACTGTTTCTTTGTTAAATTTCCTAATGCACAACAAACCAACCATTTTGCAAACGGTGCCGGTCTCTTTGCAAACTTGCTGCAAAAAATAGTGCGGATCACAATTTTTTGGCCATGCAAACGATTAACTTGCGCTAACTCGCATTTTGCTAAACGTTTTGCAGTTTGCCCGAACTGGGCGCTGATGTGTACTATTTTTGTCATCCAAAACGTTTATTGCGCCAAGTGCTTATCACTCACAGCAGATCAGGACGCTGCGAATTTACTTGGCCGCGCGCAGATAATTGCTAGGTTTTAAGCAAAAATCTGTTAAATTATGACCGTTTTTTGGATCTGTGATGATAAGCGCAAAATTTAGTGAATCGCGCTTGCCCTCGCCTTTTTTGAGTGAAAATAGAGAACCCATGTCTACATTACCGATAGATAAATTAAGAAATATTGCGATCATCGCGCACGTTGACCACGGCAAAACCACGTTGGTTGATAAATTGCTGCAACAATCTGGCACCTTAGCATCACGCGGCGAGCTCGAAGAACGCGTCATGGATTCGAATGACATCGAAAAAGAGCGCGGAATTACCATTTTGGCGAAAAATACCGCCATTAACTGGAATGACTATCGGATCAACATTGTAGATACTCCAGGACACGCCGATTTCGGTGGTGAAGTTGAGCGCATCATGTCAATGGTTGACAGCGTACTTTTGATTGTCGATGCCGTCGATGGTCCTATGCCGCAAACCCGTTTCGTAACGCAAAAAGCGTTCGCACACGGCCTAAAGCCAATTTTGGTTATCAACAAAATTGACCGTCCAGGTGCACGTCCTGATTGGGTTATGGACCAAGTTTTTGATCTGTTTGACAACCTTGGCGCAACTGACGAGCAGCTTGATTTCCAAGTTGTTTACGCCAGCGCCTTAAACGGCTGGGCGACGCTTGAAGAAGGCACCGTTGGCCAAGACATGCAACCGCTTTTCCAAGCAATCGTGGACAAAGTTTCACCGCCAATGGTTGACACCAGCGGTTCGCTACAAATGCAAATTTCTCAGCTAGATCATAACTCTTACGTGGGTGTTATCGGTGTTGGCCGTGTGACTCGCGGCAGCGTGCGTCCAAACCAGCAAGTCACCATTGTTGGCGCTGATGGCAAAACACGTAACGGCAAAATCGGCTCTGTACTGGGCTATTTGGGTCTTGAGCGTCACGACGTAGCCAGCGCTTCTGCCGGTGACATCGTTGCCGTAACCGGCCTTGGTGAGCTAAAAATCTCTGACACTATCTGCGACTTCAACCAGCCAGCGCCACTGCCAGCGCTAAGCGTTGACGAGCCGACGGTGACCATGACATTCCAAGTTAACACCTCACCATTTGCAGGCAAAGAAGGCAAATACGTTACATCGCGTAACATTCTTGAGCGTCTGCAAAAAGAGCTTGTGCACAACGTAGCGCTGCGCGTTGAAGAGACTGATGATCCTGATAAATTTAGAGTTTCTGGCCGTGGTGAGCTGCATCTTTCTATTTTGATTGAAAATATGCGCCGCGAAGGTTTTGAGCTAGCTGTATCACGTCCTGAAGTTATCATCAAAGAGATCGACGGCGTTAAGCAAGAGCCATTTGAAAACGTTACTATCGACGTTGAAGAGACGCACCAAGGCGGCGTGATGGAGAAAATCGGCCTGCGTAAAGGCGAGCTGACTGACATGTCTCCAGACGGCAAAGGCCGCGTGCGTTTGAATTTCACCATGCCATCACGCGGATTGATCGGCTTCCAAACCGAGTTCATGACGCTGACTTCAGGCTCAGGTCTGCTATACCATACTTTTGACAGCTACGGCCCGATGAAAGCCGGCGAAATTGGCCAGCGCCAAAACGGTGTGTTGATCTCTAACGCGACCGGTAAAGCGCTTGCGTACGCGCTGTTTAACCTGCAAGAGCGCGGCCGTCTGTTCACGCAGCACGCTGATGAAGTTTACGAAGGTCAAGTGATCGGTCTGCACAACCGTGATAACGATTTGACAGTTAACTGCTTGAAAGGTAAGCAGCTAACTAACATTCGTGCCGCAGGTACAGATGAAGCATTGACGCTGACGCCAGCAATCAAATTTACTTTAGAGCAAGCGCTTGAATTTATTGATGATGATGAGCTGGTAGAAGTAACACCGCAAAGCATTCGTATCCGTAAAAAGCAGCTAACTGAAAATGACCGTAAACGCGCAAGCCGCAGCGGTAATTAATTAAGTTAAGTGCCACAAAAAACGCGGCTAAGCCGCGTTTTTTATTTGTCGCGCAGATTGCCTCTTGTTTAAAAACAAAAGGCCGCGATCTTACTTTTTGATCGTCTCAATGAAGCGATCAGACTCTTTGATAGCACTGTTCATTTCCGTGATGGCACGGTTGATGTCGAGCTTTAAGCTCGCAAACTCGCCCTTTAACGCGCCAATCGCTGCTGCATTTAAGTTATGTTTTAAATACAATGTGTTATCACGAAGTGTATTGAGAACTGGCGTCATTTTTTGCTCGGCGCGTTTCATCGCGGCTAGCATTTGCTGATAGCTTCTCTGCGTCGCGCGTAATTTGCGCTCGCTGTCTTGGCGCAATTTTGCGTTGGTGTACTGCTTAAGCTCTTTGTTCCACTCTTCAAACAGCGCCGCAGAAACATCCTCAACCTCTTCAATGCGCGAGCGCACCGCTTCTACAGCCTCAACGCTCTCATCGTACTGCGCTTGCATCTTATTGTAAGTTTCTTGCAGCTGACCGCCTTTGAAATTTGTCAGCGCCGTCATCATCTCTAGGGCACTTTTGAACTCGTTGCTGGCCGCAAGCTGCGCTTCAGACGCAGCGGTCACACGGCTCACCATCAGGTCCCGTTTATGGTACCCTATACTTTCCATCGCAGAATAATATGCAGATTGACAACCTAATAGTGTCGCACATGCAAATAAAACGGCTAAAATACGCACAAAAACTCCTAATTCATTACAATTATATTTCGATGTTGATTCTAGCCTTTTCAAGATCAAAATGGCTAACTTTTCACTCCATTTATAATAAGCAAGTGATTGCACTATTTTTAAGCGCTTTAATTTTAAATATCTTTAATAATTTCAAACGGCTAATGTGATTTTAATGGCAATATATTTTTTAATTTATTTTCATTGCAAATTGAACTATCATTAGCGCTAAAAATAACATTTATTTTAAAGATTCATTATTCTCGAGTGAATTTATAAAATAAAACCTATGGTTGTAAATAAATAATGATTGATGAAGATAAAGAAAAAAGTAATTTAACGACAATACAAATAATTAAAACAGGTTTTTATTTTTTAAAAGCGTTACTGCATCGGGTTAATCAAGACCGCTTAAAGGTTAATGCAGGTTATATGACCTACGTAACGTTGCTCTCTTTAGTCCCAATGATCACCGTATTATTTTCCGCGCTTTCCCTTTTTCCCGCCTTTTCACAAATGGGCGAACAAATACAAAGTTTTTTATTAAATAACTTTGTTCCCGCTTCTGGCGACGTACTTTCGCAATATTTAGATCAATTTGTCGCCAATGCTGGAAAAACAACCGCTGTCGGCATGGTGTTTTTATTTGTCACCGCATTAATGCTAATTTCGTCAATTGAAGATTGCCTTAATTACATTTGGAAAATTACCAAAAAGCGCCGCTTTTTCGTTTCATTTTCATTGTATTGGATGGTGCTGATTTTAGGCCCCGTGCTACTAGGCAGCAGCCTTGGTATCAGCTCTTACCTTAGCTCGCTGACGCTATTTGGCTTTGAAGTCAAGCAGTACGGCTTAACCACGCTGCTGCGTTTTTTGCCGTTTTTCTTATCGGTCATCGCCTTTTTGGGGATCTACACCCTGATCCCCAACACCTATGTGCCGTGGCGCAACGCGCTAATTGGCGCAATCAGCGCAAGTTTACTGTTTGAAATATCAAAAAAATTATTCGCTTACTACGTGATTGCTTTCCCTTCTTACCAATTTATTTACGGCGCCCTCGCGACTATCCCCATTCTATTTGTCTGGGTTTATTTAAGCTGGATCATCGTGTTACTTGGCGCAGAAATTACCGCAGTGATCACCGATTACCCACGCTGGCGCCCGAATTTTGCTAAAGATGAGCTGAAAAAAGCCAAGCACGCTACGCACATCTCGTTGAATACAAAGGAGTAAGAATGATTGCGCTGATCCAACGAGTAAGCCAAGCGTCGGTAACTGTTGAGCAAAAAATTATTGGCCAAATTGGCCACGGTTTGTTAGTGCTGCTTGGGGTCGAGAAAAATGATTCTGAGCAAAACGTGCTGCGACTGAGTCAAAAAGTCCTCAACTATCGCGTTTTTGCTGATGATAACGATAAGATGAATCTCAACGTGCAACAAGCTGGCGGCGAGCTGCTGGTGGTTTCGCAGTTTACATTAACAGCAGAGACCAATCGGGGGCTGCGGCCGAGCTTTAATGGCGCGCCGCCAGAAGAGGCCAAGCGGCTCTATCAGCAGTTTTTAGCTCAGTGCCAAAGTAGCGGCATAACGGTTGCAAGTGGAGAGTTTGCAGCCAACATGCAAGTGAACCTGATCAACGATGGTCCCGTCACTTTTTGGCTGCAAAGTTAAAAGATAAGCCTATATTGCATCGTATCTTGGCAGCTCATTAGTGCGAAAATACGATACAATGAAGCAATTTTCGAAGCGGGTCACTCCCGCTTCGCGCTCAGACCACCACTTTTTTTCACAAGATCCCACTTCCCGCTCAAAATGATACTGCCTTCTTCATTTTCAATTTTGCTTTCCGCAAGGAAAATTCTTCCGCGATCGGCGGTGAGCTTAATATCATCAGCGCGAACTCGGTAAAGATCTTGCTCAATCTGTTGGTTTTTGCCTAATGTTTTATTGAGCAGCAGCTCAGGTAGGCTCGCGAGGGAAAACGTCGGCATCGCTTCACTTTGCGTGTTCAGCGATGGAGGCAGCGCAACAAAAGTGACAATCGGCGCGGCGGTGAGCTCACCGCTGATGCTGTAGCGCAGCGCATCGTTACTTGACGCAAGCCCTGAAAGCTGCAGATTTAAATCGTGCTCGCCTCTTAGTGGCAAGGCCGCGATAGACCACTGCTGATAAAGCTCGCTCGGCAGCGCCAGTCCTTGCGCGCGCAGCTGCCACGGCTGCCCCTTGTCTTGTAGATCAAGACGCGCATCAAGATCGAGATGCCCCTTGGTGAACGGCAAAACCGCCTGCAGCAGCCAAGTACCTTCGCGATTTTCACTGGTGACAAGCGGCGCGCGCAGTGAAATTTGATTGATGGTGGCATCGGCCGCGCTCACTTGCAATTTCCCTTGCCACAGCGCCGCCTTTTTCCCTTTTTTCAGCAGCAAAGCTTCGCCATCAACATTGACTTTATTGAAGAAAAAAGCGTTATCCTCGCTCACGCTCGTAAAGTGAGAATTGTAAACAGCAAGATCATCAATTTCCAGCTGCTCTAACTTTTCCCACCACTGTAAAAGCAACCCTTCATCGCGGCGATTGATATCTAAAGATAAATTACTAATAGCGAGGTTCGAAAATTTCGCTGATTTTTCATTAAATTTGCCAGAAAACGTCAGCAGCGCATCGTCCATCAAATCGCAGCTGAACGCATTCACACTCACCTGCTCGTTACTCACAGCCAGATCGGCCACCAGATCAGAGAGCACCCAGTGCTCCGAGCTCACCAAATCGGCGTTAAGGGAGAACTCGGCCACCGGCTCAACCTGCCAGCGAATTTTCCCTTGCGACAACGCCAAATTTGCACCAGACAGACTCAAATGCTCAACCGTCAGATCGGTCGTGTAGACATTAATATCGAATAAATTGAGCTTGTTAAGCGTGATTTCATATTTTTCCAGCCACGGCTGCAAACTTTTCTCTAGCACCTTAAATGCGTTACGCTGCACCCCTTCAATCGTCGCGTTGGCCAGCGTAAACTGCTCAAACTGCAACTTATTCGACTCAAGCAGCAACGCCGCGCTGATATCACCATACTGACTTTTAAATGACAACAGATTGATTATCCAGCTATTTTTATTTTGATTGCCCGCAAGCTCTGCGTACTTGAACTCCTCATCGGCGTAATTCACGCGCTTAGCTGAAAAAACAAAATCACCGCTCCACTTGCCCCACGCATCGTAGCTATTGTGCCAATTGTGCAGCTCGAGCGCCGCGCCGCTGATCTTAAAATCATTGAGCTGCAAATCGGCATTGCGCAGCTGCAAACGCTCTGCGCCAAATTCAAACGGAAACTGACGGTGGATCTGCTCATGCAGCGTCACGCCATCAATAGTGAGCTGTTTTAAAATAAGTTTTCTTTGGTAAAGCGTACTAAAGGGAGAAAAGGTCAGTGCCAGTTGCTGCACACTGTAATCACCCACTTGGCCAACCATCGCCAGCTGCGGGCGAATGAATTTCACTGTCAGCGGCTCAAGCACCGAATAATGCATCTTTTGCGCGGTTAATCTGTAATTGGTGAACTTTTCAAGTGCAAGCTGCGTCAATGGCAAATTAAATGGAGTATGTAGCGCTGTCAGTAAAATAAGTACGGTGAGAGCAAAACAGACAAAAAGAAGCGAAAAAAGTTTCATAAAAATTCTGATCAAGTAATTCTTTGCTTTATTATTCATGTTATCAATAGCCTTTGATCTCGTATCTTGTAATACTCAAAAAGACATCATTTTTTGCTCAATGAGTAACCCCAAAGTTTTTATAATTTTTCCATTAAAAAAAGTGTGATTTATAGATAATTCAATGATTTTACGATGATATTTTCTTTTAGCAATGAGTTAATTTGACAAATTTTCCAGACATTTTCACCGCAACAATTAAATAAGTTTCATATCGCTTGCGGCGCGACAATATTTTCCTCGTTATTCAACTAGTTCCTGAACGCTAAAATCCGTATTTTCTCAAAAACAAGCCAGCAAAATTGATTGCGCTCAAATATTAAAAGATAAAGTCAAACAATCTCTATTTTCAGATAATGCCAGCGGCCGCTGATTATATTTGAGCTAATTCATATTTTTGACAATTGTGAGATATACAAAACGAGCAAAAAGTATTATTTAGAATATAAAGGATCGCTGTTTTATTCTCTGCGAGTAGCGCAGTAATTTTTTGAAGTATTAAAGGAGGATGCTGTGGGTGATGCTTTAATTATTGCCATTTTTTTCGTAACGGTGGTCAATATTCTTCGCTATATCAGCTCGTTGCGTGTATTGCTGTATCTATTGCGCGAAGCAAATCCGATGCTTTATCAAAAAATTGGCGGCGAGGATTTTTTCTTTGATACCAATGATATGAGCAAGCCCAAACGGCTTTTTCACTATATAAAATGTCAAGAATATCAACATCATCACGATGAAGCGTTCATCGCTAAATGCAACAAGGTGCGATACCTTTCTAAATTGTGCTCATCGCTTTTTGTTGCATTGCTTGTCAGCCCATTTTTTGTGGCGCTGCTAGGATTATAAAGTTTTAGATAGCTTATTATTTTAATAATAGATTTTTATAAATTCGCACTTTCAATGTGTTAAAGAAAAAGGGCAAATAAAACACTACAAAAATAAAAAATGGTTACACTAATGATTCGACTTTATAGCGCTCTTGGACAAAACCATTTTCAGAAACAAAGGCTTCTAATAAAACTAAATTTTGCTCAGGAAAATTTCCCGCAAACAGCGGCAAACCGGAACCTAATAAAACAGGAATGCGCGTAATAGTCAGCTCTGTAACAAGTTTTTGCTGCAAAAAACGTGTGATGGTAACGCCGCCATCGATATAAAGTCGCGTCATACCCTTTTTAGCCAGCCGCTGAACAATCGCGTTAGGCTCTCCGGCATCAATGGTAACAAGATCAGCAAGATACTCAGGAACTGTCACGTTAGAATTTGAAAGAACAACCACCGGCACGCCAGAATAAGGCCAGCTGTCGAATGAGCAAACCTTTTCAAAGGTCTTTCGCCCCATCACTAACGCATCAATATCTGCAATAAATTCCTCAAAACTCAAGCCATTAAGTTGTTCACAACCATATTCTGGCCTATCTAGCCAATCGAGCCCGCCATCAGACTTAGCAATAAAACCATCAACGCTGGCCGCAACAAATACTGAACACTTATTCGACATGGGAATATAATATGCAATTATTTAAGAATACCAGTGAAAATACCTAAGCCGGCAGCAAGAGTCAAGACAAGCCACTACGGCTTGCCCACTCTTTGCAGGAATTTATTTTTGTTTAAAGATGACGAGATTTTTAATTGCGCGATGCTAAATTTTAATCGCCGCAAACAGCGCTTTAAAAAGGCATTAACGACGACAAAGCTGCGCAATTATTACTGCTGAGCAGTTTAAAAATGGTCTAGCTCAAACTTTCAAAACCATTTTTAAAAATAGATGTTAGCACCAAGGCTTATCGTGCTAGTTTTTGCGCTACCGCTGTCCTTGTAAGTAAAGCCAATTTCTGAGCGCGGCCCATTTCCTACCGGCAAACTCAGCCCGGCGCCAGCAAGCACGCCCCAGCCACTTTCAAAATTAGTCTTACCGTAATCATTGTCGTAATAATTTCCGCCGCCACGCACATAGAAACTGCCGTTTAAAAAGGGCACGTTGAGCTGCAGCGCTAACGGAACCGATTGCGACTTAAAACTTTGTTTTACATCATTTTGATCAGGAATATCAGCACGAGTTTGTCCATAGCCGGTGTAGATACTCGTATAAGCATTTATTTTATAAAGAATATTTGCGCTCCAAGCGTAGCCTATCGCCTCTTTTCCTTTATAAGTGACGTTGGCAGCGCCAGCGTTAAAATTTCCGCTAAATGGCAGCTGCGCAGCCGCAAATGCGCTGGTAAATAGCAACGATAAAGCAGATAAATTCCTTAAAAATCTCAACGTTATCTCTCCATTGGACAAACGAATTTTATAAGTTTAGACGCGATTTATGATCTGCAAAAAAAATTTGCCCGCTTTATGTCATTTATTTCGCTGCTGTTTTTTCTCTTAAGTAAAAAAGTAACTACTTTCAAAGCGCTTTTTGCATAAAATTACGCATCTAACTAAAAATGCATAAATATAATGAAGTGTTATGGCCGGTAAATTTTTCGCTTGCTCCCCATTTTTCGCGCATAGAGGTATAAAATGATTTCCCATGTAGCACCGCTTAGCTGCGAACAGCGGGTATGGAAACTTATCAACGACGAAGTTGCCGCAGAGGCGATTAAAGAGCCGATCCTTGCCAGTTTTTTTCATGCAACAATAATAAAAAACACCAGCTTATCTAAGGCGCTCAGTTATATCTTGGCGCAAAAACTCTCCACACCCAACATTTCCACGCTCATGCTGCGCGAACTTATCGACGAAGCGTATGCTCATGATCCAGCGATGATTGAAGCGGCCGCTCATGATATTTGCGCCGTTGTTGACCGAGATCCGGCGGTGCAGCTCTACTCGGTGCCACTGCTTTACCTCAAGGGATTTCATGCGCTGCAAGCTTTTCGCGTCGCAAACTGGCTGTGGAAACAGCAGCGCGAGTCTTTAGCCGTATACCTGCAAAATCAAATTTCCGTTGTTTTTCAAGTTGATATTCACCCTGCTGCGACGATAGGCAAAGGGATCATGCTTGATCACGCCACAGGAATCGTCATCGGCGAAACGGCAGTCGTCGAGGACAATGTTTCTATATTACAAGATGTCACGCTTGGCGGAACCGGCAAGCAATCTGGCGATCGCCACCCCAAAATTCGCGCATCGGTGCTTATTGGCGCGGGCGCGAAAGTGCTGGGCAATATTGAAATTGGAGAAGGCGCCAAAATCGCCGCCTGCTCAGTCGTGCTGCGCGCGGTTCCCGCAAATGCCACAGTTGCAGGAGTTCCGGCTAAAATTATTGGCAGACCATCGACCAATGTTCCATCATTAGAAATGGATCATGGCTTAAACGAATGGGATGAACAGGTTGCAGGTAAACGCATTTAATGACTGGCAAAATTTATCGGTAAAGTTTTTTTAGTTAGCGCCGATAAGTTGGGATAAGAGTGCTGCTGCCTGCTATAACGGCTTGATAATGGACAGTTAGCTAATAAAACTTTTCGTTTTAACGCGTTGTCGCGCTAAAACAGTCATCAGATCGGTAAAATTAGCATGATACGTCGTTTTATTTTTTTAAGCTTACTGTTGATCAACTCGCAAGCTGCAGCTGCGCCAATGGCTGCGGTGCCGATCTATGATGAAGCGCAGCTTATTCGCCTGTTTGAAAATAATCGTCACCTGCAAAAAGTGGCCAAAGAAGACGACTGTCAGTTACTGCAAGACATCGAAGCGCGCGCAATTCGCATAGAGATGCCCGCATATCAATTTTTATACGGCGATATGCTGGCGTGGGGAATTTGCATTGAAAAAGATGTGGAGCAGGGCCTCTATTATATGCAGCAATCAGCCGCGCAAGGCCTTCCGGCGGCGCTCGAGCAGCTCGGCCGCTATTATGCCAACGGCATCTTAGTACAGCAGGATAAAGAGCGCGCCGTGCTCTACATGCGTGAAGCGGCGCTGCTTGGCAATGTGCGCGCAAAAGTGCAACTGGCGGAGCTGCTACTCACAGATAATGGCAGCCCGCTCGATTATGAAGACGCCTATCGCTGGCTCTATTCGACTGCGACCGCCGACAAAACTTTGCACAAAAAAATCGCTCAGCTGCGCAAAAAGCTTGAAGCTCGCATGCCCGCCTACGTGGTGCGACGCGCAAAGCAGCGCATTAGCTACTGGTAACCGCTTGTATTGCCGAACAGCATTTGCTTTCGGCCAAAATCGTCCCTCGAAAATAAAAGCTACAACAAATAAAAGCCGTAAATTACAAATCGTATTTTTGAATAAATACAATAAATTCCTTACTCACCGCCATAATTTATTGATAGCGATTAAATTGTTAGAAAGACATTCCCTCCAATTAACCTTTTCCAGCTCGCAACGTTACCCAAACAACTTTTTGCCAAATCAGCGCACAATACGCTCGCCAATCTGCGTCTATAATTTGCGGCAAGAGAGAATATTGTTCAATTTGCTGCGCCAACATCTTTTGCTTGGTATGATGCACGCCAAAGGCGCATGCCGCATATGATGAAAAATGCCCGCAGCAAGCTTTACCTAGCACCTCGCTACGTACAAAATTTCTGCTTAATTATCAAAAATTTAACTTTTTATCACAGCGTCATCGCTCACGTTCAAATTGCAGATACGCATTTGCATCATTTTGAATTTAATAAGAAAGAGGATCTAATGACGCGTAAAAAGAAAACCCGCCGCCAGGGCTCTGAAGGCGAAGCGCAATACTCAGAGAAAAGAATGAGCGAGCAAGAGATGCTTTCTTTGCTGCGTAAAAAGCAAGGCAAGCGCAAGGGTTTGAAGGCGGGCTCTCGCCACTCCGCAGGTGAGAAAAGCGCGCAGCGCACACCGCAAAAGCCAAATGATCCGCGCCTTGGCAGCAAAAATCCGGTGCCTCTCGTTGTTGAAGCGCCGTCGGCAAGCAAAAAAATGTCACACTCCGCGCAAAAACACAGTGCAGAAAAAGAGCTCCAGCAGCTAGAAAACGATCCACAATTGCTGGCGCTACTCGACAGAATTGAAAATGGCGAGCGTTTAGGCTCAGGATTGCAATCCTATGTCGATGAAAAATTGGACCGCATTGAGCAGCTGATGGGCATTCTTGGCCTGCTAGAGCCCGAGGATGAGGAGCCAGCAGAGCTTAGCCTTTCTGGCGAAAAAGCAACGACACAACGTGTAAACGCAAGCGAGGAGTAACTGCCGTTGAGCCTTATTTTTTTTGGCATTGCAGCACTTATTTTATTTGCCCTCGCCGCTTATGCCGGCTGGCTGTTAAGCGCGCTGCACTTGCAAAAGTCACAGCTGGCTCTTGCACAAAAAAAGGCGGTGGCACAGCGAAATGCTCAGCTAAATGAGCATATTGCGCTTATTGCGAAGGCCGCTTTGGATGGAAATTGCGAATATTGTGAAGCTTGTATCCGTCTTTATATGCTGATAAATGCACGTGAAGAGGAAAAACCGCGCAATCTTGAACTTGAATTTCCAGCTTTGTGTGAAATTTATCAATTGGTTAAAGATATGCCGCGCAGCGATCACAAGGCGCCTCTTTCTAATAAAGAGCGCGCGCAGTTTTCAAAAATACGCGAGCAAGCAGCGCAGCGTTTGCAGGATCAGCTCCGCCCAGAGCTTGAGCTGATTTTAAGCTGCGCAGCAGCGACAAAAGGTCCAGCGGATACTGTGTGATTTGCTAGGTAGAACAATGTGTTAAAACAAAGCCAGCCGTAAATTTAGCAGACCAATTTCGGTCAAAACTTATGGGACCAACGAGATGGAAGATGCACAAATTATCTGGGATCAAAAGCTTATTGAAAAATATAGCTGTTTTGGCCCGCGCTATACCTCTTACCCGACCGCGCTAGAATTTTCGCCAAAATATCAAGCGCAGCAATTTGAAGAAGCGTGCGCACAATACCCTGAGCGCCCGCTCTCTTTGTATGTGCATCTGCCATTTTGCCATAAGCTTTGCTATTACTGCGGCTGCAATAAAATTATCACTCGCCATAAAGGAAAGGCTGACGTCTATCTTGACACGCTCGAGCAAGAGATCGCGCAGCGCAGCGCATTGCTTGGCTCGCGCACCGTCACGCAGCTGCATTTAGGCGGCGGTACGCCAACATTTTTGAGTGAAAAGCAGCTCGATAGATTGCTTTCCATGTTGCGCCAGCATTTTACTATTGCGGCGTCAGCTGAGATCAGCATCGAGATTGATCCGCGAGAAATTGCGCTCAACCGGCTTGATCACCTGCGCCAACTCGGCTTTAACCGCATCAGCATTGGCGTGCAAGATTTTGATAAGAAAGTGCAAATAGCGGTGAATCGCGAGCAAGACGAAGATTTCATTCGCAATCTGGTGCTGCGCGGCGAAACGCTTGGTTTTAGCTCGATAAACCTCGATTTGATTTACGGCTTGCCTCACCAGACGCCAGCCAGTTTCCAAAAAACCGTGCAGCAAGTAATTGCGATGCGACCGCAGCGCTTATCGGTTTTCAACTACGCGCATCTTCCGGCGCGCTTTGCGGCGCAAAAAAAGCTCAATGAAGCTGACATGCCGAGCGGCGCGCAAAAACTTGAAATTTTACAACAGACTATCGCAAGCCTCACTGGCGCGGGCTACCAATTTATCGGCATGGATCATTTTGCATTGCCTGATGATGAGCTCGCCATCGCGCAGTGCCAAGGGCTGCTGCACCGCAATTTCCAAGGCTACACCACGCAAGGAAGCTGCGACCTTTTAGGGCTTGGCGTTTCATCCATTTCCATGATCGGCGATAGCTACGCGCAAAATCAAAAGGTTTTGGAGCTTTATTACCGCGATATTGAGCAAAATGGGCATGCGCTTTGCCAAGGCGTGCAGCTAGATAACGAGGACAAGTTGCGCCGCGACATCATCAAGTCGCTGATCTGCAACTTTAAATTAGATAAGCGTGCCATTGAGCAAGAGTATCAACTCAATTTCGATGAGCATTTTGCTCAAGATCTTGCGCTGCTGAGCAATCTTATCGCCGACGGCTTAGTCGAAGTCACTGAGCAGCAAATCAACGTCACGCAAAGCGGGAGACTGCTGATCCGCAATATCTGCATGTGTTTTGACACTTACCTGCGCGACAGGGCAAAACTGCAACAATTTTCGCGGGTTATCTAAATGTGAAGCGCTACATTTTCAGCTGTAGCGCTATCAATTAACCTGCCGCGGCGAAAAACGCTAAAACAGCCGTTAATATGGATGCAAGAAAATAGTTGGGCGCACCAGCCACCAGCTCTTGGGCGTTAATTACTAAATCAAACATTTTCGCGTAAATTTAAGACAAAGGATGCCTTAATGTACGTCGTTTAGCTTGTCATGCATACCAAAAAATAACCTGCAGAAAAAAAAGCGCCATGACGGCGCTTTTTTCTATTTCTAAGCTGTTTTTTACGCAGTTGCAGGAACTAAAACCATCGTTCCTAAAACAACCATGATCAGACCACAAATGACTGGCACGCTGGTGCGTTTCACCACTTCAAATGGGCTAAGGCCCGCCATTCCTGAAGTAGCAACCACGACTCCTGCAACCGGCGAAATCGTCCGGCCAAGGTTTGAGGCTTGCAACATAGGAATGATCAAAAACGCCGGATTTAAGCCCATTTTGCCAGCTAACGCCGGTGCAAGCTCAACGAAAGCGTAAAATGGCGCGTTACCTGAGCCGGTTGCAATAGCTGCAGCGACCGTCAGACCCGACAAGATCAGCATGAGCGCAAGACCGCCTGCTCCGGCAGATTCTGCCAAGTGCAGCAGATTATCAATCGCGCCGATCACCATTAGCCCCTTAGCAAATACGCCAGCGGCAACTAACAGCATCACAACACCTTTAAAAGCGTCCGCCATGCCTTGATAGCAAGTTTCCAGCTCCTCAAGCGCCATTTTTCCATCAAAGCGTTTCACAACGAAATCAACAACCGCAGCGATGAAAATCGACATGATCACGATGGTGAAAATATCAAGCGACAAACCTGGGATAGTTTTTCCGTTGAACAAAAACACGCCTAAAATAGGCATAAATGGCAGCACCACATAAAAGCTTGGCGCCTTCACTTCAAGCTCGGAAACGTCGACCTTGACCATCGGCGTGTTATCTTTTTTATCGAGGAATTTGTTCCAAAAATAGGTCGCAAGTCCCATCACCAAAATGGCGCAAATCGAAACCGGCAGCACCGTTTGAAAGGCGAACACATCGAGTGGCAAGTTTGACTTTTCAGCCGCGATGATCACGTCACCTGAGGTTGGTGACAAAATAATTGCCGCCGGTGACGCGCACACTGCCGCAGCCGCTGGGCGCGAAATGCCCATTGCGGTCATCATCGGGAACAGCGTCGCCATCAGCAAGACGCCAAGTCCGGTGGCCGAACTTACGGCCAGCGACATTAAGCACGCAATAAAATAAGAAGCTATCAATAAAACGTAAGGAGATTTAATCGATGACAGCGGTTTGGCAAATTGCTTTACCACCACATTATTCGCGCCAATGCTTGTCATGTAAGAGGCAAATCCGCATAACAGCATGATTTGCATGCCAAGATTGCCGCCGCTCGATTGCAACGTGATTTTGATGAATTCTAAAGTATCGGTAAACCAATTCCCCGTTTGAGTGGCACTGGCCGGCAAAATGGGCCGTCCTAAAATGCCCGCAATAAACAATAACAAGCAGCCCATCAGCAGCAATACGCCTGCAGGCTTATAATTTTTAACAATAAGGTATCCCGCGGCAACCGTCGCGATCAGACCAATCAACAGTTCTAACACAAAAATCTCCAATTCAAGGGAATTTAAGAAAAAATACAATACCAAGATCAGTGAATTTTTGTACACCTTTTATCAAACGCATCAAAAAATCTAGTCTTTCGATCAAGAATGGTGCAAAAGTTGTGGAAGAATTTGCTGGATTAATGAAATTTTGCCAAGAAAAAAGCGGCAGTTCCGCTGCCGCTTACATCGTTCAAAAAACGACATCGCCACTCCTTCGGCGCTAACGCTAATCCTTAAGCAATTCCACTCTGCTACTTTAGTTATTCCTTATTATACAACATCCTATTTGCAGATCCTGAGCCCGTGAAACACACGCTCCGCCAGCGCACCTCCTTGTGCATTGCAATTTTCCCTTCAATGCAGCAAGCTCCAGCTTTAACTGGTAAGAATTGCATTCCTTGCAAAGTCGCTTGCGTCTGTGGCAATTTATCTTTTTGCCATCAAGCGGAAGCATACTTTTCTTTACAGAGCTGTATTTCAAAGCATATAAATTCTAAGGAAATTTGGACTATTTCATAAGTGAAATAAACGGAAATTATGCGAAATTTAGTGAAATGCAGCGCGTGCTATTGCTATTTTTTCAATAAAATTGACTTACACTAAAATTTTTCTGTACAAAACAGATGATCTGTTTTTAAACGCAATATTCTAAGTGCGTTATGCTATAAACTACTGACCACTATTCAGTTAGTTACAAATTATACTGTGCCCTGTGCAAATAGCGCTGTACTAATTTGTCTAGTGTAAAATCGGCCTATCAGCTTGCTATAACGGAGCTCACGTGGAAAAAGTTTTAAATTATCGCAACACGCATTTTATAACGAGCGCGCCAGATATACGTCATCTTCCTGAAGATACCGGCATTGAAATTGCTTTTGCTGGGCGATCTAACGCAGGAAAATCTAGCTCAATCAATCGCCTGTGCGATCAAAAAAATTTAGTAAAAACCAGCAAAACCCCGGGACGCACGCAGCTTATTAATTTATTTAAAGTGGCGGACGGCTGTCATATTGTCGACTTGCCTGGATATGGATTTGCCCAAGTCCCGCTGGCATTAAAGCAAAAATGGCAAAAATCGCTAGGCGAATATTTGCAAAAACGCGAGCAATTAAAAGGACTTGTGGTGCTTATGGATATTCGCCATCCCATGAAAGATCTTGACCAAGATCTGATTTACTGGGCAGTACAGAGCAACCTGCCAGTGCAAGTGCTGCTGACTAAGTGCGACAAGCTCAAAGCTGGCGCAAGAAAGGCGCAGCTGGTGCGGATCCGCGAAGCCGCGCTCGCTTTTTGTGGCGACGTAGAGGTTGACCTGTATTCCTCTTTGCAAGGAACAGGAGTTGATAAATTAAAAAATAAACTCAACTCTTGGTATCAGCTCGTTAACGTAAATGAAGATGAAGAAAAAGAAGAAGAAATTGCATAACAATTTTTTACTCTTCTGATCCTTATTGCTGCTCACTGATAATATTGGTGAGCAGTCATTTATAATTATTACCAAACAAGACTCATACTCTGCGTCTGCATAAAGAATATAAATCTTGTCAGGTAAAACAAATATCCACCAAAATAATAAACATGACGCATATATAAAAGTATGGCTTTGTGTCTTATAAATCCGTCTAACTTTTTTGTTTCGCCTAATATCACCTGCATACACTGCGCAAAATCACACTTTTAATACTGTGCTTTATTATTCATTTATAGAGCAATGGATAATGTCAAATATCCCCCCTCCCTAATAAACAACTTGTTGCGCACAAAGGATGAGTCATGATCCAAAGTAAAGAACAAATCGCTCAACGCATTCGAGAAGCGCGTGAATATAAAGAAATTACGCAGCTAGAAATGGCGAATCATTTAAGTATGGCGAGACAAACTTATTTAGATATTGAGTCGGCAAAAACTGAACCTAAAATATCTTCTCTTGTTTTAATTGCAAATATAACCGGCAGACCATTTACTTGGCTTTTATATGATCAAAGCACAAGCTCTGATGTCGCATTTACTTATCGCGAAGAATTAAATAATTTATTAATGCTACTTAATATGCTTCCTGAATCTGCAAGAGAATTAGTCATTGGCCAAGCTCTTCATGTCGCAGAATATATGAATGCAAATTTAAATAATGAAACACTGCCCGATATGATCAAAACAAATTAATAAAGAAATATTTTATTCATTATTAAGCAACCTTTTTCTTGCTCGCTAACTAATATAAATCATTATCGACAACAAAAGTGAGCAACATGGGGCTTGCCATCATTCAAAGCAGGGCTTGCGTTGGGATCACCGCGCCGCCGGTGAGCGTTGAGGTACACATTAGCAACGGCTTGCCAGCATTTAATCTCGTTGGGCTAGCAGAAACCACCGTCAAAGAAGCACGCGATCGCGTTCGCAGCGCCATCATAAACTCTGGCTTTGAATTTCCAGCCAAACGCATCACAGTATTACGCAAGATTTACAGGAATAGAATTATATATTCTACTATATAGTGTAACCTTAGGAGTCTTCAGGATGGATTTTTTGGTATCTTGCAGGTGCGTTTTTGCAAGTGTAAGTATTGTTCTGGTTGATATATACTATAGCGTTAAAATAAACCAATACTGTATGCATGAACAGTTCTTATGGTTGTTACAAATGATAACAAGGTTCATCAATGGTAATTACAGATAGCTTTTTAGATAACGTATTGAATGATCAACATTTCAATAAAAATTTTTTCGAACAACAAGATAAAATAGCTTCTCTAACTCATTTTTTGCATAGTAAACAAGTTGAGTTTTCTGAGCATTTTAAGGAAGATGCAGTAAGTTTTCTAAAGTCAGTATTGTCTTGGAAGTATCCTGAAAAGGAAATATCTGATGATGTGGTTCAGGATGTATTAAACATGATGTCTAATAGCTCAGAAATGAGCTGTCCCTTCCCTACTCCTAATAATTCAGCTTTTACTTTTATAGACTTATTTGCTGGTATTGGAGGTTTTAGACTGGCATTACAAAATCTTGGTGGAGAATGTGTTTTTTCTAGTGAATGGGATCAGTACTCTAAAAAAACTTATAAAGCAAATTTCGGCAAATTACCATTTGGTGATATTACTTTATCAGAAACTAAAGCTGCAATACCACATTCGTTTGATTTTTTATGTGCAGGCTTCCCTTGCCAAGCATTTTCTATTGCTGGTAAGAGAGGGGGATTCGAAGATACCAGAGGGACGCTTTTCTTTGATGTGGCTGAAATCATAAAAAGACATAAACCCAAAGCATTTTTATTGGAAAATGTTAAGGGGTTAACTAATCACGATAAAGGAAAAACCTTAGACACAATACTTAATGTTTTAAGAGAAGACTTAGGCTACTTTGTTCCTGAACCTCAAATTATAAATGCAAAAGATTTTGGTGTGCCGCAAAATAGAGAAAGGATATTTATAGTTGGTTTTAGAAAAGACCTAAATATTAATTTATTCAATTATCCTAGGCCTAAAAATATAAAAACTAGTGTTGCTGATATACTTGAAAAGAAAGAGGTTTCTGTTAAATATTATCTTTCAACACAATATTTATCTACGTTGAAGAATCATAAAAAACGACATGAAGATAAGGGAAACGGTTTTGGTTACCAAATTTTAGATAATAATGGAATTGCTAACGCTGTTGTTTGTGGAGGAATGGGACGAGAGCGTAATTTGGTTTTAGATCATAAACTGACCAACTTTATACCTGTGACAAAAATTAAAGGTGTAGTGAATCGTGAGGGGATAAGAAAAATGACCCCTAGAGAGTGGGCTAGATTACAAGGATTTCCAGATGAGTATAAAATTATTGTATCAGATGCACAAGCATATAAACAATTTGGAAACTCAGTAGCTATTCCAGCCGTTCAAGCTATAGCTAAAGAAATATTAGATTTGTTGGGGATAGCATGTCAATAAAAGGAAATATTGGAGAATGGAGTGAAATATATACCCTTCTAAAAGTATTAGGAGATGAAAAACTGTATGCTGGTAATGAATCACTTGAGAAACTTAAAGATCTTGTTTATCCAGTTCTTAAAATTTTAAGAACAGAAAAGAATGATGAATTTGAATACTCAATAGATCAAAATGTTGTATTTATTACAAGTGCAGGTAAACAACTATTAAAACTTCCAGTATCCGATTTTGCTCAAAAAGCACAAAAAACACTTGAAAAAATATTAGAAAATAAAAAACAAAAAAATACCACATTTTCAATTCCTGAAATTGAAAATTTTATGAAACAGATACATTGCAGTTCTATAAAAGCATCATCAAGCCAAAAAACCGATATAACGATAGTTATACATGATGAAAAAACAAAACAACAACCTGTTCTTGGTTTTAGTATAAAATCTCAACTTGGTTCTCCGTCAACTTTATTAAATGCCAGTAAAGCTACAAATTTTAGATTTAAAATTCATGGTTTAAATTTTGATGATATTAGTGTAGTTAATAGCATTCAAAATCCAAATAAAATTATAAATAGAATTTCTAAGATTAAGGAGATTGGTGGGAAGCTAGAATTTGATAAAATAAATAATAGTGTATTTTCAAATAATCTAGTATTAATTGATAGTTCTCTACCATTTATTGTAAGCAATATTCTTATTAATTTTTATGAATTAAACACTTCAAAATTGAAAGAATTAGTTGAGCACTTAGAAGAGCTTAACCCAGTAGGATTTGATACTTCAAATAATCATCGTTTTTATACATATAAAATTAAAAAAATGCTAACAGATATAGCATTAGGACTTACACCTGCAAAAGTATGGACTGGTCAATATGATGCAACTGGTGGTTATTTAGTCGTTAAAGATGACGGAGATATATTATGTTATCATTTATATAATAAAAATGAATTTGAAGAATATTTATTCTCAAATACTAAACTTGAAACAGCAAGTACTAGTAAACATTCTTTTGGAGAAGTATATGAAGATTCTGGATGTTATTATTTGAATCTAAATTTGCAGATAAGATTTTTAAAATAGAATATATTTTAAAGCCTACATTTTTGTAGGCTTTTTTAATGCTATAGAAAATTCTATCTCATTAGCTTTTTTTAGATCTACTTTTCTAAGCTCAGATAATGCAATATTAGTGATCTCTATTGATTGAAGAAATAGTGATTTAATATTATTTATTTGAGCTTCTAAATCACCAATTTTTAATTGGTGGCTTTCTATTTTGTCTTTTAACCTTTGACTTGGGTCTTCTTTTCTATTTTCTAGGTTTTTCTTTATTATTAACCGTTCTTTTAATTTTTCTTTTTCATTATCACATATGTTTCCTTTCAATATTATTTTATCATTTAGATTATTAGATAAATTAGTTTTGTTTTTTGAATCTAGAAATATTTTTATAGCGTTTTTGTTATTGTCCATATTATACACCTCACTAAATACAAAATATCATTAAGTAATTATATATCAATGAATAATGTTGACTTTGTTTAAAATTATGTAATTAATATTATTGTGTAGAAGTTAGATTTTACACTTGGGATATATAATAAATAGACTACCAACGATTCTAAAATATAAGTTTTCCATTGCTGCGCTCGGATAAACTTTAATTTTAGGTTGGTAAACTTTAAAAAGTTTAATCAAATAAAAAGAGGGAATAAAAATATAGGAGAAAAGTAAATGACAAAACAAAGATTATATCACTCTAATTTCAATCATCACGGACATCGTAGAGGTAAAGCAAATAGATCTCGTGCTCATAATTTAAGAGCCAAATCGGTTCTTGAAAATTTATATACAGATAAATTAGAAATTAATGACATCTGTGATTTCGATTTAACAAAAAATAATATTTTATATATTACTGATGAAAATGGCAAATTAAAAATATCTGATCCTGATAAAGGAGAAGACTTTTATAATCAAATAACATCTAAACTTGATAAAGAAAAAAAGGAATACTTGGCTAATCTGGAAAGCGCCTTTAGCGACTCCAACAAAGCTGAATTGTCTGATAGAAGGGCAAAAGCAAAAGCTGCATTAAAACGTTATAAGGATGGCTCTGATGGTTCAGAATGTGAGTTCTGGCAAAACTTAACGGATAGGCTAGGCAATGATGAAATCGATCCAGAAACAGAAATTTCCAATTTGAAAAATTGTTCTGTCAAAATAAAGCGTTTTAATCAAAAATTAAAACGAATAAAAGAACTATCAGATTACAATCAATTATTAGGTGTTAAAAGTAGAAATACAGAATATACAGTTTTTAGCAAGGAGTTGGTTTATAAGTTCCCTGATGATACAGGGCTGAATGTTAAACCTACTGATTTGGCAAATTTTGTAAATGCCATTAGTAAATCGTTATATCCTGATTTTTCTATTAATTATTTAGTTATTCATTTAGATGAAAATCCAGATAATCCACATGCACATATTGAATACTCTGGAAAAAATAATAAAACTGGAGAGATGGACATTCAGCAACAAGTTTTTTTGAACTTGAAAAGAGTATATAAAAAAGAAAGTAAGGTTTTTCCTTTTGGAAATAAGAAACATTATAATGATTTAACATTTCCAGAAGTTCAAAAATTCGGTGAAGTATATCAAGATTATATTTTTGAAAAGATGAATGTTTTTTTAAAAGAAAGGAAATATGACATAAACCTTGAAAAAAGATCAGCAGCAGAAAAATTAAACGATTTTGAAAAATTCAAAGATAAATTTAGACCGTCACAAAAAAGAGAGTGGACTAGATCTAATAAATTGAAAGAACAAAATAAGGTGGCTGATGAAAAATTAATAGAAACAAACGATAACATAGCTAAAAATAAAACAAAAATAGCAACTCAAAATCTGGTTATAAAAACAAGAAAAGAAGAGGTTGAAAAAATAGATATTGAAATAATTGATAAGAAAAATATTTTAAAAACACTGAATGAAAAAATTAATGATCTGAATAAGAAGTTTGAAGAATTAAAAGAAGCGGTAAAAGATGGTTTAATAAGTGCTTATGAATATGCAGTGAATGATTTAAAACCAAGCCTATTTAATTATTTTAAAAGGCAAAAACAAATTAACGAAATTGATCATAATTTAGGGGAGAGGTTAAAGAATGATGCGGTTGATTTACAACCAACTGAAGAAAAGAAAAATGTCATTATAAACAACAGAAATAAAATGAACTAATAATAGTTCATATTTATTTAAAACTTAATATCATCTAAATTATTTTTTTCAGTTATTAATGTATCGTAGTGAAATTTATAGTATTCTGGTTTTATTTCATTTTTTTTATTTCTCTTTGGGTGTTTATATTCAAATTCGATGTTTATGCCGTTGAATGCTCTTTTTATCTGTCTTATCTTATCGGTTCTATTTAAATTACAGTTAATAGAAAGAACCTTTAATAAATAGTTTAAGTGTAAGTATCCTTTTGGTTTCATCATTGTTATTACTTTTAATTTTGTTGCTTTTGCTTCTCTGCAACTTTTTAACTCTTCGAGCTTTATTTTGTTGAAACCATTATTTTTGTTGTTGATTAAATTAAGGTATTCATCCGATAACTCTAATTCTACGGATTTGTTTAATGAGTTCGTTAATGCGTATTTTATTGCCTCTTCTTCATTTTCTTCTGTGTTATTTGTTGGATTTAGAAGAGATTTATTTACTATAATAGATTTAAAAAAAGGTGATAAATTTAAATTGTTAATGATAGATTCCAATTTCTCAAAATTAAGTTTAGATCTGGGTAAATATGTATCTCTACTTAATATCCCATTAAGGGTAAATGTTTGCTTTCTTAATCCATTATCTTTATAGAGCATCGTTGATATAGATAGGATCATTAAAAAAACTTTAAAATCAATATTGTTTTTAAAGTTAAAAAATTCATAATGTAATGGGTTATCGCTTTTCATTATTTCGTTTGGTAATGCTAAAAATTGGTTGTTATTCATATTATTTATTCCTTGTATTGGTTAATAACTTCGTAAAGAATAAAATAATACTAATATTGACTTAATGTTAAAGTGTTTTATACTTAATTATAATTATTCTTCTTGCCGGAAGTTTAAAATAATTGCTCTCATTAATTTGAGAGCTTTTATTTTTATAAGTATTATTAATACATATTTATTTTTTTTGTCAATACCCCAATCTGTCTTTTATCTATACCCCTAAATGTCTTTATTTATACCCCGAACTGTCATATATATATAACCCTAAGTGTCAGCCTATTAATGAAGACAATATAATTAATGAAGAGATTATCTTAATAAAGAAAAAGAATAATTAAGAGTATATAAAATCGCTACGCTCATAAGCTGATGTTGGAATTTGAGCATAGCGAAAATTTATTTGTATTTCGTGATAATTCTATCTTCAAACACAAAAATATATGGTTATTCGTATTTTACTAGCAAAATATTATTCTAATGTGTAATCTTTTTCTGGAGTTTCAATTCCCCAGAAATTTGTTGCTTTTAATATCTCAGCAAAACGTCCGTCCATTGTGCCATTTTTATAGGCTTGAACTACTTCCTCTTTAAGGTCGAAAAATTCTTTGAAACCATCGGCTTTTTCAATAATATTCTTTGTTTTTTCTATCTTGCTATTTTTTACTTTAAAGTGAATGATTTGACCATTGTTATATAAAGCAGTACAGTTTCTGGAATCGCTTGAAACTATAAATCCTGCAAAATTATCATTTATGAATTTTTTTGCTTTTTTTATTGAAATAGGATCGTTTTTGTCAAAATAATCTAATTTATTATCACTTGATAATCTTGATATACTAACTTTGAAACTGGCTATACGTGCATCATTCTCTCTTATTTGTTTTTGTAGCTTTGAACTTTCTTTAAGATATATTGTAAAATCTAGTTCGTTATTATTGTTAAGTTCTTCAAGTAATAATAATTTTTCATTAATATCTTTTGAATAACCTGATATCTCAGTTATTTTTTCTTTTATTTTTTTGATCTTATCGCTATAGTCTTGTGGTTTTTTATCTATTAGACCGAACATGTTAGGCATTGATGTTAGAAAATCATCATACTTTATAGATGCACTTTTACATTGTAGCCCTCGTCTACCTGAGCATTTAAGCATATGATAATATTTTTTACCTGTTTTTAAAGTTTTATCGTCAGTTTCAAAATAATATTTCTGGCCACAACCAGAACAAAATAATTTTCCTGTAAAGATGTTTATTGAATTTCGCCCTGACGTTTTTATTATTTTTTTTGTTTTAGTCATAGATTGAACTATATCCCAATCATCGTTTGAAATGATTTGAGGATAGTAGTTTTTAAAGGTATCACCAGTTTTTCGAATGTACAGTTCTCCTAATACACAGCGATTTTTTAAAATGTGATTTACTTTTGCTGAACTCCAAAGGTTAGTAAAATTTCTTTGTCTTTTTTTTGCTACTTGCGGAATTTTTTCATAATTTAGAGTTCTAGCTATTTCGTTAAAAGATGTTCCATTTATATACATTTTGAATATTTTTTTTACGATTTCAGCTTTTTTATTTAAAACAAAATTTGTTTCTTTCTTAGTGCCTTTATTGTCGATCCAACCAGGAAAAACCCCAACATATTGTATTTGTTTACCGTCATGTAGTGCGTCTAGTCTAGCGTCAAAACTCTTTAGAATCCGTTCTGATTTTTTTGCACTTTCTTCATTAGCCTGAGCCATCAGCATAGATGAATACATAACGCTCATTAAGTCATTGAGACTCTCTTTTGTGTAAACTCTCTTATCCATCAGCGTTATGACGTTGATATTGGCTCTAAGTATTTTTCTTAATACATCAGATGCATCATCTAAGCTCTGTCGTGAAAGTCGATCAAATTGCTCAACACACAGATAAGCAGTTCCGTCTGTCTCGATAATTCCCATATCTATAGCGTCAAAGAAATCACCTAGTGAGCCTTTTTTGATATGATCGGCATTATACGCTGATAAGCCTAAATCTCTCAATTCAAGGCTATCATTTACGGTATAGCCGTTCTCTTTCGCATACTTTAAAATATCGCCAAGTTGTCGCTTGTAAGAACTACCGCCAGATTGTTGTTCACTGCTAAACCGCACGTATGGGTATATGATTTTTTGCATCACTAGACTCCTAATATTATGCAAATCTTAACATAAATTCTTTCCTGTAAATTATATTAAAAAGCACCGTCAACCTCGCGCCAGCGGATCTGCCCAAGGAAGGCGGCCGCTTTGATTTGCCGATTGCGCTAGGGATCATCGTTGCTTCTAACCAGCTGCGCTCAGAGATATTACAAGATCATGAATTTATTGGGGAACTTGCGCTGTCAGGCGAGCTTCGCGCAGTGAAAGGCGCATTATCCGCCGCGATCACCACTCACCACGCGCACAAAAAGCTCATTATTCCGCAAGCAAACTTGGAGCAAGTTGCGCTGCTTAGTGACAGTTCACACCTCGCTGCCGCCGATCTCAACTCCGTCTGCAGCTATCTTGCGCAAAAAACGCAGCTGCTATCGTGCCAAATTGCACCGCAAGAAGCGACGCCAGAGCCAGCGCTGTGTTTGCAAGACATTATCGGCCAGCAGCAAGGCAAGCGCGCGCTAGAAATCGCCGCGGCCGGCGGCCACAATTTGCTGCTGCTCGGCCCTCCCGGCACGGGAAAAACCATGCTTGCCATGCGCTTAAGCGGCCTGCTGCCACCGATGAATGACGACGAAGCGCAGCAAACCGCGTCAATTTACTCGCTTACTGACTCGATTTTGCAGCACAATAATTGGCGCACGCGCCCGTTTCGCATGCCGCATCACTCAAGCTCGCTGGCCGCCTTGATTGGCGGCGGGTCAATTCCCAAGCCTGGGGAAATTTCACTTGCCCATAACGGCGTACTTTTTTTAGATGAGTTGCCCGAATTTGAAAGACGCGCTCTCGACGCGCTGCGCCAGCCCATAGAATCTGGGGAGATAGTCATTTCAAGGTCGCGCAGTAAAATCAATTTTCCTGCGAAATTTCAACTGATTGGCGCTTTAAACCCCTGCGTTACCGGCTACACACAAGGGCCGCAAGCGCGCCAAAGCACGCCGCAAGCCGCGCTTCGCTACCTAAGCAAGCTCTCTGGCCCATTTTTGGATCGCTTTGATTTAGCTGTAGATATGCCGGTATTGGCTAAAGGCGTGCTTTCTGCACCACGGCTTGAAGATCGCGGCGCCAGCAGCGAAGTGGTGCGCCAGCGCGTAGCGCGGGCACGTTTGCGCATGCTAACTCGCGCAGGAAAATTGAACTGTGAACTCAGCAGCCAAGAGCTTAGCCACCTATTAACTCTCAAAGAGGCACAGTTTCTAGAAAATGCCATCCACCAACTTGGTTTGTCGGTGCGCGCTTATCACCGCCTGATCAAAGTGGCACGCACCATCGCCGATCTTAATGAAGAAGAAAACATCCAGCATCCGCATCTTGTTGAAGCACTTAGTTATCGGGCCATGGATAACCTTTTAAAGCAGCTCATGATGCAGATAAGCTAACAAAAAAAGCAACCGCGCTAGATGCACGGTTGCTCAATGTTCAAGCAGATCAATGAACTTACTTAGTTAACAAATAGTTAACTAGCTCAAAATACTCAGCTTCATTTTTTAGATTTTGTGGAGTCAGGTGGTACTTACCATTCACAACCACCGCAGGAACGCCGCGCAGTCCTGACTGCTCAAATGTTTTATCATAGCGATTTGCTTCTGCATTAACCGCAAAGCTGTTGTAAGCGCCATCAAACTCTTCGGCGCTAACACCTTGATCAATAAAGATTTGACGCACCTGCGCCTCATCGGTCAACGGCTTTCTTTGCACTTGAATGTGGTTAAAAATCGCCGCGCTAACTTTAGATTTAACATTCAACAGCTCCGCCGTAGCATGCGCCTTATTAAGAACAACGCCCATTTTTCCACCCATGATCGAGGTGTGATTTTCAATAAAGGCAGTACCAGCTGGAATTTTTTGCTTTAGCTGCGCCATCAAAGGCTGGCTGGTAAAGCAGTACGGGCAGTAGTAAGAGAAAAACTCTGTTACCGTCGGCTTTGTCGTCTTCGCCGACTTAAGCACTTGATAATCTTGACCTTCTTTAAATGTCGCCGCATGAGCCGACACGCTTATGACTGCCGCTGCAGTTAACATGATCAATTTTTTTAACATTTTTGCCTCACTGAATAAAATTTGCCCGCACAAGCAAGCAGTAATAAAACTCGTCAACGCTGTTGCCGTCGTGAAAAGCGCCGGCGCCACTAAACCGCTAGCAGATCAAACAAAACCGCGCAGCACACCACGCATTTTCGCAACCACTGATCTATAGACAGATATTTTTCGTAAGTATCCAAAAAATACAATAAGTTATCTTGCACCTGACTATTTATATGCGCTATGCAACAAATAAACTAGCGCTAACCGATGGAAAAAACAGTCATTTTTTTGAAAATAGGGCTAAGCACAAACAAAGATAGTAATTGCTCGGCTATCGATTATATAATTCTGCGCGCCTTGCAAGCTCCCCAGCCGCAGTTTTTGCGCCTTTGGCAAGCTACGCCGCTCCACATCACAGCCGATGCCACACATCAATAAACCTAAAATAATCAAAAAGCAATTTTCTGTGATGATCTGCCAACAACCTAACCAAGAAGACTGAAAATTTAATTGGCGCATGTATAGTGCCTCACGACTTGGCACTGACAGCGAGTTTTTGATTTTTCTAAAGATAGTCCATGTAAGAAACTGTCTGCCAACTCCACAGATGAGTCAGCAAAAAACAACGAGGTAGCCAGAAGCAGCACAACAAATGATCAGAAAACAAAATCTTGCGTTGCTTCCTATCTCACATTTTGCTAAAAGCCATACAAACAGAACTCTAGTTATATCACTTTGTATTCAGTAGTAGATTTTTAAGGGAACACAAACATGAAAGCAGTACCTCTTCTTATCGCTCTAGCAACCTTTAGTTCATTCGCAGCACAAGCAAGCACAAGCACTTACGCGCATGGCCAAGGCGTGCTCAATTTATCGCTGGACAAAAATATTTTAACGATCGATTTCCACGCCCCAGCCGATACGCTAGTTGGTTTTGAGCACATTCCAACTACAGTGCAAGAAAAAGCACAATTTGCCAGCACTAAAGCGCGTCTACTGCTGAAAGATGTTCTTTTCCAATTCAATGCTGAAGCAAAATGCAGCTTGCGCGATCAAGCACTTACCGAGCCAAAAGCGGCGAACGTGCCAAGCAAAAACCCAGCGATCACCCACTACACCATGGGCGCAACTTACAGCTACGAATGCAAAAACCCACATAAAATCAATCAGCTAGCTGTTACTTTGTTCGATATTTATCCAAAAATGGATCGCATTATGGTGAGAGATGCCGCGGGCGCAAACAAAAGCCAAGGCAAACTGACTCGCGCTAAAAACAAAATTACTTGGTAATTTCACAGGCGATCTGGAGTTTGCTTCAGATCGCACTTCCCTCTTTTTTCCAATTCCCTCTTCCAACCAAACTACATACACAACATTTATCTTATAAAACAATAAGTTGAGCACAAAAAACGGCTTTGTCTTCCCAAAGCGAAAATAGGTAAAGAAAAACACAAATGATATGCTGCTCACTGGTTATAAAAAAACGGAGTTTGCATGAACTGGTATCTGTCTGTTTTAAAAAAATATGTCTGCTTTAGCGGCCGCGCACGGCGTAAAGAATTTTGGTATTTTACCTTGATCAACGTGTTGATCACGGCGGCACTTGCCTTTACCGATCAAAAATTGGGACTTTTTTATCCCCAAGTAGGAATTGGTGTATTGAGCGCCATCTATACGCTGATCACGCTGCTGCCGAGCACAGGTGTTTTGATGCGCCGCTTGCACGACACGGGGCGTAGCGCTTGGTGGGGCTTGATCACGTTGATCCCGCTGCTTGGCGCCGTCGTGCTGCTGGTACTGCTAGCACAAAATAGCCAAACTGGTGACAACAAATATGGCAGCGACCCAAAGAATGAGTCGCCGTAATGTCAGTGCAAATTACTGTACTGGATAAAAAAAGGCTAAGAAAATCTTAGCCTTATCTTGCCATTACTTTTGCTCTGGCGCAGCTTCTGGAGCTGACTCAGCAGCTGGAGCTGGTTGCACAGCTTCTGCAGGCGCAGCAGCTGCAGACTCAGCAGCAGCTGGCTCTGCGGCGGCTTCTTCAGCCACTGGAGCTGGCTGCGTTGGCGCTGCTGGGTGTGGAGCTACTTTATCCGCAGGTGGATTTGCCGCAGGCTGCGTAGAATCTGCAGGCGTTGCTTCCAATGTTGCAGGCTCACCAGCAGCAGGCGCTGCTAACGCGTTAAACGTAAGCAAAGCTTTTTTGTTGGCGTCGCTTAGGATCAGTTTTTTGCCTTCAATGCTGAAAGTGCCAACTTTTTGCAATGTTTGCAAAAACTCGCTCTCTTTTTGCATCGCTTCAGGCTCACATGCCATGCGCGTTGATCCAAAATCGCTCAACGTTAACACGCCATTTTTAGGGCTAGCCGCGCCAGCAAAATAACGGTTACAGCCAGCTTTACCAACCAATTTGCCATCAACAAGAGCAAGCGTGAACGCATCAGCGCTTGCACCTTCTAACTGCCAATTAGATTGTTGCAGTTGAGTTAAAGATGCTTCAGATTTCATTTCGCAACCCACCATTCCCATAGCGGCTACCAAAGTTACAACGGGGATCAATTTTTTTTTCACTGCCATTTACCTTCTAAACAAATTGCGCTAATTGATTTTATTAAAAAAAAGTATCTTGTTTATATTACATGATGTTCTAAAAAATTGCTTGTTTGCTACTTACAAGTCGCCGATCCTGAATCTTTACTTGCGCCACGCATCAAGCATGCCTAAAATCTCGCCTCTTTTATCCCTCAATACAATTGGAGAACACGTGAACGCAAGCGACAAATTGGCCAATCCAGCACCGCTAGGGCTTATGGGATTTGGCATGACAACCATCCTTCTAAATATTCACAACGCAGGATTTTTTCCTATTAGTTCCATGATCTTAGCCATGGGACTGTGCTACGGCGGACTTGCACAAATTATAGCTGGCATTATGGAATATAAACGCGGCAATACTTTTGGTGTTACCGCATTTATCTCTTATGGCACATTTTGGTGGAGCTTGGTTCTCTTGTTGATCATGCCAAACATGGGATTAACAGAAGCAACGCCACACGCTTACATGGGTTGGTACTTGCTGATGTGGGGCATTTTCACGCTCTTTATGCTTTTTGGCACAGTCAATTACCCGCGCGCAAAACAATTTGTCTTTGCCTCTTTAGTTGTATTGTTCTTCCTGTTGGCACTGCGCGATTTCACTGGCAGCGTCGTGATCGGAACGATTGCTGGATTTGAAGGGATCATCTGTGGTGCAAGCGCCATTTATTTGGCGATGGCGACGATCCTTAACGAGCAGTACGGCCGCACAGTTTTACCTATCGGCGAGAAGAAAAAATAATAACGCTGACAATAAAACGCATACAAAAAGGCAGCGAGGCTGCCTTTTTTATTATTGTGCTTTTTAGAATGGCTTGTTGGCCAAACGATTAGAACAGTTCGTCGGTTGCGCTGGCAACGCCGCTTGGGCGCGTAGTGCTTGCGCCGTAACGGGTTGGCTCAGTACCTGCGGCGAAATACTCCATCATGGTACCTTCACCCTCTTGGCGAGTAAGCAGGCCGGTGCGACGGTCGATGCGCACTTGCACAATACCGCTCGGCACCACCTTTGTCTGCTCCGGAACACTGGCAAGCTCGCGCTTCATAAAGCTGATCCAAGCTGGCTGCGCGCTTTTACCGCCCGCTTCTGCGCCAAAAATCGGATCATTTAAGCTTTCGTAACGCGAGGTGTAACCCAGATTGCGGCTGTGATTATCAAAGCCAATCCAAGTACTTACCACCAATTTCGGGGCAAAACCGACATACCAAGCATCTTTTGAGTCGTTGGTTGTACCTGTTTTTCCGCCAATATCACGACGGTTTAACACTTTCATGGCACGCCAGCCCGTTCCCATCCATGCTGATTTGTCTTTCCAGCTGCCGCCGCCCCAAATGTTGGCTTCAAGCATTTCGCGCACCAAAAAGGCATTTTTGTCGCTGATCACGCGCTCAGCGCTAACCGTCGCCTCGCATTTGCCGCCAGCGCACTCTTGTGGTGATAACGCGGTGTAAATGCGCTCGCCTGTCGCCGTTTCAACCCTTTTCACCCAATAGCTTTGCACGTAATAGCCGCCATTTGCGAACACACCAAAACCTTGCGCCATCTGCAGCGGCGTCAAATTGCCGGCGCCCAATGCAAGAGGCTCCGCGCGCGGCAGTTCGCTCGCTTTAAAGCCAAAGCGGGTCAAAAAATCAATCGTATTATCAAGACCAATTTGGCGCAGTAGACGAATTGCCATCACGTTTTTAGAACGCGCCAGCCCTTGACGAGCTGTCAGCGGGCCGTCGTACACTGCTGGTGAGTTTTTCGGCCGCCAAGCGACGCCGCTTCCCGCATCCCAATGGTTAATCGGCGCATCATTAATGAGCGTTGCCAACGTGATGCCATGCTCTAAGCCAGCTGAATAGATAAACGGCTTGATGCTTGAACCCACTTGACGTACGGACTGCGTCACGCGGTTGAATTTGCTGTGCGCAAAACTAAAGCCGCCCACCAGCGCTTTGATAGCACCCGTGTCAGGCGATGTGACCACAAATGCGGTGTTAGCGTCAGGCACTTGGCTCAAACGCCAGCGCTCACCTGCGCGGCGCACCCAAATTTGCTGCCCACTGGCGAGCACGTCGCTCGGCCTTTGCGGCGGCTTGCCTTGCAAGTTGTCGCTTTTAAATGGCCGCGCCCACAGCATATCTTCCCAAGCGATATCTCTATTTCCGCCCATGGTTTGTACTTTCGCGCTTTTTTCGCCAACGCTTAGCACAACCGCAGGCAAAAGGCGTCCGTAAACCGGCTGCTCAGCCAGATGTTTTCTGATCTGTCCTGCACTCCACGCAGGCGTACCCGCTTGCCAAAGACGCGCCGTCGCCCCGCGATAGCCATGGCGCTCATCGTAAGCAAAAAGATTGTCGAGCGCCGCATTTTCCGCATTTAGCTGCGTTTTAGAGTTGATGGTTGTGTAGATCCGATAACCCGACTCATAAACCTCTTCGCCAAACTGCTCAACGGCCCAAGAGCGTGCCATTTCAGCCACATACGGCGCATTGAGTTCAATTTCGGCCGAATGATAGCTGGCCACAATCGGCTCATTTTTTGCCGAGGCAAATTGCGCAGAGTCAATGTAACCTTCTTCAAGCATGCGCTGCAGCACCACATTGCGGCGCGCAGTGGCACGACTTAGCGAATGCAGCGGGTTCATGGTGGACGGCGCTTTTGGCATACCGGCTAACATCGCCACTTCGCTCAATGTCAGCTGATCTAGACTTTTGTCAAAATAAACCCTTGCCGCCGCACCAAATCCATAAGCACGATATCCTAGAAAAATTTTATTAACGTATAGCTCTAAGATCTCTTGCTTAGAAAGCTGTTGCTCAATGTGGATGGCGATAAAGGCTTCTTTTACTTTACGCATCAACTTGCGTTCATTATTTAAGAAGAAATTTCGCGCTAACTGCTGCGTGATAGTACTGGCGCCTTGCGTGGCGTTGCCCGAGGTTGCTGCAATGTAGACGGCGCGAGCAATACCAATAGGATCAAGGCCATAATGCTCGTAAAAGCGGCTGTCTTCAGTCGCTATCAGCGCGTTAATGAGCTGCTGCGGGATATCGGAGAACTTAACTGGGATCCTTCTTTTTTCGCCAAATTGCGCGATAAGTTTGCCATCCTCGCTGTAAATTAGCATCGGAGTTTGTAATTTAACGTCCTTTAATGTGGCCACATCTGGCAATTCTGGCCTAACATGCAAATACAACGCATAAATGGATCCGACTCCTAATAGCACACTCACAATTGCTAGCAGCAATAGTCTTATAATGATTTTCACGTGGTCGTCCTGTGACTTACGGTAGACAAATAAAGTTACACTTGGCGCTAGTATAAAGACAACTGTCTAAAAAAATAATGGATTCGCAAGTGTTGTTGAGAAAAAAGCTATATTTATATTTCTTCACTTTGTCATAAAAGGCAGTGCGTTATTACTCATTCCTGCTATTTATGTTACTAAATAACGAGGAAAAATTTTTTGTTTACTTTAAATAACTCGCAGCTAACGCTGGGTATCGATATAGACAGCACTTGCGCTAGAGTGGCGCTATTAGAACGAAAAGGGAAAAAAATCAGCGTGCTTAATTTAATTAAGCAAGAGCGCAACGATTTACCTTTGGCTGATGTTTTGCAAAAAGTGAAAAGTTCGCTAAAAAAATCGCTGCCATTTCCTTACACGCTTCCCAAATTGCAAGCGATGGCAATTGCACCGCGCCACGTTATCACCAAACTTATCGCGCCTGCGGCAAATATTTCAGATCACGAGCAGCACGTATACATCGGGATGCAGCTTGCTGAAAATTTAGGGTTGCCGCTCGACGAGCTGCTTTACGATTACAGCGCCCCCAGCACGCCAGAGCAGAAGATCACTGTTTACGCTTGCAAAAAAATCGCGATGAATGAATCGATTACAGCTTTAGAGCAAGCAAAATTTCATTTATCCGTGTTAGAGCTGCAACAAAGCTCGCTGCTGCGGATCTACAAGCGCACCATCGATGATAACGATGAGAAAGCCTTACTCATTGATATTTCAAATAATTACGCTCAGCTGTTGCTAGTTGATCCAGAAGAAAAATCAGATCAAGTTTTTTCCCGCGAAATATCATTGCCAAGCGCGCAGCAAGCAGACGACGCCTTAGCCTTTACCGAACTGCTAGCCGAAGAAATTTTGCATCAATATCAGAAGATCAAAGCGCTCAAGCCTTCGCTGAATGTCAGCTCGCTTTGGGTGAGCGGCAGCAATCTTAAACGGCTTGATCAAGAGATGCTACAACAATCAGTAAAATGGGACGTCCATCTTTTCAATCCGTTGCAATCATTTAATACAGCACATCTACCCTCCGGCATCGTGCCTATGGAGTGGTCGACAGCCATAGGTCTTGCCTTGCGTGAGGACAATGATGCATCAAATTAACCTTTTGCCATGGCGGCACATGCAGCGCGAGCTGCGCGAAAAACAATTTAAATGGCGCCTTGGGATCACCATCGGCGGCTGCGCCATCGTTATGTTTGCTGTTTCACAATTCATGCAGCAGCGCCTCTCCTCGCAGCAGGCGATGCAGCAGCAAGTGCAGCAACAAGTAGAAAAGCTCGAACTTGAACTCAGCGCGATTTTAAAAAGCAAAAAAGAGTATCAAAAAGTAATGGAGCGCCTTGAGCTGATCAATACGCTGCAAAAACAGCGCAATAATGCAGTGCGGGTGTTCAACTTGCTGCCAGCCATTACCCCCAAAGGGATCATGCTTGAAAAAGTGACCATGCAGCAAGGCATGATCACGCTCGAAGGGAGCAGTACGATTCAAGCTGATGTCGGAAAGTTGCTTGCGCAAATCGAGCAAAACTTGGCAGTACAAAATATTCGCATGCACTCGATTATCCATACTAAACAACGAGATGACGTAGAAGTGAATCGCTTTAAAGCCACTTTCAAGCTGCGCGAATATGTACAAGCGGCGCTTCCTGAGACAGAAAAAAAAGGGGGTAAAAATGGCCAATAGCGAACAAAAGTGGGATTACAACGAAATCTCCGAATGGCCAGCTGCGACGCAAAATATCATCTTATCCCTGCTCGCAGCGGTGATAGTCATTGCGACCTATTTTTTCGTCCTCGCGCCACTGCAAGACCATATCGCCCAAAGCGCCGCCGAAACGCATTCACTTGAAGAGCAAGCGGCGATCAAGTCCAAACGCATTTTGCGCGAAGGTTCTTTGCAAGAGCAAGAAGCGCTGATAAAGCAGGCGCAAGAGCTGCTTGCCGCGAATGTTCCGCGTGAAGACGATTTGGCCAACTTGCTCGATGAAATCGGCCAAATTGGCCAAAAAAATAACTTATTATTCAAGCAGTTAAACTGGTCTGACGGAAAAGTGTACGACTGGCTGTATCAGCAAACGTTGCAAATTGATCTGCAAGGGAATTTTTATGGGATTGGCTATTTTTGCGCGCAGATTGCGCAGCTTGGCCGGCTCATTTCTTTGCAAGATTTTGTCCTCGAAAAAGTGAAAAGCAATCAAGCCGATCCGCTCAATGACAAGCTGCGCCTGTTTATCACCGCGCACACTTACCGCGAGCCTAAACCCAGTGAAATTAGTCAATCGAAGGTGAAAAAGTGAACAATCTACTTTCAGCTTCTTCTGCCGCGCTAAGCCGCAAAACTTTCGCTACTGGCGCAAAATCAAAAAGCGCAGCGCTGTGCGCGCTTTATCTGCTCGCGCAGTTGGCAAGTGGCGCTACTTTTGCGGACGAGCAAATCAAAAATGAGCAGCTCGCAGGCGAACAGAGCAACAAACAGGTCACAAAGCCAGCCGATATGCCAGTCGCTGAAAAGACGAAAGCGGCGGATCTTTCAACATTTCTTGATTACACGCCGCTAAGCTTTAACGCGCCGCCCGACAGCGATCCTTTCACGCCACGCTTTTTTGCGATTGACATTGCAAAACGACGAGAAGGTGCAATCTTGTGCTGGCAAGAAGAGGAGTTACCGGCACAAAACTTGCTTCCAAACGTAGCGTTAGAATCAATCTCTTTTCGCGGCTCGATTCAAGATAAAAATGGCATTTGGGCGCTGATCAACGCGTCTGATGGGCTATTTTATAAAATCGGAGTAGGACAGGTGCTCGGAAGCAGCCATGGGAAAATTGATTTTATTAGCCAATCTCAGGTAACCGTTACTGAATACGTCTCTAACGCGCCTGACTGCTGGCGCCCTCGAACCATAAATTGGACTCTTAACCGCTAAGGGATAGCAGAGAAAGATGAAAAAAATACAACAAAAAAATTTTTCGAATGTAGCGAACTTCATGCTTAAACAACCTCTTTCTCTTTGTTGGTTAAGCCTTGCTTTAACATTTGCGCTGCAGCCAGCCTATGCCACTGAGCTGCAAGTTGAGCAAGGAGAGATCAATCCGCCACTCGTGCGCGAAGAATATCTTTCGATGAATTTTCAAGATATTCCGATCCGCTCAGTGTTACAGATCATTGCTGAGCACCAAGGGATAAATTTGGTTGTTTCCGATTCCGTGCAGGGCAATATCACGATGCGCTTTGAGCAAGTGCCGTGGCTGCAGATGCTCAATACTATTTTGCAGGTCAAAGGACTTGGTAAGACGATGAGCGACAACATCTTACTCGTCGCTCCGATTGCCGAGCTTGAAGAGCAAGCGCGCATTTCACTCGCACGCCAGCAGCAGCTGCAAGAGCTTGAGCCGCTGGTCTCAAACGTTATCAAAGTCAACTACGCCAATGCCGAATCGCTTAAGCTGATGATCAGCGGCGCGGCGCAAGATGCAAACACCGGCGGCATTTCGCTGCTATCAAATCGCGGCAGCATCGCCGTTGATCAGCGCACCAACTCGTTGATAGTCAAAGAAACTAGGCAAAATCTGCTCTCCATCGCCAGATTGGTCAAAGAGCTCGATGTCCCTGTTTCACAAGTAGAAATCGAAACGCGCATCGTCACTATCGATGATGGCGTACTCGAAGAGCTCGGCGTGCGCTGGGGATTGAGCAAGGGCGGACGCAACTACGGCGTGGGCGGCTCCATAGAGGGCAATAATTCAACATCAGACGGTACCAACACCGATACCGACATCAGCAACATGCTCAATTTAAATCTTGGCGCCAACAATCCCAAAGCGGGCAGCATCGCCTTCCAAGTAGGCAGCATCAGCCGCAATTTCTTACTCGACTTAGAACTGTCGGCCCTGCAAGCAGAGTCTAAAGCTGAGATCATCTCAAGCCCGCGCCTTGTGACCACCAACAAACGCGCCGCCTACATTGAGCAAGGAACCGAGCTCCCCTATCTCGAATCTTCGTCAAGTGGCGCCGCATCCGTCTCCTTTAAAAAGGCGGTGTTAAGCCTTGGCGTTACGCCTCAAATCACTAACGATCAAAAACTTGTGCTCGATCTTGACGTTACTCAAGATAAACCGGCAGACGTCGTGCAATCTGGCACCGGCGAAGCAGTGGCTATCAATACGCAACGCATCAGTAGCCAAGTGCTTGTCAACAATGGCGAAACCGTCGTGCTGGGCGGAATTTATCAGCATGAGATGATCACCGCGGTCGATAAAGTGCCCTTTCTTGGCGACTTACCGTACATTGGCCGACTCTTTCGTCGCAACTACGAGACAATGACAAAACGCGAACTTCTTATCTTTGTCACCCCTAGAATTGTTACCAAATCGCAAATTGAATAAAAATCAGCATACATGTATAGCGATTTAAATACATGAGAAGGTTATTTTCGGTTGCAAACTACCCGTGCGACCTGAGATAATTTTTAGCATGATCACAAATTCGCTGTGAGGATACCGGAGCCACGGTTTTTTTTACCTGTGGTGTTTGTTCATTAACAACGCGTAATGCTTAACATGGCTGAAAAACGAAATATATTCCTAGTTGGCCCTATGGGGGCTGGCAAAAGCACGATTGGTAGACAATTAGCGCAACAGTTAAACATGGAATTTTACGACTCAGACTCTGTAATTGAAGAGCGTACTGGCGCAGATATCGCCTGGGTCTTTGATGTAGAGGGTGAAGAGGGATTTCGCGCGCGCGAAGAAAAAATTATTAATGAGCTGACCGAACGACAAGGCATTGTTCTTGCAACCGGCGGTGGTTCAATTTTAAGCAAAGAAAGCAGAAACCGTTTATCGGCGCGTGGCATTGTCGTCTATCTTGAAACTACGATTGAAAAACAACTTGCCCGCACACAACGCGATAAAAAGCGCCCTTTATTGCAAGATGACTGCCCTCGAGAAGTGCTAGAAGCGCTGGCAAATGAGCGCAATCCTTTATATCTTGAGGTCTCTGATTTTGTAGTAAAAACAGATGATCAAAGCGCAAAAATAGTTGCAAATCAAATTGTTGAGCTTCTAGAAAACAACTGATTTTTTGCCGACAAAACAAAAGAGAGTCGAATGAAAAAGATTGACGTTGCGCTCGGTGAAAAGCAGTACTCTATTGCAATCGGATCCAACTTACTGAGCAAAGCTCTCTCTTTTTCTTTCACGCAGCAGCGCCAAGTGGTGGTGGTCAGCAACGACACCATTGCACCGCTGCATGCTGATAGCCTTCTTTCTCGCATCAAAGATGCCGGCGGCCACGCCAAACTTTTCACGATTCCAGATGGCGAGCAGCACAAAACGCTGCAAAGTTTTGCCGACATCAACACCTTCTTACTGCAAAACCACTACGGACGCGACACGCTGCTGATTGCCTTTGGCGGCGGTGTGATTGGCGATTTGGTTGGATTTGTCGCCGCTTGTTATCAGCGCGGCATTGATTACGTGCAAATTCCCACCACGCTACTTGCGCAGGTCGACTCCTCAGTTGGCGGAAAAACGGCTGTTAATCACCCACTTGGCAAAAACATGATCGGTGCCTTTTATCAGCCAAACGCGGTGTTAATCGACATCGACGTGCTAAAAACCCTGCCCGAGCGCGAATATCTGTCAGGGCTTGCCGAAGTGATAAAATGCGCGATCATTGCTGATGGCGCGTTTTTTGAATGGCTAGAACAAAATATCGCAGCGTTACTTGAAAAAGATCCACAGGCGCTCAGCCACGCAATTCATCAAAGCTGCTTGATCAAGGCCAATATTGTCGCCCAAGATGAAAAAGAAGCCGGCCAGCGAGCACTGCTGAATTTGGGTCACACCTTTGGTCATGCGATAGAAACGCAGATGGGCTACGGCACATGGCTACATGGCGAAGCGGTCAGCGCCGGCATCGTGATGGCAGCCACGCTAGCAAATTTGCAACAATTACTCAGCGCTGAGCACTTATTGCGTATTAAATCTCTATTAAAAAAAGCAAAATTACCAATCCAAGCCCCAAAATCAATGGATTATGCTAGTTTTATTAAACACATGCTGCACGATAAAAAAATTCTTGGCGGTAAACTTAGATTTGTACTGCCAACTGACATTGGCGCTGCAAAGATTGTCGCCGATATAAAGGAAGCGAGCCTCATAGAGGTCATCAACACACATTGAAGTGAGTTTGCCTATGACTGTCACCTTTAATATTGATGAGCTAAATATTTCGAGTCAGACTCAATTACTGTCTAGAATTCAATTTCTTACCCGATTTAGCTCTAATCTTGTACAAATATCCGGCCCCTCGGGAGCTGGAAAAACTTGGCTTAGCGAGCACTATTTGAGCGATTGGGCGACCGACGCGACGCAAGTGCTGCTGCTGTGCAATCCAAGCCAAAAAGATGAACAGCATCGCGCCATCATTTTGCGCCAGATCACGCGTGAAAATGTCTACAAGCAGCAGCACTCTTTGCTTAAAAGCTTGAATAACATTGTCACCAGCAACGGCATTCATGCATTGATCGTTATCGACGACGCGCACCTGCTTAGCCAATCGCTGATCAGTGAGCTGTGGCAACTCGTTAGCACAGCGCAAGAGCGAAACGGCTGGCAAATCAACGTGCTACTTTTCGCGCAGCCATTTTTGCTGACAAAAGCGCTTAAGAAGGCGGCGAAAAATCACCACGAAAAGCCGCTTGAGCTTGATATTCCTGAGCTTACGGACAATGAGTGCGAACAGTTTATTGATGCGGCAATTGAGCGCCGTGATTTAGACGCTAACGAGCGCCGTCTCTATCGTGAGCGCGCCATCATTGCCGACTCATACCCTGGCCCTATTTTGAGCGCCGCAAACAACACTGTCCCCGCTGTGATAAAGCCGCCCGCGCGTTTTTCGTGGCGCACGGCTGCAATTTCGGCGCTACTGCTGCTTGCTATCGGCGGCAGCGTGACTTGGCTGACGCTTTCAGATAATTCGCCCACTCAATGGCTTGCCAAGTGGTTTGGCGATAACGACGCGCAGCAAGAGAGCGCCGCTAACCGCAATTTGCTGCTGCAAAGCAAAGAAGATCACATCACAATACCAGATGCGATTACCCTTAACGGCCCAAGCGTTGGTCTTGACGATGACGCCGATCTGCGGCAAAAAGTGATTGTTTCAGCTCAAGAAGTTGAATCTATTATTAGCACCAGCAGCGAAAATGGCGACTCACCGCTTGAGCTTGGCGATGCGGTCAGAAATGCCATCAGCGAAATCACCAAAAAAGAGCTGCCCACTGCGGGCAATCAGAGCGCGCTTGCCGCGAGCGGACTTGCGCCGATCATTGAGCAAAAACTCAGCGAGCCAACACCTGCGCCAAAGTCAGTCAGTTCGCTCGATGAGCCTGTTGAGGATGAAGCCGATCTGTTTCGAACTGATGTCGCAGACGCGCCGCCAGTAGACTCAGCCGAAACGGCCAGCAGCAAAAGTAAGCCTGCCGATAAGCCTAAGGCAACCAAAAGCCCGCAAGCCACCGCGAAAGTAAGCACTTTGTCTGACAAAGCCGCTAGCGCTGCGGTGATCGCCGATCTGCAATTTGCCCTTGCGAATAACATGCTGCTCTCCATCCCCAGCACGCGCTACGCGCTGCAACTTGGCGCATTTCGTTCGCACCATGAGGTGAAAGAGTTTCTCGAACATTACGATTTAGAGGGGCGCGTGCAAGTGTATGAAACGCGCCGCGATGGTAATTCGTGGTTTATGGTGCTGCTTGGCGACTACGCGTCAGCCTCAGAAGCGCGCAACACGCAAGCGCGTTTGTCGGAGCCTTTAAAAAATCTTGGACCGTGGGCAAAGTCATTCACGCAAATCCATAAAGAGATCAAGCGCGTACAATAATTATCGCGGCGCTGATTTATCTCTGATTGCGCTGCAAAAATAAGATACAATCCACCCCTTGTTTCGCACAGGTGGTGGATATTTATGAAAAAACAGCGGGCCTTTTTAAAGTGGGCGGGAGGAAAGTACTCCCTCGTTGATGATATTCGTAAGCACCTTCTTGAAGCAGACGTGCTAATTGAGCCCTTTGTTGGCGCAGGAACGGTTTTTTTAAACACCGACTACCCGCACTACCGTTTATCAGACATCAACCCCGACCTGATCAATCTATACAATTTGCTCAAAACAAAGCCTGCTCAATATATTAGTGACGCAAAGCTATTGTTTTGCCAGGAAAAAAATCAAAAAGAGGCATACATTGCCTTGCGCCAAGAGTTTAATCAGACTGATGATATTTATCTGCGCGCGCTCTATTTTTTATACATGAACCGTCACGGATTCAATGGATTATGTCGCTACAACAAAAAGGGTGGCTTTAACGTTCCGTTTGGCTCCTACAAAAAGCCCTATTTCCCCGAAGACGAGCTGATCTTTTTTTCTGAAAAAGCACAGCGCGCGACCTTTGTTTGCGAAAGCTACACGCAAAGTTTTGCTGCAGCGACAAAAAATTCAGTGATTTACTGCGACCCGCCGTACGCGCCGCTGTCGACCACGGCCAATTTTACCACCTACACCAGCAACGGTTTTAGCTTGGACGATCAAGCGCTGCTCGGTGAGCTTGCGCAAAAAACGGCGCAGCGCAAAAAGATTGCCGTGCTGATCTCAAATCACGACACGCCGCTCACGCGTCGGCTCTACCAAGGTGCGCGCCTTAATGTTGTCAAAGTGCGCCGCACCATTAGCCGCAACGGCGCAGGCCGCAACAAGGTGGACGAGCTGCTCGCGTTATTCACTTAGCACTTTTGCGGATCACGTTTGCAAAGACACCGGCCCCGCAATAACGTAAAATCGCACCAACAGACGCCCAAAGAGAACTGCAATGAAAGACTTTTTAATTGCGCCGTCAATTTTGTCGGCAAATTTTGCAAAACTTGGAGAGGATGTGCAGGCGGTGCTCGCTGCGGGTGCTGACGTTGTCCATTTTGATGTGATGGACAACCATTACGTCCCCAACCTCACCTTCGGCGCGCCGATTTGTAAAGCGCTGCGCGATTACGGTATTACCGCGCCCATCGACGTGCACTTGATGGTAAAACCGGTCGACCGGATCATCCCCGATTTTGCCAAAGCCGGCGCCACCATGATCACATTTCATGTTGAAGCCAGCGAGCATGTCGATCGCACCCTGCAGCTGATCAAAGAGTGCGGCTGCCAAGCGGGGCTAGTGTTTAATCCCGCAACGCCGCTACACCACCTTGAACATGTGATGAACAAGTTAGATCTCATTTTGCTGATGTCGGTTAACCCAGGCTTTGGCGGACAAACGTTCATCACCCAAACCTTGAACAAAATAAAGCAAGCGCGAGCGCTTATCGAGCAAAGTGGCCGCAATATCCGTCTTGAAGTCGATGGCGGGATCAATGCCGACAACATCACGCAAGTGGCAGCCGCCGGCGCTGACATGTTTGTCGCAGGCTCAGCCATTTTTGGCGCGCCCGATTATCGCAGCGCCATTCAATCGATGCGCGACGCGCTAAGTAAGGTGCAAAAATGAACCCATTTCAATCGGTAAAGTACATCGCGTTTGATCTTGACGGAACCTTAGTCGACAGCGTGCCAGATTTGGCCCACGTGCTGCGCCTGATGCTTGCTGATGTCGGTGTGCCTAGCGTAAGCGATGCAATGGTGCGCGGCTGGATAGGCAATGGCGTCGAAATCATGGTTAAGCGCGCGCTCAGCGGCAATGTTGACATTGATCCGCTGCTGTCGCCTGAGCTTATCGCCCAAGCGCTGGCACGCTTTGAGTTTCATTATCGACAAAATTCCTCAAGCAAAACGACGGCTTATCCTAACGTTTACAATACGTTAGCCTCGCTCAAACAGGCGGGATTTTTGCTTGGCATCGTGACCAACAAAGCGCAGCAGTTCGTCCCTGCCATTTTGCAGCAGCTGCAGCTAGAGACGTTCTTTAGCGACATTATTGGTGGCGACACGCTTTCAACCAATAAGCCGCATCCCCAAGGGCTACTTTTTTTGCAAGAAAAACATAAGCTTAAAAGCCAAGAAATCGTTATGGTGGGCGATTCGAAAAATGACATTTTGGCGGCGAAAAATGCGCACATTGCCAGCATCGGTTTAACCTACGGCTACAACTACGGCGAGCCGATTGCAGACAGCCATCCTGACGCCGTCGTGGACGATTTTGCCGCGCTACTGACCATTTTTAACCGCAAATAAAAATAAAAAAAGGGACCGAATGTATGAATAGTAAACTTCGAGTGTTAAGCGGCGTGCAGCCTTCCGGTGAGTTAAGTATTGGTAACTACATCGGCGCCCTACGTCAGTGGCAGCAGATGCAAGATCAGTACGACTGCCAATACTGCATTGTGGATTTACACGCCATCACGGTGCGCCAAGAACCAGCAGCGCTACGCAGCGCGATCCTCGACTCGCTGGCACTGTGCTTAGCGGTCGGCCTTGATCCCAAGCAGTGCACGCTGTTCGTGCAGTCGCACGTGCCAGAGCACGCGCAGCTAAGCTGGGTACTCAATTGCTACACGCAAATGGGCGAGCTAAGCCGCATGACGCAATTTAAAGATAAATCGCAGCGTCATAGCGAAAACATCAATACTGGCCTGTTTAGCTACCCCGTGTTAATGGCGGCGGACATTTTGCTTTACCAAGCCAACCTCGTTCCAGTCGGCAACGATCAGACTCAGCATCTTGAGCTGTGCCGCGACATCGCAACCCGTTTTAATAATTTGTACGGCGATATTTTTACTATCCCGCAACCGTACATTCCTGAAATTGGCGCGCGGATCATGAGCTTGCAAGATCCAACCAAAAAAATGTCTAAGTCTGACGATAACCGCAACAACGTCATCGGCCTGCTAGAAGATCCCAAAACTATCGCCAACAAAATCAAGCGCGCAGTCACCGACACGCAAGATCCGCCGCAAATTATTTTCGACCCAGAAAACAAGCCTGGCGTTACCAATTTGCTTGGCCTGCTGTCTGTCGCAACCAACACCAGCATCGCGGAGCTTGAGCGCGCCTACCAAGGCAAAATGTACGGCCACCTTAAAACCGACACGGCCGACGCCATCGTTGCCATGCTAGAGCCAGTGCAGCAGCGCTATCACGCATTTCGTAATGACACCGCGTATTTAGAGCAAGTGATGCGCAGCGGCAGCGAAAAGGCGTCCGCACAGGCGGCGATCACGCTCGCGCGCGTCTATGACGCCGTAGGCTTTATCAAAAGGCCATAAGCTTTTTGCTACGCGCCCCCAAGAAAAAGGCCGCTATTACAGCGGCCTTTGCACATTTAGCAGCGACTATTTTTGTAAAAGTGAAATGTCTGCGATGTTCATGAACAGCCCGCGCAGCTGGCTTAACAGCGCCAAGCGGTTGTTTTGCAAGAACTCTTCATCACACATCACCATCACGTTTTCAAAGAACGCGTCCACCGCTTCACGCAGCGTCGCAAGCTCGCACAGCGCGCTTTGGTGATCGCCTTTCTCTAGCAGCGGCTTGAGCGTTTGCACGAGCGCGGCCACTTTTTCTGCCAATTGTTGCTCGGCAGGCTCAACAAGCAGCGCAAAATCGACTTCTCGCGGCAACGTCGTGCTCGTTTTAGCTAAAATGTTGCTAACACGCTTGTTGGCAGCCGCGAGCGCGCCTGCAGCTTCGAGAGTACGAAAATGGCTCACCGCTTTCAAACGCTTATCAAAATCAAGCGGCTGGCTAAGCGCTTTTGCTTGCACAGCTTGCACCGCGTCAGCGCTAAACCCTTGATCTTGATACCATGCAGGCAGGCGTCCCATAATGAAATCAAACACTTGCTCTTGAGGATCGCTAGTTGTCAAACGATCTGCAAGCAGCGCATGCGCTTTTTCAATTAAGACTTTTAGATCAAGCGCATAGCCATGCTCGATCAAAATTCGCAGCACGCCCAGCGCAGCGCGACGCAGCGCAAATGGATCAGAGCCTTTCGGCGCTTGCCCAATGCCAAAAATGCCGACCAGCGTATCGAGCTTGTCAGCCAGCGCCAGCGCGGCACTGACGCCCTTGCTTGGCAGCGCGTCACTAGCAAAGCGTGGCATGTAATGCTCGTTAAGAGCCAGCGCCACCGCTTCAGGCTCGCCGTCAAGGCGCGCGTAGTGCATCCCCATCACGCCTTGCGTCTCGGTGAACTCAAATACCATCGAGGTCATCAGGTCGCATTTCGCTAACAGCGCCGCGCGCTGCGCCAAGGCAACGTCCGCGCCAATTAAGCCCGCAATAAACGCGCTCAGCTCAGTGATACGCTGCGTTTTGTCCTTCAAGGTGCCAAGCTGCTTTTGAAACACCACGCTTTCAAGACGCTCAAGACGGCTCACCAGCGGCGATTTTTTATCTTGCTCAAAGAAAAACTGCGCATCAGCCAGACGCGGACGCACTACTTTTTCGTTGCCAGCAATGATAAATTCAGGATGCGCAGACTCAATGTTTGAAACAAAAATAAAGTGAGGCAGCAGTTTTTGCGCGCGATCATACACAGGGAAATATTTCTGATCCCCTTTCATGGTGTGCACCAGCGCCTGCGGCGGCACTTGCAAAAACTTTTCTTCAAACTGCGCGCGCAGCACGACCGGCCACTCAACCAGAGCGGTCACTTCTTCAAGCAGCGCGTCATCAAGATCGGCCTCGCCACCAATTTGCGCAGCTGCCGCTTGAATACCGGCAATAATTTGAGCTTTGCGCGTTGAAAAATCGGCTTGCACTTTGCCTTTCTCTGCCAAAAGTGACAGATATTCATCAGCATGCGACAAACGCATTTCGCGCTCGCCCATAAAACGGTGGCCGCGGATGATGCGGTCGCACGCGACACCCATAATTTCACCGTCGATCAGCTCATCGCCGAACAATGCGCATAACGTTTTGATTGGCCTAATGAATAAAAATGGCTTGTCGCCCCAGCGCATTGGCTTAGCAATCGGCAGCGCTTTTAACGCGTTGGCCACAAGCTCTAGCACGATCGCTTTTGTGGCAAGGCCAGACTGCGCTTCTCGAAATAGCAGCCACTCGCCTTTGTCGGTGACAAAGCGATCAGCTTGCGCCACTGTGATGCCAAAACCGCGCGCCCAACCTTCGGCCGCCTTAGTCGGATTGCCTTGTAAATCAAACGCCACCGCAATCGACGGGCCGCGTTTTTCCACCACTTCATCAGGCTGACTTTCTGCAAGCGCGCTCACGCTAAGCGCAAGACGGCGCGGTGTTGCGTGCCAAGTGACCGCGTCAAACGTCAAACGTGCGCCAGTCAGCTCTTTTGCGAAATTGTCGGCAAACGCCTGTGCCAAAACGCGCAGCTGCTTAGGCGGCAGCTCTTCACAGCCGAGCTCAACTAAAAAATTTTTCGCCATATTAATTGTCCCCAAGCTGCGTAGCGGTGGCCACGGGTTGTACTTTTAACATTGGAAAGCCTAGCGCTTCGCGTGAGGCGTAGTACGCCTGTGCGACCGCTTTAGTTAAGTTTCTGATCCGCAAAATATAATTTTGACGCTCAGTGACCGAAATCGCCTTGCGCGCGTCAAGCAGGTTAAAAGCGTGCGCGGCTTTTAAAATGCGCTCATACGCAGGTAGCGGTAGCGGTTTTTCTAATTGTAACAATGCGTTACTTTCTTTTTCACACTGATCAAAAAAGGCGAATAAGAAGTCGACATCGGCGTGTTCAAAGTTATAAGTCGACTGCTCCACCTCGTTTTGGTGGAAAATGTCACCGTAGGTCACTTTGCCAAACTGGCCGTCAGTCCACACTAAATCATAAACAGAATCAACGCCTTGAATGTACATCGCCAAGCGCTCAAGCCCATAAGTGATCTCACCTGTTACAGGTTTACACTCAAGGCCGCCAACTTGTTGAAAATACGTAAATTGCGTCACTTCCATGCCGTTCAGCCACACTTCCCAGCCCAGCCCCCACGCGCCAAGCGTCGGGTTTTCCCAGTTATCTTCAACAAAACGGATGTCGTGCACACAAGGGTCGATGCCTAAAACGCGCAGCGAGTCCAGATAGAGCTCTTGAATGTTGTCAGGAGAAGGCTTGAGGATGGTTTGAAACTGATAGTAATGTTGTAAACGGTTTGGATTTTCGCCATAACGGCCGTCAGTTGGGCGGCGCGAAGGCTGCACATAAGCGGCGGCAATCGGCTCAGGCCCTAGCGCACGCAGGCAGGTCATCGGGTGCGAGGTTCCCGCCCCAACTTCCATATCTAGCGGCTGAACAATGGTACAACCTTGCTCGGCCCAATAATCTTGCAGCGCGAGGATCATGCCCTGAAAAGTTTTCACATTAAATTTTTGCATCATAAAATACGTGCGATCGTCTGCGATAAAGAAGCTACGATTATACTCAAACGTTGTTAAGATGCGAGTTTCAGCGCGGCGCGGCGCGATAGAAAAAATCTGTGCTTTTTTAGCAAAAAGCTGCGCGCGGTAGCTGCTTACGCTTTAGGTTTGGTTGTGCCTTTACAGATCAGGTAACGGTAGGGCGCGTGCTCTGACTGCTGCGACACAAGCTCATGATCCATAAAGCGGCAAAAGCTTGGAATATCACGCGTTGTCGCAGGATCGTCGGCTATAACCTGCAAAGTTTCACCATCTTCAATATCACGGATAGCCTTTCGCACCATCATCACAGGCTCAGGACAGCGCAGGCCGGTCACGTCCAGCTGGTGCGGCATTTTTGCCAATTTATCGCTCATTGAGCCTTTCACCACCATTTTGTAAAAATTGGCGCTAAAACTACAATAATCCCCCTCACAAATAAATCTTTTTTATATAAATTTCTAAGCGTGAAAAATTTGCAAAAAATCGCCATCCACAAAAAAGGCCTCGCGCAGCAAGACCTTAATGTGTTGAAAAAATGGCAAAATCAGTGCAGCGTTTTATTGATTATCGGCGCAAAAATCTCTTTAAGCTGCAGCGGCTCAAAGCGAAACGCTTTTCCGCAATAGTCGCAGTCCAACGTTAGCGAGCCATCTTCTAGCTGCATCGCCGCCACTTCACTCTCGCCAATCGCCTGCAAAGCGAGCGCGCTGCGCTCAGGCGAGCAGGTGCACGCGTAGCTCACCGCAGCGGGCTCAAACAATTTCACGTGCTCTTGGTGATAGAGGCGATACAGCAGCGTGTTAGCATCCAAGGTAAACAGCTCTTCATCTTTGATAGTCTGCGTCAGCTGCACTAAATGCTCGAACTCATTGTTGTCACAGTTATTTTCTGGCAAAACTTGCAGTAACATACCCGCTGCTACAGGTTTACCGTCGATGCTACCAGCGCGCAGCCACAGTTTGGTTTTGAGCTGCTCGGAGCGCTCGAAATACTCCTCAAGGCAAGCCTCAAGGCTGTCATGCTCGATTGAAACAATGCCTTGATATCTATCGTTTTTATCTGAAATAAGGGTGATAGTCATCTGCCCCTTACCCAGCAAACTTGGCAAAGAGGTGTTCGTTGGCAGATCGGCGCTCCAGCGAGCGGTGCCGCGCATCACTTGCTCATGGGTGGCATTGATCACCAGCAGCGACACAGGGCCATCCCCTTGAATTTGCACAGTAATTTGACCTTGAAATTTCAAAGTAGCCGCCAAAAGCGACGTCGCCGCCATCATTTCGCCAAGCAGCTGCGCGATAGGCTGTGGATAGGGCTTTCCTTGTATAAGACTTTGATAAGAATCAGAAAGCTGAACTAACTCACCACGCACGTTGGCATTTTCAAACAAATAGCGGTGCAAAGAATCAAAAGCCATGTAAACCTCGTTGGCATCAATCGATACTGTTTTTAAAATTGATCAAGTCGCGGCGCTGCTTTTTATCGGGGCGACGTTTAGGACTTGGATTATGTGCAAGCAAAGCGCGCTCTAACGCACGCTGGTCACGCTTAGCTATACTTTGTTGCGTTTCTTGATACATTGTCTGCGCATGTGTCGCGCAGCGTCTATGTTCTTCTAACTTTTCAATGCGGACAATTTTTTCAATTTCGCCTTGACGAATGCTGAGAATTGCGCCAACTTCAACGGTTTTTCCTGGCTTAATCCGCTGATTATTATAATGAACTTGCCCACCAAGGATCATGTCTCTTGCAATAGAGCGCGTTTTATAAAATCGAGCCGCCCATAGCCACTTATCAAGCCTTATCGGAGGAGCAACGTCGGGCATGCTACTTTTTGCTTTCACAAACTTATTCCTCAACAAGAGATCATTGATAAACAAAAAATTTAACTAATAACTGCAACATTTCATTTTTTAAACAACTAACATGGGGGGGGATCAGCTATTTTCAAGTAAGCCAACTTTGTGCGGTGAATTCAAAAGTCGTTGGCTTGTCTAAATTGTGTTAGTAATGAATAACTTGCACAGTTATCAAGAAAGTTGACTCATAAAGTAAAAAGGCAACAACTTATTTCTAATTAACTCGATAGAGTAGAAAAATAGCGCAACAAGAGGTGTAGTAAGCAATGATCAATGTTTGATTTCACAAATCAAATAACATGCTCATGTATAACAATTATTGACTAGCTGAGGATCCAACCTGCTACAGCAATAAATATTTATTGCGCGAACTTTAATTTGCTCGGCAACGGTGAATTCTTTGAATTACTACGGATAGCAATCAAATACTCAGGGTGAATTTTGATAAAAATGGTTTCAGTTAAAATAAAGCCGCTTGCAGCACAAAATTTTCGTGTTGGCAGGCAGACGCCCATCATCGTGGCGCGAGTTATTACTGTCATTTTGCTCATCTTAAGCGCATGGGCATTAGGTCGCATCGCATGGAGCTTTATAAGCCCAGCGCCATCCGCGCAGACAGCAAAGAGCAAGCCAAAAGCTGCTCCCCCACCGCCGCCACCTTCTGCGCCAAGCTACCAAATTGGGCAGCTGATCAAGCAGAACTTTTTCGGCAAATACGAGGCTGATGACCCTTCCGCTGATCTTTCTGGCGCGCCGCGAACCAAGCTTAACCTGACTCTCGTTGGCGTCGTTGCCAGCACAGAGCCAAATCAAGGCATCGCAATCATCGCGAATGGCGAATTGCAAGAGTCCTACACCGTTGGCGACCAGATCAAAGGCTCCCAAGCAACGCTGGCGCAGGTCCTTCGCGACCGCATCGTGATCAGAAATTCCGGTGTCGATGAGATCTTGTTTTTCGCTGGCGCAGACGCCGAGTCTGCAATCGCGCCAGGCGTGCTACCAACAATGACAAGCGGCAACAATGCCACCACGGCCGCCAGTCGCGCCAGACCTGCTAAAGCACCAGCAGGCAACAACAGACAACTTGATCAAATAAAACAAGAGATCTTAAAAAATCCCCAATCGCTGCTGAAATACATCACGCTATCCATGCAGCGAAACGGTGAAAAACTAGTTGGTTACCGCGTTTCCCCTGGCGCTGACAAACGTCTTTTTGCGCAAGCTGATTTAAAAGACGGCGATATCGCAACTGAAATAAACGGAGTCAATTTAACCGATTCCGCTGAACTTACACAAATTTGGCAAAATTTATCCGATGCCACGGAGATAAACTTGACAGTGCTTCGCAATGGTCAAGTTCATAAGGTGTATATCGGTCTGTAGCCTGTTTTGGCTGTAAACGGAGAGCAAAGTGAATACGTGGAAAAAACGTAAAACATGGTTGATTGCCAGTGTGCTAGCGGCACACAGCTTCGGTGCTTTTGCAGCTGAATACAGCGCAAGCTTTAAAGGTATCGAAATCCAAGAATTCGTTGACATTGTCAGTCGCAATTTGTCCAAAACGATCGTCGTCGATCCGGCGGTGCGCGGCAAAATCAACGTTCGAAGTTACGATGTTCTTAACCAAGAACAATATTACCAATTCTTCCTTAGCGTTTTATCTGTCTACGGCTTTACCGTGGTCGAAGGCGACAACGGGCTTCTAAAAGTGATGCCCTCTAAAAATGCTAAGCAGGACTCTATTCCAGTGTTAGGTGGTAAAGAGCCTGCAACCGGCGACATGGTTATCACGCGCGTCATTTCAGTCAAAAACGTCTCGGTGCGCGAGCTTTCGCCGCTGCTGCGCCAGCTGATTGATAATGCTGCAGAAGGTAACGTGGTCCATTATGATCCCGCTAACATTTTGATGATAACGGGACGCGCAGCGGTCGTTAATCGCTTAGCCGACATCATTACCCGCGTCGACCAAGCCGGTAACACCGAAGTTGACGTTGTGCAGCTTGAGCATGCAGCCGCCTCGGAAATTGTCCGCATCGTTGAAAAACTCAACAAACAAGTCGGCGGCGGAGCCAACAACTCTGCCATGTTGCAGCCAACCTTTGTCGCCGACGAGCGTACCAACGCAGTGCTGATCTCAGGCGAGCCTAAAGTGCGCGATAGAATAAAAAGACTCATTCGCCAGCTTGATAGAGAGATGGCGACAACCGGCAATAACCGCGTGCTTTATCTGCGCTATGCCAATGCTGAAGATGTCGTGAGCGTGCTGCAAGGCGTCTCTGACAATCTCGTCGCCGAAAAACAAGGCGGCGCAGCCAAAGCGGCTCCACAAGCGGCGTCAGATGTGAAAATTTCGGCGCACAAAGGCACCAACTCGCTGGTGATCACAGCGCCACCCGATATTATGAAAGCGCTAGAAAGCGTGATAGCTCAGCTCGATATTCGCCGCGCGCAAGTATTGATTGAAGCGATGATCGTCGAAATGTCAGAAAGTGATGGCGCAAACTTAGGTGTGCAATGGGGCTCGCTTGAAGGCGGCGGCATTCAGTTTGGCAACACCGGCGTGCCAATTACGAACTACTTAGCAGCACAAGAGCAAGCTAAAGATGTCGTCACAAACGAATCGCGTCTTGATAGCAATAACAACGTGATTACCGTGCCGAAAACAGAAGCCGGTGACCCTAGCGCAATCGCCAAAGTGCTTGGCGGCGTAAGTGGCATGGCGGCAGGTATCGTGCTTGGCGACTGGACAGCGCTGGTCACGGCAGTTTCCTCAAACAGCGACTCCAACATTTTGTCATCACCGAGTTTGATGGTGCTTGATAACCAAGAAGCGACATTCACCGTTGGTGAGGAAGTCCCTGTTATTACTGGCTCAAAAACCGGTTCTAACAATGACAACCCATTCCAAACCATTGAGCGTAAAGATGTGGGCGTTAAGCTCAAAATCACGCCACAAATCAACGAAGGCGACTCAGTACTGCTCAAAATCGAGCAAGAGATCTCCAACGTGCTCGGTGCAAGTGGCGCGGTCGACATTCGCTTTGGTAAGCGTCAGCTTTCAACGTCAGTGCTCGCTAGCGATAAGCAAATGATTGTTCTAAGTGGACTTTTAGACGAGCAGACCAATGAAAGTGAGCAAAAAGTTCCCATTTTAGGTGACATTCCTCTGCTTGGACATTTCTTCAAATCCACAGCATCAGGGAAAACTAAGCGTAACTTAATGCTGTTTATTAAACCAACTATCATTCGCACCGGTCTAACTGCCGATGGCATTACTCAGCGCAAATACAATTACATCCGCGCAGAGCAAATTTATCGTGCACAAGATGGTGTAAAATTGATGCCCAACGCCAGTGTTCCCACGCTGCCTGAGTATGGCGCAACTTCACCAACCCAAAGCAGTGTGCCCGCTGAAGTTCGTCTTATTATGGATAAGTTGAGGTAATTAGATGGAAAGCAGTACTATCCCAAATGATGAAGAGATTGTGTCGAGTGCGCATGGGATAACCCGCCTTCCGTTTAGCTTTGCCAAGCGGCAAGGCGTCGCGGTAGAGCGCACAGACCAAGGCTGGATACTCTACTACCGCGATGAGCCAAAGCCGGCCGTGTTCGCCGAAGTGCGGCGCGTGCTAGGCTGCAGCTTTATCACCGAGCAACTAAGCGACGCCGAGTTTGAGCCGCGCTTAGCACAGCTTTACGAGAGAGACTCTTCCGAAGCGCAACAATTAATGGAAGATATCGGTTCTGATGATGACTTTTTTGCCCTCGCAGAAGAGTTGCCACAAAACGAAGATCTTCTCGAGTCGGAAGACGATGCGCCAATTATCAAGCTTATCAACGCGATGCTTGGTGAGGCGATCAAAGAAGGGGCGTCAGATATTCACATTGAGACCTTCGAAAAAACGCTTTCGATCCGCTTTCGTGTTGACGGCGTGTTGCGTGAAGTTCTCAGCCCAAGCCGCAAACTGGCGCCGCTGCTGGTTTCGCGTATTAAAGTTATGGGTAAGCTCGACATTGCAGAAAAACGGGTTCCACAAGATGGCCGGATTTCGCTGCGCATTGGCGGGCGAGCGGTGGACGTGCGGGTATCAACCATGCCGTCCTCACATGGCGAGCGCGTGGTGCTGCGTCTTCTCGATAAAAACGCAACCAAGCTGAGCCTTGAAAGTTTGGGCATGACGCCTTCGATTAAAGAAGGGTTCCAAGTGCTGCTTAAACGTCCGCACGGCATTTTGCTCGTAACAGGTCCTACAGGTTCGGGTAAATCGACCACGCTGTACGCGGGGATCACCGAGCTTAATGGCCCTGAGCGCAACATTTTGACCGTTGAAGATCCTATCGAATTTGACATCGAAGGGATCGGCCAAACTCAGGTGAACGCCAAGGTTGAGATGACATTTGCGCGCGGCCTGCGTGCCATGCTCCGTCAAGACCCCGACGTGGTAATGGTCGGTGAAATTCGTGACTTAGAAACGGCGCAAATCGCCGTGCAAGCGTCGCTCACCGGTCACTTAGTAATTTCTACACTGCATACCAACACATCCGTTGGCGCAATCACGCGGATGCGTGATATGGGGATCGAGCCATTTTTGATCTCCTCGTCGCTGCTTGGCGTGCTGGCGCAGCGCTTGGTGCGCAGACTGTGCAACGAGTGTAAAGAGCCTTACGAGGCCGATGAGCAAAGTCGTGTTTGGTTTAACGCAAAAGAGGGCGAGTCGGTCACCCTTTATCGCCCTGTGGGCTGTAAAGCGTGTAACCAGAAAGGATATCGCGGCCGTACCGGTATCCATGAGCTTCTTACCGTTGATCCAAAAGTACAAGAACTGATCCACACTGATGCTGGCGAGCAGGCGATTGAAGCTTACGTACGTGAAACCTCCAACAATATTCGTGGTGATGGTTTATCTAAAGTGCTGCTTGGCATCACCACACTTGAAGAAGTGTTGCGTGTGACTCGGGAGGGATAATGGCTGCATTTGAATATAAGGCGCTGGATGCTAAAGGAAAAGCAACCAAAGGCATCATTGAAGCAGAAAATGCGCGTCATGCCCGCCAGCTCTTGAAAGAAAAAGCGCTGATCCCAACGGAAGTTAATCAGACCAAAGAAAAGCCGCAGGCAAAAGGTGGTGGCGGCTTTGCACGCGGGATCAGCACTAGCGAGCTGGCGCTGATTGCGCGTCAGCTGGCAACGCTCGTCCAAGCAAGCATGCCGCTTGAAGAATGTATCAAAGCGCTCGCTGAGCAGTCTGAGCAGCCGCGTCTAAAAACCATGCTTTCAAGCGTGCGCGCTAAGGTGGTTGAGGGTTACACGCTATCTGACAGTCTTTCTGACTATCCGCATATTTTCGACAACCTGTTTCGCTCGATGGTCGCCGCCGGTGAAAAATCGGGGCACCTTGGCGTTGTACTTGAGCGTCTCGCCGATTATGTGGAAAACCGCGAACAGATCAAAAGTAAGCTGACGCAAGCGATGGTCTACCCTGCTGTTTTGACGGTTTCAGCTGTCGCCATCGTCTCATTCTTGCTTGCCACCGTTGTACCTGACATCGTCGGCCAATTTTTGTCCACCGGTTCAAAATTGCCACGCATGACCGAAATTTTGTTAACCGTCAGTGAGTTTGTCACTGAATGGGGCTGGCTGGTTTTAGTCATCATTGTGGGCAGCATCGTTACCTTTAAATCGCTGCTCAAAAAAGAAGAGTATCGCCTGCGCTGGGATAGAAAAATTCTCTCCATGCCCGTCGTTGGCAAGGTGGCGCGCGGCCTCAACACTTCGCGTTTCGCCAGAACGCTTTCAATTTGTACCTCAAGCGCCATTCCACTGCTGGATGGCATGAAAGTATCGGCCAACGTTATTGGCAACTCTTGGGTAAAAGCCAAAGTGTTGGAAGCGGCTGATCGCGTACGTGAAGGGACAAGTTTGCGCATCGCGCTAGATAATTCGAAGCTTTTTCCGCCAATGATGCTACACATGATAGCCAGTGGTGAAAAAAGTGGTGAGCTTGAGTCGATGCTGACTCGCGCGGCCGATAACCAAGATCGTGATTTTGAATCGCAAATTAACATTGCGCTCGGGATCTTCACCCCGCTGCTGGTTGTGATGATGGCGGGAATAGTGCTGTTTATCGTTGTGGCAACGCTTATGCCAATCATTGAGCTCAATAATGTTATTCAATAAAAAAATTAATGCGTTACAAAGTAGTTGTGGAGTTTAAACTGGAGCTCAACTTGTTGCATTTAAAAGCAAGATAAAATGAATTTAGGGGCTATCCTTGTTGTCAACCATCAATGAATGGCTTTTTAGGTTAGTACAGCGGAAAACCGCACAAAGGAGAACATATGCAATATCGTCAAAAAGGTTTTACATTACTGGAAATCATGATTGTTATCGTGATTTTGGGGATCCTCGGCAGCATGGTTGTACCAAACTTGCTCGGCAACGTGGATAAGGCAGACCAACAAAAGGCGGTGAGCGACATCAGCTCTATCGAGCAAGCGCTTGATATGTATAAATTAGATAACAAGCGATACCCATCAACCGACCAAGGCTTGCAAGCGCTTATCAGCAAACCTACCGGCGAGCCAGAGCCACGCGCCTATCGTGAAAACGGCTACATCAAACGCCTACCTATCGACCCTTGGGGCAACGAATATCAATACCTAAGCCCAGGTGAAAATGGCGTGATCGACATCTTCACACTCGGCGCCGATAACCAAGAAGGCGGCGAAGGTGCGAACAAAGATATCGGCAACTGGAACATGCAAAAGTAATTTCACACTAGGATAATTAATTGAAAATGAAGCGTAAGTTACAATCAGGTTTTACATTACTAGAAATACTTCTAGTTATTGTGCTGCTGTCCATGACGGCAGTGATGGTTGTACCTACGCTTCCTCAAGCGAGCAATGATGAGGCCAAGCAAGAGGCTGAGCGTTTTTATCAACTTATTCAGCTATGGAATGAACAGGCGCTACTGCTAAGTAAAACCATGGGAGTGCAAGTCGATAAAAATCGTTACCGTTTGTTAGAGCTTATCGGCAATAACTGGCAAGAAGTCGAGAAAAAACGTGGCACTGCCACCAGCGTTTCGATTCCAAACAGTGTTGAGCTTGAGCTTGAAATGACAGCGATGGCCGTCGAGGATGAACTTTTTTCCAAAGAGAGCATTTTTGACGAAATGTTTACCGACGTAAAAATCGCTGAAACAGAAGAAGAGAAAAAAATCATTCCGCCACCTCAAATCGTTTTGATGGGTAGCGGTGAGATTTTGCCCTTCACCTTGACGTTTTTAGCAGAAGGGAAAGCGCTTTGGGAAGTCACCGGCAATGACATCGGATCATTTGAATTAAAATCTACCGATGAGGGCAGATAGTGAAACAGCGCGGCTTTACACTGATCGAAATTATGATTGCTTTGGCCATTTTTTCTGTATCGGCGATGGCGGTTCTTAATTCAACTGGCCAAAATATCAATAGCTTAGCTGCACTAGAAAAGAAAACCTTTGCCGCGATGGTGGCTGATAATCAGCTCGCTTTACTGCTGATCGCAGGCGCCCCCGAATCTGAGCGCAGCGGCAAAACTAACATGGCAGATCAAGAGTGGCACTGGACCGTCAAGCCCGTCGCTACCGCAACAGGAATGTTAAGAGCCGTGGATGTTATCGTTTGGGAAAGTGATAAAAAAAGCAGCCAACTTGCTTCGGTGAGGACTTATGTCTCAACGAAAAAATAATCTGCCCAGCAGGCGCAAACTGAGCGGTTTTACCCTCATTGAGGTGCTGCTGGCACTTGGCATTTTTTCAAGCCTAACGCTTTCGGCTAACCAAGTACTTAACAATGTGCTTAACAGCAACGAGCAATCTGAAATTGTCGGCAACGCACTCAAAGAGTTACAACGCACATTATTTATTATGGATAGCGATTTTCGCCAGCTCGCAGCAAGGCCTTATCGCAACGCAGGTCAGCAACTGCCAGAGCAGCTTCTTGAGTTAGGTGACGGCATTATCGACTCGCAAGGCTACGGCGTGCGCTTTGTGCGCGGCGGCTGGATCAACCCGCAGCAAATTTTCGCGCGCGGCGAAATGGTCAAAGTCGGCTATCGCCTGCAAGATCAAAAATTGGAGCGGCTACGCTGGACTCATCCTGATAGCGGCAACGCCACCGAGCCTGCGGTAATGACCATGCTCAATGGCGTTGAAGAGCTCAGATTTGAAATTTCTAACGATGGCACAAGCTGGCAACGCACTTGGGATAAGCCGTTAGAAGTCCCCAAGGCGCTAAAAGTCATTTTTAAAAGTCAGCGTTATGGTGAAATTGAGAGAATTTACCTTTTGCCAGCGCAAAAAGTCGTAGCGTCAGAGGAAGATAGTGACAAAAAATCATAATGTCAGACCTTACAAGAGGCATCAGCACGGTGTCGCGCTGCTTATCGTTATGCTGATCATGGCGTTAATGACGGGGCTTGCGGCAACCATGGCTAGCCGCATGTTTGTCAACTTTAACCGTGTTGAAAGCCAGCTAAATTATCAGCAGGCGTATTGGTTTGCCTTATCGATTGAAGAGCTTGCCAAATTTGGCATTCAAGACAGTTTTAGCAATGACGATCCTGTGACGCTTAGCCAGCCTTGGGCGGTGCGCGATGAGGTTTATCCGTTGGATCAGGGCGAAGCAATTGGCAGCGTCTATGATCAACAGGCCTGTTTTAATCTCAACGCGTTCTATAAGAGCCAAGCGTCGTCAAACAGTAATGAAAATCCGATCTTAGTGACAATTTTACAGCGGCTTATCGAGTCGCAAGGCGTTGAGAGCACTGAAGCTGAAATCGCGGCGACCTCGACATGGGAATTTATCGATAAAAACAACAACGTACAATCGACAGCCGGCGTAGAAGACAGCGAATATGAATCACGCACGCCGCCTTATGTGACCGCTAACGGTTATCTGTCTGATGTTTCAGAGTGGCGCTCAATTTATGGGGTTTCCCAGCAAACTTACCAAAAAGTCGCACCTTTTTTGTGCGCGCTGCCAACAAACGATCTAAAAGTTAATATCAATACTGTTGAAGGAAAAGATGCGCCATTACTTGCGGCCATACTACATCCTTATTTAACTGAAGAAAAAGCTTTTGAAATCATATCTAACCGAGAGCCGGTTAACGGTTATCGTGATGTGAACAGCTTTTTTGCAGAGCCCGGCTTTGTGGAATTTAGCCAACAAAATCGAGAGCTGTTGCAAAGTTTTTTTGATATCAAAAGCCGCTATTTTGAAGTGGATGCAACCATTACGCTAGATGAGAGCAGTTTGCGCATACGCAGCCTACTGCACCGTGATGATAAAGGGAAGGTGAGCATTGTGCGTCGCCGCTTTGGAGGAACGAGTGAGCGAAATATTAGCAATACGACTGAACAATGATCCTGATGAATCAATTCCTTGGCTCGTGTGGTCTCCGGCCCAGCAAGAAATTATCGCATCGGGAGATACTGAACATCTCACAAAGCTAACTAGCTACGCAAAAGATCGCGAAGTTCTTATTATTGCAGACAGCAGTGCGATGACTTTGACTGAAGTTGCCATTCCGCCAGGGAGTGAAAGGCAACTCGAAAACGTCTTGCCCTTTTTGCTTGAAGACGAGCTGGCGCAAGATGTTTCGCACACCCACATTGCATTGCTAGATAAAAGCCATGGGATGGCCAAAGTTGCGATCATTGAGCATAAAATCATGCAAGGCTGGCTGGCCGCGTTGACGCAGGCGGATCTTACTCCTAAAGCGATTTTGCCAGATTGCCTGTGCTTGCCCGAAAATGAAGGGCAGTTTACCGCCGCGCAGCTGCACAACCGTTGGATCATCCGCACTGCGCATGCCCAAGGTTTCGCTGCCGAAGAGTCGCTGCTGCCGATCATCTTTAAAAGCTTGCAAGATCTAAACGAAGGCGAGCTTCCTGAAGTGATAAGTTACAGCGGCAAGCCGGCGCAAGATGCCGAGAATTGGCAGCTCGCCCCTGAAGAGCTGGTTATGGAAGTGTTGACTCGCGGCGCAATGACTAGCCCGTTTAACTTGCTAAGTGGCCGCTATCGCCCAAGCAATCAATACCTTAAGTACATTCGCTACTGGCGCAACGTCGGCATTGCCGCGCTGGTTCTTTTCACCGTGCTGGTCATTGAGCAAAGCATCAATATTTTTCGCCTAGAAAAACAAGTGAAAGAGCTCAATCAGCAGACCATGCAGATGACAAAAGCCGCTTTGCCGAATGTGAAACGCTTTCCTACCACCAGCTACTTAAAACGCGCGCTGGATACTGAGGTAGAATCGCTGTCCGGCTCGGGCGATAAAAGTGGCATGTTGGTTTGGCTTGCTAACGTTGGGCCATTATTGCAGCAATCGCCGAACATCACGCTAAACACAATCAAGTTTGAGTATGCTAAAAATGAATTTAGCTTCAATGCTCAAGGTAAAGATTTTGCCGATTTTGAAAAACTGCGCAGCCTGTTTTCTGCAAAATTCAAAACTAACTTAGGCCAGCTCAACCGCGCAGAAGACAAAGTGACCGGCGCGTTTGTCCTCACCAAGGAGTAGTCATGGAAAATATTTTAACTTTTTGGCGGGCGCGTTCGCAGCAAGAGCAGCGCGGCATGATGGTCGGCGCAGTGGTGCTGATTGTCTGCATTTTTTACTTTGGCCTGATAAGCCCGCTTTATTCGCGCGCAAATCTGGCGAAAAGTAACTTGGCCATTGAGCAGGAATTAAACAGTTTTGTTGCCGATAAAGCCGAGCAGATCAAAATGCTTAAGCGCACCTCAAACTCAACTGTTAACAAAAATGTCCCAATCAATCAGGCTGTTACTGAGACGTCCAGCCGCTATAAAATTGAAATTGACAAATTGCAGTCCAATAAAGAAGATTTGGACGTGCAGCTCAAGCCCACGTCATTCACCCGCTTATTGCAATGGCTTGATGAGCTCGAGAAAAAATATGCTATTCATCCGAAGCTAATTGAATTAAACAAAACTGATGTATCTGGTATGGTAGAGGTCCGAAAGTTACAGCTAAGCCGAGAATAAAATGAAGTTTGCGCTACTAGCACTGCTACTAGTTGTTTTTGTTGTCAGTGCTATTGCCCACGTTCCCGCCCATTTTGTGATAGAAAAGCTCCCGCAATCCCCCCTGCTCTCTTTAGGCCGCAGCGACGGCACGCTGTGGAACGGCGCGGTGCACGATGTGCGCTGGAAAGGGATCAAGCTTGGCAAGCTCAGCTGGGAACTCAATTCGCTAAAACTTTTGCTCGGCAAACTTGAACTCGACGTCAAATTAGCCGGCGACAATCAGCTGCAAGCGCAAGGCGCCATTGGTATCGGATTGACTGGGCGCTACCTTCTTGATTTTGATGGAAAACTGCCAAGCTCGTTCATTGACAGCTTAGTGCGATACCCTTTTCCTATCCACAGCAGCGGCCTGATCTCAGCGCAAATTCCATACTACCGCTTTAGCAATTTATGGTGCGACGAGCTTTCCGGCGATTTACGCTGGAGCGACGCCAACATCCAATTTCCGCTTGGCGCGCTCAAGGTTGACACCGCCAACGCAAAATTATCTTGCGATAATAAAAGCGTAAAAATGAGCCTGTCCAGCAACTCTGCCGCCGTGCAAAGCGATATCGATTTCTCCTTCGCGCCAAACGGCCGCTATAAAATTTTTGGCAAGGTAAAACCTGGCAGCGAAATGCCCGCCGATCTCAAAAGACAGTTTGGATGGCTTGGCAGACCGAACGTAAGTGGTCAATATTTAATTAACTTTAACGGCTAATGCTGAGCAAAAGTACAAGGCACAAAATAGTAAAAACCTAACCTTGCTCTCATTCAAGCAGGCAGCAAATGCTAGTAGTTAGCTGAATTTAGCGCTAAAAATCGGTATATTAATGCCATTATCATCAACTAAGCGACTATTTGTGGGCATTCGAGCAGAACAAAAGGCTAAAACCCGCCATTCATTGATATCGGCAGCATTCGCCCAGCTCAGCGCAGAGCGAAGTTTCTCAAGCTTAAGTTTGCGCGAAGTCGCGCGCGAAGCGGGGATCGCACCAACCTCTTTTTATCGTCATTTTCGCGACATGGATGAACTTGGATTGACCATGGTTGATGAAGGCGGCCTGCTTTTACGCCAGCTCATGCGCCAAGCGCGCCTGCGAATTGCAGAGCAAGGCAGCGTCATTCGCACTTCGGTCGAAACGTTTATGGAATTTATCGACTCCAGCCCTAACGTTTTTCGTCTGTTGCTGCGCGAACGCTCCGGAACCTCAGCGGCGTTTCGTACCGCGGTTGCGCGCGAAATTGACCATTTTGTTGCTGAGCTGTGTGAATATTTCCAAGAAAGATCAGGGCTTAGCGCAGAAGATGCCTACAGCCAAGCGCAAGCTTGTGTCACTTTAGTATTTAGCTCAGGCGCAGAGGCTTTAGATCTTGTGAACGAAACGGATCGCATTTTATTAGCTAACCGGCTGATATTTCAGCTAAGAATGCTAGAAAAAGGGATGCGAGCCTATCAAAAAGAACGTGAACAGCAATTACTATAGGTAACATTATGACTCAGCATTTTTCTTCAGAACGCAAATCTCTACTGCTCGCTGCTGTCTGTGGTGCAAGTTTTTGTGCATCTTGGGCGGGAATTTTCATCAGCACCGTCTCTTTTTCCCTTTTTCCACTGATCTCACTACTGCTCGCGGCCTCTGCGCTTTATGAGCGGCACAAACAAAGCTCGCTGCTCGACAGCTTGCCGCTTTTGTTGTCCTGCTTTTTAGTCGGCATCTTTGGTCACTCGGCTTTTATCCGCATGGAGCAGCCTGAGCTTGGCAGCAACTTCATCTCCATTATGGCGACGATGGGGCTAACAATTTGGATCTACTACAAAACCACCTCTAACAGCTCCTCCTCTGACTCTCAGTAAAGGTGAAGGAGCAGCTGCTCCTTCATTGTTTTAAGCGCCCCCAGTCCGCTTTCTGCTCGCAGCCCTTTGCGCACATTCGCCTGCGCGTCGTTCACGCTTTTTTGCAAATTTTCCACATGATTTTTATCCAAATATGCAACTTTTGATAATGCGCCAAATTTCACAACATTTAACTTTAAAGTGATTGATTTTATAGGCAGAAGGTGAAATTCTGCCTGCAGTTCCACCCCTAAATACCAATTAAAAAAACGCCATTACTCATTAAAAGAACATTTAACGAACTCAACTTAGAGATGGAGTTACTTAATGAAAAGATTCAATTTGTCATTATTAGGGTGCCTTTTTACCCTTAGCCCGACCTTCGTACAAGCCAGTGCAATTCAAGGTCAAGAGATGGTTAATCCAAACGCAGGCGTTGTTGTCGGTTATTGGCATAACTGGTGCGGCGGCTCAGGCTATCAAGGCGGTATCGCGCCGTGTTTGACGCTTAAGGAAATCAACCCACACTACAACGTTGTTGACGTTTCATTCATGAAAGTGCATGGCAGCAACCCAATCCCAACTTTCGTTCTTGCTGCAGAAACGGGTCTGACTGAAGCGCAATTTATCGAGCAAATTGGCGTACTCAACAGCCAAGGACGCGCGGTACTGCTCGCGCTAGGCGGCGCAGATGCGCACATTGAGCTGCGCAAAGGGCAAGAGCAAGCCTTTGCCGACGAGATCATTCGCCAAGTAGAAACTTACGGCTTTGACGGTCTTGATATCGACCTTGAGCAAGCGGCAGTTACCGCGGCTGACAACCAAACCGTTATTCCAGCAGCGCTGCGCATCGTAAAAGATCACTACCGCGCGCAAGGCAAAAACTTCCTCATCACCATGGCGCCAGAGTTTCCTTATCTGACCGATGGCGGCGCATACATTCCTTATATTCAAGGACTTGAAGGTTACTACGACTGGATCAACCCACAGTTTTACAACCAAGGCGGCGACGGCCTCTATATTGATGGCGTCGGCTGGATCGCGCAAAATAACGATGCGCTCAAAGAAGAGTTCATCTACTACATCTCCGACTCGCTGATCAACGGCACGCGCGGCTTCTACAAAATCCCGCACGACAAATTGGTGTTTGGCATTCCAAGCAACATCGACGCGGCGGCCACCGGCTTTGTACAAGAGCCACAAAAATTGTTCAACGCTTTCAACAAATTGACTCAGCAAGGCCAACCGCTACGCGGCGTAATGACGTGGTCAATCAACTGGGATATCGGCAAAAACAGCGCCGGCCAAAACTACGACAGCTCTTTTATCAAAACCTACGGTCCGTTCATTCACGACCAAGAGATCACGCCACCGCTTGAAAACGGCAAGCCAGTATTTGACGGCATCACCGACGTGCGTATCAAGCAAGGCACGCCGTTTGATGTCTACGCCGGTGTTAGCGCGCAAGATAGTGAAGATGGCGATTTAACCTCGCAAATTTTGGTGGAAGGCAGCGTTAATCACATGCAAATGGGCGTTTACCCGCTTCTGTACAAAGTGACAGACAGCGACAAAAACACCACCGAGAAAGTGCGCAATGTCGAGGTGTATAACAGCAAGCCTGTTTTTGCCGGCATCAGTGACGTCACTATCGAAATTGGCAGCCAATTCAATCCGTTAACTGGCGTATCAGCCACTGACGAAGAAGACGGCGACTTAACTGCGCGCATCGTGCTCAATGGCAAAGTTGACACCAGCGTCGCCGGCCAATATCAGCTGAGCTACTCTATCACCGACAGCGCAGAGCAAACCGTTACACAATCACGCCGCGTTACAGTGAAAGAGCAAGGCGGCGCAACGTGTGACAACCCATGGCTGCCAACAGGCGTTTACGTGCAAAACGATGAAGTTTCGCACAACGGCAAACTGTGGCAAGCACAGTGGTGGACACAAAATGAAGAGCCGGGCACAAGCGGCGACTGGGGCGTATGGCGCAACATCGGCGATAGCGACTGCGGCGGCACAACTCCACCAAGCGGCGAAGTCAGCAGCGACTTCACTGTTACAGGGATCAACAATAGCTACCCTCTTGCAAACGGCCAAGTGACCATCGGTTTTGCCATCTCCACGCAAAATCCTGTGCAAATCAAAGCTGTACTTGAGCAAAACGGGCAAATTTACACCGACACGAGCGCGCTTATCAACGGCAATGGCAGCATCGCGCTGCAAGGCAGCAACCTTGCCGCTGGCAGCTATGACGTGGTCGTAACTGGAGCCGCTGACAATGAGCCAAGCGTTGAGCAGCGTTTTATTGTGAATTTGACCGAGCAAGGACAAGGCGGCGGCGGTGATTACCCAGCCTACGCACCAGGCACCTCTTACCAAGCTGGCGATCGCGTGAGCAATGCTGGCGGCAACTACGAGTGCAAACCGTTCCCTTACAGCGGTTGGTGTGGCGAGTCTCCTAGCCACTACGCGCCGGGTACAGGCAGCTCATGGGCTGACGCTTGGATGAAAATCTAACTTAGTTAAGCTCTTAAGATAAAACTAAGCCCTTCGCAAGACTGTCTTTCCTACACAAATCCCTCGATGAAAATCGGGGGATTTTTTTGAATTTTTATCGATTTTCCTGCTCTCAACTAAAAACAAAGTGTTGAGGGTAGTATGGTGTTTTTAACAGATGCAGAGCAATGGGCGACAAA
>JBOFRL010000042.1:0-15510 GCA_051650965.1 Vibrionaceae bacterium
GGCGGCGCCTACAGGGGTTTGCGCTGCTAAAGCTGGTAGTGGATAACGTGAAATTCAAGGATGGAATGCAGGTGCTGGATGAGTCAGACAGGAATGCTGCCTAACCGACCCCATACACCAGATTTGACAATATCTCCGCCCAACAACGCAACAAGTTGCCACAATTACGTACGCTCCGCCGCAGCAACAGCAACAGCAACAGCAACAGCTAGAACTAGAACAGCAGCAGCTACGCCAGTTACAACAGCAACAATTGCAACATTATCAGCAGTTACAACGGCGATTATTGCTAGGAAATCCTGAACAAGTAAGAGAGGCAGAACTGCAAGCAAGAAGGGGGTCAGTGATATGCTTTGGCAAACAAACAGCGCCAGAGGAGCCCAAAGATCCCAAAGAATAAGCGCGCCTTTTGATAAATGACGCGCTCAAAAAATATAACAGTGTAACTACGCGGCGTATTTAGCATACTTCACGCCTAAAACCGCGCAAAAAAATTTCCATTAATAGTCAAACAGATAGCTCGCGTTTTACTTTTATTCACTGGGTGGCAGTGTCTGAAATTTATACAATCAGCAATATTACGCACCAAAAACATTGGCAAAACAGATAAATGCTGATGTTTTTGTCACACATGCGCGCGCCTTAAGCTCACACGAGCAAAATCGCTTTCAGGCAAATGTTCATAAAACGCTGGCACAAAGCGCTAGAGCAAAGTGCGCTCATCAAATCACGCGGGCGAGGAATCGGTAGCGTAACAAGCGGATTTTTTAGAAATCAGTGAGCTGTTAACACAAAAAGCGCGAAGCGTTGCGCCTTGCCATCACTCGCTCAATATTGCAGGACTGTAAAATGCAACCAAATCAACCAGCAGGCAATCAGCCTGCCAGCACCACCACAACAACTGCGACGAGCACGACTCCACAAACGACAACAGCACAAGCCATGGTTGTGACAGGCGCGCGCAACGCAAGACAACACCCCGCCACGGCAGCAGCAGGCGCCCCTCCTCCTGCACCGCAAGCTCTTGACCCTCAACAAGCGGCAGCAAACCAAACACTAAGAGCGCTTTTGGAAGCACGCGCGCAGCTCCCCGCCGCGCCGCAGCGACTCCAAGCAGCGCACCCCGTGATGCCACAACCACCACAAGCAGATCTAGAGCAAGCGCCAGCAGATGAACAAGCAACATTAATAAGCTATTTTACTACACATGTCGCAGGGCTAGAGCTTATGCCAGAGGACCAAGCAACCGCTATTCCTGAGGATACGAAACTCTTTGCAACAGCAATGAGCTTTAACTATGCGCTCGCGATGCGGTTATCCTTCTCTCAAGAAGCAATCGAGCAATGCACTGATCCTAAGCTGAAATTCCTCATGCAGCAAATCAACCAGCAACTCCATCCATATGTGCGCCTAAAACTGCTTTGCATGGCTTTTCTTGGCTTTTACTCGGAACGAATCAACCAAAGCAGATGCCGGCAGCTGTTTGATACCTCATCAGGAACAATAAGTAACTGGTATTCAGAACTCGTTAAGGAAGGAGATGATAATTCCACAGACGGGATCACCAGAATTATCAACCGCACCCTGTATGAGGTAAATACTAAGGGGCAGCCACTATCAGCCCTTAAACGGGCGGGCCCTATACGCTATCAACGCAATGAAATTGCTTCTATCAATGAAGCAGAGAAGGTCCAAAGGAGCAGCTTAGCTAGCATCCTTGCCCCTTTGCATGCGCGGTTAGGTCTCATGTGGGATGGTGCCAACCCTTCAGAAAACCAAGAGCGAAGTCTCTCAACAAATGCGATCATGTCACAATTGACCTTTGATTTAAGCGGCGTAAACCAAGAAGCTGGAGTGGCAGCAATACACCAAGCAGCACCAGCGCTACTGGGCACTTTTAATCTCTCTAACACCCCTAGCTATGCCAAGTTAAGAATACTGTTTATTATCCTGCATCATATGCGCAAGCAGCTTTACCATACGGTAACAGGTGATCTTTGCAAAATATTCAATATCAACCCTAGAACAGCTGCATCGTGGTGGAACACTCTCGATAGCCGTATTGCAGCCCCTAATGATGGCGCCACCACCCCCAATAGTGCTCAAGCAATTGAACAAGCAATAGCTTGGCTCCTAAGCCTCCCACAGATCCAGAATTTAGATCAACAACTAACTCTTCTGCCAGCCACAACAGATGCGACGCAAGCTACTTCAGAGGCAGAAACGGCGCGCGCTCACACAGCAGCGCAACAGCCGCAGACGCCACCACAGCCAAGAGCCACCGCGCAAATTCCACAACAACTGCTACAACTCAATCTTCCAGCGGCACAAGCTGCAGCTCCTGCGACACACCGGCACAGGGCTGAGCGACATACCAGACGTCACCAGCCTTACACGCCACACCAGCTGCAACCACAACAGCAACCGCAAACTCATCCGCATCCTCTGCAACAAGCTGGCAGGCCTTTTACTCAACCTCTCAGGCCGCGGGCGATCCTGCCGCATCCAGCGCCAACACCTACAACAACTCTTATGTTCGCCCCCCAGTCGCAACCACAGCAACAAATGCAAGTTCATCCGCATCCGCAGTTACAGGCTGACAGGCTTGCACTCCCCCCGCAACAGCAAACACCGCTCGAGCCGCACCCTGCAGCGCCGCAAGTTGCCACAATTACGTACGCTCCGCCGCAGCAACCGCAACTAGAGCAGCAGCTACGCCAGTTGCAACAGCGACAATTGCAAGAGCATCAGCAGTTACAACGGCGATTATTGCTAGGAAATCCTGAGCAAGTAAGAGAGGCAGAACTGCAAGCAAGAAGGGGGTCAGTGATATACTTTGGCAAACAAACAGCGCCAGAGGAGCCCAAAGATCCCAAAGAATAAGCGCGCCTTTTGATAAATGACGCGCTCAAAAAATATAACAGTGTAACTACGCGGCGTTTTTAGCGCGCCTCATTTGCCGATACAAAATGAGGAAAAAATCCGCCCCAGCAAGTCGTCGGAGCTAAATTCGCCAGTAATTTCATTGAGATGCTGCTGCACAACCCGCAGCTCTTCCGCCAAAATTTCACCAGCAGCAAACTGCGTCAGCTGCAACAGCCCTAGCTGCAAGTGGCGCGCAGCCCCGTCCAACGCTTCTAAATGGCGACGGCGCGCCATAAAGCCGCCCTCGACAGCGCCAGTAAAACCAACGCACGCCTTAAGGTGCTCGCGCAGCGCGTCAACCCCAGCGCCACTTTTGGCGCTCAGGTGAATGAGATCCGGCGCATCAGGCGCCGCGCCCAGCGGTTCGCCAGTCAAATCGGCTTTGTTGCGCACCACCGTCACGCCGATATTTTTTGGCAATTTCTCAATAAATTCAGGCCAGATCTGCGCCGCTTCGCACTGCGTGGTCGTTGTGCTGTCGACCAAAAGCAGCACGCGATCGGCCTGACGAATTTCATCCCAAGCGCGCTCAATGCCGATTTGCTCAACCGCATCCGTCGCCTCGCGCAGCCCCGCCGTATCAATAATGTGCAAAGGCAAGCCGTCGATATGAATTTGCTCGCGCAGCACATCGCGGGTAGTCCCTGCGATATCGGTGACAATGGCGCGCTCTTGTCCGCATAACGCATTGAGAAGACTAGACTTTCCGGCATTCGGCCGTCCAGCAATCACCACTTTCATCCCCTCGCGCATCATCGCGCCTTGCGAGGCCGCCGAGCGCACCAGCTCGAGCGCGGTGATGATTGTTTGCAGCGAATTTTGCACTTTGCCATCGCTTAAAAAATCAATCTCTTCGTCAGGAAAATCAATCGCCGCCTCGACGTAGATGCGCAGCTCAATCACGCGCTGCACCAGCTCTTCGATGCGCTGCGAAAACGCGCCCTGCAAACTTTGCAGCGCACATTTAGCCGCCTGCTCAGAGTTCGCCTCGATAAGATCGGCGATCGCCTCTGCCTGCGCTAAATCTAACTTGTCATTTAAAAAAGCGCGCTCAGAAAACTCGCCTGGACGCGCCGTACGCACGCCATCAATTTCGAGAATGCGCCGGATCAGCATGTCCATCACTACAGGGCCGCCGTGACCTTGCAACTCCAGCACATCTTCGCCAGTAAACGAATGGGGAGCCTTAAAAAACAGCGCAATCCCCTGATCGAGCGCCTGACCATCGCTGCCCAAAAACGCCACGTACTCAGCGCGGCGCACCGGCAACTCGCGCGCCACCAGCGCATTAGCCACCGCGCGCGCCTTGCTGCCGGACACGCGAATAATGCCGACCCCCCCGCGCCCAGGCGGCGTCGCTTGCGCCACAATCGTCTCTAACTGACTCATAATTTTCACCGCTAAAAAAATTTTGCTAAGTGTACACAAAGAAAAAGGCGACCCCAAGGATCGCCTTTAGTCAGCACTTAATCGCATCAAGCGCGCTTGTGTAGCCCTTTACGCTCCAGCGAACGGAAAATAATCGTTTGCTGAATAAGCGTAACGATGTTGGAAACTAGCCAGTACAGCACAAGTCCAGATGGGAACCAGAGGAAAAATCCAGTAAAAATCACAGGCATAAATGTCATGACTTTTTGCTGCATCGGGTCGGTTACCGTGCTTGGGCTCATTTTTTGGATCACAAACATCGATGCGCCCATCAACAGTGGCAGCACGTAGTAAGGATCCTGCGCTGAGAGATCGTTGATCCACAGCATAAACGGCGCGTGGCGCAGCTCAACAGACTCCATCAACGCCCAGTAAAGCGCAATGAAAATTGGCATTTGCAGCAGCAAAGGCAGACAGCCACCCAATGGGTTAACTTTCTCTTTGCGGTACAATTCCATCATTTCTTGGCTCATGCGCTGACGATCGTCGCCGATACGCTCTTTCATCTCTTGCAGTTTTGGCTGCAGCATGCGCATTTTTGCCATTGACGTGTATTGCGCTTTGGTCAGCGGGAACATCACGCCGCGCACAATAAAGGTCAACAAAATGATCGCCAGACCCCAGTTGCCAACCAGCCACTGGATAGACGAAAGCAGCCAATGCAAAGGACTTGCGATAAACCACAACCAGCCGTAATCAATCGTCAAATTCAGATTAGGAGCCGCTTGCGCCATCTGATCTTGCAGTTTTGGACCAACCCACAGCTTCGCGCTTAACGTTTCGCTGCTGCCGGCGGCAACAGTGACCGCAGGATAGCGCAAACCAATAAAGGCTTGACCGCCGCTAACGCGCGTAAACAAGTTCACTTCGCCGCTGTTTGGTTTTGGCAACCACGCCGTCGCAAAGTAGTGCTGCATCATGCCCGCCCAACCTTGTTCAACGAAGGTCAGATTCAAGCTGCGCTCTTGCATGTCATCAAAGCTGTATTTTTCATACTTCGCTTTATCAGCAGAATAAACACCACCACGGTAAGTTGGCATTGCTAAGCTGCCACCTGAATCAACCACGGTTTGTTTTAGCTGAGCATACATTTGTACCGACGCAGGTTTCGCGCTTTTGTTTTCAATGTGATATTCCACATCAACCACATAGCTGCCGGCTGTTAACACAAACGTTTTTGTGAAAAGCACGCCGTCTTTTTCCAGCGTCAAAGGTACGCGCAGCGTTTGCTCGCCAGCTGGCAATGCAAACGAGTTATTCGCGACATCAAACTTAGCGCGACCCGCAGCCGTATCGATACCGTCAGCGCCAATCAGGCCACTTTGCGCAGTAAAGATGTGCGCAGGTGCGTTATCCAGCAGCACAAACTTTTCAGTTGAATCAAGCTCGCCGTCATACTGATTTAACACAGCGCGCACAATATCACCGCCATGCGTATCCACTGTTAATGTCAGCGTATCCGTTGCGATTGTCACAAGCTTACCAGAACTGCTTGTTTGCAAAAGAGTATCGCTGCTAGTGGAGCCGGCCGGAACATCGCCATGAGCGACTGTCTGCTGTGCGGTATTGACTGCAGGGGCTGTTTCTTCATTCCACTTATTAAATAAAATGAAGGACACAAACAGCAGAGCAATCAACAAAATATTGCGTTGAGAATCCATTAGTTTTTGTCTCGGTTATGATGATGACGCGCGGGCACAGGATCATACCCACCATGATTTAGAGGATGACATTTTAATAAACGTTTGCCTGCTAACCAACATCCTTTTACAACGCCGTGACGCATAACCGCCTCAATGGCATATTGTGAGCACGTTGGCGCAAAACGACAACGTGGCCCAAGCAAGGGACTGATGAAAAGCTGATAAACGCGAAAAATGCCGATGACTATTTTTTGCGCGCAGGACGAGACAGGCGTTTCCATAGGTTGTGCAGTAGCGCAGTTAACTCCTGATTGTCGAGTTCACCAGCACTTTTTTTAGCAATCACCACAATATCAAGTGCGGGTAAAGTATCCTGATGGTGACGAAAGCTCTCGCGCACTAGCCGCTTAAATCGATTTCTATCCACAGCTAGCTTGAGCTGCTTTTTAGGCACCGCTTGCCCTAAACGAGGGTGGGAGAACACATTTTCCCGAGCGAGAATGGTCAAGTGTGGAGAGCCGATGCGGACAGGCTTCTCGAACACATATTTAAAGTGATCGGGAGCCAACAGTCGTAACTCCCGAGGGTAAGCGAACTTAACCACTAAAAGAATTACTTACAAAGTTGCTTACGGCCTCTGGCACGACGCGCAGCAAGAACTTTACGACCATTCTTAGTCGCCATGCGTGCACGAAAACCGTGAGTACGCTTGCGCTTTAGAACAGAAGGTTGAAAAGTGCGTTTCATAATTTCTACCTTTAAAATTGATCGATCAGGCGATGAATCTGGCACCAAAGACAGCTGTCTAGCACCATAAATTTTGCGCAACCACACGATCGCGCACATAAAGAGGGCGGATTTTAATCACTGGCAAAGATTACGTCAATGCAAAAGTGCTTCTCTACCGGCAAAGTCAGCCAATTTTACGATTTTTTTGCAAAAGCCATTTTCGCACAACGGTTAGCATAAAAGCGCGCAAATTTTCAGCAAAAAAAGAAAAACGCTCGCAAGCGCGTTTGCTGTGCATAACTGGCTCAGCAAAACAATAACTGCGGCCGTTTTCAGTAAAAATGTGTATAACTTTAATCTTATTCCCGTAATTTTCGTTTGCTGCTAGCACTTATGCACAGGCCAGTATAAAATAGCCCCCTTATTTTTTATCGGTTGCCTGACATGTCTTCTACGCTTTGGTCACAGTGCCTCGAGCCTCTGCAAGAGGAGCTTTCTGCACAGGAATTTAATATGTGGGTGCGCCCACTGCAGGCACAGCTTAGCGGCGGGACACTGACCCTTTTTGCCCCGAACCGTTTTGTACTTGATTGGGTAAAAGACAAATACCTCAATAAGATCAATAAACTTCTCCAAGAAAACAGCAATGGCGAGTTGCCAAAATTGCATTTTGAAGTGGGCAGCAAACCTGCCGCCGCGGGACCTGCGCCTACGCGCTCGGCAGTAATACCGCCGGTTGCAAAAGAGGTGCAAGCCAGCGCGCAGCTTGCGAAAAAGCAGGTCATCAGCGCTTTGCCGGATGACGGCGAGCAGATGCAAATTTTACTCGATCCTTTTCACGATCTGCCAAGGATCACCACGCCAACCGACATTCAGCCGCTGGCCGCCGGTCAACGCTCAAATGTTAATCCGCGCCATCTTTTTACCAACTTTGTCGAAGGTAAATCCAACCAGCTGGCGCTAGCAGCGGCGCGCCAAGTCGCGGATAATCCAGGCTCTGCCTACAACCCGCTTTTTCTCTATGGGGAAACGGGGCTTGGCAAAACTCACCTGCTGCACGCCGTCGGCAATGCGATAAGTCAGCGCAAAAGCGACGCCAAAGTGGTTTACATGCACTCTGAGCGCTTTGTGCAAGATATGGTGCGCGCGCTGCAAAATAATAAAATTGAAGACTTTAAGCGCTTTTACCGCAGTGTTGACGCGCTACTCATTGATGATATTCAATTTTTTGCCAACAAAGAGCGCACGCAAGAAGAGTTTTTCCACACCTTTAACGCGCTGCTCGAAGGCAATCAGCAAATCATCTTGACCTCCGATCGCTACCCGAAAGAGATCAGCGGCGTTGAAGATCGCCTCAAGTCGCGTTTTGGCTGGGGGCTGACCATCACCATCGAGCCGCCAGAGCTTGAAACTCGCGTAGCTATTTTGATGAAAAAAGCGGAAGATACAAACATCTACCTGCCAAATGAAGTGGCATTTTTCATTGCCAAGCGCTTGCGCTCCAATGTGCGCGAGCTTGAAGGCGCGCTCAACCGCGTGATCGCCAACGCCAACTTTTCTGGCCGCGCGATCACCATCGATTTTGTGCGAGAAGCGCTGCGCGACCTGCTTGCTTTGCAAGAAAAATTGGTGACGATGGAAAATATCCAAAAAACCGTGGCGGAATATTACAAAATCAAAATTTCCGAGCTGCTTTCTAAGCGGCGCAGCCGCTCTGTTGCGCGCCCTCGGCAAGTCGCCATGGCGCTCGCCAAGGAGCTAACTAGCCACAGTTTGCCGGAGATTGGCAACGCTTTTGGCGGACGCGACCATACCACCGTGTTACACGCTTGTCGCAAAATCAAAGAGCTGTGCAAAGAGAGCCATGAAATTAAAGAGGATTATTCCAACCTCATTCGCACGCTTTCATCATAGCTGTTACTAAATCACGCTTTTTCTACTGCAAAATGAGCCAATTATGCAATTTTCACTTACTCGCGATCCTTTTTTAAAATCACTGCAGCAAGTTGTGGGCGCGCTCGGCAGTCGCCCTAACTTGCCGATCCTTAATAATATTTTGTTGCAAGTACACGAAGATCACCTGCTGATCACAGGCACCGATCTTGAGGTTGAGCTGATCGCCAAGCTGCCGCTGTCAGTCAAAAATACTGCAGGCGCAACGACTGTTCCGGCGCGTAAATTTTTAGATATTTGCAAAAGCTTTGACGCTGACGCCTACATTCAGTGCACCCTAGAGGGCGAGCGCCTCATTATTCGCTCCGGCCGCAGCCGTTTTACTCTTGCGACGCTACCCACCGACGATTACCCCAACATTGAAAGCTGGCAAAGTAAAATTACGCTGACGCTGCAACAAGCGCAGCTGCGCGCGCTCATCGACAACACCGCGTTTTCGATGGCAAATCAAGATGTTCGCTATTTTCTAAACGGCATGCTGTTTGAAGTGGCGCAAAATACACTGCAAACGGTCGCAACCGACGGCCACCGCATGGCGATGAGTCACGCAGAGCTTGCCACAACGCTTGGCAACGAGCAGGTGATTGTGCCGCGCAAAGGCGTGCTGGAGCTAATGCGCCTGCTGGACAAACCGAACGAAAACGTAGAAATTCAAATTGGCGCCAGCAACCTGCGCGCCACGCTCAACCAATTTACTTTTACGTCAAAGCTCATCGACGGCCGTTTCCCCGACTATCGGCGCGTTATTCCGCAAGCGTGCAATAAATTTATGGTTGCCAACTGCGAACAGTTGCGTAAGGCGCTCTCTCGCATTGCAATTTTATCGAACGACAAATTTCGTGGCGTCTGCCTTAATCTAACCGCTAACGAATTGCGCATCTCCTCGCAAAATCCGGAGCAAGAAGAGGCAGAAGAATATCTTGACGTAGAATACAGCGGCGAGCCGCTCGAAATTGGCTTTAATGTCAGCTACTTGATGGATGTGTTAGCGTGCCTGAGCTGTCAGCAAGTGCGATTTTCATTAGGCGACGGCACCTCAAGCACCCTGATCGAAGATGCCAACAACGCCAACGCGAGTTATGTCGTCATGCCAATCCGCCTCTAGCCCGAGCAATCCTATGCGTATCGCTTTTTCCAAATTCATTTTTTTGAGAGAAAGCGCTACGCAAGTAGCGAGTGATCGCAACAAAATAGCAGGATGTTTCCAGCTAAACGCGGTAAAATAGCAGCAATTTTGCAGGATGCTGCTATGCGCAAAGCTCCGGCAAACAGGGTTCACAGCGCTACATTAAACGAGAACAATTGAATGTCCGACAATTACGATTCATCAAGTATTAAAGTACTCAAGGGGTTGGATGCAGTACGCAAGCGTCCTGGTATGTATATCGGTGACACCGACGATGGCACAGGTTTACACCATTTGGTATTTGAGGTTGTCGATAACGCCATCGATGAAGCGCTCGCCGGCCATTGTCATGACATTATTGTTACAATTCATGAAGATGGCTCAGTTTCCGTTAAAGATGATGGCCGCGGTATTCCCGTAGATATCCACGAAGAAGGCGTATCGGCGGCAGAAGTTATCATGACCGTGCTGCACGCCGGTGGTAAGTTTGATGACAACTCATACAAAGTGTCAGGCGGCCTGCATGGCGTTGGCGTATCGGTGGTGAATGCGCTTTCGGAAAAACTCGAACTACAAATTTGGCGCAGCGGCCATGTTCATCAGCAAATTTATCGCCACGGTGTACCGCAGGCGCCGCTCGCCGTCATTGGCGATACCACAGAAACCGGCACGCGCATTCGCTTTTGGCCAAGCGAAGAGACTTTTACCGACATCGTGTTCCATTACGAAATTTTGGCCAAACGACTGCGTGAACTTTCGTTTCTTAACTCCGGCGTCTCAATCAAACTGATTGATAAACGTGAAGAAAATAAGCAAGACCACTTCATGTATGAAGGCGGCATTCGCGCTTTTGTCGAGCATCTTAATCGCCACAAAACGCCTATCCACAACAATGCGTTTTACCTTAATACGGAAAAAGACGGCGGCGTTTGCGTTGAAGTCGCGATGCAGTGGAACGACAGCTTTCAAGAAAATATTTACTGCTTTACCAACAACATACCTCAAAGAGACGGCGGCACGCACTTAGCTGGCTTTCGCGCCGCGTTAACGCGCACGCTCAACAGCTTTATGGAAAAAGAGGGTTACTCGAAAAAAGCCAAAACGGCCACTTCCGGCGACGATGCGCGCGAAGGGTTGACCGCCGTTATTTCGGTGAAAGTCCCTGATCCTAAATTTTCCAGCCAAACCAAAGACAAACTCGTTTCATCTGAAGTAAAAACCGCGGTTGAATCCGCCGTAAATGAAAAGCTTGCTGAATTTTTGATGGAAAATCCGCAGGACGCCAAAATCGTCTGCAGCAAAATCATTGACGCCGCACGAGCGCGCGAAGCCGCACGCAAGGCGCGAGAAATCACTCGTCGCAAAGGCGCACTCGATTTAGCCGGTCTGCCAGGTAAACTTGCGGATTGTCAGGAAAAAGATCCTGCGCTTTCAGAGCTTTACATCGTGGAAGGTGACTCTGCGGGCGGCTCTGCGAAACAAGGGCGCAACCGCAAAAACCAAGCCATCCTGCCGCTTAAAGGTAAGATCCTCAACGTCGAGAGAGCGCGTTTTGATAAAATGCTGTCTTCTCAAGAGGTTGCAACACTGATCACCGCGCTTGGCTGTGGGATCGGTCGCGATGAGTACAATCCGGAAAAACTGCGCTATCACAACATCATCATCATGACCGACGCCGACGTCGACGGCTCGCACATTCGTACTTTGCTGTTGACGTTCTTCTACCGGCAGATGCCAGAGCTTATCGAGCGCGGCTACATTTACATTGCGCAGCCGCCGTTGTACAAAGTCAAAAAAGGCAAGCAAGAACAATACATTAAAGACGAAAAGGCGATGGAAGAGTTTCAGCTTAGCCTTGCGTTAGACAATGCCTCGCTGTTTGTTAATCAGCACGCGCCAGCAATCAGCGGCGTAGCACTTGAAGCGCTTGTGAAGCAGTATCAAGACGTAATGAAGCTTATCGAGCGCATGAGTCGCCGCTACGCCAAAGCGCTGCTGAACGAGCTGGTTTATAAGCCTCGCCTAGAGGTCGCAAAACTTAGCGAGCAACAGCACGTGCAAGCTTGGGTTGAGCCTATCGTTAATGCGCTAAATGCGGCGTCTAACGGCGAAAGTCAGTATCGCGCGCAGCTGGTGCATGACGAGGCGCAAAACGCCTTCCAGCCTGAGCTTATCGTGCGTACACACGGCGTTGAGCACAAGTACCTATTAAGCTACGACTTTTTCAACTCAAAAGAGTACGCAAAAATCGCCCAGCTTTCTGAAGCGCTCGATGGTCTGCTTGATCACACTGCCTACGTGCAGCGCGGGGAGCGTCAGCTGCCGGTAAGCAGCTTTGCCGATGCACTTGCGTGGCTGATCAAAGAGTCTAACCGCGGGCTAATGCTACAGCGCTATAAAGGTCTTGGTGAAATGAACCCAGATCAGCTTTGGGAAACCACCATGGATCCGCAGTCGCGCCACATGATGCGTGTAACCATTCACGATGCGCTGGCCGCCGATGAGCTGTTTACCACGTTGATGGGCGATCAAGTTGATCTGCGACGCGCCTTCATCGAAGAAAACGCCTTGAAAGTAGCAAACCTTGATATTTAAGCGAGTGGTTTTCTAACCGCGAATAATAGGCGCTCATTATGGGCGCTTTTTTTTCGCGGCAGCCAACACCACAAACAAAAGTCAGTTAATTTTAAATAAAAATAAACAGCGAATTTAATTAGTACGCTGCTTAATGTAACGCTTTAAATCATCAGCAGAAATACCATCACTCGCCATCTGCTTAGCTAATTCAGAAACTCGCTCACCGCGACGTTCATCGAGCACGCGGTTAAATTGATAAATCAACTCACGCAATCCGCCTATAGGCACTTGCCGAGCTGCACTTCTTACGCGCTCTTCACTCATCCCGCTTAATTCTGTTAATAATTTTCCAAACATTATTTTTTCAGGGGATTCATCAAGCATTTCAAAATGACGCGCCAATTCAATCATCGATATTGACATAAATTTATTTAACCTATTTATTTCCATAAAAATGTTTATTGACGGGAACAAAGCGCATTGCTGGCATAAGAAATAGCAATACCAAAACTATGATGAGTAACCGCAAATAAACGCCACAAATTTGCTGACTAAAAATAAATATTCACAGAAAAAGTTATAAAAATAGCAACCAGCCTAAAAAAGTTAAATATACAATGATCCCTAGATCACTTGTCACCATAAATTACCAGCAAACCCGCAGCAATGCTATACATCTGTTTATTTTTTTCGCAAACTCATTTACTCTGCTATTGAATGAACTTAATTTTTATCAAATAACGATTACTGCAAATCGCAATAATCCACAGAGAATTACGCCACTTTATTATTAAAGGAAACGTTATGCCACATAACTATAATGAGCGAATTAACGCGCTACGAGCTTGGCTAGAACGGACCAATCACGACGCGATAATTATTCCATTAGAAGATGAGTTTCTCAGTGAATATCCACCGACGCACAATCGGCGATTAGAGTGGGCAACCGGATTTACCGGCTCTGCTGGCCTTGCCGTGGTTGCCAAAAAAAGCGCGGCCATTTTCGTTGACGGCCGCTACACAGTGCAGGCGGCAAAGCAAGTTTCAGGCAAACTTTTTAGCCAAGAATCGCTAAGCGATCAATCAGTTATCAACTGGCTGGTGCAAAACTGCCAACCACACAGCCAAGTCGCGCTCGACCCGCAGCTACATAGCATCAATAAATACAATGCGTTACAAAGCAAACTCGCAGACAAACTCACGCTAAATCTTATCAAAACAAACCCGATTGATGAGCTGTGGCAGGATCGCCCACAGGCCACTTTATCAGACGTTTGGCTAATGGATAATGAGACGGCAGGGGCAAGCAGCGCGCAAAAACGGCAACAAGTCGCGCAGCAGCTTTGCCAGCATGGCGCAGATCATCTTCTTATAAAACAATTAGATAACATTTGCTGGCTGCTCAACATGCGCGGCTTTGACGTGCCGCACCTTCCTGTGGCTTTAAGTAGCGCGCTGATGGACAATCAAGGACGGCTGAGCCTTTTCATCGATAAGGGCCGCCTTCCTAGCAACTTTTTTGCGCATGTTGGCGATGACGTTACGATTTGTGAGCCAAATAGCTTGGAAACGACGCTGCGTGAGCTTAAAGGGCAAAAAGTCGCTGTCGATCCGCAGCATTGCAATCTTTGGGCAAAAAGCGTCTTAGAGCAAGCTGGCGCGCAGCCGCTGCTTATTGCTGATCCTTGCTTCTTACTTAAAAGCGCAAAAAACAGCAGCGAAATCAATGGCATGAAAGCTTGTCATGTCCGCGATGGCGTTGCAGTAAGCCGCTTTTTAGCTTGGCTTGAGCAAGAGGTCGCCGCAGGCGCATCGCACGATGAAGAGACGCTTGCGCAGCAGCTGTTGTCATTTAGAAAGCAAGACGCCACCTTTTTAGATCTGAGCTTTAGCACCATTTCTGCCGCCGCCAGCAACGCGGCCATGTGCCACTACAATCACACCAATCAAGAAAAACCAGCGCAGCTTGTGCGCGACAGCCTCTACTTGGTCGATTCAGGCGCGCAGTATCGCGACGGCACAACTGACGTCACACGCACAGTAGCCATCGGCAACTGCCCGTCACACATGAAAAAAATGTTCACTTTAGTACTAAAAGGCCACATTGCGCTTGCTTGCGCCAAGTTCCCCGTAGGCACGACCGGCGAGCAGCTTGACGCGCTTGCGAGGCAATTTTTGTGGGCGCACGGCTATGATTATGACCATGGCACGGGACACGGCGTAGGACACTGCCTAAACGTCCACGAAGGGCCGCAGCGCATTGCAAAACAAGGCACTGGCGTTGCGTTGCAAGAAGGAATGGTACTTTCTAATGAGCCAGGATTTTATCAGGCAGAGCAGTTTGGTATTCGTATCGAAAACTTAGAACTTGTTGTAAAAACAAAAACTAACGGCGATCGCGAGACGCTCGGCTTTACTCCTTTAACCTGCATCCCTATCGACAAGCGCATGCTTGATATTTCTTTGCTAACGCAACAAGAAATAAATTGGTGGAATAATTACCATCAATCGGTGTTTGAAAAATTAAGCGGCTACATGAAAGAGCACGAACTGCACTGGCTAAAACAAGCTTGTTCCCCACTCTAAATAATCGGCTTAAATAAAAGGGATAGTGCGCTTTGCACTATCCTTTTATATTGGCAAGAAGCTGGTAGCCTAAAGCTACCGCGCCTAAACAAAGAAAAGTATTTAGGACAAAATTTAATAAAAATTTAATCACCTCACCTTGTTGCAATAACAAAAAATTATCTGCAGAAAAGGTAGAAAATGTAGTTAATGCACCTAAAAATCCAATCGAAATAAAAAGTCGCCATTCTTGAGATAACCATTCATAACGTCCGCAGGCAAGAATGATCCCGATAAGAAATGAGCCAGTTATATTCACAATTAATGTTGCAATAGGAAAATTACGGCCAAATAATTGCACACAAAATTCACTAACGAAATAACGGGTCATTGCTCCTAATGCGCCGCCCATGCCAACAAATAAAAAGGAACCGTAGGCGCCTACGGCGCAGTACCGAGCTTTAAGTTAGGCGCTCAACTCAACCTTATTTGACGCTTTTATTGCTGATCATTTTCTTGCATCATAATGGCCATGAAAAAACCAACAATAATAACTATTAAACC
>JBOFRL010000043.1:0-12037 GCA_051650965.1 Vibrionaceae bacterium
GTCGCCCATTGCTCTGCATCTGTTAAAAACACCATACTACCCTCAACACTTTGTTTTTAGTTGAGAGCAGGAAAATCGATAAAAATTCAAAAAAATCCCCCGATTTTCATCGAGGGATTTGTGTAGGAAAGACAGCCAAATCTGGCGGGCTCTAGCCGTACGAAATCTTATAACACGTTGATTGCGTTTAGATCGTTAAAGGCTTTTTCCAAACGAGCCGCCATTGAAGTTTGGCTAGCACGCAACCAAACACGTGGATCGTAGTATTTTTTGTTTGGCGCATCAGCACCTTTCGGGTTGCCGATTTGGCCTTGCAGGTAGTCGTGGTTTTGCGCTTCGTATTGACGCACGCCATCCCAGCTCGCCCACTGTGTATCAGTGTCGATGTTCATTTTGATAACGCCGTAAGAGATAGAATCACGGATCTCTTGTAGCGTTGAACCGCTGCCGCCGTGGAATACGAAGTTCAAAGCATTTTGGCCAAGACCGAATTTCTTCGCGCAATATGCTTGTGAATCACGCAAAATTGTTGGAGTCAGTACCACGTTGCCTGGCTTGTACACGCCGTGTACGTTACCAAATGAAGCTGCGATAGTGAAGTTCGGGCTGATCTTGATCAAACGCTCGTAAGCGTATGCAACGTCTTCTGGTGAAGTGTAAAGCTCAGATTGATCCATGTGGCTGTTGTCAACGCCATCTTCTTCACCGCCGGTGCAGCCCAATTCAAGCTCCAACGTCATGCCCATTTTAGCCATGCGCGCGAGGTATTTTTCACAGATAGCGATGTTCTCTTCTAAAGATTCTTCAGAAAGATCAATCATGTGTGAAGAGAAAAGTGGCTTGCCAGTTTTCTTGAAGTGCTCTTCGCCTGCATCTAGCAGTCCGTCGATCCAAGGAAGTAGATTTTTTGCAGCATGGTCAGTGTGCAGGATCACAGGAATGCCGTAGCTTTCAGCGATGCCGTGTACGTACTGCGCGCCCAGCACAGCGCCTTTAATTTGCGCTTGTTGGCCTTCTAGTTTCAAGCCTTTGCCAGCAAAAAACGCCGCGCCGCCGTTAGAAAACTGAACAATCACAGGCGCTTTTACTTTCGCAGCCGCTTCTAGCACAGCGTTGATAGAGTCAGTGTTTACCACGTTCACAGCAGGAAGCGCAAAGTGGTTTGCTTTTGCAATTTCAAACACTTTTTGTAGATCGCTACCACAGATAACGCCAGGCTTTACATGATCCAAAATTTTAGACATAACAATGATCCTATGATGTTCACTCATTTGTTACGCCAAGCAAAATCTGCTTGGCGGACGATTCTTCGTGATAGCGCAGCAAAATTTTTTGTGCGCTACAAGCCTTTACGCACCGCGGCGCTCAAGCATTTCTACTGCAGGCAATTTTTTCCCTTCAACGAACTCAAGGAAAGCGCCGCCGCCAGTTGAGATGTAAGAAACATCTGCTTTGATGCCAAATTTGTCGATAGCAGCAAGCGTGTCGCCGCCACCCGCAACAGAGAACGCTGCAGAGTTTGCAATCGCTTCTGCAATGCCACGAGTGCCTGCTTCAAAGTTTTTAAACTCAAACACGCCAACAGGGCCGTTCCACAAAATGGTTTTGGCATTCTTTAAAATTTCAGCCAGTTGCTGAGTTGACTCAGGACCTAGGTCGAAAATCATGTCGTCATCTTGTACTTCAGATACGTGCTTGATTTCAGCCGCTGCATTTTCGTCAAACGCTTTAGCACACGCAACATCAACCGCAACAGGGATGGCGCACTCTTTCATCAATTTTTTAGCGGTATCAAGCAGGTCTGCTTCATACAGTGACTTACCTACATTGTGGCCAGCCGCTGCGATAAAGGTGTTCGCAATACCGCCGCCAACAACCAACTGATCAGCGATTTTTGACAAAGACTCAAGTACAGTCAGCTTAGTTGATACTTTTGAACCACCAACAATCGCCACCATTGGACGAGCTGGCTTGTCCATTGCTTTGCCCAGCGCTTCAAGCTCATCAGCCAGCAAAGGACCCGCACAAGCGATTGGTGCAAACATGCCCACGCCGTAAGTTGAAGCTTCAGCGCGGTGCGCAGTACCAAATGCGTCCATAACGAAAACGTCGCATAGCGCCGCGTATTTTTTCGCTAGCTCATCAGCGTTTTTCTTCTCGCCTTTGTTGAAACGTACGTTTTCTAGCACAACCAACTCACCCGCGTTTAGCGTCAAGCCTTCGAGGTAGTCTTTCGCCAGCGTCACTTTGCAATCGAGCGCGTTGTTCAAATAGTCAACGATAGGCTGTAGCGAAAACTCTTGCTCATACTGACCTTCCGTTGGACGTCCAAGGTGAGAGGTCACCATTACTTTTGCGCCAGCTTTTAAGCACATTTGAATGGTCGGCAAAGATGCTAAAATACGCGCATCAGAAGTCACTTTTCCATCTTTTACTGGCACATTAAGATCTGCTCGGATAAACACGCGTTTGCCCGCTAAATCAAGATCCGTCATTTTAATTACAGACATGGAAATCCTCTTTGTTGTAGTCTCTTATTTTGGTAAGCGCTTGTCATAACAGTGTTATTTCAGCAACTTAGTACGTTAGAAAAAGATCATGCGCTTGCAAGCGCTTTTGCCGTATCGAGCATGCGATTAGCAAAGCCCCATTCGTTATCACACCAAACCAAAAGTTTCACTAAATGACCATCGCTGACACGCGTTTGCGTGCCATCAACGATAGCGCTGTGCGGATCGTGATTAAAATCGATGGAGACTAATGGCTGCTCGTTATAGGCCATAATGCCGCGTAAAGTTGTCGCCGCAGCATCTTTAAGTGCCTTATTTATATCATAAATTGTTGCAGATTTATGCACACAAACGCACAAGTCCATCGCCGTTACATTAATTGTGGGGACTCGCACGGAAATGGCTTCAAATTTATTTGCAAAAAAGGGAAAAATCCGCGTAATTCCTAAATGTAGCTGCGTATTGACCGGAACGATAGCATTGCTCGCCGCCCGAGCGTGATAGAGATCGCGACAATAAGAATCGGTCACCTGCTGATCATTCATCGCGCTGTGGATAGTCGTGATCGAGCCTGACTGGATAGAAAAGGCGTCGTGCAGCACTTTTAGCACCGGCACAATGCAGTTGGTGGTGCAAGAGCCGTTGGAGACTAGCTTGTCACTCGCCGTCAGTGTGTGGTGGTTAATACCGTAAATGATTGTTTTGTCTAGATCAGCTGCGGCTGGGTGCGAAAACAGCACCTTTTTTGCGCCAGCATTAAGATGCAACTCACCGTGCTCACGGCTACCGTAAACCCCTGTGCAATCAAGCACAACGTCCACGTCGTGCGCGCGCCAATCAAGCTCGCTAAGCGCACGCTTATTGGTCAGTGCAATCTGATCGCTACCGACAAGCAACGCGTTATCACGGCTGCTGATCGGCAAATGAAATTTGCCATGCGTGGAATCATATTGCAGCAGATGCGCGATGGCATGAGGATCTGCTGGTTCATTAATAGCAACAATTTGTAATTGTTCACGCTGATTGCTTTCGTATAGAGCACGCAGCCCGCAGCGGCCAATTCGGCCAAAGCCATTAATTGCAATGCGTAGTGTCATGGCTTACTAAAGTAACTAAAAATACGCGGTCAATTGTAGCCTAAAGCGAGATAAGATGCGATAAGTAGATGAATTTACTCTTCATAAATCATTCATTAGCAAATCTTTGCGCTTTAAAGCCATTGACCGCGTAAAGCAGCGCGTAGTCGCGGCGCTTAAATGTAGGCGGGATTTGTAGCTAAATCGTTATAAAACAATCCTTTGGCGAAAAGTAAGCCGCCAAATTTTCTTCGTCCGGCAAATTTTTAGCCGCCGTAGGTTGCAGCGCCGCGTAGCTCACCAGTGTAAAGCCGCGCTCAGCAATCAATGCCGGCAAAGCGGGATCGGTCAAAATCGCAAGCTCTGTCAGGCGCTGCTGACAATAGCCACTTTTTTGCAGCTCCTCATCGATAAATGACGGATGCACCATGATCTCAAGCGATTTGACACCAGCAAGCGCCGCCTCATCGAGCAGCTGCAGCAGATTTTGCGCAGTTAAATCATTGCCATAGAAGCGGTCATCAAATTTAGTGCAGCGGCGCACGCTCGCCGCCGTCAGCCCATGCTGCTTTAACGCATTGTCATCGATGCGCAGCGGCAAATTGTGCCTCGCGGCAAAGCGCTCTACCACCGGAAAAATTGCGGGCAGCAAATGCACGTGATGGTGACTGTCAATGTGCGTCGGTTTTTTGCCAAAAAGCGTTTTAAAACGTTGATATTGAAGCTCAAGCTCGGCCTCAATTTCGCTTAAGTTCAGTTTGCCTTGCTCGCTAAGTTGCCAGATCCATTTGCCAAGCTCGCCTTTTTCGTTGACCAAGCAGCGCAGCTCGCTGAGTGGTTTTCCCAAACTTAAGACAAAATGCAGCCCGATCGGCAGCGCAGGATACTCTTTAGCCAGACAAGCCGCGTGCTCACTGCCCACCTGATTGACCATCGCGGTTGTCGAGCTCACCACGCCGCGCTTAAACGCCTCAATGATCCCGTAATTTTGCGCACGGCACAGGCCAAAATCATCCGCATTGATAATAAGTTTACGCATCAAAACTCCTTAAATAGCGCAGCCTAAGCGCTGCGCCAGAACCGTGAAGGCTAAGCCTGTGTGATTTCGTCAATCGCTTTAGCAAATTGCGGCAGGTGCTTTTTGTGTGCCAGCAGCAACTTTTGCGCAATCGTCTTAGCATCGAGATCAGAGTGGATCAGCGGGTTTAAATTCATTGCCAGCAGCAGATCCGTCATTTTGCCGCTGATAGCCGCTTCGCCAGCCGCCTGCTCAAAACTTTTGATCATGTGAATAAGGCCGGTCACTTTGGGGTTAAATTGAGTCAAACGCGGGTGGGGCTTTGCGCCATCAGCGCCGATAGTGCACGTCATCTCCACCGTCCAATCTGCAGGAATATTCGTGACATGGCCATGGTGCGGCGTGATCACGTAGTGCTCACTCTGCTTATTGTTATAAATGGCGCTCACCACCTCGCAAGCGGCGTCCGAATAATAAGCGCCGCCACGCAGCTCAAGCTCTTTTGGCTTCTCGCATAGCGCAGGATCTTTATATAATTCAAACAGTTTCTTCTCAACGCCCTGCACAACCTGCGCGCGCGCGCCGCCTTTGTAAAATTCGCCAAGCTCAATGCCCAGCATCTCTTTTTCTTTAAAGTAGTAACGCAGATACGAGCACGGCAGCAGGCCAAGGCCGCGAATAAAGTCGGCGTCAAACGGCAGGTCAAAAATGTTTTTCACCGAGCTTGCGCTCACTAGCGAGCCGTCGGCCACCCCTTCGAGCAGTTCGTTAAAGCGCGATTTGCCGTTCACCAGCACATCGCCGATGAAAACCAGATGGTTAAGGCCAAACAGATCCATCGACAAGGTGTCCGTCGGCTGCACTTTTAGCGCATCACGCACAAACATCTGCATGCCCACCGGAATGTTACACACGCCAATAAAGCGTTTAAAATCAGTGTGACGGTGCACCGCTTCCGTCACCATGCCGGCGGGATTGGTAAAGTTGATAACCCACGCGTCCGGACACAACTTTTTCACATCTTCAATAATGTCAAAAATAACAGGAATGGTGCGCAGCCCTTTAAAGAGGCCGCCCGCACCGTTGGTCTCTTGTCCAAGCAGTCCGTGGCTTAAGGGGATTTTTTCATCCAGCGCGCGCGCCGCAAGCTGGCCAACGCGCAGCTGCGTGGTGACAAAATGGGCGCCCGGCAGCGCTTGGGTGCGATCGAGCGTTTTATACAGACGCATCGGCACCTTGGCTTTTTCAATCATTCTTTTGCATAAGTCAAAGATGATATTGAGTTTTTCCTCACCTTCTGCAACATCAACCAGCCACAATTCACTAATCGGTAATTCGTGATAACGCTTGATAAATCCATCCACAAGCTCAGGCGTGTAACTGCTTCCGCCGCCAATGGTAACCACTTTAATTTGTTGTGACATACAATCCTCGCAAAATCGACAATTGAAAAATATCGGCTAAACACTCACCGATAGTTTAGAAAACATGGTTTTTCGGTAACTTCCTGGAGTAAAAGAGGTCAACTTTTTAAAATTTTTGATAAAAATACTGACGTCGCTATAACCTGAGTCAAAAGCGATATCGGCAATCGACTCTTGGGTCACTTCTAGCTGTAACTTGGCGTAATTAATACGAATTTCGTTGATAAGCTGCATTGGCGTTTTGTTGTAATAGCGGCGCATCACGCGCGTGAGGTATTCTTGGCTTTTGCCAGACAGCGCCACCATCGCCGCTAGCGCATTTTTCGCAAAATATTGGCGCCGGTGCATGGCCTCAACCACGTCATGCAGCCACTGCGGGACTTCCTCGCTGACCACGGGCTCTTTGTAGTGGCGAATTCGGTCCATCGCGGCGAAGGTTAAAACGTCCAAAAATTCGGTCATATTCTCTTCGCGAAACAGCGGCGAGATAAGCAGTGATTCGATGTAGTTTAAAAATTCGTTATTTAATGAATAAGCTTGCGATGCAATAAAATTCTCAGGGATCAACGCCTTAAAATAGCGCTCAAAATACTCTTTTTTGATCCCGACATTCAAAATGCGTGTCGTGCCAAAGTCATAGCTACTTTTGTGCTGCGAGCCTATCGGGATAAAGGTGAAATCACCGCGCTCAAGCAGGACACGTTTCCCGTTAACATATTGATAATAACGGCCAGTTAGCACAACGGTGTATTCATAATAGTCGTGCTGATGCAGACCTGAATCGCTCAGCTGTTTGTTATAAATGAACATTGAAAACGGTTTGTTGGCAAACGTTTTTGCTTCTCGATATATGTATATGCCCATCGCGTTTTGTCCAAAATACCATATGTTACGTGTTGCTTGCCTAAGCGGCGCTAAGGACAAGCAACATTGACATTTTTTCTTAAACTTTAAGACCTGTGTTACTCGTCATTAAAGCCATGTTGCTGCGCGACTTTGCTAAACCAAAGTCCGCTTTTTTTGACGGTGCGCTGCTGCGTTGCCAAATCTAAACGCACGAAACCGTAACGGTTTTTGTACGCGTTCAGCCACGACCAGTTGTCAATGAAAGTCCACAAGTGATAGCCCTGACAGGCGCTTCCCTCTTGCAGCGCTTTGTGCACCCAGCGCAAGTGATCTTTAATAAAATCAATGCGATAGTCATCGTCAATCTGGCCGTCGCTGTTGATGAACTTCTCTTCACCCTCAACGCCCATGCCATTTTCCGAGATATAACAAGGAATATTGCCGTAGTTCAGGCGCAGATCGTTCAAAATGTCGTAAATGCCTTGCTCGTAAATTTCCCAGCCACGATGCGGGTTCATTTTGCGACCTGGCATTTCATAAAAATCAAACAGATCCTCCGGCGTGCGCGCCAATCCAGTGCAAGGCTTGTCTTTCGCCTTCACGCGGCGCGGCTGATAGTAGTTAACGCCAAGGAGATCAACCGTGCCCGCAGCCAGCAATTCTTTATCGCCATCAACCACCTGCGGCATTAAGTCGTGCTCTTTTAACAGCGCAATCAACTCCTGCGAATAGCAGCCTTTAATGCTGGGATCTAAGAAGCTTTTGTTGAGCAGCAAGTCGGCAATTTTGGCCGCTTGCAGGTCGCAAGGATCTTGTGAGCGCGGGTACGTGGGGCTTAAATTTAAAATTACGCCAATTTGGCCATCTTGTTTTTGCCGGCGATAAGCGGCAACGGCGCTCGCGTGCGCAAGGGCGGTGTGGTAAGCCACGGTTGTCGCGCGCTTAAAATCAACCACGCACGGATAATGGTAGCTGCCCAAATAGCCGCACTCGACCGGCACAATCGGCTCATTGAAAGTGAACCAGTATTTCACTTTGCTGCCGAACAAATCAAAACAAATGCTTGCGTAGCGAGCGTACGCTTCTACCACTTCGCGGCTTTCCCAGCCACCGCGCTCTTGCATGCACCACGGCATGTCAAAGTGGTACAGGTTCACAAACGGGGTGATGCCGTTTTGCAACATAGTGTCAAAAATGTGGTGGTAAAATTCCACCGCTTTTTGGTTGATCTCGCCGACGCCATCAGGGATCAAGCGCGACCAAGAAATTGAGGTGCGAAAACTGTTGTGACCAAGCTCTTTTAGCAGCGCGATGTCGCTGTCAGCATTTTTATAAAAAGTTGAAGTCTCTGTTGGACCAACTTGCGCATGGAAGAGCTCGGGCTGCATTTTATACCACTGGTCAAAAATGTTGGCCGATTTTCCATCTTCGAAAGCGGCACCTTCCATTTGCGGCGCTGAACTTGCACTTCCCCAAAAAAAAGACTTTGGAAAGTTATATTGCATGGTATTTCTCCAAAAAAAGAGGGAGGAAATCCTCCCTCGGCCATCATTTAAAATTTCAGCGATAACGCAATGTCTTCTTCACTCTTCGCTTCTTCTTTTTCATCAACTACTGCTTGCGCTTTGTTTGCAATCAAGACAAACGGAATGTACATCGCAGTCGCCACACCTAGGTTGAAAATCGCCAGCAAGAACGCGGAGATACTACCGTTGGTGTTAAAGAAGGCGGCAAGCCCTGTCGGCATGGTCCATGGCGCGATATTGGTAATTGGCGGGATGATGCCAAGGTTATACGCAAACATGGTGATCAACATCAAAACAGGGTGCACCAGCAAGAATGGCACTACTAGAATTGGGTTCATGATGATTGGCAGACCAAACAGCAGCGGCTCGTTGATCTGGAACATGCCAGATGGCAGACCGAGTTTTGCCACTTGGCGGTAATCATCGCGGCGCGACACCATGAAGATGGCCAAAATCAGACCGAGCGTTGCCCCTGTTCCGCCTAAGAAGACGAACGAATCCGTGACAGGTTTTGCCCAGAAGTGGAATGATTTTCCTGCCGCAATCGCTGCATCTACCGAGCCGTATTGGTTAAACAGCGCCACGTTTTCCAGCGTGAACGGGAACAGTACGCTTTGCTCTAAAGCAGTCAGCGCCAACATGCCGTGGATACCAAAAAACCACAAGAATGAAGAAAGTACGATGTAAACCCAGCCAACAAGCCCGCCCACATTCGCCAGCGGCTTAGAGATAGAGTCCATGATCATCTGGTGGAAGTTCTCGCCAGAGTCAAATTGAAATGACAACAGGCCGAACAAAAACAGGATCACAAAACCTGGGATCAGCGCTGAGAATGAGCGAGAAACCGTTTCAGGCACGCTATCTGGCAGCGTAATAACCCAGTTGCGGCGGATAATGAAGGCAAACATTTCAGCCACAGCAAGACCGACTAACATGCCCGAGATGATGTTTGTACCACCTAGCCAGTTCGCCCCGACCGCATAAGCGCCGCCAGCATTGAAAGGAGTCAGAGTCAAAAACGCTGCGATAGCGATAAGTCCGCTCGCAAGTGGGTCGACTTTGCGCTCTTCAGCAAGTGCATGTGCGATAAAAAATGGCGCCATCAAGGCCATAATGCCTAAAGTACCGTTGTAAACATTGCCACCAATGGCTTTAAAGCTTTCAAGTGAAGCAATAAGCTCAGGATCTAAACGGACACCGATAGTAAAAAAGAACGAACCTTCACCAAAACTTAAGAAAACGTTATTGATCAACACACACATTGCGCCGACCAAGGTTAAAGGCATTAATTTAATGAAACCATTTTTTATTGCATTGATGTGCGGCTGTTTACCAAGCGCAACTGCGAGTGGCAAAATCACCTTTTCCAGAGACTGTAGTGCTGTACTCATGACGATCTCCTTATCGTTCTAGGCAAGCTCTTGCGCATTGTGCTTTTTGATTGCAGCGACTGCCGCTTGAAGCACCCCTAAACCATCTACTTTTCCATAAAGATTTTTATCAATCACTTCCACAGGCTTATTGGGAAATAACTGCTGCATATCTGCATGCATATAAGAGATCTGCGGTCCAAGCAAAATCAAGTCGCCATCTTGTCCCTTTTCTGCAGCAAGGGTTTCAGGATAGGCTTCGATCAGCACAGGAACCTTGTACTTTTCAGCTTGCGCTTTCATTTTGCTAACTAACAGCGAAGTTGACATGCCCGCCGAGCAAAACAGATAGATGCGTTTCATTTCCATAACTAACTCCATGCAAAAGTAGATTTAGAAATTGAGAAAATAAAATTCAACACACTATTTATCATCTCAAGTTGACCTAGTATAAGTCGGTAAAGCCTGTTTTTAATAATTTGATGCTGACAAAAATAGACGATAATTGACCATAAAAAAGAGATCGCTTCACAATTTTTAAAAATAAAGTGCGTAGTTAAATGCCAGAAAGGCTGCGGCGAACTGAAGGGATTTAAGTTTTTTCCTTTATTTTCAAGCACTTAATTTTATGCGCGCTGAATTGGAAAAATTTTTATCAAAGAAAGCGAATAGCGTGAGCATTATCACATTGAAAAAATAGCTTATTATTGACGTCAAGCCGTATTTATAACTTTCGTTTATTACAGCAAAATTTTTTTAATTATTGGCTTTATTTCGCGCTTACTAGTTGTGATCTTTTTTTTATGATAAAACTAAATTTGCAGGCTATTTTGCGCGTCCGCCATTTTTTATGCTGTTTACCTTTAAAGTTCAAGGAGATGGGCAATGAAGCGTTTTATCTATGCCACTTTGTTTGGCGCCATTGGCATACTACCGAGCTGCGTGATGTCGCCAACGGGGCGCAATCAGGTGCTGCTTTATTCACCGCAGCAGATGAGCGAACTGGGCGTGCAATCTTTTGCGCAAATCAAAAAAGAAGAAAAGATCAGCAAAGATAAAAAAATCATCAATTACGTCAACTGCGTCACCAACGCCATCACCGCGCAGGTGCCAAAAAGCTACGCTATCACCAACTGGGAAGTGGTGGTTTTTGAATCCAAGCAAGCCAACGCCTTTGCTTTGCCAGGCGGAAAGGTGGGCATTTACACCGGCCTGCTGCAAGTTGCAAGAACGCAAGATCAGCTCGCGGCGGTCATTGGCCACGAAATAGCGCACGTACTCGCCAACCACTCCAACGAGCGCTTATCGCGCAGCCAAGTTACCGATACCGCGCTCAGCCTCACCGGCGCCGCGCTGCAAGGCAGCAGCTACCAAGGCCTGACCATGGCCGCGCTAGGACTTGGCGTGCAAGTGGGGATCACGCTCCCTTATAGCCGCACGCAAGAGAGCGAGGCGGATCAATTTGGCCTTGATCTGATGGCGAGCGCAGGCTTTGATCCGGCGCAGTCGATAGAGCTTTGGAAAAATATGAGCGCCAACAATAAAGGCGCGCCGCCAGAGCTTTTGTCCACGCACCCCAGCGATACAACGCGGATCTCAAAACTGCAAGGCTTGCAGCCGCAAGCTAACGCTTTGTATCAGCAGGCGAAAAGTAAAAATTTACAACCACGCTGCCCAAAGCCAGCCTAAAGCAGAAAGCAGAAAGTGGCTGTGATGGCCACTTGCTATAAACGTCGTAATTTCAACATCCTAAAAAGGTTGCCCCTTACTAGAACTTGACAAACAATGAGCGTTGATAAAGCAAATTTTTGCACAAGCCAGAATGCGAAAAAGCGCCACTGTATCAAACTAAATTAACGGTAATAAATAAAATAATCCATCAATTTGCTGCCCTCATTTTTTGTGGTACTTCAATCAACTTAAATTAGCTAATTACCAATAATTAAACGATGAACAGGCTGGTGATAAGCAAGCCTGATTTGGCATTCTTCGTACATTACAACATATGAAAAATACCATTTAAACAGTTTTAAATCAGCTGGTTAACGAATCAAATATCGGGAGAAAAAACGAGTACGCAAATTCATCAGTTCTGCAGAAACGGCTCTAAAAAGTTGCGAATTCATAGGTATATACCCATGAGCATTGAAGGTGCTTGATTTTTAATAACTTTGATATCACACTGCGCGCCATGAAAATTATTCTCACTCCAGAACAAAAGCAGCAGCTAGAAGTGATGCACGACACAACCCGCGATGGTCGAGTGC
>JBOFRL010000044.1:0-5530 GCA_051650965.1 Vibrionaceae bacterium
GCGCACTCGACCATCGCGGGTTGTGTCGTGCATCACTTCTAGCTGCTGCTTTTGTTCTGGAGTGAGAATAATTTTCATGGCGCGCAGTGTGATATCAAAGTTATTAAAAATCAAGCACCTTCAATGCTCATGGGTATAGTCATCAAAAGACTACTATTATGCATATCATCCACTTTTGCTGCCTATGCTGTTGAGCACCGAGACAATAAACTTAATGTAATGAAGCAATTAAAACGTTCGCTAGTCCTTAAACTTTTCTTCTTTACAACAGCTTTAACATCGCTGCTCTTTTTGCTATTTCAAGCATGGCCAAGTTTCTATTCAGCGCTGCTTTTAAAAGAAAAAATGCAAGTCGTGCTCAGCCAGCCTGTCACTATTCCTCTCGCCCTAGAAAGCTTGCCTTATGTTGAAAAAAAGAGCGTCAGCAGCACTAATGATCACCAAAACATTCCAACCTATCAATATAAAATCCAACTTGGTGATAACATTAATAAAATTTTGTCACGGCTGGAAATAAGCCTTTCCGATCAAAAAGCGCTCCTCACAACCGACCAAAAAGCGGGTTGGTTTAGAAAGCTGGTTGCCGGTGACAACATCTATTTTTGGAAAACTGAGCTTGACGGCGTGCTTTATCAAATGGATCTGGTGTTTAACCCTGTGACGAAAGTGCGCTTTGCTAAGCTTGCCAATGGCAGCTACACCGCCGAGGAGCTGGTTGTGCCGGGGAAATGGCAGCAAGAGGTGCTGGCGGGCGAGTTTCTCGACAGCCCTTCGATTTCGCTGTATCGAGTTGGCCTCAGTTTTGACGAAATTGATCGCATCAAAACAATTTTGCGCAGCCGCCTGAACTTTGCGCTCGACGTGCGCCGTGGCGATAAATTTTCGCTGGTGCGTTCGCTGCAATACATTGGCGGAAAACCGACCAATCACAGCCAAATTGAGGCGATCCGCATCCATACCAAGTCGCGAACGGTTACCGCGTATCTGCATGTGAACGGCCTTTACTACGATGAAATTGGTTTACCGATAGAAAACAGCTTCTTACGCTATCCAACCCACACGCGGCCCAAGATCAGCTCCTCGTTCGATCCCAAACGCCTGCACCCTGTCGCCATGCATTTTGCGCCGCACCACGGTACAGACTTTTACGCCAACACCGGTACCCCCGTGCTTGCGATTGCCGACGGCATTGTCAAAGTGGCGCGTTTTCATCCCATCGCTGGCAATTACGTCGTCATCGATCATGGCGAGCAGGTCGTGACGCGCTATTTGCATAATGATGAGCTGATGGTTTACCAAGGACAATTTGTGCGCCAAGGCGAGGTAATTGCGCTCTCTGGCGCAACGGGACGCGTGACTGGCGCGCATATTCATTACGAGCTGATCGTGCGCGGCAAAGCGGTTGACGCGATGCGTGCCTATCTGCCAAGGCGGTCCATCATTGCGCGGCCTCAGCTGCGCACATACCTTCAACTTGTTAATAAATATGATAAAATCATGGACCTTGCTGGGACAAATGGCATTTTGTTGAGCGAGAAAAAACGTACTTTCAATGATAATGCGGTGGCAATTATGCGCAGGTAACATCTTGGATCTGCGTGCATTTTCCATCACTACCCAATAAATCGGGAACAAAATGAACCAACTCTGTCCAACCTGCCAGCAAAATCTTACGCCTAACGGCGCAGAGCTTGCATGCCAGCACTGCCACACAACTTACGTAAAAGCGTGCCTGTGCCCGCAATGCCACAGCGCGCTCGAAAAATTGCAGGCTTGTGGCGCGGCTAACTATTTTTGCCCAAAGTGCAACGAGTTAAAGTCAAAATCAAAAGTAATTCATACGGTTACACTTAAACCTGAGTAACTATTTCCACTACCCTTTTTGTGTTTTTTCAACCAGCACTTGCAGCTCGCCTTTCGCCAATTTCACCGTGAGCGCTTGCCCTGTCTGCACCTGCTCAGCATCGCTCACAACGCGGTTTTTACTATCAAAAACAATCCCATATCCTCGCGCAAGGGTCGCAAGCGGACTAAGCTGCTCAAGCGCCATCGCAAACTGCGCAAGTTTTTGCTGCCCGCGCTGCAACGGCTGCTGCACAGCAAATTTTAACTGCTGCTGCAATTCATTAAGCTGCAAGCGCTGCATCTGTATTTTGTGCGCGGGAGTTTGCTGCTGCAGCTGCCAAAAGCGCATCTGCAATTGCGTCTGCTTTTTTTGCTGCAGCGCACGCAAACCTTGCACTAAGCGGCGCTCAAACTCATCAAGCCGCTGCGTTTGTTGCTGCAACTTATTTTTAGGATGCGCGCTAAGTAAGCGCTGATTGAGTAGCGCCCAGCGCTGCTGCGCCGCGATTTGCCGCTGTTGCCACGCCTTGTTTAAGCGCGCTTGCTGCTGCGTCAGTTGCAGCTGTGACATCGCGCGATCTTGGCTAACAAGCTCGGCCGCTGCCGACGGCGTAGGCGCACGTAAATCGGCCACAAAATCGGCAATCGTAACGTCGGTTTCATGCCCCACCGCGCTCACCACGGGCAGCTGACTTTGCGCAATCGCACGCGCCACGCGCTCGTCATTAAAACAGGCCAGATCCTCAAGCGAGCCGCCGCCGCGCCCCACAATCAAAACATCGCACTCGCCGCGCGCATTCGCACGCGCAATTGCCGCCGCTATCGACTGCGCCGCCAGCTCCCCTTGCACAAGCGTCGGGTAGATCACCACCGCCAAACTCGGATCGCGCCGGCGCAAGACTTGCAAAATGTCGTGCAACGCCGCGCCAGTCGCCGAGGTGATCACGCCAATTTGCCGCGGATAAGCGGGAAGCGGCCGCTTTTTGTCGCTCGCAAAAAGTCCTTCTTGCGCAAGTTTTTGTTTTAGCTGCTCAAATTGCAGCCGCAGCAGTCCGTCACCGGCCAGCTGCAAACTTTGTACGATCAGCTGAAATTCGCCGCGCGCTTCATACAACGAGATCTGCGCTTGCACCAGCACCTGCATGCCGTTCGTAGGCCGCACATTCACCATGCGATTTGCCGCGCGAAACATGGCGCATCTCACCTGCGCATTGTGATCCTTCAAACCAAAATACCAGTGGCCGGAGCTTGGCATGCTTAAATTCGATATTTCACCGCTTAGCCACACCACGCCCATTGCCGTTTCAAGGAGCTCACGCGTAATGGCGTTCAGCGCGCTCACAGATAGCACATTATTTTCGTTAAAATTTTGCATAAAAGCCCCCCGCTGCGCTTCATAGTAAAGAGCTCGCGCCGCCTTGCCAATGATTTTGATTGCAATTTCGCCGCGCCGATCAGTGAAAAAGTGTGGAAAAAGGCTAGCCAAACGTTTGCGTTGTCACTATAATGCCGCCGCAACATCTTTTGACGGTAAGATATTGCTATGCTTAGAATTATGAAAGACGCGCTCACATTCGACGATGTGCTGCTCGCACCCGCCCACTCCACCATTTTGCCAAATAACGCCGATCTGCGTACACGCCTGACTCAATCTATCACGCTCAACATTCCGCTTCTTTCGGCGGCGATGGACACAGTTACCGAGTCCACGATGGCGATTGCGCTTGCGCAAGAAGGCGGCATTGGTTTTATTCACAAAAATATGCCAATCGAGCAACAAGCTGAGCAAGTGCGGCAGGTGAAAATTTACGAAGCAGGCATTGTGACCAATCCTGTCACGGTGCGCCCTGAGCAGTCGATTGCCGATGTTATCGCGCTTACCAAGAAAAATGGCTTCGCCGGCTACCCTGTCGTCACACAAGATCATGCTTTAGTTGGCATTATTACCGGCCGCGACGTGCGTTTTGTCACGGATCTTTCTTTACAAGTCGCCGATGTGATGACGCCAAAAGAGCGCCTTATCACCGTGACAGCAGGCACGACGCAAAGAGATGTGCAGCAGCTGATGCAGCGCCACCGCGTTGAAAAAGTGTTGGTTGTGGATGAAAAATACCGCTTATGCGGACTTATCACCGTCAAAGATTTCCAAAAAGCGCAGCGTCACCCTAACGCATGCAAAGACGCGCAAGGTCGGCTGCGTGTTGGCGCCGCAGTGGGCGCAGGCCCTGGCAACGAAGCGCGTATCGCCGCTTTAGTTGAAGCCGGCGTCGACGTGCTGCTGCTCGACTCTTCGCATGGCCATTCGCAAGGCGTGCTGGACAGGATCAAGCAGACGCGCGCAACGTTCCCTGATCTGCAAATTATCGGCGGCAACGTCGCAACAGCCGAAGGCGCAAAAGCGCTAATTGAAGCTGGCGTCAACGCGGTTAAAGTGGGCATTGGCCCAGGTTCCATCTGCACCACGCGCATCGTCACGGGCGTTGGCGTACCGCAGATCACCGCGATCAGCGATGCGGCGGCAGTAGCCGAGCAATATGACATTCCCGTGATCGCCGATGGCGGCATTCGCTACTCTGGCGATTTGTGTAAAGCGATTGCCGCGGGCGCAAGCTGCGTGATGGTCGGCTCCATGCTGGCTGGCACGGAAGAAGCGCCAGGCGAAGTTGAGCTTTATCAAGGACGTAGCTACAAAAATTACCGAGGCATGGGCTCACTTGGCGCGATGGCGCAAGGCTCCTCCGATCGCTATTTTCAATCCGATAACGCGGCGGACAAGCTAGTCCCAGAAGGCGTTGAAGGACGCGTGCCGTACAAAGGTCACCTTAAAGAGATCGTGCATCAGCAAATGGGCGGCCTGCGCTCAGCCATGGGCCTGACCGGCAGCGCTACCATCGAAGACATGCGCACCAAAACGCAGTTCGTGCGCATCACCGCCGCGAGCATGCGCGAGTCGCACGTGCACGATGTCACCATCACCAAAGAAACACCCAACTATCGCAGCAATTCATAATTAAACTGCAATATTTTTAACGAGATAGCCTAGAGCGGCCATGCGCCGCCATTTTTGCAAAACAAAAAATGAGAAGTGACATGGCCAAAAATATTCATGCAAGCCGAATTTTGATCCTCGATTTTGGATCGCAATACACCCAGCTCATCGCCCGCCGCGTGCGTGAAATCGGCGTTTACTGCGAACTGTGGGCGTGGGACGTAACCGAAGCGCAGATCCGCGAATTCAATCCGAGCGGCATCATCCTCTCCGGCGGTCCCGAGTCCGTGACCGAAGCGGGCAGCCCGCGCGCCCCCGAGTATGTGTTCAACGCCGGAGTGCCGGTACTGGGGATCTGCTATGGCATGCAGACCATGGCCGAGCAGCTGGGTGGCAAGGTGCAATCCTCCACCGAGCGAGAATTCGGTTACGCCAAGGTGGAAGTGCTGGGCGAAGCTGGTAAGAGTTGCGCCCTCTTGCGCAACATCGAAGATGCGCTCAAGGACAACGGCAATGCCCTGCTGGATGTCTGGATGAGCCACGGTGACAAGGTCACCACCATTCCGGCCGACTTCACCACCATCGCCCAGACCCCGACCTGCCCCCACGCGGCCATGGCGTGTGAGGCCAAGCGCTTCTACGGCGTGCAGTTCCACCCGGAAGTGACCCACACCCGTCAGGGTGCCCGCATGCTGG
>JBOFRL010000045.1:0-23614 GCA_051650965.1 Vibrionaceae bacterium
CGCACTCGACCATCGCGGGTTGTGTCGTGCATCACTTCTAGCTGCTGCTTTTGTTCTGGAGTGAGAATAATTTTCATGGCGCGCAGTGTGATATCAAAGTTATTAAAAATCAAGCACCTTCAATGCTCATGGGTATATAATCAATCCTATTCCACATAAAAACTCATAAATGGCCGGATTGAAGTTTACATTACGTGAAAAAACATGATATGCCCCCCTAATTATATTCACATAAAATGAACTAATGACTAAAATCCTAAGCAAGCTCAGGTCGCCTTTTTATAATTCAGTAAAAAGGGTGCATTTATCCGTTGAGATGTAGGATTAAATAATGAAAAAACAATGGCTAGCAATCCCATTATTCGTAGCGTTTTTTGTTGGTGCTGCCAACGCGAACCCGTATTTGCGCTTAGGTTATGGTGTCGGCTCTATTTCTACCAGTGAAGAATCGGTTTTTGCAGGATCTGCGCAAAATGTGCGTTTGACTCCGAATGACAGCAGTGACGGTGTGTGGGATGTTTCGCTTGGCTATCGCGTTCGCCCTAATTTTGCGTTCGAGTTAGGCGTTCAGCAATTTCGCTCAGATGCGGAGGCCGAAATTTATGTCTCCGGCAGCACTCTGTTTCTTCAAGACAATTATGACAGTGAGTTAAAAGGGCTGCGTTTTAGTTTGCTTGGTGTGTATCTGCGCGATATTAATCCGCAGCTGCAAATGCACATTGGTGCAGGTTTAAGCATGACAAATTATGACATTACCGCAAGCTCGTACCAAGATATGCTCGATGACATCCCTGTTGGTGCCATTCCTGGAGTTACCAACCCAGCGCCGCGCAGCGAAAGAGCCATTGGCGGTGTCGCCACGATTGGTCTTGATTATCAAGCTTGGCAAAACATCACGTTCGGTGTTGGCGCTAAATTTGGTATCGACAGCATCGCAACTACGGCGCAATTGTTTGGCACAGTTGGCGTGCGCTTCTAATTTATTGACACGCAGTTACGCGCTAAGTTGAGTAACTCATGTAAAAGAGCCCTTAATTTTAAGGGCTTCTTTTTTATCTTTGTTTGATGCGACGTTTAAGCAAAACTGTATTGTAAGAGTAATTGCACCAATATCGCACTCAACGTAAACTGAGAGCAATCGATTGCTAGCCGCGATGGCGCAATCATATATTTGTCACCGCTCTTAAAATTGGGCGATAAAAAAAGTCTTTATATAGAAGAAGTAAACTATGGCAACCATTAAAGATGTCGCAAGGCTTGCAAATGTATCGACGACTACAGTTTCACATGTCATCAATGAGACGCGTTTTGTTGCAGAGGAAACCTGCGATAGAGTTTGGGCTGCGATCAATGAGCTAAATTACGCGCCTAGTGCGGTTGCGCGCAGCTTAAAGTGTAATACGACGCGCACGATCGGCATGCTCGTGACTAAATCCACCAACCCGTTTTTTGCGGAGGTGGTGCATGGCGTCGAGTCATTCTGCTATGAGCTTGGCTATACGCTGATCCTGTGCAATACCGACGGCCATTTTGACAAGCAGCGCGATTATTTAAAAATGCTGCTGGAAAAGCGTGTCGACGGTTTGCTGGTGATGTGCTCTGATCTCAGCCAAGAGCTGGTCACCACCTTAGAAAAACGCCGCGATGTGCCGATGGTCGTGATGGATTGGGGGACGCACCACATTAATACTGATCGCATTGAAGACAATGCAGAGCAAGGGGCTTACTTGGCCACGCAGCATCTCATTGAAAACAATCATAAAAAGATCGCTTGTATCACAGGCCCATTATCAAAGCTTTCATGCCGCCAGCGGCTCGATGGTTTTAAGCGCGCCTTGCTTGAGGCAAAACTCACCGTCAACCCTGATTGGATTGTGGAAGCCGATTTTGAGTGCGAAAGCGCTGAGCAAGCGACGCTGCAGCTACTTAAAGGCAAAGAGCGTCCGACGGCCATTTTTTGTTTTAACGACATTATGGCGCTCGCCGCCTGCAGCACTTTGCAAAGAAATGGGCTAACGGTGCCGCAAGATATCTCCATCATTGGCTATGACAACATTGAACTGGCGCGTTTTTTCACCCCGCCGTTGACCACGATTGAGCAGCCCAAGCATTCGCTTGGCAAAAGGGCCATTTCGTTGCTGATGGAGCGCATCAAAAAAAATATCACTGAGCAGCAGATCATCACGGTACAGCCAGAATTGGTAAAGCGCGAGTCGGTTGCCTTCTTGCGCGACTGAAAGCAATCTGCGAACTGTCGAAAATAGTTCCAATTAAAGGTCGATAAACTCTTAAAGTTGTCTGATCGCGAGGAAAAATTTCTGCAAATAGGGAAAAATATGCAAATTAATGCTTAATGTGGAGCAAGATCACGCTTTTTTAGTCTGAAAAAGAAGACAAAATAAAATAACCTCGTTAATATTCTCTTCGTCAAGAAAAAGGCAAACTACGTGAAAGCGTAGGACGCAAAGCTTCCGACCTTCCAGTTAGGCTGATGGTAGCGGGGCCACCTGATGACGTTAGCACCTTCATTCGTTATCCGAATGCTAGCTCTAGCTACGTTACTCCTTGGCTAAAATTTATTTTTCTCAGGTCGTAATAAGAGAGCGTTCAAATGGATAAGTCTTTTTTGCAAAACACATTGAAATTTTTTTCCGATTTTGGCGATATTAAGTCGCGCTCAATGTTTGGCGGTTTCGGCATCTTTTGTAATGACACCATGTTTGCTCTTGTCGTTAACGACGCGCTGCATTTGCGCGCAACCAGTCACAATGAAGCTCAATTCAAAGAGTTTGGCATGGAGCCATACCGCTACAGCAAACGTGGATTTCCAGTTGTAACTAAATATTTTGCCATCCCAGAAAGCTGGTGGCAGCAAAGTGAAATGCTATTAGAGCAAGCAAAACAAGTGCTTGAAATTGCAGTGAATGAAAATAAAGTAAAAAAATGCGCGCAACCAAGCCGCATCAAAGATCTGCCTAATCTGCGTTTGACTACAGAGCGTCTGCTGAAAAAAGCAGGTATTGATTCTGTTGAGAAATTACACCGCGAAGGCGCACTAGGCGCGTTTAAAGCGCTGCAACGTGCGCAAAATGGTACTGTAAGTTTGGATTTGCTGTGGGCATTGGAAGGCGCACTATCAGGCACACATTGGACTGTGATCCCGCCACAACGCCGCAACGAGCTACTAGAGAATTTGCGTCAAAAGCCGGTTTTTTAAGAACGCGCGCTTTTTAGCTGGTACAACGATTTTTGGGTGAGCAGTTTTAGTGTTTGATGTTATGGATTTTCTGCTTGCCATCACTTTATAAAATCCATCTATTTTGTAAAAAATAGCCGATCATTGATTGTGAACTTTAAATGCGATGCCCAAAAGGCATCGCATTTATTTTTAGGGCAAAATATTAGCGGATGTTAGACGCTGCTGTAATACGCGCTTCAGCGATTTTATGCGCGCCAATGAGAAATCCGGCGTGTGCAGGTGTGGCATTCGCGGGAAGATCCAATTTTGGCACATTCAGTGCGTAAACAGTCATTTGATAGCGATGTGGTTGTGCTCCAGGTGGTGGACATGCGCCGCCAAAACCTGCATAACCAAAGTCATTGCGAATTTGCATTGCTCCGCGAGGCATAGTTTTGCTATCTTGCGCGCCAGCATTTCGTGGTAGCATCATTTGCGTGGCAGGAATATTGACCACAACCCAATGCCACCAGCCGCTACCAGTCGGAGCGTCGGGATCGTACATTGTCACTGCAAAACTTTTGGTCTCTTTTGGAAAATCATTCCATCTGATCTCTGGCGATAGGTTTTGCCCTGTGCATCCCCAACTGTTAAAAACGTGAGACTTTGGCAACGACTTTCCTTCCATAAAGGTTGGGCTTGTCAGTGTCATAGCTTGGAGATTGAGACTCACGGTGCCAACAACAGCGATCAGACTTGCAAGTAATTTTTTCTGCATATGTACTCTCCCATTGAAAGAACTCGATTATAGTTTTTTCCGGATTGCTTAGCACTTCTTGCTCAATCGTATTTTCTTAATTGATCAATAGCAAGTAGTAATTTGACAACGAAATATGATGGAAAACGGAAGGAAAAAAGGCTGATCTATTGCCTATAAAAATAAGCGATATCTTTTAATGTCTTACACAAACAGCCTGCTATTAAGCAGGTTGCGGGGCCTCTGTGTCGAGTGGTGAGAAATTTTGTGAAAAGTTATTGTTGAGGATGAGCAAGCGGTCGTTCATCACTTTTATCGGCTCACAAAAATGCATGGTTTTCTCTTCTGAGAGAACAAGTGGCTGCTCTTGCGCGAGCATGCACAGCGATGCGTTACCTTCATTTTCGATCAGCAAAACCAGTGCGCTGACGCCTTTTGTCACCACTTTGGCCAGATCGCCGATTTTGGGTGTAGTGGGGCTAAGCTGCGATGAGAAAAACCAACTTTTGGGCAGCAAAGGCTTGTGAAAACGGCGCGCGGCGACCGCATTGAGCGCTAATTCTGCTTTGCGCGGGGTTGGCAAATCGAGCTTATCGGCGGAGTCCCAATATTTTTGAAAAAGCGCTGCATCAACAACCGAAAACGAGCCTGACGCAAACGCATCGGGGATGAGATGCTTTTTTTCAATTGCTACACGAAACACCATTTCTTCGCCAAGATCAAGCATAAGTGACTGGAGCGTAGGATCGAAATACCATTTCCATGCGTCAGTTGGCTTTAACATTTGTCCCTCATTTCATCATAAATATGCTTAATTTTTATGAGTGTAGTTAGACAAATGAAAAAAAGAGGAGCCTAGCTCCTCCTTTGGAAGTTAGATCCCTTTTTTGATCAAGCGTTTAGCGCGATGTCTTTGATGAGACTCGGGCCGTGATAGATAAATCCAGAATAAATTTGCACAAGTTTAGCGCCAGCTTGCATTTTTTCTCGCGCCGCAATAACAGAATCTACGCCGCCAACGCCGATAATTGGCAGCTGCTCGCCAAGTTCATTGTGTAAAAGTTTAATGATTTCAGTGCTTTTGTGCTGCAGCGGCCGGCCGCTTAACCCGCCCGCCTCTTGGCTGTGGGGCATGTTTTTGATCAAGCTGCGATCAAGAGTAGTGTTGGTGGCAATCACCGCATCGATTTTGTGTCTGACTAAGGCATCAGCAAGCTGCACCAACTCAGCGTGAGTGAGATCGGGCGCGATTTTAACTGCGATGGGGACGTATTTTTGTTGCTGCTGAGAAAGCGCGTGCTGTTTTGCTTTGAGCGAGCCGAGCAGATCGTCTAACGCTTCGCCGTATTGCAGCGTGCGCAGATCGGGGGTGTTCGGCGAAGAGATGTTAACCGCGATATAGCTGGCGTGCGCGTAGACTTTTTCCATGCAGACAAGATAGTCATCTTTGCCTTTTTCTAATGGCGTGTCTTTATTTTTGCCAATATTGATCCCTAAGATCCCGTTATATTTTGCATTTTTGACGTTTTCCACCAGCACATCAACGCCATGGTTGTTAAATCCCATGCGGTTGATGATCCCTTCGGCGGCGGGAATGCGAAACAGGCGCGGCTTGTCGTTGCCGTTTTGCGCGCGCGGCGTCACGGTGCCCACCTCTAAAAAACCAAATCCCATCGCGGCAAATGCGTCAATGCATTCGCCATTTTTATCAAGGCCGGCGGCAAGTCCTACGCAGTTAGCAAAATTGAGTCCCATTACGTAAGTGTGGCGCGGGGGGAGGGTTTGGCGATAGAGGTATTCAAGTGGCGTATGCGAGGATTTTTGTAAATTTTTTATTAGTAAATCATGCACTTGCTCTGGATCGAATTGAAAAAAAGCGCTTTTGGCTAGCCGGTATAACATAAAACCCCCAAAAAATTGTCCACAGAATTGGCGATTGTAACAATGTTGTGTTTGCTTGAGTAGCAATCTGGCTGGGGATTGTTGCAATTTGTTGCGTAGTGGTTTTTGCTGGAGCGGCGCGAACTTGGCTAAAAGCAGGTTTTCACGAGTGAGCTTTCATGATTTGTAGCAAAAATTTATCTGACAAACGCAAGTGCTAGCCGTTTGTCAGATAAAAAGAAAAGGCATAAGTGCAGATCTACTTGGCTTTTTTAAGCCACTGCTCCATGAACTTCACCTCGTCCTTTTGCGCATCAATGATAGATTGCGCAAGTTTGCGAAGCTCGGGATCTTTCCCAAGCTTAAGCTCTTTTTCTGCCATGCGGATCGCGCCGATATGGTGAGCTATCATGCTGCGAGCAAAAGCTTGATCAGAGTCTTCGTGGTAGAGCCCTTCCATCATTTTTTCATGCATGAATCTCATGTCTTTAACAACTTCTTGCGAAAATTTAGAGACTTTGATTTGTGACATGCCGGCAGGATTATGATGCGCCGTTTTCTCTGGTGCAGGTTTTGCTAAAACCGCGTTAGGGGCGGCTATCATGGCTAAAAGGATCAGAGTTGTCTTTAATTTCATGGTTTTTTCCTAAGATATAGATTAATACAAGCACCCCTCGATTGTGTAAGGGGGGGACTTTTATCTAGGTATTTAATTTTTCAATTCAACAGGTAAAGAGCAGTGTCGCCGTAGCGGTTGTTATAATGTCTATCCACGCTGCGCTACCCCTATAGGCTAGATGGGGCTTGACTGATTTAACGCACTAGCATTGAGACATTTTCTAATTTAAAGAGATTTTTAAAATATTTTTGCTTTTTAGTTGACTGCTTGAGCTTTGGCCAAGCGGCCAGCCAGCAAGACGCTTACGCTATGGGAAAACGCAGTTTGGGTATATAATTCGCACAATTTTTCTTATTTTGCGGTTTTTATGAAGCAGTTTTTAGCCGTTACTTCACGTGGACTTGAGCATCTTTTAGCTGATGAAATTACCGAGCTCGGTGGCGAAAATGTCAAAATACAAAATGCGGGTGTGCGTTTTAGCGCGCCGGACGCGGTTTTGTATCGTTGTTGCCTTTTTAGCCGAATGGCGTCGCGTTTTATCTGGATCTTAAGCGAATTTTCCGTGAAGAACGATTTGGATCTCTACCTTGGCGCGCAGGCGGTTCGTTGGCCGACCTATTTTCACCATGAAAAGCGCATTGTTGTTGATTTTAATGGTACTAACAGTGAAATTCGCCATAACCAATATGGCGCATTGAAAGTGAAAGATGCGATTGTTGATAGCTTTACGCGCGCCAAATTGCCGCGTCCTTCTATCGACAAAGAGCAGCCTGATCTGCGCATTCACGCGCGTTTGATCAAAGAGAAGCTGGTGCTTGGGATTGATGTGGTTGGCGCAAGTTTGCATCAGCGCGGTTATCGCACTCAAGCAGGCGCGGCACCGTTAAAAGAGACGTGTGCAGCAGCGCTGGTGAAAAAAAGTGGCTGGCAGCCGGGCACGCCGCTGCTTGATCCGATGTGCGGCTCGGGCACGCTGCTCATTGAGGCGGCGTTAATGGCTGCGCAGATAGCGCCTGGCCTTAAGCGTAAGCGCTGGGGATTTACTGCGCTGCACCATTTTGATGCGCAAGTTTGGCAAGAGCAAAGCGTGCTTGCGGCTGTGCAGTCAAAACGTAATAAGGCGCAGTACAGCGGCCATTTTTATGGTTTTGACTCCGATAGCGCGCTGCTTGCTGTCGCCAAAGCCAACGCGGCGCGTGCGGGAGTAGCGGATCTCATCACGTTTGCCCATGCCGATGCCACATCGCTTGAGCGCCCGCAAGGGTTTGAGCGCGGCACGATTTTGTGTAACCCGCCTTACGGCGAGCGTCTAAGCACCACGCCGGCGCTGATCGCGCTCTACACCCAGTTTGGCGTGCAGCTGAAAAAGCATTTCACCGGCTCCACCGCCGCTATCTATTCAAGCTCTGATGAGCTGCTCAGCTGCCTACGCATGCGCGCTGCTGATAATTTTAAGCTTAATAACGGCGCGTTAGAGTGCGTGCTCAAAATTTACCCGATCACGCAGCCCATTACGGCAAGTAGCGAAGCCGCTGCTGGCAGCGCCGCGCCCGATCTGGCTAATCGCCTGCGTAAAAACAGCAAAAAATTCACCAAATGGGCCAAAGAGCAGCAGTTAGATTGCTATCGATTGTATGACGCTGATCTGCCTGAATATAATGTGGCGATTGACTGCTACAAAGATCAGCTCGTGATCCAAGAGTACAGCGCGCCAAGCAGCATCGACCCTGAAGTTGCTCGCCGCCGCCTTCTCGACGTAGTGCGCACGGTCGTTGAGGTGATGGACGTGTCAGCCAATCAGGTGATCTTAAAAACGCGTACCAAGCAAAAAGGGGCGAATCAATATCAAAAATTGAGTCAAACCAATCGCTTCATGCTAGTTCAAGAATACGGTGTTGATTTAGAAGTCAATTTGCACGACTACCTTGATACTGGCCTCTTTTTAGATCACCGCTTGACGCGCAAATGGCTGGGCAGCATGGCCAAAGGCAAAGATTTTTTAAATCTGTTTGCTTACACGGGCTCAGCGAGCGTGCATGCCGCGGTTGGCGGCGCGCGTACGACGACCACCGTTGATATGTCAAAAAGTTATCTTGCTTGGGCGCAGCGAAATTTTGAGCATAACCAAGCCAAAATCAACGGGCGCATCGACAAAGAGCACCGTTTCATCCACGCCGATTGCCTGCAATGGCTTGAGCAAGAAAAAGGGCGCTACGATCTGATTTTTATCGATCCGCCAACCTTTTCAAACTCCAAGCGCATGCACGACAGCTTTGATGTGCAGCGCGATCACCTCAAATTGCTCACGCGTTTAAAAGAGCTATTAAAACCAGACGGTTGCATTGTTTTTTCTAACAATAAACGCCACTTTAAGATGGATATGGAAGGGCTCGTGCAGGCCAATTTAAGCGCTGTCAGCCTGTCACATAAAACTTTACCGTTTGATTTTGAAAGAAATAAACACATTCATAACAGCTGGCTCATTCAATGTTGTGAGCCGCAGTAGCCGTTTGCCGCACGATGCGCTCTGTGCAAGCAGGGCGCAATGTATTGATTTAACATAATTTTGCTTTTATCCGATGGGATCACACGATGGCACTAATTAGTATTTATAACGCTCAGCTTGCTTATGGCGACGTCCCTTTGCTTGATCATGCGGAGCTCATTTTGCAGCCCAATGAGCGCGTCTGTTTAGTGGGGCGCAATGGCGCGGGCAAGTCGACGTTAATGAAAGTGCTGGCGGGTGACGTTTTGCTTGATGATGGCACGCTGCTGCGCCAGACTGAGCTTAAGGTGGCAAGGCTTGAGCAAGATCCGCCCAAAGAGTCGAATGAGCGCGTGTTTGACTATGTGGCGCAGGGGCTTGCGCAGGCCAAAGAGCAGCTAAGCGAATATCACGAGCTGCTCAATAAGATGGAGCACGATGCGTCGGCGCAAGACATCGCGCGCCTAGCGCAGCTGCAAGAGGAGATGGAGCGCTCAGGCGCTTGGCGTTTTGAGCAGCAGCTAGAAAACGTGCTCAGCTGGCTGCAGCTGGACGGCAATAAAAAATTGTCTGAATTATCCGGTGGATGGCAGCGCAAAGCGGCGCTTGCCCGCGCGCTGGTTTGCCAACCTGACATTTTGCTGCTTGATGAGCCCACCAACCATTTGGACGTGGCAACGATTTTGTGGCTGGAGCAATTTTTAAAAGAGTTTTCCGGCACGATTGTCTTTATCTCGCACGATCGCGCTTTCATTCGCTCCATGGCGACGCGTATCATCGATTTAGATCGCGGCAAATTGACCTCTTGGCCTGGCAATTATGAGAAATATTTGACCGGTAAAGAGGAGTGGCTGCGTGTCGAAAGCGAACAAAATGCGCTTTTCGATCAAAAGCTTGCCCAAGAAGAGGTCTGGATCCGCCAAGGCATTAAAGCACGCCGTACGCGTAATGAAGGTAGGGTGCGTGCGCTGAAAAAATTACGTGAAGAGCGCGCTGGGCGCATTGAGCGCCAAGGTAACGCCAATTTGCAGGTGGATGCAGCGGCCCGCTCTGGCAAAATCGTCTTTGAGGCGGACAACCTGACATACCATCTGCCGGACAAAAAGCTGATCGACCAATTTAGCTTTAACGTGCAGCGTGGCGATCGTATCGCGCTGATCGGGCAAAATGGCTGTGGCAAAAGTACGCTGCTAAAGCTGATGTTACAAGAGCTTGCGCCGCAGTCCGGCTCGCTGCACATCGGCACGAAATTGGAAGTGGCTTATTTTGATCAGTACCGCGAAATGCTTGATCCTGAGCAAACCGTGCTCGACAACGTGGCCGGCGGCATGCAAGAAGTTGAGGTTGGCGGAAAACGCCGCCACGTGATGGGCTATCTGCAAGACTTTTTGTTTCATCCGCGCCGTGCCAACACGCCGGTCAAAGCGCTCTCTGGCGGCGAAAAAAACCGCTTGCTACTGGCTAAAATTTTCTTAAAGCCGTGTAACGTGCTGATCTTGGACGAACCGACCAACGATCTTGATATTGAAACGCTTGAGCTGTTAGAAGAGCTGCTGACCAACTATGAGGGCACGCTGCTGCTGGTGAGCCATGATCGCCAATTCATTGATAATACAGTGACGCACAGCTGGGTATTTACTCAAGATGGCAAGATTGAAAAATTTGTTGGTGGCTATCACGATGCGCTCGCGCAGCAAAAAAATCTGTTTAGCGCGACGGCCAGCGCTGAACAAAGTCGACCTAAAGCACAAACCGAGCAAGCAACAAGCCAAAAGGTTGATCTGCTGAATAATAAACAGCAGAAAAAGTTGTCATACAAATTGCAAAGGGAGTTAGAATATTTGCCTCAGTTAATTGAAGAACTTGAAGACAAAATTTCTACTCTACAAAATCAAGTTAACCACCCAGATTTTTTCCAGCAAGATCAGGCCACTACGCAATCAGTTCTGCAGCAACTCGCGCAAGCGCAGGCGCAACTTGAAGAGGCTTTTTTACGTTGGGAAGATCTTGAGCAGCAGAAAGGATCATAAAAAGTGTCAAACACACGCAAATTATCAGCGATTGCACTCGTTTTAGCGGGGATCCCGCTCGCGTCGCAAGCCGCATTTTATAATGTCACTTTGTTAAGAGATGCCGGTAGCGACACGCAAACCAGAGCCAACGCGATTTCACCGGACGGCACGCAAATCGCCGTGACCGAAATGCGTGGTGCGCCAGGTTTAGACCGCGAATATGAAATGCCTTTTTTGGTCGATGCCGAGCACTACGTCAATAGTTATGACGATCTTAACTATCTTTGCGAAAATTTTTATGGTTATAACACCTGTGCTGCGTGGGCTGATGAGCGTTGGTTCGGCCGTAAAGCGTCGGGCGAAATTTGTACGGCAAGCGACCCCGAGCAGCTTTGTTTGGGCGGCTATCGTAAAGAAATTCGCGCGTGGGAAAACGGCTATAGCAGCTTGCAGATGAGCTTTTTAAATGGCGTCACTGCTGTCAATCCGTTTGCAAACGGTGTTGCAGGCACGCCGCCGCAAGGCGTTCTACTGGCAGATTCTACCGACGTGCAGATCAGTGCGGTGAATGACAGCGGCAATGTGCTAGGTAACTCAAGCTCTCCTTATTTTGCAGATAGCGCAAATAATGCGCGCGCCTTTACTCGCCGCGGCTTTTTTGATGCCGCTGAGCTGCAGCCTCAAGCGTTAACGCCGCTTATCGACGCGCTTGGGCAGACAAAAGCGAATGCGATGATTGATGTTGGGGGAACGACGCTGGTGTTTGGCTCGGCGTCGGTGGCAAATATGGCCGATCCTGCAAATGGCAATGTGGCGCCGCAAGACTCTGGCTTAGCAAGTTTAGCCGCCTGCGCCGATCCGCAGTTTGCCGGCTATCAAGAACGCGCTTGCCAATATTTTTCTTTTGCTAATCAAGCCTCTGTTTGGGCCGATCCGTTAGCGGGTACAAGGGCGACTTCGATCGCAGCTTTCCCTAACGGCGCGGTGGCCAATGGCGACAACACGGCGCAAGCAAGCGTGCAAGCAGCGGCGAAAGTAAACAACGCGGCGCTGCCAACGTTGGTTGGGTTTAGCTCTTTCAACGAAGACGGTTCGCGGCTTTTTGCACGTGCGGTGAGATTCACGCCTAAAGCGGGTCTGGATGAAGCGACTTGCCTTGCGGATCTGGCGAACTGCTGGACGCAAACGTTGTTGCCAGGACTTGAAATTCGCAACGGCGGCGATGTGGTGTACCGCTATACGGTTGCCAACGACATCAACGACAACGGCATTGTGATCGGCGGCCTGAAATATGCGCGTTTGATTTCAGGAAGTTATGCTGAGCGGGTGTTCGTTTACGACAATAACAGCAATCAAACTCGCGAGTTAGGTGCTGGTGACAGCGCATTGTTTTTTGATGGCGCCAACATGCAAGCAAAAAGCATTAATAATAACAACGAGTTAGTTGGGCTTGTGGATGTGGAAACTACTCGCGATCGCCAGCGACGTCAGCGTGGTTTCATCTTCTTGCACGGCGCTGCGCCTAATCTTGCCGACTTTAACAATCAAAGAGGTTGGCTGCTGGACGATTTGACCAATGACGACAACGCGGCGGGCGAATCGAACAGATTCCGTATCGCGGACGCATCAGCTATCAGCGAAGACGGCACGATTGTCGGCTCTGCATTTTATTGCGCGCAGGGTTACAGTACGATTGCACACAACGCGCCTTGCCCAGGCACTGAGCGGCTAGTAGCGGTGCAATTAACGCGCGATCCGCAAAGCACCATTACGCCTCGCGTGCATGCTCAAGCCTCTGTTGAGCGCTCTGGCTCGTCACTGGGTCTTTTTGAGCTGGCCTTTTTAGGGCTATCGGCGGGATTTGCCGCTGTGCAGCGCAAAAAAAAGAGCTAAGCTAAGAGTTTGTAAAACATAATGGGCACATAAGTGCCCATTTTTATTAAACATTTTTCTATTTTGGGAATTTTTTAGAAAGAAGAGGTGTCTTGAAATAGCCCGACTTTAAGATCTTTGGCCGCATAGATCTGTTTGCCATCGACATAAACAAAGCCGTTCGCTAATCCCATGACTAACTTGCGATTGATCACGCGTTTGATGTGAATGTGGTAGGTCACTTTGCTCGCGGTTGGCAAAATTTGTCCGGTAAATTTCACTTCGCCCACGCCAAGCGCGCGTCCTTTGCCTTGGCCGCCGAGGTGGCCTAAGAAAAAGCCCACTAGCTGCCACATCGCATCAAGGCCCAGACAGCCCGGCATTACTGGGTCACCAGGGAAATGGCAATCAAAAAACCAGAGACTTGGGTCAATATCAAGCTCAGCAATGATCTCACCGTTGCCATATTCGCCGCCATCAGTGGTAATGGTGGTGATCCTGTCAAGCATCAGCATGTTAGGCGCAGGAAGCTGTGGCGCGGCACCTGGGAAAAGTTTTCCTTGGCTTGACGCAAGAAGTTCTTCTTTTGTATATGACGTTTTTTTCATTCTGCTCTGTTCTCTGAGATGTTATATGGCGAGATTAGCGTACACGTGTAAGCTAAACAACTCGGATCAGTTGTTTTTGAACCAATTTTTCAAGCAAGATAACAAAGATGCACTTTGATCTGTGAGCTCTTGCTCTGCAGCAATGCGATCTGCAATTTTGCTAAGCAGAGTCTCTTGCTCATGATCATCACAAGAAAACTTAAGCTCCATCAGCAACGGGAAAGCTTGCTGCGCCTGATCAACCGCCCAAAGGTGAAATTCGCCATTTTTGATGGCGTTAACCACTGCAGAATTGAGGCACAGGTTGGCCAGATTCGCCTTTGGCAAGATCACGCCTTGCGTGCCGGTGAGACCGCGTTTTTCGCAGACAGCAAAAAAGCCTTCGATTTTTTCGTTGATGCCGCCAACGGCGTGTACGCGGCCATGCTGATCAACCGCGCCTGTCACAGCGATGCTTTGCGCAATCGGCTGCTTTGCCAGCGCGCTAACAAACGCGCACAGCTCAGCGAGTGACGCGCTGTCGCCATCCACTTCGCAATACGACTGTTCAAACACAATCGACGCAGAATAGGGCAGCACGTCGGTGAGCTGCAGCGCGGAGTGCAAAAACGCTTGCATGATCATCATGCCTTTTGCGTGAATGTTGCCGCCAAGCTCAACTTTGCGCTCCACATCAGTGATCTCGCCATCGCCATAATGCACCACGCATGAAATGCGCGCAGGCTCTCCGTAAGCGGCGGGGTGGCCTGGCAGATCAAGCACGGTCAGCCCATTGACTTGGCCGATCTGCGTGCCAGATGTTTCAATAAAAACATAGCCTTGATGAATATCTTCTAAGGCGCGCTGCGCAAGATAGCCGCTGCAATAACGGCGTTTTTCGTAAGCGGTGCTGATATCGTCGCCACTGATCACATTGTTTTGCGAATAAAAATCAGCTTGTTCAAGAAGATGCGATAACCACGCAGGACACAGCGGCGCCAAATTTTGCGCTTCGGTGTGGCGTGTGCCAACTTGCAGCAGTTGTTGCGCTGCGCAGACCGTTAGCGGTTTGAGTTGCTGCTGCTGTTGTAACTGCTTGATAAATGACAAATAAGCAGGAAGCGTTGCGCTATTTAACTCAATTTCTTGCTCAAAATGGGCAAACAAGCTCAGCTCAAAAAGCGCAGGCTCGAGCGCATTTAATTCGGCCAGATAAAGATCATCGCCAAACAAAATAATGCGCACGTCACAAGGAAGCGGCGCAGGCGTCGGGCAAAACTGCTTGCCGGTCGCAGAAGGCCACGCGAGCATTTTACTGGCGAGAATATTTTTTATTTTAGGCAGCCAGTGCGGGTTATCGAGCAGCTGCGCGATGCTGAGCAGTAAAATGCCATTGTGCGCGCGGTGCAGCGCGCCTTGCGTGCAGTGGGGCTGCAGCGGATCGGCCATATTCGGATGCACAGCGCCAAACAGCTGCGCTTCATCGCACAGCGCTGCGTTAATGACCGTCTCTTGTCCCGAGCGGCGCAGCATCTCTAAGATAAGTTGATAATAAAGCGGCAGATCGGGGGCGTTTAGCAGCAGCAGCCGTGAAAAATGCTCACCTAGCGAAAGGTGAGTGAGACTTTGCTGCAAGCGTGGCTGCAAGTCCTCAAATGGCAACGGTGCAATATCTGGGTAGGTTTCGATATGTGATTGAAAATCCAAAAATTGCGGGGCCGCGCCGCGCCATGTAATTTCTTGCATAAAAATCAACTTTTGTAATTAAATGTTCTGCAGTATATACCGAACTTTTAATGACTTAAAAATTTAATGGCATCGCGAAAAATTTACGGCTTAAAGAGTGGGGGAAGCGTTGGTGGGTGAAATACAGCCGCGTTGCGCTGTAGGTTTTATTTATTGATTTGCCTGATAAAAAAACGAGGCGCTCTGACGCTCCTCGTTTTTCTGTCAAAAGAAGATCTTAATCGATTTGTGCGTTGTGGTAGACGTTTTGCACGTCGTCACAATCGTTGAGCATGTCGATGAATTTTTCAAACATCGCTACATCGTCGCCGCTGACAGCGATGTTGTTTTGCGGTACGAACGTGATCTCTTCTACATCGATGTTTACGTTAGGAAAATTTTCGCTAAGGGCGTTTTTGATCTTAAAAAACTCGGTGTGCGGCGCAAAAATGGTGATCATGCCATCTTCTGCTTCAAGATCAGCGACATCGGCGTCAGCCATCAGCAGGGCTTCTAGCACTTCTTCTTCGTTGTCGCCCGCAAATTGGAACACCGCTTGATGATCAAACATGTGCGCAACTGCGCCCGGCGCGCCAATTTTCGCGTTGGTTTTGACAAAGCACTGACGCACTTCCATGTAGGTGCGGCTGTTGTTGTCGGTCAAGCAGTCAACGATAACGCTGCAGCCGCCTGGGCCAAAGCCCTCGTAGCGTGCTACTTCATAGTTTTCACCCGCGCCGCCATTGGCTTTTTCAATTGCCTTTTCAATAACATGGGCTGGAACTTGATCTTTTTTCGCTTTCTCAATCATACGCTTGAGCGATAAATTGGTTGCCGGATCACCGCCACCATTTTTAGCGATCACATAGATCTCTTTTCCATATTTTGAGTACAACTTAACTTTTGCGCCCTGTGTTTTCGCCATTGAGGCTTTACGTACTTCAAAACTGCGTCCCATTAAAAATTACTCTTTTGCTTAAAAAAATAAAAAGTAGTGTGATTTTATCAATCTTGCCCCCTTTTTTGCCAGTTAAAAAAAGTGTCGTTTTTTTAAGAGTCACAGAGGAAAACTTTGTAAAACTGGTGCTTTGTAATGGCAAAAACGTGAACAAGAACAAATAATTGCAACGTGTTGTACTGATAAGGACATCTTTGATGGTGATGCAGCAGCAATATCCTGTGATTTGTGACAGGGAAATTCATGTACGGATCTGGAACCCACACGCCAAGGAAACGGTCTTCTGTTTGCATGGTTTTACGCATAATAGTGCAGATTTTCTTATGCTCGGCGATCAGCTCGCGTCACAAGGCTTTCGCGTCATCGCGCCGGATCTGATCGGCCGCGGCTTGTCACAATGGGCGACCACACCGGCGAAAGAGTATAATTTTGCCTTTTATGCGCAGCTGCTTGGACAGTTGTTGCAACATTATCGCTGCGAAAGTGTGCATTGGGTGGGCTGTGACATGGGCGGGCTGCTTGGCATTTTGCTTGCGAGCCAAACCAAATTTAACCTTGAGCTGCAGTCGCTGATCTTAAATGATGCCGGCCCCGAAGTTTCGGCTAATGCCTTAGAAAATATCATAAAAAAATCGAAAGCCAGCCATTTTTTTGCTCACATTGAGGATCTTTCATCTTATCTGGCTAATGCCAGTCAGCAGATGAACGCCAACAATGATTATTGGGATCAGCTGGTCTTTTCCTACGCGCGCCGCCTTGCCATTGGCGGATTTACCCTGCATTACGACAATAAATTGTTGCAAGATGAGCAGATCAACTCCATCAACATGTGGCACCATTTTCGCAAACTCAAAGTGCCGGTTTTGCTGATGAGTGGCAGTCGCACCGAGCTTGTGAATGGCAAAATGATCAAGCAGATGCGCTCTTTTCAGCCCGAGCTTAAGGTGATGCATCTTTTAGGGTGTGACAGCGACCATAATCTGTTTTTTGCACCTTATTGCCACGCGTTAGTGCGGTTTATTAAAGAAAAACAAAAGGTTGTGCAAACTGCAATGTAAGACGAAAATACGCGGCTCAAACGCTTAAAGAAAAATGTTAGCGAAGCCGCACGTTTAACTAAAAAAATTGGCCAACATACTCAGTTGGCCAATTTAAAATCAAAGGTTACGTTTTTAATTTCCCCGTTTTAATTTGCGTTTTGCGGGCTTAACTCTACTGCTTGCGTGTCGAGGCGAGCGCTCAAGCGCGTCAGAATTAGCGCACTTGCGACAATCAGCGCGCCAACCCACGGCGTATGCATCATGCCGATTTTGCTCACAACCAGCCCGCCGCCCCAAGAGCCAAGCGCAATACCAACGTTAAATGCTGCAATATTAAGGCCGGACGCCACATCCACCGCATCAGGCGTAAATTTTTTGGCCAGTGTCACGACATAAACTTGCAGCGCCGGCACGTTGCCAAAGGCAAAAGCGCCCCAAACAAGGATGGTGGCAACTGCTGCAATCGGCTCCATCGCGGTGAAATTAAACACCAGCAAAATCGCTACCAGCCCTGCAAAAATTACCGTCAAAGTGGCAATTGGCCCCATTTTGTCAGCCATTTTTCCGCCCCAAATATTGCCAATCGCCACCGAAACGCCGTAGATCAGCATGATCAAACTTATCGCGCTGGCGTCAAATCCCGATTGCTGCTGCAAAATAGGCGCAAGGAAGGTGAACGCGGTAAAGGTGCCGCCGTAACCCAGCGCGGTGATGGCATAAACCAGCAGTAATCGCGGCTGAGTCAACACGCGTAGTTGTGATGAAAGCTTAGCGGCGACGGGCTGCTCTAAATTGTTCGGCACTAAAAATGCGCTGCCAACGAACGCGATGGCGCCAAGCAGTGCCACGATCAAAAATGTCGATTGCCAGCCAAAATTTTGCCCAATATAGGTGCCAAGCGGCACGCCCGTAACCAGCGCCACTGTCAAGCCTGTAAACATAATGGCAATGGCGCTGGCCGCTTTTTCTTTGGCGACAAGATTGGTTGCAATCGTTGAGCCGATGGAGAAAAAGACGCCGTGTGCAAGGCCTGTCAAAATGCGCGCGGTGACAAGTGTGCTATAGCCTGGCGCCTGCCATGCCAGCAAATTTCCTAGCACAAACAAAAACATCACGCTAAGCAAAACGCTTTTTCGATTCCAGCTTCCAGTAAGCGCGGTCAAAACGGGGGCGCCGACCGCAACGCCTAGCGCATAAAGGCTCACAAGTAGCCCTGCATCAGGCAAGGAAACGTTTAAATCTGCAGCCATAGTTGGCAACAGCCCAACAATGACAAATTCTGTGGTTCCAATGGCAAAAGCGCTCAGCGCCAGTGCAAAAAGTGCTAACGGCATAATTACTCTCTTTTAAGGATAAATGCGGCGCAGGCTGCGGCCGCGGTTGTGATTGCTGCGGATTTTGCGCGCGAATTTTATTGCGAAAAATAGGTTGCTTAACAAATTATCTTTGTTAAAAATGCAATAATTCGTAATACACCTTAAGCGCGATGGCGTGAGATAAGTTGAGTACTGCATGCGAACTCAGTCAGATGATTTAGAAATTTTACTTACCGTTGTCGATACCGGCGGGTTTTCGGCGGCGGCGGAAAGCTTGAACATTCAGGTCGCGCGCGTTTCGCGTGCTGTCAGTAAAGTTGAGAAAAAACTGGGCGTGACAATTTTAAACCGCACCACGCGGCGCATTGAGCTTACTGATGAAGGGCGCCAGTTTGTTAACTCGGTGCGCATTGGCCTTTCGCAGCTGCAGCAGGCTGAAGAGGAGATCATCTCGCGCGGTGAGCTGCCCAAGGGACGCCTGCGCGTTGATGGCGCCAGTCCATTCATGCTGCACCAATTAGTGCCGCTGGTGCAGCCATTTCGCCAAGCTTATCCCGATATTGAACTTGAGCTGACCTCAAACGAAGGCTTTGTCAATTTGCTGGAGAAAAAGACCGATCTGGCCATTCGCATCGGCGCGCTCACGGACTCGACTCTGCACGCCAGAGCGCTTGGGCGCAGCTTGCTCTATATTGTTGCTTCGCCAGATTACGTCGCTAAACACGGCTCTCCTAAGAAAACCAGTGACTTAAGCCAGCACACGTTGCTGGGGTTCTCAAGTCCTAAAACCCTCAATGACTGGCCGCTTAAGGGCGCTGCGCGGATCACGCCAACTATTATGTCGAGCAACGGCGAAGCGCTGCGCCAGCTTGCGCTGCTGGGGAACGGTATTGCTTGCCTTTCGGGCTTCATGGTCAAAAAAGATCTGGCTGATGGGCGGCTGATCTCGCTGTTAGAAGATGAGGTTTTGAGTAATTCGGGCCGCGAGATCAACGCGGTTTACTACAAATCGTCCTCGGTGGCAAAACGCATATCGGCTTTTATCGACTTCATTCAGCCGCGTTTAACGCTTTAGTTGTCGAATAGTTGCACGCTTAAGCTTTGTAAACTGCGGCGCAATTTCGCAGCGCGATCATAACGTTGCCATATGGTGGTGTTCAACGGAGGAGTAGCGCTTTGAGTTTGTTGCAAATTTAACAAATCTGATTTGCCTTTATTGATATGAATGGCGCCGCTTTCGTCTGGTAGGATATTTTTTAATGCATAAAGGGGTTTACTATGTCTAATTCTCTGTTTGAACAAATAAAATTGGGCGATCTCACGTTAAAAAATCGCATCGTTTTACCACCCATGACGCGCTCAAGGGCCTCGCAGCCTGGCGATGTTGCCAATGAAATGATGGCGACCTATTACGCGCAGCGTGCCAGCACCGGTCTTATCGTTTCTGAGGGCACGCAAATTTCCCCAACGGCGAAAGGCTACGCGTGGACGCCCGGCATTTACAGCGCTGAGCAGATCGCAGGCTGGCGAAAAACCACGCAGGCGGTGCACGCGCAGGGCGGCGTTATTTTTGCGCAGCTGTGGCACGTTGGCAGGGTAACGCATCCTGACAACATTGGCGGCCAGCAACCTATCTCCTCGTCGGATCTTGCGGCTAAAAATGTCAAAGTGTTTATCGACAATGGTTCTGATGAACCGGGCTTTGTTGATGTTGTGCAGCCGCGCGCGATGACAAAAGCCGATATCGAACAAGTGATTGCAGATTATCGACAAGCCGCGCTTAATGCTATCGAAGCAGGATTTGACGGCATCGAGCTGCACGCGGCCAACGGCTACTTGGTCAATCAGTTTATCGATTCAGAGTCGAATAATCGCAGCGATGCCTATGGCGGCAGCTTAGAAAATCGTCTGCGTTTTCTTGACGAGGTGGTCACCGCTTTAGTTGACGCGATTGGCTCGGCGCGCGTTGGCGTGCGATTAGCGCCGCTGACAACGTTAAACGGCACGGTGGATGCAAATCCTATCGAAACTTATACGGCTGCGGCCGCGCTGCTCAATAAACACCGCATTGTCTACCTGCACATTGCAGAGGTGGACTGGGATGATGCGCCCGACACGCCATTGTCATTTAAAAAGGCGCTGCGCGAAGCTTTCCAAGGCGTGCTGATCTATGCCGGCCGCTATGACGCGCAAAAAGCACAGCATGCTATCAGCGCCGGCCTTGCTGACATGATTGGCTTTGGCCGCCCGTTCATTGCCAACCCTGATCTGCCTGAGCGTCTGCGCCACGGCTACCCGTTAGCGGCGCACGATCCTACAACACTTTTTGGCGGCGGCGAAAAAGGGCTGACGGACTATCCTACTTATCAAGAGCAGGTGAAATGATGTTTAACGAATTTGCAGGCAAAGCGCTGCGCACAAAAAATCGTATCGTGATGGCGCCAATGACGCGCTCGCGCACGACGCAGCCAGGCGATCTTCCCAATGACATGATGGCGACGTATTACGCGCAGCGCGCAAGCGCAGGGCTCATTATCACGGAAGGTGCGCCGGTTTCAGCGGTGGGGCGTGGCTATTCGATGACGCCGGGCATCTACACGCCCGAGCATATTGAAGGCTGGAAAAAGGTGACACAAGCGGTGCACCAAGAGGGCGGCAAAATTTTTATCCAGCTGTGGCACGTTGGGCGGCGCAGCCACTCCATCATTTCAGGGACTCAGCCGCTCGCGCCATCGGCAATTAAAATTGCAGATCAAGTGTTTGGCCCACTGCCTGAGGGCGGTTTTGGCATGGTTGAAACTGAGGCGCCAAAAGCGATGAGCGAGGCAGAGATCAAGGCGACTGTCGCAGATTTCGTGCAGGCGGCCAAAAATGCGGTCGCAGCGGGATTTGATGGCGTTGAGGTGCATGCTGCGCACGGCTATCTATTTGACACCTTTTTGCGCCTAGAAAGCAATCAGCGTCAAGATCTGTATGGCGGCAATCAAGAAAACCGCATGCGATTTTTGCTTGAAACCTTGCAGGCTATCGCTGCAACGATTGGCAGTAATAAAGTGGCGGTGCGTTTGTCGCCGCATGTCGACGAAGGATTTGCAGCAAGCGATCCTGAAATTGTGCCGCTGGCACTATTGCTGCTAGAAAAGCTGCAGCCGATGGATCTCGCGTACGTGCATTTTTCAGAAAACATTTCACGCCATACTGAGGTGCCAGAGCATTTTCGCCAGCAGGTCCGCGCGGCCTATGAGGGTCCCATTATGGTGGCGGGCAAGTTAACCAAAGCGTCAGCGCAGCTACTGCTTGATAAAAAGTATGCGGATTTTGTGGCTTTTGGCACGCCTTTTGTCACGAATCCTGATCTGGTGGCGCGTTTTGCGCATGACTGGCCGCTGACGCAATTTGATGCTGATGCAAGGCTTACGCTTTATGGCGGCGGCTCGCAAGGCTATACCGATTACAGCGCTTATAAGCCGTAATTTTGGCCGGTGTTTGTCATGCAAGGTTTGTCATCGATCAAAGAGGAAAAAATGGAGCAACAGATCTGGGGATATCAAACCCAAACGCACAGTGTAGCGTTAATGCCAGCAGCTCTGCCGCCGCTCGCTGAAAATGAGATTTTGGTTAAAAATCAGGCGATAGGAATAAATCCGGTCGACTGGAAGTTTGTTAAAGCCAATCCGCTGAACTGGCTTGATGGCCATGTGGCAGGCGTGGATGGCGCTGGGGTCATTGTCGAGGTGGGAGCGGGCGTGGATGCGAGCCTTATCGGGCGGCGAGTGGCGTATCACGCTTCGCTGCAGCGCAATGGCAGCTTTGCCGAGTTTACGGCTTTGGACGCACAGCGCGTGCTGTTACTGCCAGATAATTTATCCTTTGAAATGGCTGCCGCGCTGCCGTGCCCCATGCTTACCGCTTGGCAAGCATTTGAAAAGATACCACTTACTTTGCAGCGCGATGTGCTGCTTGCGGGATTTGGCGCGGTCAATCGACTGCTTGCGCAGCTGCTGCTAAAAGCGGGTTACGTTGTGGACGTGCTTTCTGCTAGCTTAAGTGAGGCTGAGGCGCGTGAGCTTGGGATCCGCGCGGTGCTGAGCACGCAATCGCAGCTGTCTATCAAATATTTCGCTATTTTTGACGCTGTTGGCGGCAAAACCGCCGCAGAGTTGGTGCCCCATTTGCGCGCGAACGGCCACGTGATCTGCATTCTCGACCGGATCCCAGAGCCGCTCGACCCTCCTTTCACGCGCACCATTTCTTATCATGAAATCGCGCTTGGAGCGCTGCACCAGTTTGGTGACGCGCAAGATTGGCAGATCTTGATGAAAAATGGCGAAAAGTTGCTGGCGCAGGTGGTGTCTGGCGAGCTGCAAGTGGCACAACCGGCCATTTTTAGCTTTGCTAACTTGCCGCAAGCGCTGGCAAATAGCGAGCAAAGCAAGCAAAAAACGGTGGTGACGCTCAGCCAATAGCGCTTTGTCTGATAATTTTTATAACTCGCGATGGCCGGCATTTTGTCGGCCATTTTTTTGCGACAGTTTTGCGCTAGAGATAGCTTGCGCTGCCACAGCAAGATCATGATAAATATATTGAGCTTTTAGCTAAAGTGATGAACTGATCATCAATTGACGAATTACTTACTCGCTCACCTCGATGAATCAGACTTTTTTGCTACACTTCGCCCCCATTTCCGCTCAAGGGTAATCTCTCTGGTCTGCAGGCAGAGCTTGTGGCGTGGTAGCATAAATGCGTGCGCGAAGGCCTGTCAGACAAGATTTATTCGACGCATAGCGAAACCTATTCTGGCCATGGACGAATTGAAATAAGGACTTGCCAGAGGCTACTGATCGAAAAAGGCTGGCTCCCCCAACAATATCAATGGACTGGCCTTAAAAGTGTCATTCAAGTGACCTCAATAGTACACGAAAAATCGACTGGTACCGATAGTGTTGAAACCCTCTGGCACGTTAGCTCGTTGGCTTTCAATGTCATGCGAAAAATCGCGATGGATTTGTTTAAACAAGATGAAACTAAAAAAGCGAGCATGAAAAAAGCAAAAGGACCCTGTAAATAATTCTGTGTAAATGCCTTTAGTTATAAATACTGGGTTAATCGCTCTTCAAAAATGATCATAAAGCGATTCATGGCCAGCCGCCAGTTTTGAATGGGCATCGTCCATTTTTTGCTAGC
>JBOFRL010000046.1:0-37709 GCA_051650965.1 Vibrionaceae bacterium
CCTCTTGTTGTGGCTGGGCACTAAAGGTAGAATTATTCATGGCGTATCACCTCTGTTGATTGAGATTCTTGCGGAAATCAATCAGCAGGATACGCCACCTTCCCTAAAGCCTCCATACACCAGAAATAACAATAACTCGTTGGGCGCGCCCCGAGCGCTATTTGCCGTTGAGGGGGGAATACAAGCCTGTCAGTTTGTAACTGCGGATGCGGATAAACCTGCATTTGCGGCTGGCGTGGTGCGTAAGGCTGGTGACGTCTGGTATGTCGCTCAGCCCTGTGCCTGTGTGCCGCAGGAGCTGCAGCTTGTGCCGCTGGAAGATTGAGTTGTAGCAACTCTTGTGGAATTTGCACGGTGGGTCTTGGCTGTGGTGGTGTCTGCGGCTGCGGCTGCTGCGCAGCGGTGTGAGCGCGCGCAGTTTCTGCTGCTGCAGCTTCTGGCTCGAGTGTTTGAGTGCTCATGTAAGCAGGCGGTGGAACAAGATGAATTTGAATTGCAGCAATTATTGGTAAACCTGATATGTGGTTTATTGCCGCATTTATCGCATCAAGAGAGTTTGGGGATATACCCCCTTCGGGGTTAGCTACGCGTTGTTGAAAAACATGAGTCCACGATGCTGCTGTGTTTAAGCAGATGCTAAACATTCTGCACAGATCACTCGTGACCGTATGGTAAAGATGCCTGCGCATATAACGCATAATAATTAAAAAAAGCCGCAACCTAGCTGAAGGGCTTTTGCTATTGTTGAATGCTTGTAATAATGCCTGAGTTAGCTCTGGCTCATCATGTTGCATTCTGGGGAGCTTTGCATTGACTAAATCAAAGGTCAACTGCTGCATTAGCGCGTGGCTTGAAATGCTTTCGCCTTGAATGCTGGCAGAGGCAGTATGGGGGTGGGTGTTATTCCATCTGAGGCCAAATCTTTCATGTAAGGTGCCAAGGATGCTCGCTAAACTGTTTCTGGCTATTGTGCCAAGTTCAGCACTAAAAGCATAATTGCTTTGCTGCGGAGCGTTTAAATTAGGTTCTGCGGCCCGATCAATCGCTAATGGTTGACTACCTCCTCCCTGCAATTCAGAGTTCGCTTGCATGATAAGCCTCGTAATACCGTCTGTTGAGGTAGATAGATGCGTAAATGACTCTGTGCGCCAAGTGCTTATACTTCCTTGCGAGAGGTTAAATAGTTGCGCGCATTTGCCTTGAGTGATGCAGTTTGAGCGGCAAAAATAGATAAAGGCCATAACAAGCAGCTTTAGGCGAATATATGGCTGGGATTGCTGGTTTATCTGTTGCATGAGAAACTGTTGCACCTGATTTTCGCATGCATCAATTGCTGTTTGAGAAAAGGACAGCCGCATTGCGAGTGGATAGTTAAAAGCCGCCGCTCTTCTTAAGAGTCTTACAGAGTAAAGATCTGCCATTGTTGGCTCGTCCTCTGCTGCCAGTGTTAACCCGTTGATATTTTGAATAAAATGACGTATTAAAGCTTCTTGTGCGGCTGGTTCTGATGCGGCATTAGTCTGCTGAGGTTGCAATACTGAGATGCGCTGCTGTAGTTCCTGTGCAGAGAGAAGATGTTGGCCGGCCACAGGATGTGCATGCTGTAGTTGCTCCCTTACCGTTTGGCTTGCCAGTGCCTGTTGAGGGCCAAGAGCTTGTGGTGCTGGAGGACGAGCTGCCCCTGCTGCCGTGGCTGGGCGTTGTCTTACGTTGCGCGCGCCTGTCACAACCATCGCGTGTGCTGTTGTCGTTTGTGGAGTCGTGCTCGTCGCCGTTGTTGTGGTGGTGCTGGCAGGCTGATTGCCTGCTGGTTGATTTGGTTGCATTTTTTACAGTCCTGCAATATTGAGCGGGTGATGGCAAGGCGCAACGCTTCGCGCTTTTTGTGTTAACAGCTCACTGATTTCTAAAAAAATCCGCTCTACGCTACCGATTCCTTGCCTGCGTGACTTGATAAGCGCACTTTGCTCTAGCGCTTTGTGCCAGCTTTTTATGAACATTTGCCTGAAAGCGATTTTGCTCGTGTGAGCTTAAGGTGCGCGCATGTGTGACAAAAACATTAGCATTTATCTGTTTTGCCAATGTTTTTGGTGCGTAATATTGCTGATTGTATAAATTTCAGACACTGCCACCCAGTGAATAAAAGTAAAACGCGAGCTATCTGTTTGACTATTAATGGAAATTTTTTTGCGTGGTTTTAAATGTGGTGCGCTTGCTCAAGTTTGTAGCGGTTTCTGTGGCTGGCGTGACGCAAGAGAGGCGCGCTGACTCACTCAGGCAGAGCTGGCGGTGCCGGTAAATATTGTGCCTTGGCTGAACTGCCTGCGGCTTGTACAATTGCAACCAATTGATTAGTAAGCCGCAAAATTTCTGCTCATCGACGCAATCGCCGACAGAGCATTCCGCAATTATTTTACCTACACGCAGATGTCGCATATATGGAAATATTAGAAAGTTTATTACGCAGCCTTGATCCACAGACGGTCAATAATGTTTTTTTAGTGTTGATGGTGTTTGTGTCTACATTGGGGCTATTTTTTACCAGCGAGGGCAAACACACTGAGTTTGTCAATTACGTCCCCACTTTACTCACGACAATGGGGATTTTTGGTACCTTTTTTGGCATTGTGCTGGGACTGCTAGATTTTAATCAGCTCGACATTGAAGGCAGCATTCCGCCGCTGCTTGAAGGATTGAAAACCGCGTTTCTTACCAGTTTGGCGGGCATTTTCTTCTCGTTAATTTTCAAAATATTATCCACGTTTTCGGTATTAAAGCCCAAGCATCATGAGGTGAGCGCTTCGCATGCGACTCCCGAGGCCATTTTAGGCGCGATGCAGGCGCAAGTTGTTGAAACGCGAAGTTTAAAAGACGCGCTGGTGGGCAATGAAGAGTCCACTTTGTTTGGGCAACTGAAAATATTGCGCAGCGACATTAATGATAACGCCAAATTGGCGGACAAAAATCTGCAAGAGCTCTCCTCTAAGCAGCAAGAAAAGTTTGAAATTTTTGCTGAGCAGCTTTGGCTGCAGCTGCAAGATGTGGCCGATAGCTTGTCGAAATCTGCTACCGAGCAGGTAATTGAGGCGTTAAAACAAGTCATTACCGATTTTAACAACAACTTAACCGAGCAGTTTGGCGATAACTTTAAGCAGCTCAATCTGGCGGTGATCAAGTTGGTTGATTGGCAAGAAAATTACAAATTGCAGCTTGAGCAGATGCAGCTGCAGTACGCGCGCGGCGTGGAGTCGATTTCTGCTACCGAGACGTCGGTTGCGCATATCAGCGAGCAAAGCAAAGTGATTCCGCAATCGATGAGCGAGTTAAAAACGGTGATGGAGGTCAACCAGCATCAGCTTGCTGAGCTTGAGCGCCATTTAGAAGCCTTTACTTTGATGCGCGACGAAGCAGTGAAAGCGGTGCCTGAAATTCGCACGCAAGTGCAAAATACGGTGGCTGACATTTCTGCAGCGGCTTCGACCGCGAGCGAGCATTACCGTTCGCTGCTTTCTGAGTCAGATAATTACATTAAAAATCATGTAAAAACGTCGCACGAGCTGCTCGAGAAGTTTGCTAGCGAGACTGAAAAAGGCATTGAAAGCGTCGGCGCGCGTTTAGCGGAAAGCTCAAAACACATAGCGCAAGAGATCGAAATTGCCAGCAACGAGTTTGCTAGCCAAACGACATTTTCTTGTCAGAGCCTAAAAACGGGAGCAGAGCTGCTTAAATCGCAGACTGAAGTTATTAGCGAGTGCCTGCAAGATGCGGCGACTGAGCTCAATCACAACATGCGCGATATGCTGGAAAAATTGCTCGTCGATGCTAAAAACATGAATTTCACTATGCAAGAGGCTAACAAAAATTTGGTCACAGATACTGAGCTTGCTCGTGACACAGTGCTTAAATCGGCGGAAAAATTGCAGCAGCGCATTGCTGAGGTGATGAACGAGGCTGCTACGCAGCAGATCAATCAGGCGCAGCGCACATTTGGCGCAATGGAAGAGCAGGTCAAAAATCAAGTGGGCTTGACCGGTGAAGCGGTTAACGCGCAACTTAAGCTGATTGATACGGCGATGCAGCAAGAAATTAACCGCGTCATGAATGAGATGGGGCATGCGCTCGCGCAAGTTAGCGGCAAATTTGTCACCGATTATGTCAAACTGACCAAAGCCATGAATGAAATTGTTAATCAGCGAGTGTACTAATGAATAAGATATTTGGCACTCAAAGCGGCACACAAGACAGCGGCGAGCATTGGCTCACCGTTTCTGATGTCATGGCTGGCCTGATGATCGTTTTCTTGTTTATCGCTATCGTTTTTATGATGAAAACGCAAAAAGAAAACGAAAAAATCAAAGACGTCGCCGTCGCTTATCAAGAAAACCAAGTGGCGATTTATCAAGCTTTAGAGGATGAATTTAAACACGACCTGCACCGCTGGGGCGCAAGCATTGATAAAGAGACGCTCGCTTTTAATTTTCAGTCGCCGGACGTGCTGTTTGCCAACAATGAAATACGGCTGAGCAATGCCTATAAAGAAATCTTAAAAGATTTTTTCCCTCGATATATCAAAGTGCTAAGGCCATATCGAGACTCGCTCGAAGAGATCAGAATTGAAGGGCACACCTCAAGTACCAGCTTTCGCGGCGCGTCAAAAGCGCAGGCTTATTTTTACAATATGCAACTGTCGCAAGGGCGCACCCGCTCGGTTTTGGAGTACGGCTATTCGCTGATGCCAAGTGACGCCGAGTGGATCAAGCGCAACGTTGCCGCCGTTGGCTTTTCGTCATCGCGTTTGATCATGAAAAATGGCGTCGAAGATGAGGCGATGTCGCGCCGCGTTTCGTTTCGCGCGGTAACGAACGCTGATATTCAAATCAAAAGGATACTAGAGGCACAATAATGAAGCTGACAGTTGATTTGAGCGCCTTGCTCCGTGCGGTCGCGCCGCTTGGTAATGTGGTGACTGATTTTGAAATAAAAAGTCGCACAACTGAGCTTGAAAGTATTGCTGGCGATTTGCTGAAAGGGGTAGCTCTCGAAGGTGAAATTAAGCTGGTTGACATAGATGGTTCGCACGGTGTCTTAAGCTATGACGGCCATCAGGTCATGCTTTATATCCCTGATCAGGGCGAAGATATTGAAGTTGTGCTGGCAAACGGCAAGCAGGGGCGGCGTATCCACGTTGCAGAGTGTTCGACGCTAGAGCTGATGAGAAATACCGGCAGATTTAAGCGCTATGACGTGATCAGCCGCGTTGATGGTCTGTTTCCCGTGTTTGGCGCTGTGCACGGCGTGAAAGAGGTGATCAAGGGCGAGGCGGCTTTAGGTGTATGTAAAAACTGCTTAAAAATCCTCAACTACAACGGTTACGACACGCAAAGTCATACGACAAAAGAAGAGGTGTTCAATACCTTTTCATTTGAGCAATTTTTTGCCGCTTACAGCTCTTTTTTTAAAAGTTTGCCCGATAGCCGTAGCGCCGCAACGCCTGGGAGCTACACCGATGATTGGCCTGCTATTTCTACTCAACTGCGCAGCAAACTTAATTACACATGCGAGCAGTGCGGCGTGTGTTTAGTAACGGAAAAGCGCCTTTTGCACACCCACCACATTAACGGCAATCGCACTGATAACAGTGCGGAAAATTTGCGCGCGCTGTGCGCTGATTGCCACAAGAAGCAGCCTCATCACGCTCATGTCTATGTTAAACATGAAGATATGCTCAAAATAAATCAGCTGCGGCGAGAGCAGCATAAATTTGACGTGTTTGACTACAACAAGCTCAGAGAGTGCGCCGATACCGCGCTCGACGGACTGCTGCAAAAGTGTCAGTCGATGAAATTGCCCAGCGCTGAGCTTGGCATCGTGATTAACGACAAAGGCACCATGATTGCGATTGATCTATGCTGGCCGCGCAGAAAAGTGGCTGTGCTCATCAATATGGCTCACGCTAACGCGCTCAAGGCTTATGGCTGGAATGTGTTTGCGGCATTTGACGCGCTGAGTAATTTTGAATCTTTTCAGGCAAAAGTCAGATAGTAGCCTCGCGCAGCTCGCCGCTTCAAGCGTTTACTCATCGGAATTTTCGATAGCTCTAATAGAAAATAACCGCGTAGAAAAAAAAGCGAGCTGCAGTAAGCTTGGGAAGCCTAAGCCAGCAAGGCTTAGCCCACTTAACTTGTCGAGGTGCAATATGAAAAAAAGATTGCAGTTTTGCGTACTGATGTTACTTGCGGGTACGGCTCATGCTAAAAAAGATACCGTAGTAACAATGAAGGATCTAAGTAGTGGCAAAAAAGTGGGAATGGTCACCATTTCTAGCAGTGAGTATGGCATGGTGTTTACGCCAAACTTAAGAGGCGTGACTCCCGGACTGCATGGTTTTCATGTGCACACCAACCCTTCTTGTGAGCCGCTGATGACCGGCGGAAAAAGAGTTGTCGGCGGCGCGGCTGGCGGGCATTACGATCCTCGGCAAACTGGCAAGCACGGCTATCCGTGGACCAACGATAATCACCTTGGCGATCTTCCGGCGTTGTATGTTGATCAAAATGGACGCGCCAATAATCCAGTGCTGGCTCCGCGCTTAAAACCGGCCGATTTGCGTGGACGATCGCTAATGATCCATGTCGGTGGGGATAATCACTCGGATCATCCAAGTCCGCTCGGTGGCGGTGGTGATCGCATGATCTGCGGTGTGATCAGATAGCAATATGCAACAAGATCTTTAGGTTGTGAGGCGTGATCGCTCAGCGATCGTGCCTTGCGCGCTCGATCTTTTTTGCGGGATCTTAAATTTTTGATCTTACATTTTTGCTGCGCAGATTTTTCTGATGCTCACTTCGCTTTTCTTTCTGCTCATCTTATGAGTGTTCTTTGGAAAAACTCACCACACTCGTTTTAAGCTTTTATTTTTTAAGATTTTTAACAGTTACTGACTTTGATAATGGATTGCGATGCGATAGCGGCGCTCTTGCCAAGTCAGCTGTGGCGGCGCTTTCGGATATGGTGCGGCGCTGGCAACCAGCGCGCGCGCGGCGCGATCAAACTCGCGAATGCGTGACGGCTTACCGATGTTTTGTCGTACCAATTTGCCTTGACGGTCGATAACAAATTCCACCTCAACCGTGCCTCGCGAGCTTCTGCCGAGCACTTTGGGCGTCTTTTGGTTGGCAAGCAGATGCTGGCGTACCTGCAGATCAAACTGGTCGCTCAGCGCTTGACCACCGTGCTGCGCGGCTTGACCGGTCTCTTGCTGCTGATTGGCATTTTGCTGCGAGCCTTGTCGCCCCATGTTGCCAGCCTGACTTGCCCTTTGTGCCACTTGCGGCGGCGGGGTTGGCGTGCGTACCACTTTTGGCGGCGGCGCGTGATTGATGACCTCTGTTTTGCGTGGGGTTTTCGCGGTCTGCTCGACGGGCTTTGGTGGCGTTGGAGTAGGTTTTGCTGGCGCGGGTTTGGGCTTTTGCGCCGTAAGCGTTTTTACATTGGCTACGTTTTGACTGACTGGCTTACTTTCTGGCACCGGCGTAGGTTTGGGCTCGACTTTTTTTTGCGGTTCAGTTTTTTGCTCTGTTTCTGCAGCCGTTGGCTGCGTTTGTGCCGCGACGGCGGGCGCGCTTTGTGCGCTAGCGCCCGCAAGGGCTGCGGCCATGCCAAGGCTTAGTCTGGTGGAGGGCGCAGCCGGCGGCGCAATTGGTGTTTTAGGCATTTTTAGCCAAAAAGCGGCGAGCAGTAAGACGTGCAGCGCGATAGAGCCGCCAAACCAGCTGCTTAAGCGCGGTGAGCAGCTCATTGCGCTGGGCTCGCTAAGGTGGCGATGTCGGTGGCGGTGATCCCTGCTGTTTGCAGCGCAGCCATCGTGTCGATAAGTCGTTGTACGGGTAGATTTTTATCCATTTGTAGCACCACGGGTGCAGGCGTTGGCTGCTCTTTGAGCGCGGCAAGCTCTTGGGTCAGCTGCGCTTTGTCCAGCCAGTCGCTGCTGCCAAGTTTCCAGCGTGCGCTTTTGTCATCGACCAACAAGGTCACCGGCATCGTGGCGCTTTTGCTCAGCGGCGTTGCCTGCTCGTTGGCAGGCAGGTCGAGTTTGCTCGTAAGCAGCGGCGCGTTGATCATCAGCATCATAAACGCCAGCAAAGAGAAGATGACGTCCACCATCGGCGTCATGGTCTCTTGCAGGCCGGGCTCGTGCTGGGCAGGCTCGCTAATCTTGATCATCGCGTAGCTCCAAAATAGCGCATTGCGGATTGTTGGCGAGGTGACTGTTGATGCTGTGAAGCTGCGACAAACGGTTGAGCAGCTGGCTACTTTGCGCCAAATCGCGGCGAATGCGCGACTGCATTAGCGCGTGCGCCAGCGTGCAGCAAATTGCGATCATCATGCCGACCGCAGTCGTTGACATCGCTTGCCACAAGCCGTCGGCAACGATGGCGGGCTCAACTGGCCCTTGGTGGCGTCCAAGATCATAAAACGCGCGCATCAGGCCGATGATGGTGCCAAGCAGGCCCAGCATTGGCGCTAGCGTCGCGATAGTGATAAGCCCTGAGAGGCGGCGCTTAAGATCGCAAGCCAGCTCCTCAAGTACCAAGCTCACAGCGCTGTCACGCACCGATTTTGGCTGCGCTTTATGTTTGATAAGCGCCGTAAGCGCTTCAATGTAAAAGGGTTTGATTTTTAGCAGCGTGTTTTGCGCGTTGCTGACAGCGCCTTGCTTTAGCTCATCGACCACCGCTTTTTGCTCCTTTGGCTTTAAGCGGCGGCGGCGTGACAAAAACCAAGCACGCTCAGCAATGAGCGTGAGCGCCAGTACCGAGCAGACCACCAGCGGCAGCGCGGTAAACAAGGTCCATGGATTTTGCGGTAAAAGCTCCATTAGGCAGCTCCTCCTGAATAAGTCATCTCTTTTTTGCCCTCGGCGAGAGCGATTTGCTCTTCAAAAGCGTTCAGGCGCTTGTAGACGGAGATCAGCTCCACAATAGTGCCCCAGCTTCTGGCCAAAAATTGCAGCGAACTGACTACTTTGCTAAAGGCGCGCTGGATTTGTTGCAGGACGCCAAGCGTGATCACGCCGCTTACGATGGTCGGCACTAAAATCACGTACGGCAAAATGGATGAAAACTGAAGATAGGACCATTTAGCCAGATCAAAGTAAAGGTAGTGACGGTACATCTGCATGTAGTTGTGGCGCACTTTTTCAAACAGATCGCGCAAGCTCATCGGCGAGGCGCTGTTTGGATCATCTTCGCCAAGCACAAGCTCTTTGCGCAGCGCAGCTTCCGCTTTTTGGTTGTTAAATTCAAGCCCTGGCAGTTTTATTCCCACAATGGCAAGCAGCACGGTACCGCAAATGGCAGAAAAAATTGCTGCATAAATGAGAATGTGCGGAACTTCACCCAGTAGTGGCACTTGGTTGACGTTTTTGCTCAGCTCCCACAACAGCGGCTGGAACGCGATCAGCGTCATCACCGAGTGCAGCAGAGAAACGCCCAGCCCTTCCATGATCCGAGCAAAGCGCATGGTGTCTTCTTGCACGCGCTGCGAGGCGCCTTCAATGTGGTGCACCAGATGCCAGTGGCGGCAGTAATATTGGTGCATCGCGGTGCGCCAGCGGAAAATGAAGTTGCGAATGTAAAATTCTAGCAAAATCGCTATCAGCACATAAACCACGGAAATTTTAATAAACACCCACAACTGGCTGAACAGTTCGCCTTGCGTTACCGCGTTTGGCGTTGCGAGCGCTTTTTGGATCAAATTGTAAAAATCGCCAAACCAGTTGTTGACGTCCACATCAAGCTGCACTTTGTACCACGTAGTGGCGAGGATCAAGATGCTGCCAAGAATGGACCAGTGCAGCCAGCGTTTCTGGGCAAAAAAGCAGTGAAACATAACAAAAATTACTCCAAAGTGGGTTGCGGCGCAGGCCGAGAAATAAGCGTAATTGCGTTTGGCGCAGCAAAAATGGTGCTAGCAAGCGCTTTGAGGTCGCTTAATTTCATCTGTTGCGCTAAATGTTGCATCGTAGTGAGGTAACGCAGATCGCCATAGGCTTGATGGCTTAAAATCATGCGGTGCAGCCAAGTGTTGTCATCTTGCAGACGCAGCTGCTCAGCAAATGCGATGTCCTTTTTCAGGCGCGCCAGACGCGTTTCGTTTAGCCGCTCGCCCAGCTTGCTGAGCGTTTGCAGCGCGGCGCTTTGCAGCTCCTCGGCGCGTTCGGGCGCGCAGTGAAAGCTCAGATCGCTGATCAGTTGATGGCTGGTGTGATCGAGTTTCATCTCAAAGCGAGTGCTGTATACCGCGCTACGATTGAGTCGCAGCTCCTCTTTTAGCGCCTCTTGCGCAATCGGATTTAGGCTTGAAAGGATGAAAGCTTGCTCCGGAGTCCACAGCATCGCTTTTCGGGTTTGCATGCGCACCTGCGCGCCATTGAGCTGTGCGTCGGTCTGCAGCGCTTGCTTTGGCTCGCTAAATGTTGGCGCCGGAACGGATGTAAGCGCGGTTTGGCGCTTGATCGGTGCAAGGTAAGTTTCGATAAGCTTGGCGAGCTGCGCTTGCTCAATTTTTCCAACCAGATAAAAACGGGTGGGCGCAAAAAGGTGAGCGCGCGCAATTTCGCTAAGCGTCGCGGTGCTTGTTAGGCTGACAAAGCTGGGCTTATTGTCGCTGGCAATGCCTTGCAGGTTCTGCCACGAGCGCGTTTGCGCTGACGGTTGCTGCTCGCGCGCAGGCTCTACTTGCGGGCGCACCTCGGTGAGCACGTGCTCTGCGATCTGGCCAGCTTGCAAAGAGTGCGCGTATTCAGAAAAGAGCGCTTCGAGCTTATCCTTAGTCACCATCGCCGCTAAATCAAGGTAATCATTTTTAAGTGACCATGACCAATGTGGCTGATTTTTATCGGCAAAATAGGCTTGGTTTTGCTCTGCCGACCAAAAGTTAAAACCACTTTGCTGCCAAACTTGCACGGCGGTTTGGCTGTCGATGCTGGCGTAGCGTCCGTTTTCGTGGCCGCCTTGGCTTTGCGCGCGCACAAGCACTTTGCCGCTTTGCGTGCTGCGATCAAGCCAGACAATTTCGTCGCCATTGCTTAACTGCCAGCGCAGCGCGGGATGTTGTGGGTCGGGCTGCGGCTCTGCGATGGCGGCGGTGTTAGGCGTTTGCAGCAATGGCAAAACTGGAGCCGTCGCGGCGGCTTCTTTTTGTGTGTTTGCGCTTGCGGCTGTGGCAGCGCGCGCAGGCAGTGCTGGCAAGTCATTCTCATTGACCAAAAGCTTTTGTGCCTCAATGGCTTGTGCGTCTGGCAGCGTGAATGATTTGTCTCCCGGAACTTGGTAGTAAATGAAGCGATCTTGCGCGTCCAGCAGCGCGAGCAGACGCTGGTTGAGCGTCGTGATAGTAAGCGCGTTTAGCCATGCGCGGGTGCGCGGCTGATAAATATCGCTTGCCTCAATTGGGCCAGAATGCAGCAATCCTTCGGTGATTTTGTCTTCCCACTGCGCAAAATTGCGCGCCGCCAGTCGCTTTGGATAAGAGTCAATCTGCGCGTGTGCCTGTTTTTTTAGCTCCTCAAGCAAAGTGGCATCGAGCCCGTGCTTACGCAAATAGGCTTGTTCTTGCAAAATAAATTGCAGCCCTTTGTCATAGTCGTGGGTGTTTGCGCCCATCGCGAGTGTAAGCCTTTCTGGCGTTGGCTCATCCAGCACCATGCTCCAGCTTGCAATCCCGCTTGGAAGCTGGGTGGCGCGGCGGCGCACATAGTCACGCAGCAAACGGCGTAAGAAAAAGTTTTCTAGATGTTGCTGTTTGCCAAGTAAAGTGTCGCGGCTCGCCTGCGTGGTGCGCATGCCTTGGGTGACGCGGCTGCTGGTGCCTTTAGGGTCTTGAATTTTGCTGATGTACAGCTGCGGCTGCAGCGGCAAATTGAGATAGGGACGCGGCGTAGGGACGGCGCTATCTGGCTTGTTGAAATGGCGTTCAATGGCCTGCACAAGCGCTTGTTTGTCGATGTGGCCAGAAACGACCAGCAGCATGTTGGCGGGGCGGTAGTGGCGCTGATAAAACTGCTGCAGCTCGCCCAGTTCGACTGCGGCAAGATCGCTGCTGGTGCCGATTGTGGTGCGCTGCGCGTAGCGAGAGCCGTTGCGTGTCACGGCTCTTCTTTGCGCGTTGATGCGCCCTGCGACCCCTTCTCCTTGACGCATTTCGGCCAGAATGATCTGCCGCTCGCTTTGCCAGCCGCTTTCTTGAAAATTGGCACGCAGCGCAAGTTCGCTTAGCAGCGCCATAGCGCCATCAAGGCTGAGCGCATCATCTGGTCGCGTGCGGATCATGTATTGCGTGTGGGTCAGCCCCGTCACGGCGTTAACTTGCAGGCCTGTTTTCCAGCCAAGCTGCATTAAATAGCGATGCACCGTTTGTGGGTGCGCCTGTGTTTCGCGAAAAACCATGTGTTCGACGGCATGTGCGACGCCGTTGTGCCCATCTTCATCAATGGCGCCCGCTTGCACGATAAGGCGCAGATTGAAAGGGTCGCTTTTTTGCGCGCTCGGGTAAGCCACATAGCGCAGGCCGTTTTTTAGCTGGCCGTGCAGCAGATCTTGCGACCAAAGAGGCTGGGCATCATCAGCGTAACTAATTGTAAAAAATGAATTTGTGCCAAGTAATGCGACAGAAATGACAAGAAGGCGTAGCCGTGGAAAAAAAGACATTGGATTTCACACAGGTCAAGATTAAGAAGCAAATGATATTGATAACGGTTTTCATTTGCAATAGTATAAAAAAATAGAATTGCTCAGCTAACTGTTTGCCGACTAATAACTTATTTTTTGTGCGTTAGCTGTTTTACTTGCCATGCGCATTGGAAACGCGCCTGTGTAAATAGGAGAGTTATGAAACGCCCAATAATTGTTGGCTGCTTAAGCTGCAGTTTATTAAGTATTCAAGCGCAAGAAGCTGTTGATTTAGGTGAAATGGATGTCAGCACCAGCGCAGAAAGCAAGCAAGAACAAACAGTTGCAGCAACAGGTTATGAAAGCTTTGACCCGTTAGACTCTGGCCGCAGCGTCATCGACAGCAGCACAGTAGCAGCGGGCTTTGAGGGCGGCACCGACACCACCTCTTTGCTACAAAGCCTGCCGTTTGTGCAAATGGACACCGAACGTCAAGCCGGCACTGCCGAGGCAGCGCAGTCGCTCAGGCCTTCCGACTTTTCTATTTCCGGCGGAAATCTCTACGATAATAGCATCTTAATAGATGGCGTAAGCGCGACTTCAATCATGGATGTGTCGAGCAAATCAAAAAATGACTTCAATGAAGTTTTTGGCCAAACCTCGCAAACCTTGTACGTAGATCCGTCGCTGATCGGCAGCATTGAAGTGCTCGACTCCAACATTTCTGCGCGTTATGGCGATTTTACCGGCGGCGTGGTCGACATGAAGCTGCGCGAACCTGAGCGCAAATTTGGTTTTTCGGCAACCGCTGGAATACAAAATGACAATATGGTCAGCTATCGTAAATCCGGTTATGGCGAAATTGCCAAGGAAAAACCGGAGTTTACCAAATACCAAAGCGCGCTTTCGCTAGACTTGCCCATCAGTGAGCGGCTATTTGTGCTCGCTTCAGTTAGCCGCTCGGAATCGGCCGTGGCTTACAACATGAGCGAAGGTTATGGCGGCAGAAAATTTGAAACCGGCGATCGCAGCAGCAATTACCTGCTAAAAGCGCTCTATGAGCACAGCGATACTTTAAGTTTCGATGGGCAACTTGTGTATAGTCCTTATCGCAGCGAACATCAGCCAGACAACAGCATCAATAGCTTGAATATCAACCGCAGCAACGGCTTATCATCGTATGTGTCGGCAAAAGGTTTGTCTGGGATAGCTAACTGGCAGCACAAAATTTCTTATCAAATCTCGGACGCGAGCCGCAAATGGGACGGCGACCGTTTCCAGTGGCCGTCAAAAGCGCCGTCGATCGACTGGTGTGATAGCACGAACTGCGCCGAAGGTGGCTATGGCGCGCTTGACCAAACGCAGCAAGACGCCACTTATCAGTTTACTTTCGACAGGCCCTTGGCGGGCGGCGACATCAGCTTGGGATCTGAGCTGCGCTACACGCTGGCACGTAAAGTGCGTCCGCAAGACAATCGTTTTTATACCGGCGGCAAAGTGATGGCCAGCGGCGTTACCGCAAATTGTGCGCCGGGCGATCCGGCTTGTCGTGACGACGTGGTGCTCTCGCAATACAATGATTACGCTGCCTATGATGCGAGCGTGGAGCTATTTAGCCAAGCGCTGTGGGCTGAATATTTCCGCCAAATTGGCGCTGTTGGGCTGCGAGCGGGAACCCGCGTAACTTACGATAACTTTTTAGCGAATGTGAATGTGGCGCCGCGTTTGACCGCTAATTGGGCGATGTTTGACAATACACACCTGACGCTTGGCGCTAACCGCTACTATGCCGCGAATATGGTCGGCTACGCCATTCGCTCGCAATATCCGAACAATTATCTGTACAAGCGCTCAGTCGATACCGCGACCGGAGAAGTAGGCGACTGGCAGCTGAGCAGTACCAGCCGTAGCACGGATTACGGGCAAAATAACCTTAAAACGCCGTACAGCGATGAGCTCACCGCGGCGCTTACTTTTCCTGCGCCGCTGGACGGAAATTTCCGCGTCAAAGGCGTTTATCGACAAAATCGCGACGGCTTTGCTAACAGTCAGCGCGAGAAGGTCGACTTTGAGCCTGGCAACGGCAGCAAACCAACCTCGACTACTCTTTATACGCTGACCAATGACGGCAAAAGCGATTACAAGGGGCTTGCGCTAGAGTGGCACGGAAAAGTTGATAAGCACAGTTTTAACGCCAACATCACGTGGTCAAAAACAAAAACGCTTGGTGATGCAACCAGTTACTTTGACTATACCGATCCGCTTGATCAGGTCTATTACGACGGCAAGGTGATCGGCATGGACGAACTGTACGCTTTGAGCGAGCGCAGCAATTTTGCCGCGCCAGTGCGGGCGGCGCTCGGCTGGACGGCGCAGTGGAACAACAGTCTGCGTACCAACCTCTCTTTGCAGTATCGCGGCGGCTACGATTTTCTCGGCGATAGTGGCGATGACGTGCAAGTCGATGGCACATCGTATGATCGCTATGAAAAAATTGTGCTTGGCTCTTTTACTACCGTGAATGCTAACGCGCGCTATGCCTTGCCAAAATGGCGCGAGCAGCAGCTGAGCGTCGATGTGCGCGTCACCAACTTGTTCAACCGTACGCCTGAGATCCAGAGCAACAGCTCAAGCGCCAGCTACCGGCTTGGCCGCTCTGCTTGGGTGGGATTGAATTACAACTACTAAGTAAGCAAGTTTCATAGCAAATTTTGCTAGCAGCTCCTATTTTTGCGCTATCTTATTGAAGCAGCATCATTTAATTGCCGCAGCCTGCCAGCTCAATGAGTTGGCGCTGCGCGCGTTGTTTTTTATTGTGCGCGCACCTTAACGAGCAAGTGCAATCTAGCGCTTAGCGGCGTGTTTCTATTGTCAAATTTTTCGAGGCAGCGCAAAGTTTTTTTGGCGTAATTTTGTACTCGTTGTGTGCGCAGGCTAGCACTGAGCGCCTAAAACCGTTGCGAAAAAAAGTGGCTTACTATATATCGATGTTTGGCGATTATTTTCACTTTCATCGAAAATAGCTATCGAAGTGAAAGAGCTAATCAGGTTTAGTCGCCAGTCAAGAACACGTAAGCTAAGTAAAACAGCAATGCGAAAAGTTTCGCCGTCATTATGAGTACAATAAGGATCAGACAGATGGATAAACACGCAAGCGGGGCCGGTCAGTGCCCTTTTACCCACGGTTCTAATACTTCTACTTCTGCAAACCAAGAACACCAAAAATGGTGGCCAAATGCGTTAAATTTGGACATTTTGCACCAACATGACAGCAAAACAGATCCGATGGATGATTGTTTTGACTATGCCAAAGCGTTTAACAGTTTAGATTTCAAAGCGTTAAAGTCTGACTTGCATGCTCTGATGACTGACAGCCAACACTGGTGGCCAGCAGATTGGGGCCATTATGGCGGTCTGATGATCCGTATGGCTTGGCACTCAGCCGGCAGCTACCGCGCCACAGATGGCCGTGGCGGCGCTAATACCGGCAACCAACGTTTCGCGCCGCTCAACAGCTGGCCTGATAATGGAAACTTAGATAAAGCCCGCCGTTTGCTATGGCCGATCAAGAAAAAATATGGCAACAAAATTTCTTGGGCCGATCTGATGATTTTGGCCGGCAACGTCGCTTATGAGTCGATGGGGCTAAAAACGTTTGGCTTTGCGGGCGGCCGCGAAGACATTTGGCATCCTGAAAAAGACGTCTACTGGGGCTCTGAGAAAGAGTGGCTGGCGCCAAGCGGCAGCGAAGGTAGCCGTTACAGTGGCGAGCGCGACCTTGAAAATCCGCTTGCGGCAGTGATGATGGGGCTGATCTACGTTAACCCTGAAGGGGTCGACGGCAAACCTGATCCACTTAAAACGGCGCAAGACATGCGTGTCACGTTCGCTCGCATGGGAATGAATGACGAAGAGACCGTCGCCCTGACTGCTGGCGGCCACACCGTCGGTAAGGCTCATGGTAACGGCAGCGCCGCGCGCTTAGGGCCTGCGCCAGAAGGCGCTGACATTCACGAGCAAGGTTTCGGCTGGATGAACCACGAAACTCGCGGCATCGGCCGTGATACCGTGACCAGCGGCATAGAAGGCGCGTGGACCTCGCACCCTACTCGTTGGGACAACGGCTACTTTAAAATGCTACTCGGTCACGACTGGTGGCTGAAAAAGAGCCCCGCCGGCGCTTGGCAGTGGGAGCCGACCTTCATCAAGGAAGAAGATCGCCCAGTGGATGTGGAAGACCCGTCCATCCGCTGTAACCCTATCATGACCGATGCGGACATGGCGCTGCGCTTTGATCCCGTTTACCGCGAGATCTCTGAGCGCTTTGCCGCCGATCAGGAGCTTTTCTCTGACGCGTTTGCTCGCGCTTGGTTTAAGCTGACGCACCGTGACATGGGACCGCGCAGCCGCTATCTTGGCCCTGAAGTGCCAAGCGAAGTGCTGGTGTGGCAAGATCCTGTGCCTGCGGTGAATTATCAACTTTCTGAACAAGAAGTGAGTGAGCTTAAGGTTAAGCTGCTGGCTTGCGGCGTCTCGCCGAGCGACCTTATTGCGACTGCGTGGGATAGCGCGCGTACATTCCGTGGCTCTGATTTTCGCGGTGGCGCCAACGGTGCCCGTATCCGCCTTGCGCCGATGAAAGATTGGGAAGGCAACGAGCCGGCTCGTCTTGAAAAGGTGCTTAATGCGCTGATCGCCCTGCAGGCAAGCTTGAGCAAACCGGTTAGCATCGCCGACCTGATTGTGCTTGGTGGCAGCGCAGCGGTTGAGCAGGCGGCTAAAAAAGCAGGCGTCGACATCGTGGTGCCTTTTGTGGCTGGTCGCGGCGACGCTTGCGCGAAGCAGACTGACGCTGAGTCGTTCGCTTATCTTGAGCCGCTGCACGACGGTTTTCGTAACTGGCAAAAGGGTCGCTACAAGGTGCAGCCGGAAGAGATGCTACTCGACCGTGCGCAGCTGATGGGGCTGACCGCTCGCGAAATGACGGTGCTGGTTGGCGGCATGCGCGTGCTTGGCACCAACTACGGCGGCGTCGCTCATGGTGTGTTCACCGACCGCGTTGGCGTGCTGAGCAACGACTTCTTCGTCAATTTGACCGACATGGCCTACAGCTGGAAGCCGACGGGCTGCAATAGCTACGAAATCGTGGATCGCAAAAGCGGCGCGGTGAAGTGGACGGCGACTCGCGTTGACTTGGTGTTTGGCTCAAACTCTGTGCTGCGCGCTTACGCGGAAGTGTATGCGCAAGACGATAATCAGCACAAATTTGTGCGCGATTTTGTCGCAGCGTGGGTCAAAGTGATGAATGCCGACAGGTTTGATCTTAAGTAAAGACTGCCTTGTCTTTATGCCAGCCTTGCGCTGGCATTTTTTTTGCCAAATTTTTGCTGACATGCGGCAATTACGGCGGCAGCTTTGCGCAGCTTTTAGACAGATTGCAACTGAACTGCTACGTTTTTAAGCTAAGAATAAAATTTTTTGTGAAAAATTCAAAAAAAATTGAAATAAGCGTGTGGAATAGAATTTTACGCGATAAGAACGTGATACACTGAAAAAAGAGTCGTCTTATTATTAAATTTGGTGAGGATTTGTTATGAAATGCCATCGGATCAATGAATTAGTTGAGCTTCTGCTGCCTGAGTGGCAAAAAGAGCCTGATCTTAATTTGCTGCAAATGCTGGTGAAACTGGCGGATGAAGCAAAATACATGGGCGAGTTAAAAGACCTTACTGATGACGTACTGATTTATCATCTTAAAATGCGCAATCGCGATAAAAACGAGATGATCCCAGGACTTGCGAAAGATTGCGAAGACGACTTTAAGTCGGCGATTTTGCGCGCGCGTGGCGTGATTTCTTAAATCGTTCAGGCAGAAAGAAGCCATGCACAAGGCATGGCTTTGGTTGGACCTTTCTAATGAAAGAAATTAGCGCGTTCCGTACACCACGATGGTTTTGCCGTGTGCAGAGATCAGATTTTGCTCTTCGAGCAATTTCAAAATGCGGCCAACTGTTTCGCGTGAACAGCCCACGATTTGCCCAATCTCTTGACGCGTGATTTTGATCTGCATGCCGTCTGGATGGGTCATCGCATCAGGTTGTTTTGCCAAGTTAAGCAGCGTTTGCGCAATGCGACCGGTCACGTCTAAAAATGCTAAATCGCCCACTTTTTGGCTAGTGATTTGCAGGCGACGTGCCATTTGCGCAGAAAGGCGCATTAAAATGTCTGGGTTAACTTGGATCAGCTGACGGAATTTTTTGAATGAAATTTCAGCAACTTCGCATTGCGATTTCGCGCGAACCCATGCGGTACGCTCTTGCGCCTCTTCAAAAAGACCAAGCTCGCCAATAAAGCCGCCTTGGTTGAGGTAAGAGAGGATCATCTCTTTGCCTTCTTCATCTTTGATCAAAACCGCCACAGAGCCTTTAACGATGTAGTACAAGGTTTCTGCTTTCTCGCCGGCATGGATCAGCGTACTTTTTGACGGGTATTTATGAATATGGCAGTGCGAAAGAAACCATTCTAGAGTTGGGTCTGCTTGTGGTTTTCCTGGTACCATAAATCTTATTCCTCTGTAATTGTGTCTTAACTAAGCCGAATGTTTACCAGCCTGCAGCGCAGGTTTTGGATAGCGCCTCGCATCCAGTGATCTTATCTGCTAAATAGAGAGACTCATTTTTCTAGAGATGCAGTTTATATTGTTTTGTTTGCAATTGCTTGAGCAAGAGGCCGGTGGTTATTCGAATTAATTGACAAAACGCGAAAAAGATCACGCAAATCATCATATCGTTACAGAAATTATTACGCTATAGGCGGAAGTGTTAAATTTGTGAGACAGTATGTATTTTCGCCGATGTGAAGTGGCTCGCAATGCGGCTTGTTTGATATAGCTTTCTGTTTGTGTTGTTTTTTCTGCTCGGTAATGAAGTGGCGATTTCTCGCCACTTAGAGTAAAGAAAATTAACGGCGTAGGCTTTTTACAGCTGTGCGCGTAGCTGCTGCTCCATCTCTTCGAGCTCTTCTTGCAGCGTCATCCACTGTGTCTCAACCTCTTGTAGCTTGCCCTTTTCTGCCGCTTGCTCGCGCAGTAACTGCGTTAATTGCGGCTTGTTGTGCGCCTCGTAAATATCAGGCTCGGCGAGCGCGAGCTCTATTTTGCTAAGCGCTGCGTTGCTTTTGTCGAGCTGCTGCTCGAGTTTGTCAATTTGCTTACGCAGTGGCGCCGTTTTTTGCCGCAGCTGCGCTTCTATCTGGCGCTGCTCTTTGCGCGGCACTTGCGCGTTACTGCTCGGCGTTTTGTTCTCGTTATTCAATGCTTGCTGTTGTTTTTGGCTTTCGAGCAGCCACTTGTAATAGTCGTCCAAATCACCGTCAAAAGCGGTGACTTGTTTGTTATCAACAAGATACAAAGCGTCGGTCGACATTTTCAGCAAGTAACGATCATGGCTGACCATCACCATCGCGCCTTCAAACGACTGCAGCGCCAGCGTCAGCGCGGTGCGCATATCAAGGTCGAGGTGGTTGGTTGGCTCATCGAGGAGCAGCAAGTTGGGGCGTTGCCACACAAGCAGCGCTAAAACGAGACGCGCCTTTTCGCCGCCTGAGAAATTTTGAATACTAGAAAGCGCCTGCTCGCCGATAAAACCAAAGCTGCCCAAATAGTTACGCAGCTCCTGCTCGCTAGAGTTTGGCGCAAGCAACGCTAAATGTTGCAGCGGCGTTTGGTCGTCGCGCAGCGTTTCGAGCTGATGCTGGGCAAAATAGCCAATTTTAACGCCTTGCGAGTAGGTGATGGTGCCGGTGGAAAACGGTAGCGTTTGTCCGGCTAACAGTTTGATCAGCGTAGATTTTCCGGCGCCATTTTTACCAAGCAGGCCGATGCGGCTGCCGGGCACGAGGTTTAGGAAAATTTTATCGAGCACCACATGATCTTGATAGCCAACACTGACTTTATCCATGTTCAAAATAGGGTTGGGCAGTGCAGCGGGCTGGCGAAATTCGAAATTAAATGCGCTATCGAGCTGCGCGGGAAGCACTTTTTCCATGCGCTCAAGCGCCTTGATGCGGCTTTGCGCCTGACGCGCCTTGCTGGCTTTATAGCGAAAACGGTCGATGTACGCTTGCATGTGCTGCATTTGCTGCTGCTGTTTTTGGTACTGCGCCTGCTGCTGCATGATTTTTTGCGCGCGCATGACTTCAAAGTCGGAGTAGTTGCCGCTGTATTCGTTAAGTTTTTGATTTTCTATATGAATAATACGGTTAACCACCAGATCGAGAAAATCGCGGTCATGCGAAATCAAAATCAGGGTGCCACGGTAATTTTGCAGCCATTTTTCTAGCCAAATTAAGGCGTTAAGATCTAAGTGGTTGGTCGGCTCGTCGAGCAGCAGCAGATCCGAGCGGCAAAAAAGCGCTTGCGCTAAGTTGAGACGCATACGCCAACCGCCGGAAAATTGAGTCAAATTCCAGTTAAATTGCTCGGAGGAAAAGCCAAGCCCGTCGAGCAAAACCGCGGCGCGCACTTTAACTTTATAACCATCAATGACATCCATTTTTTCATGTAGCAGCGCGATTTTGGTGCCGTCTTTCTCGGTTTCTGCCTGTAATAGCTGCTGCTCAAGCTCGCGATATTCTCTATCGCCATCAATGACATAGTCGATAGCCGAGCGCTCAAGCGCCGGCGTCTCTTGCGCCACCCACGCAATTTGCCAGTGCGGCGCAATGTGCAGGTCGCCGCCATCAAGCTGCAGCTCACCTTTTAGCAGCGCAAACAGCGATGATTTGCCGCAGCCATTTTTGCCGATAAGACCCACTTTGTTGCCCGGTTGGATAGTGGCAGATGCTTGATGCAGCAAAGGTTTAACGCCACGTAACAGATGCAGATCTGAAAAAATGATCATAAAAGAGCTCATGTTGCAAAAAAATTGTGGCTGTTATATCACGCTTGCCGCTTAGCGGGTACAACCGTTTTGCATGATTAGATTGGTTGCGCGCTTGGCTTTGTGTATGATGTTGGGCCTAGCAATCATTGGTAGCGAATTGGTTTGGGAGTCACAATGGCAATTACAAAAGATATGGTGGTAAGCCTGGCTTATCAGGTGAAAGACGAAGCTGGCGCATTGGTTGATGAGTCTTCTTCGCACGCTCCGCTGCAGTATTTGCACGGCTACAACAATTTGATTGTTGGCCTAGAAAATGCGCTCGAAGGCAAAAAGGCGGGCGACAGTTTTTCTATTACTGTTGAGCCTGAGCTTGCTTACGGTCCTTATTTGGACGGTCTAGTGCAGCGCGTGCCTGCGGAAGTTTTCCAAGGCGCCGATGAGCTGGAAGTGGGCATGCGCTTTATCGCAGACACTGATCAAGGCCACCTGCCTGTAGAGATCACCGCGATTGAAGGCGACGAAGTTGTTGTCGATGGCAACCATATGCTAGCTGGACAAACATTAAGCTTTGATGTGACTGTTGTGGATGTGCGTGCGGCGACTCAAGAAGAGTTAGCACACGGCCATGCGCATCAAGCACACGGCTGCTGTGGCGGACATGGCCATAGCCATGAGCACGCACACGACGATCATGAGTGCTGCGGTGGCCACGGTCACGCGAATGATGACCACGAGTGTTGCGGTGGCCACGGCCATGCGAACGACGATCACGAATGCTGCGGTGGCCACGGCCATGCGAACGACGATCACGAGTGCTGCGGCGGTCACGGTCATAAAGAAGTGAAAGCGAAAAAAGAAGGCTGCTGCGGTGGTTGCCATTAATTAAATGGCCATTTGCATCATCTTTATATAGAAATCAGGCGCTTATGCGCCTATTTTTTTGCAGATCAGTAATGCGGTGGCGGCGTTTCTTCGCTGAGGCTGGCTAGCTGTGATGGCTGCGCTTCATTAAGCTTGTTAGCAAAAAATCGTAGCTGCACTGTTAGCTTATCGATTAAATTTTGCTGCTGACTGAGCGCATCGCTTAACTCTTCTACCGCTGTTTCTAAAAATGACACCTTAATTTCCAACTCTTCTTGCCGTTTCGCCCACTGTGCGTTGTTGCTATTGTCCATTATTGCTCTCTTTATTGGGATACCAAGCTTGGGCGACGCCTGCGGATGTGCCGGCTACGACGCGCCCTAAGCTGTCAAACGCCACATCATACACGATAGCAACCGGAGGATAAGCGTCTGATTGTCCTGTTGTATTCCAGCTGTCAAGTTTGGTGCCGTGCTGGGTGAGCCAAAATTCGACAATGCCGCTTGGCATGCCGGCGAGCAAGTATTTCCCGTCATCAGAAAAGCGCGCGCTGGTGTAGTTGGTGAAACGGCGAAACGAGGCCAGTTTACTCTGCTTTTCGCCGGTTTTTAGGCGCCAAATGAAGGCGTTACTTTCGCTGTCGCCGGTGAAGGCGTAGACGCCGGAGCGGTGCAACGCAACTTGTGAAACGCGTGCAGGATGTGAAAACTTATGTACGATTTGCCCCGTTTGCGTGTCCCACAGGTAGGCGTTTTGGTCATTTCCGCCCGATAATACGTAGTTGCCGTTGGCTGAAATGGCGACGCTGTTAACTTTTTCTTGATGGGCAAGGAACTCCAGCCGTTTTCCCGTCCCTAAGTCAATGTATAATGCTTTTTTATTGGAGAGTGCAAGGATCACTTTCTGGCCATTATTGCTGATGTCGACGTCGCGGATCAGTCCGTCGGAGATGGACCATAATCCGTCCGCTTTGCCTAAGGCAAGGTTCCACACGGCAAAATTTTGCGACGTGGCGGTGATAGCATATTGATTGTTATCGGAAATTCGGCTGGTAAGCACAGTGTTGTGTTGTGGGTCCTGATAACCAAAGTCTGCAAGTTTTTTATATTCGCTAAGGTCCCAAACAGTGATACCCTGCAGATGGGAAGCTAACAGGGCAAATCGACCATCCCTACTTAAGCTAAAACTGGTTACCCCTTCAGGTTCTAGCTGCCAAAGCTGAGCTTCTTTAGTATAAAAGCAGCCAAAAATTGTTATTACACTCAGAAATAAACAATTTTTGTAGGTAAGTTGGCGGATCACGCTTGTATTCCTTGTGGTTGCCTTCTAACAATATACCATTGAGTATATTGGCTTTTTCAGATTTCGCAGGAAACTGCGTCAATGAATTAAACAAGATCATAATCGATGGAGTTTGCAATGAAATCAGTGTTTAAAATTTCGCTACTGGCTGCAGCTGTTGTTTTTGCTGCTGGGTGCCAAACCGAAGAGAAAAAAGGTGATGCAAAAGCTAGTATGCAAGCTGCCGCGTCAGCAAATGTGGTACTGGATAACGATGATAAAAAGGCCGCTTATGCGATCGGTACATCACTGGCTCAATACCTAAAAACGAATTTGGAACAGCAAGCTGCTGCTGGTCTAGAGCTTGATGCTCAGCTTGTTTTGAGCGGTGTGCAAGACACATTTGCTGACAAATCTCAAATGACGCCAGATGAAGCTCAAGCGGCGCTACAGGCTCTCGATGAGCGTGCTGCTAAGATCATGGCTGAAAAAGCTAAAGAAAAAGGCGAAGCGGCGAAAAAAGCCGGTGACGACTACCGCACTAACTTTGCTAAAACAGAAGGTGCGACGACTACAGCTTCTGGCCTGATGTACAAAGTGGCAAAAATGAGCGAAGGTGAGAAACCAAGCGCGACTGACACTGTTGTTGTGCACTACAAAGGCTCTTTGGTTGATGGCACTCAGTTTGACAGCTCATACGATCGTAACAAGCCAGCCTCTTTCCCACTGGATCGCGTGATCCCAGGTTGGACAGAAGGTCTACAGCTAATGCCTGTTGGCTCTAAGTTTACTTTTGTTATTCCACCTGAGCTTGCTTACGGTGAACAAGACTCTTCTGTGATCCCAGCTAACTCAACGCTAGTGTTTGAAGTTGAGCTGCTTGAGATCCAAAAAGCTAAGCAAGAAGCAGCGCCTGCCCAAGCTGCTCCTGCTCAAAGCGAAGCGGTTCCTGCGACATCAGCGGCCGCTCCTGCGCAATCTGGCGCAGCTGCAGCGCAAGGCTAATCAAACAAGCGCTGCATTGGCGGCGCTTTACGATTACAAAAGTGCTCGTGTCTCACGGGCACTTTTTGTTTTTATCGTGGCAATTATTGGGCAAGCTTAAAAAAATTGGCTAGCAGCTCGTGGCCTTGCTCGGACAAAATGCTTTCTGGATGAAATTGCACGCCAAAAAGCGGCAGCGTCTTGTGCTCAATCGCCATGATCGCTTCAAACTCACCCTCTTGCTCGCTCCACGCGCTGATCTTAAAGCACTCTGGCAGCGCCTGCGGCTCTACAACCAGCGAATGGTAGCGCGTCACCTGCAGCGGATTGTTCAGTCCGAAGAAAAGCCCTTGCTCATCATGTTTGATAAGACTGGTTTTGCCATGCATCGCTGCGCGCGCGCGTACCACGTTTGCGCCAAAGCTGCTTGCAAGTGCTTGATGTCCAAGGCAAACGCCTAAAATTGGCAGCTTACCGGCAAAGTGTTTGATGGCTGCGAGCGAAATTCCCGCTTCATTGGGCGTGCAGGGTCCTGGCGAAATCACCAGATGCGTTGGCGCCATAGCTTCGATTTGCTGCAGCGTGATGTCGTCGTTGCGCTTCACCACCACGTTTTGCCCAAGTTCGCAAAAATAAAGATATAAATTGTGGGTGAACGAGTCGTAGTTATCGATGAGTAAAACCATTCGCTTTTCTTATACAAATCACGGTGGGCAAATTGGTAGGGCTATTGTGCCTGCTGCGGGCGGCTTGCGCTAATACTTTGTGGCGCGGTAATTTCTGTTTGATTGCTTTTGCATTGGATATGAGATGCAGAAAAATGCCCTTAGCCTATACAGTTAAATAATCTTCAGTGCGATGTGAGGGGCCTATGGATAAAAAGAAGTACATTCGTGCTTTTCATGTGGGTGGTTCGCTAGAAACGGCGTTAAGTGGTAACTATCGGCTCAGCGCTATCGAAATTATTCGCGAAGCAGCTGTGCTCACGCAAAGGCATTTTTGGTTATTTTGTCCGGCGATCCTTGCCTATATTGCGGTAAGTTTGCTTGTTTTTTTGCTGGTGTTTACAGTGATGATTGACGCTTCCTCGGCGTCGATGCAAAAGTTTATGGTGGACAAAGTTGTCACCGGTGAAATGAGGGCGGCGCTCGGGCTTTCGACCTCCATCTCTGTGATCATCAGCGCGCCGCTTTACGCAAGCGCGAGCCTGATGGGGTTAAGTCATTCGCTTGGCTTAACCAGCAAGCTTAAAGATATGCTAAACCGCAACTACGCTTGGTTTACCATTGCGCTGACGATGGGCTTTATGCAGCTCCTCGAGCACGCCGCCGCGCAGCTGCTGCCACTCGCAGGCACCGCGCTAAGTGCACTGTTTTCGATGTCGGTGCTGCTGATCTGCGAAAAGCAGCTGACGCCGTTTTCAGCAATCCTGACTTCCTGTCGCGCCATTAGCAAAAAAATTGTCCCAATCGCGGTGATTTATATGGTGCTATTTGTGCTGTTTTTTATCGGCTATTTGACGGCGGGTCTCGCGCTGCTGTGGATTTTACCCTTTATGTTCAATCTAAAGGGAGTGCTCTATCGCGAAATGTTTGGCGTGGGAATTGAAATTGTGCAGGTACAACAAGAGCCTGAATCGCCAAGCAGTGACGAGAGTTTCCTTGCTTAATGGCCTCTAAAAAACAGCAAGTAGCAAATAGAAATCAGAAAAAAAATAGAAAAAGGCAAGCGCTGGCTTGCCTTTTTGTTGTGCGGTGTAAAATTTTACAAAGCGTAAATCAGCTGCGCCAAAAGCGTGGAATGAGCAGCACTAAAACCGTCAAAATTTCCAGTCTTCCCATAAGCATACCGATACTTAACGCCCATTTTGCTACATCAGAAAGCCCCGAAAAGTTGCCGGTCGGGCCAATATGCGCGCCCATGCCGGGGCCGACGTTCGCAACGGCGGTCATCGCTCCGGTAAGGCTTGTGGTGATATCAAGTCCCGTTGCCGCCAGCACAATCGCGAGTAGCAACATGGTGAAAAGGTAGGTGATGGCAAATGCCACTACCGAGCGCACGATGTCGTCGTTGATCTCTTTGCCGTTGTAACGCTGAATGAATACGCCGGACGGGTGAATAAGCTGCTTGATTTGCTTGCTTAACAGGGCAAATGCGACTTGGAAGCGAAATATTTTCGCCCCGCCTGTGCTCGAGCCGCTGCAGCCGCCGGCCAGCATCAAGAAGATAAAGATCACCGTCGCGAAAGGCCCCCAAGAGCTAAAATCATCCAGCCCAAAACCGGTGGTTGTGATCACCGCGAGAACATTAAAAAGCGAGATGCGCACCGAATCTAAAACAGAGTAGTCTTTGGTCAAAGTCAGCCACGCCGCCGTTGCGCACGCGCTTATGACCACCAGCATGGTAAAGCCGCGCACCTGCGCATCGTTGATCAAAACGCTAACGCTTCTACGCTTAACAATTTGTTTTAAAAGCAAAAACGGCAGCGCGCCAGCAAACATGAAGAAGATCCCCACCCAATGCGCAGCGTGTGAAAAATTGTTCATCGAGCTGTCAGAGGTGGAGTAGCCGGCCGTTGCAAGCGTGGTCATGCCGTGGTTGACCGCCTCAAACGGCGTCATTCCCGCGAGCCAATACGCGAAGGCGCACAGCGCGGTCAAAATGGTGTAAACCAGCATGATCCCCGAAGCCACACTTTGCGTACGCGGACTCTCTTTTGCAGACCAATCGGACGATTCGGTGTGGAACAGCCGCATGCCGCCCACGTTCAAAAAGGGCAAAATCGCAACGCTCATCACGATAAAGCCTACCCCGCCGAGCCACTGCAAGATGGAGCGCCACAGCAAAATCGCCGGCGCCATGTCGTCAAGGCCGCTGAGCACGGTTGAGCCGGTCGTAGTGACGCCTGACATGGTTTCAAAATAGGCGTCGGTAAAGCTAATGTCGTTGATAAAGATGAACGGCATCGCCGCAAAAACGCAGCAGATCAGCCACACCAAGGTGGTGATCACAAACATTTCGCGAATTTTGAGCTGAAACTGCTCCGTCTTGCCGTAAGCAAGGCAGCCCACCGCGACAAGGTGAGTGATCACAACCGAAAGCGCAAACTCAAAAAAGCCGCTGGTGCCGGTAAGCAGCGCTGTGATGGTGGGAATGTACATAAAAACGGCTATTTTGGAGAGGATCAGCCCTATGACGAAATAAATAGCTTTGACGTTTATCATAATTAATCACAGAAAAATGGGGCTTGGTTGAAAAAGCTTTTCAACATCAGTGATGTATTTTTTATTAACTAAAAACATAACAACATGATCTTCTGGCTCAATCACAATATTTTCGTTAGCAATCATCACCTCATCTTGACGAACAATGGCGCCGATAGTGGTTCCGGGAGGCAGCTTGATCTCGCCAATGGCGCGGCCAATCACCTTTGAGCTTGCTGCATCGCCATGCGCGATGGCCTCGATCGCCTCCGCGGCGCCGCGGCGCAGCGAGAAAACGTTGACCATGTCTGCGCGTCGCACGTGGGTGAGCAGCGCTGAAATCGTCGCTTGCTGCGGCGAAAACGCGATATCAATGACGCCACCTTGCACCAAATCGATGTAGGCGGTGCGCTGGATCAGCACCATCACCTTTTTCGCTTTCAACTGTTTTGCTAGCATCGCTGACATGATGTTGGTTTCATCTTCATTGGTGACAGCAATAAAAACATCGACTTGCTCGATATGCTCTTCGCGAAGCAGCGCTTCGTTGGCCGCCTCGCCGCAAAAAACGGTAGTGTGTTGCAATAGCTCGGAAAGATAAGCGGCGCGCTTGGGGTTACGTTCGATCAGTTTGACGTTGTAAGCGTGCTCAAGCGCCTGCGCAAGCCCCGCGCCAATGTTGCCGCCGCCAGCAATCATGATGCGCCGATACGGTTTTTCTAAACGCTGCAACTCACTCATTACCGAGCGAATGTGGTTGCTGGCCGCGACGAAAAACACTTCATCATTGGCTTCAATCACAGTGGTCGCTTGTGGGCGAATGGCATGGTCGCGGCGAAAAATCGCGGCCACGCAAGTGTCGATATTGGGCATGTGATCGCGCAGCGTCGAGAGCGCATTGCCCACCAGCGGCCCGCCGTAATAGGCTTTAACTGCCACCAGTCCCACTTTATTATTTGCAAAATTAGCCACTTGCAACGCACCGGGGTATTCGATAAGGCGCATCACGTAGTTGATCACCAGCTCTTCAGGCGCAATCAGATGGTCAACAGGGCACGCTTCATTTTGGAAAATTTGCTCTTTGACCGCCAAATAGTGCGGGCTGCGAATACGCGCGATGCGATTGGGCGTGTTAAACAAAGTGAAGGCGATTTGGCACGCAATCATATTGGTTTCATCAGAATTGGTTACTGCCACCAGCATGTCAGCATCTTGCGCTCCGGCCTCCTGCAGCACGCTGGGGTGGCTGGCATAACCTTGCACGACGCGCAAGTCACACTTGTCTTGCAGCTCGCGCAGGCGCTCAATGTTAGAATCCACCACGGTGATATCGTTATTTTCGCCGACGAGATTTTCAGCTAGGGTTCCGCCAACTTGGCCTGCCCCTAAAATGATGATTTTCATGAGTACCTAAACGTTATGATAAAGAAGTTGCGCTCATGCTTTACAAAGTACCGCGTAATAAAATCCATCCATGTTTTGTTCGCCGGGGAGGATCTGTCGACCAGGACTATCCAAGGTACCTGTTTGCAAGATTGCATTTTTATTTTTGTTAAGAAAATCAGTGATTTGCTGTTGATTTTCTTGCGCCATGATGGAGCAGGTTGCATAAACCAGCGTACCACCACTTTTTAATTTTTCCCACAGATTGGACAATATTTGTCCTTGTAAAATAGCGAGTTGCTCGATATCAGGCGCTTTGCGCAGCCATTTTATGTCGGGATGACGGCGGATCACGCCCGTCGCTGAGCACGGCGCATCAAGTAAAATTTTATCGAACATTGCACCTTGCCACCAGTTATCGGGGTTGCTGGCGTCGCCGCAAATCACCTCGGCTTGTAGCGAAAGTCGGTTGAGGTTGTCGTGGATGCGCAAGATACGGCTTGGCTCAATGTCGACGGCGACCACTTTTGCCTGCGGCTCGCGCTCTAAAATGTGGCAGGTTTTACCACCAGGAGCGGCGCAGCAGTCGAGGATCAGCTCATTGGCCTGTGGCGCTAAATACTCAACCGCAAGCTGCGCGGCGGCGTCTTGCACTGAGCAAAAGCCGTCTGCAAAGCCGGGAAGTTTAGCTACGTCAGTTGGCCGCAGCAGCTGCAAAGCGTCTGGCGCGGTGGGATGCGGCAGGCTTTCGATGTCGTGCTCAGCCAGCAATTGTTGGTAGGAGGCGGCGCTGTGATGAGCGCGGTTGACGCGTAGCCACATCGGCGCACGTTGATGGTTCGCTTCAACAATCGCTTGCCATTGATCCGGATAAGTATTTTGCAGCGCTTTAAGCAGCCAGCCGGGGTGGCAATATTTTCCTGCGTCTTTGCTGAGCGCATTTTGCTCAAGCTGCTCGCTTTGGCGCTGATAGCTGCGCAGCACCGCGTGAATTAGCGCGCGCAGCTGCGGCGTTTTGAGCGTCGTCACCGCGTCCACCGTTTCGGTCACCGCCGCGTGAGCGGGAATGCGCATAAAGCTTAGCTGGTAAATTCCAACCAGCAGCAGGTGGTGTGCAACGCGCTGCTTGCCGGTTAGCGGTTTGTCCATGAGCTGGGCGACAATCGCCTCGAGGCGCGGCAGCCAGCGCAGCACGCCGTAGCAGATCTCTTGCAGCAACGCGCCGTCGCGCAGTGCGATTTTTTTCTGTCCAGCAGGAAGCGCGCTGGAAAGCGATTCACCTTTATCAACGACTGAGAAAATAACCTCAGCAGCAACGGCTCTAATATTCATGAGGGGGATCCCTTGGTCTTTGGCTAAAGTATTTGTAATAAATTGAATTTATTCAAAAATAGTGGCGTAAATGTTGATGGTTTCTAGCAGGGTTTACTTTAGCGGCAACAGCTGTAAGCACTGTGCGCCTTTGTTGCGGCTAAAGTGGGGACCTGTGCTGCGCGCGCTCAAAGAGATTGTTTGCGCAAAAGAAGTGTTCCCGGAGTAAACCAGTTTTGGCGCGCATTTAACAGGCTCGCGACGTCCATGGCTTTTTTTCCTGGAATTTGCAAAGAGGTCAAGCAGAGCGTGCCATCGCCAGTCGCCACACCAATCGCGCGTTTGTCGGCAAAAAGGATTGTGCCGGGCGCGGCATTTGGCGCGGCGTTGTCCACGTGCGCTTGCCACACTTTGATGTCAATCGTTTCGCCGGTTGGGATGGTAAGCGAAAAATAGCTCACAGGCCACGGATTAAAGGCGCGAATGCAGCGCTCGATGGCGACCGCGCTCATGCTCCAGTCAATGCCCGCCTCTTCTTTAGTGAGTTTGTGCGCATACGTCGCGAGGCTATCATCTTGTTTTTGCGGCGTTATTTTTGCTTGTGCGATATCGTCTAAACATGAAATAAGCGTTGGCGGCCCAAGCTCAGCCAATTTGTGGTACAAATCCGCGCTGGTTTGCGTTGGCTCAATTTTAACGCGCGCGATAGAGAGCATGTCGCCGGTGTCGAGCCCTTCGTCCATCTGCATGATGGTCACGCCCGTTTCGTCGTCGCCGGCCCAGATTGCACGTTGAATGGGCGCCGCGCCGCGCCATTTTGGCAGCAAAGAGCCGTGCACGTTGATGCAGCCAAGGCGTGGTGTTTCGAGCACAGCTTTAGGGAGAATGAGCCCGTAGGCGACCACGACCATCACATCCGCGTCAATGCTGGCAAGCTCGGTTTGTGCTTCGGCTTTGCGCAGCGACTTGGGCTGATAAAGCGCGATATTGTGCTCTTGCGCGATTTTTTTAACTGCGCTGGCGGTGAGCTTGTTGCCGCGCCCCGCCGGTTTGTCCGGCTGCGTGTACACCGCTACTACTTGGTGATGAGAGTCAAGCAAAGCGCTCAGGTGCGTTGCCGCAAAGTCGGGGGTTCCAGCAAAGATAATGCGTAATGATGGTTTCAAAATGACCTCAGCTCTCTTTTTCTTTTTGTTGAGCGCGCTTGTTTTTCTCAAGTTTTGCTTTGATGCGGTTACGTTTTAATGGCGACAGGTAATCGACAAACAGCTTGCCGCTTAGGTGATCAAGCTCGTGCTGAATACAGATGGCGAGCAGCCCGTCAGCGGCGAGTTCAAATTTTTTGCCATTTCTGTCAAGCGCTTGCACCGTTACGTTCGCGGCGCGCGGCACCATCGCCCTCGCTTCTGGCACCGACAAACAGCCCTCTTCAATGCTGCATTCGCCCTCTTTTTTAACGATGACTGGGTTTATCAGCACAAGAGGCTGGTCGCCATTTTCTGAAACGTCGATCACAACGATTTGTTGGTGGATATTCACTTGCGTCGCGGCGAGGCCAATGCCCTCTTCTGCATGCATGGTTTCAAGCATGTCATCGCAAATTGCTTGAATTTCAGCGGTTACTTCTTTAACTGGTTTTGCAATCGTGCGAAGGCGCTCATCCGGAAAGGTTAAAACTTGTAATAGACTCATTTAATTCTCATTAATAAAGTGAGCTGTGCCCAATCGGGAGGTGATAATTGGGCTAATTCTAGACATTTTGCCATTCAAATGACAGCATCAATAAGGCAGATTATTTTCTAAAGAGAGTATCGATGGCTAAAAAAGCATTGGTGATCAGTTTGTTAGTTTCAGCTTCGGCGGCTCAAACTGGTGAAATGCATCAACACCAGCATATTCCCCCGCTTCCCTCTGCGGTGGCACCCGATCACAGTGAGGTGTCTTTGCCGTATTTTGGCGAAGAAGGCGAGAAAAATAAAGAAGTTCGCGTCGGTGCGCCGCCCATGGCGGTACAACAGCAGATGGCGCAAGCGTTAGGCGCAACACTCGTGAATAAAAAGGCGTTAGCGCCGGCGCCGCGTGTGCTTGGCAGCCAAAATGAGCTGCAATTTATTGATAAATCGATGACTTTTTTTGTGGATGCGCAGCTTTCGCAGGAGCCTTGGGCGGTTTATCGGCCGATGGCTACTTTTAAGCGCGTAGTGGGCAAAAAAGAGATCGAGATGGTCAGTCTAGAGTACGTCGCGATGGCTAAGGTCTTGCAACACGACGGAAAAATGACGCGAATGACGCTGCAATCGCAATATCAAGAGGTGCGCCCCAATGATATTTTGCTGCGCCCGTATCTGCTCAAAAAGTACACGTCACGTTCTACCAATGCGCGTGAGCTGTGCGCTAAAGGGGCGATTGAGGGGCAGATCAACGGCCGCCGCTACGCGGGACTTGATGAGCTAGTTGTGGTCAATCTCGGCCTGCGCGACGGTTTGCATCAGGGCTATAGCCTCACCGCAATCGCGAAGCAAGTCGATGTGAACGGCCGCCGAGCGACTCAATTTGGCGAAAATGATGATGCCAGCTATGAGTATAAAAAGTGGCACCAAGATGCAAGCTACACGCTGCCTAAACAAGCGATTGGCGAGCTTAATATTGTGCAAGTTTTTCCGTATTTTAGTTTAGCTAAAGTGAAAACTGCGCAGCAGCCCATCTCTGTTGGCACCGCTGTGGAACTGTGTCGTGAATGAACAGGCGCTAGCGCGTCTTTTTAAGCTCGCTTCGGTGCCAAAGCTTGCGAAGCTTGTTTTTGAACGCGCGCTAGAGCCGCATAGTTTTGCCAATCTCGATGTTTTTGATGATAGTGCGTTGCTTGATATTGGTTTTTCTTTCGAGCAGATCAAAAGTTTTCGCACAGCAGATCCGCAAAAAATTGAACAAGCGCTAAGCTGGGCACAGCGGCCAGATTGTCATGTCTTGTGCGCTTTAGATCCGTTATATCCTTATTTATTAAAGCAAATTGGCTCTGCGCCGCGCATGTTGTTTGTGCAAGGCAATGCCGATGTGCTGAGTTTGCCGCAGCTTGCGCTTGTCGGCAGCCGCACGGCAACGCCAAATGGTTTGTCTTGTGCGCTGGAGTTTGCACAAGAGCTTGCTCAGCAAGGGTTTGTTATCACAAGCGGCCTTGCTTTAGGGATTGATGGACGCGCGCATCGCGGCGCGTTAACGGCGAATGGCTTGACCGTTGCGGTATTGGGCTCGGGGCTGGACGTTGTTTACCCCAAAGCGCATCAAGCGCTGGCAAGTGAAATCACGCAGTCTGGCGCGCTCGTTTCTGAGCTGTGGCCGTGGACGCCGCCGCGTCCAGAATTTTTCCCGCGCCGCAACCGCATTATCAGCGGCTTAGCGGTGGGCGTGCTGGTGATTGAAGCGACGGCCGACAGCGGCTCGCTCATCACAGCCAAACTGGCATTGGAGCAGGGGCGCGACGTATTTGCATTGCCGCATGCCATTGGCGACCCTTTCGGCAGCGGTTGCAATGGGCTTATCAAGCAAGGTGCATTTTTGGTCGAGTCGGTGCAAGATGTGCTATCGCAAGTGGGCGTCTTGTCAAATTGTGTTATAGAACAAAATGTAACAGCTGAAAGCTCAGCTTTTTTATCGCAACATTTGCCCTCTTCTTCGCTACTTGCTAGCGTTGGAGATGAAGTGACATGTGTTGATGTACTTGCGCAGCGTTGTGGTCTGCCCGTTAATGAAATTATGATGCAGTTAGTAGAACTTGAACTTCAGGGGTTGGTGTTAGCTGTACCTGGTGGCTATATCAAAACGAGGAGAAGCAAGTCATGATGGATATCTTAATGTACCTCTTTGAAACTTATATCCACAGCGATATCGAGTTGATGGTGGATCAAGACGAGCTGGCTAATGAGTTAGAACGAGCTGGGTTTCACCAAAGCGACATTATCAAAGCGCTTGATTGGCTTGAAAAATTAGCCCAGTTGCAAGAAACAGATAAAATTCCGTACTTGACTGGCAATACGCAAACGACGGCAACGCGCATATTTACTGCTGAAGAAATGGTGCGAATTGATATAGAATGTCGCGGCTTTTTGATGTTTTTGCAGCAAATCGGCGTGCTTAATGCCCAGACGCGCGAAATGGTCATCGATAGAGTGATGGAGCTTGATACGAACGAGTTTACCTTAGACGATCTGAAGTGGATTGTTTTAATGGTGCTTTTCAACGTGCCAGGCAATGAAAATGCGTATGATCAGATGGAAGATCTGCTTTACACCAGCTCAGAGGAAGGCTATTTACACTAGAGGCTAACAGGGTTGGCGCGAAAAATTGATAGTAACTTATTTGATTTTGTTGAAGAAAAGTCAAAAACAGCGCAGCGCTGCCCAACTTGCCAAAGCCAACTTGTGATAAAAAAGACCGCGCGCGGTGTTTTTTATGCGTGCGAAGCTTATCCCGTCTGCAAATTTACTAAATCGCTGCATGCAGACAAGCCGCAGATCGTCAAGCAGCTCGATGTCGATTGCCCTGCATGCGCCGCGCCTCTGGTGCTGCGCCAAGGGCGATTTGGCATGTATATCAGCTGCTTGCAGTATCCTGCGTGTTCCTATACACAGGCGAGCGCAAAGGCGAGTGACGCCGATACGGCGCCGGCCACTTTGCCTGCGTGTCCAAAATGCCAAAGCGGCGCGCTACAGCAAAAGCAGTCGCGCTTCGGTGGCCAGTTTTATGGCTGCTCTGGATTTCCTGCCTGCAAATTTGTGATGAATTATCAGCCTGTTGTGGGCGTTTGCGCGCACTGTCACTTTCCCCTTTTAATGGAAAAACGCCTTGCGGCGGGGGCGGTTTTGCTGTGCGCGGATAAAAAATGTCAAAAAAAACAAAGTTAACTGTTGTATTGCGTAGGTGAGTTTGTGATTGGTGATGTAAGTGGTTGTGTGCAAGCGCTGCGCGAAGGTAAAACGATCGCCTACCCGACCGAAGCGGTGTTTGGGTTGGGCTGCGATCCGCAAAATATTTCTGCTATCAAAGCGTTGCTTGCGTTAAAGCAGCGCGAAAAAAGTAAGGGGCTGATTTTGATCGCCGCCTCCATTGAGCAGTTGGACGGTTTTGTCGATTTCACCCAGCTTGCGCCGCAGCAATTTGAGGCTATCAAGGCCAGCTGGCCGGGGCCGGGGCCGGTGACGTGGCTTGTGCCTGCGGCAGCGAAAGCTTCCGATTGGATTTGCGGGCAATTTAGTACGATCGCGGTGCGTGTGAGCGCGCATGAGCCGGTGCGCCAGCTGTGCCAAGCGTGGGGCGCGCCTGTGATTTCGACGAGCGCCAATTTAAGCGGTCAGCCGCCGTGCAAAACGGCGGAGGAAGTCGCCGCGCAGTTTGGCGCCAGCTTACCCTTTATTTTGCAGGCAGAGGTGGGCATTGCTGCCAATCCCTCGCAAATTTGTGATGCGAAAACCGGCAAAATTATTCGCGCGGGTTAGGCTAAGCGTGGCTGCCAATTATTCTTCTGGAGAAAAAATGGATAATTATGTTGTGATTGGTAATCCGGTTTCACACAGTAAGTCACCGTTTATCCACACATTATTTGCGCGCCAGACGGGGCAGCAGATGCATTATCAGACGCTGGAAGCGCCTTTAGATAAGTTTTTGCCGACAGCTGCGCATTTTTTTGCAAATGGCGGCCGTGGCTGCAATGTCACTTTACCTTTTAAAGAGCAAGCATTTGGTTTTGCTAAACAATTAACTAAGCGCGCGCAGCTTGCGGGCGCGGTGAACACGTTGAAGTGGCTCGATGATGGCGGCATTTTGGGCGATAACACCGACGGTTATGGCTTGATCCAAGACCTTAAAAATCATCACGTTAGTTTAGAAAAGAGCAGCGTTTTGCTGTTAGGTGCGGGCGGTGCGGCGCGCGGCGTGCTTTTTGAGCTGTTGCAGCAGCAGCCTAAAAGGCTTGTCATTGCGAATCGCTCGGCGCTAAAAGCGGCGCAATTGGTGGGCGACTTTGCTGCGTGGGCGGGCACTGCCGAGCTGCAATACGCGGATTTTCAACAGTTATCAGAGCCATTTGATCTGATCATTAATGCAACCGCGGCGAGTTTAAGTGGCGCGCTGCCGGCGGTGAGCTCGCATATCATTGGCCCGCAAACGCTGGTGTATGACATGGCGTATGGCAAGGGCGTCACGGTGTTTAATCAGTGGGCTACGGATAATGGCGCGCTATTTGTCATGGATGGGCTGGGCATGCTAGTCGCGCAGGCGGCGGAAAGTTTTACCGTGTGGCGCGGCATTCGGCCTAGTGCCACACAGGTGCTGCGCGAGCTGCGGCGCACGTTAAGTAGCTAAAACGCTGGCGCTTACTTATAGCTTTCTTTTAACCTGACATAGTTATCCGCCGATCTTGGCAAAAATGCGCGCTCTTGCTCTGTCAGTGGGCGCACGGCTTTTGCTGGGCTGCCCATATATAAGAAGCCTGATTGTAAACGCTTATTTGGCGCAACGAGGCTCGCCGCTCCCACGATAACGTCACTTTCAATCACTGCGCCGTCCAAAATGGTGCTGCCCATTCCCACCAAAACGCGATCGCCAATGGTGCAGCCGTGCAAAATCACTTTGTGCCCGACTGTCACGTCTTCGCCGATCACAACGGGGTAACCATTTGGATTTTCTTCATTTTTATGCGTGACATGCAAAACGCTGCCATCTTGAATATTGCTGCGATCGCCAATGCGAATGCTATTGACGTCGCCGCGCATAACCACCAGCGGCCAAACGCTGCAATGTTTGCCAAGCTGCACATCGCCAATGATCACGCAGGAGGGATCGAGGTAAGTGTTTTCCCCGACTGTGGGGAAGTTATTTTGGTGCGGGCGTAACATATTGTGTTTCATGCTCATCACTACAGAGGTGGGGTTATAACTTATTAATATCTTAAACATTCTGTTACAGGAGCCTTGGATAGCGGGTTTTTAAAAAAATTCACAAAAAATAAAAAAAGTGTGATTTGAGTATTGACTTAAAATCCACATTGCGTAGAATGCGCACCTCGACCAACGAGGTAACACCTTGAAAAGTCAACGCTCTTTAACAATTTAACCTATGCAATCTGTGTGGGCGCTCGT
>JBOFRL010000047.1:0-1283 GCA_051650965.1 Vibrionaceae bacterium
GTGGCGGCGCCTACAGGGGTTTGCGCTGCTAAAGCTGGTAGTGGATAACGTGAAATTCAAGGATGGAATGCAGGTGCTGGATGAGTCAGACAGGAATGCTGCCTAACCGACCCCATACACCAGATTTGACAATATCTCGTTCTCGGTTGACTAATTGACAAATTTTTAAGGTGGCGCGCGACCATTTTAATAAAAATAACTGCTTCTCATTAGGCGTGAGTTTGTTAAACGCTTTTAAGATCGCAGCGCCGTTCATGTGATCACTGGCATGCGGCACTAAAACTTGTGCAAACGTAATCGTCGATGTGAGTTCTGTTTCTAGTAAGGAATTGATTTCTCTCACAATCTGCACATCAGGGGAACCTCGTAAGCTCGCTGTCATGATCTGCAAATAGTTTAGGCGTGTGCTTTCACCATAGCTGTCATGTGTGTTGACAACTAAGTCAAGCTCACCCGTAGAGCGTGGCAGTGACGACTGTAACTTACTCTTAATTAACGTATTAAAATGCAAAAACAAATTGGCTCTTTGCTTTGGGTTTGCTGTAAAAACATGATTGTCTGCAAGCAATGATCTCAGCTGCTTTGCAGCTTCACAGGCTGAGCGCCGCTGCTGCTCAGTTGTGTTTGAGGTTGGTCTGTTTCTATTCCTGTGGTTAGTCAGAATTGATAGCGCTAAAGTCCCTGAGGACTGACTGGCATGGAGCGCTTGTCGGGCCTCGCGATAAGCCTGCGCCGCATTTAAAGCTGGATGTTGTGACTGAGCCGCAGGCTGCTCTTCATAACAGGCTATTGCTCTGATCACTGACTCAAGCTGCGGGCGGGTTGGCTCGCCTGCTGTGACGCCACTAGCCGGTGTGGCGGCATGCTGCGCCTGCAAGAATTGCTGCATCACTTGCAGCTGCGATCTCGGCTGCTGCTGCTGCGTTCTTGGCGTTTCGCTGGTGTTGCGTAGCCGCATCATTAGCGTAGAAAACGATCCTGTGCGGTATTCGCCAAACGAGCCTAAAAGAAGCTGCTGCAGCTCATTTAGACTCAGTGTGCGCGTGGCTAAGTTGTGATCGTGATCGAGCATAATGGCCTATCGGATAATATTCAGTTTTTTATTAGCAATCACAACAAATCTATCTGTTTGTTATTTTTAATAAAATGTAGAGTAGGTCACTGGCTTCGGTTTTCCCTTATCCAGCGACCCCTCTTCAATTCCGTGCATGAGGTTTTCCCTCACACGGCTTTCACATAAATGTTCACCTGCTCACCTTCGCAGCTCTCTTATCTTTGTCGGT
>JBOFRL010000048.1:0-1566 GCA_051650965.1 Vibrionaceae bacterium
CTTGAAAATAGTGGCTTCATTTTGTTCTGGAGCAACTTATGGCAATTAAACGAACTCAGGCACAGTGGCAGCAGTTATTCGCGCAGCACGCTGCGTTTAGTGGCACAACCACCGAATTTTGTAAGCAAAACAATGTTTCTCTTACCACGTTTTATTCTAGGCGCTCGCAACTTGCCTCTTCTATTCAGTCAGAGGCTGAGCTTGCACCGCAACTTACAGCCGCATCACCAAAAAATTTTATTCAAGTAATACAATCAGCTACCACAAACGATGTTGCAAAATCTTGCGCCCTACAATTCGATACCCGCACAGGCTTGCTTACTTTGGCAGAAAATTTAAAGCCAGAGTTTATTATTGCGATTATTAAAGGACTTAGCGCATGAAAATGTTTGTTAAGCCGTCTTGCGTCTATTTGTGCTCGCATTATGTTGATTTTCGTAAATCAATTGATGGCCTCGCTTCCCTAGTCGAAGCGGAGCTAGAATTGTCAGCACTTAGCGGTGCATTGTTTGTTTTTTGCAATAAAAGCCGCGATAAGATCAAAATATTATATTGGGATAGCACTGGTTTTGCCTTGTGGTACAAGCGGTTAGACAAGCACAAATTTAAATGGCCACAAAAAATCACGCCGAGCATGGTGATCACAAAGGAGCAGCTACAGTGGCTGCTGAATGGGCTCGATGTGATTGGCCATCAACCTATCGATACGAGAGACAAAAAAGTACTGTAATAACAAATCGCATCTTAAAATTTAGCCGCGTATCGATTAAGATAGCGGCATGACAGAACACATTCTTGCACTAGAAAAGCGCATTGCTGAGCTCGAGCAACTGCTGGCACAAAAAGATGCGATTATTGCTAAGCTCGAAGCGCAGTGGCGGCTCGCGCAGCAAAAACAATTTGGCAAAAGCGCCGAAGAGTTTGTTGCGCCACTTGATGAATTTAACGAAGCTGAAAAAATTCTAGAGCAAGCAAAAGAAGAATTAAAACAGCTCACTCGTCCACGCCAAGCACCTAAAAGAAAGCCTCTGCCACAACATTTACCGCGCCAAGAAGTGATCCATGACATTGAGGACAAAAAATGCCCCTGCTGCCAAGGTCCACTGCACAAAATTGGCGAAGATAAATCAGAAAAACTGGAATTTATTCCCGCTCAAATCAAAGTAATAGTGCACGTTAGGCCTAAATATGCCTGTCGCGCGTGTGAAAATTCACAAACGAGCACTCCTATCAAGCAAGCGCTGATGCCGCCAACACCGATAAAAAAAGGGGTCGCAACGGCAAGCCTTCTTTCGCAGATCATCACCAGCAAATTTCAGTTCGCACTGCCGCTGTATCGCCTAGAATCGCTGTTTGCGCAGCATGACATCGAACTTAGCCGCCAAACCATGAGTAGCTGGATCGGCAAAAGTGCGTTGCTACTGAAACCTCTCGTCGAGCGATTAAGAGTCGAATTGTTGCAGCAAAACGCATTGCACGCCGACGAAACCCCCGTTAACGTACTTCAATCAGAAAAAACAAACAGTTACATGTGGGTTTACTGCAGCGGCCGCGATAGCCCTGATC
>JBOFRL010000049.1:0-1692 GCA_051650965.1 Vibrionaceae bacterium
GAAACAGCCAAAGCTAATGGATTGATCCCTTACGACTATTTGGTCGCGTGCTTAAATGAAATGTGCCAATCAGAACCCGATATCGAGTGTCTCCTACCATGGAATTTTGTAAAAGGTGTGGTTGGCTAGACGCTCACGATAAAAGTCCTTTTTGATTATGCTCCAAGGTTTTATAGTGGCCATCCCATAACAATGAGAGATCAAGCATGATGGATCTGATGGCTCTTTTTAATATTAACCACACCCTCGTTAATATCCCTATTGGTGGCGGATATGCCATGTCCTGGATTGAAGCGGTGGGAACGCTGTTTGGTTTGCTGTGTATCTGGTTTGCAAGCCAAGAGAAAACCATTAATTACCTTTTTGGTTTGATCAACGTCACGCTGTTTGCGGTGATTTTTTATCAAATTCAACTCTATGGATTATTGCTGCTTCAGCTGTTTTTCTTCTGCGCCAACATTTATGGCTGGTATGCGTGGACGCGCCCCAACACGCAAGGCGACACGCTGCTTGTTCGCTGGATGAGCCGACCAAAACTGGTGCTAACGGCTGGGATCAGTGTGATCAGCATTATTCTCATGACTATTTACATCGATCCGGTGTTTTTCTCTTTAGCCAACATTACCGTTGATCTGTTAAATTTGCTCGGTGCACAGCTAGAGCGCCCAGTATTATCACCAGACGCGTTTCCATTCTGGGATGCGACCATCACGGTGCTTTCGGTTGTCGCACAGATCTTGATGACGCGTAAATACGTGGAAAACTGGATTTTGTGGGTGGTGATCAACATCATCAGCGTCGGAATTTATGCCGTGCAAGGCGTGTATGCACTCTCTATCGAGTACGCGATTTTGCTTTTCGTTGCAGCCAACGGCACCCGCGCGTGGATGCAAAGCGCTCAGCAAAACGCAGACAAAACCATGGCTCAAAGGGCAACTGCATGAGTATTCAGCCCCACATTCGTATCGCAAAAACTGCGCCGCGCGTTGTGGTATGCGGTGAGCTCAGTCGGGCAAACCGCATCGCTCGTCTGCTCGATAATGCAGAGCTTGTCGCGGAAAACCGTGAATACCGCCTCTTCAATGGCGATTACGCGGGGAAATCGTTCACTATCTGCAGCACGGGGATCGGCGCTCCGTCGATGCTGATCGCGGTAGAATAGCTTGCACGAAGCGGCGCGCAAGCTATTGTGCGCGTGGGATCTGCCGGTGCACTGCAGCCAAATATTGGGTTTGGCGAGCTCATTTTGGTGGAAGGCGCAGTTCGTGATGAAGGCGGCTCTAAAGCTTACATCGACGCTGCTTATCCGGCCTACTCGAGCTTTGAGCTGGTGATGGAGATGCAATGCTTTTTAGAGGCCAGCATCAAGCTGTTTAATCATTTCAGGTGAAGTTTAGAGAAGAATTGGTGTAAAGAATGTTGTAGGATATTGGCTTCGCGCATTGCTCGATAACTGCTCTCGCGTGTTGCCGCGAAATATGGGACTCACAAGTTCGTTATAGAACGACATTACGTGGATCTTGGCACGCAACGAAGCGTCTTGAACTCTTCGAACGTGAGCGTCTAGCCAACCACACCTTGTACAAAATTCCATGGTAGGAGACGCTCGATATCGGGTTCTGATTGGCACATTTCATTTAAGCACGCGACCAAATAGTCGTAAGGGATCAATCCATTAGCTTTGGCTGTTTC
>JBOFRL010000050.1:0-8531 GCA_051650965.1 Vibrionaceae bacterium
TGGCGGCGCCTACAGGGGTTTGCGCTGCTAAAGCTGGTAGTGGATAACGTGAAATTCAAGGATGGAATGCAGGTGCTGGATGAGTCAGACAGGAATGCTGCCTAACCGACCCCATACACCAGATTTGACAATATCTCTATTTTATTTGCTCAACTGTCTGAGCTTCTTGTTGAGCTTCTTGTGCATAGAGAATGTTAGCCAGATAGTATCTCCAAGGCTGTTTTGAATGACTCAGTAGCTCATTCTTGGCTATCTGTTTGAGGGCTTCTTTCATTTGACTAAAATCTCTATAGCTTCCTGCTTGCTCTAAGAGTCTATCTTTGAGGTAGCTGCTGTTCATCTTTGCTTCTCGCCTATTGTTTGTCCTAAGTGATACGGTAGCGCTTTCATTTTTATCACTACCACGATAGAAGACTCGCATATAGAAGGTGTTATGCTTCTTGATGGTTGTGAAATAAGTCTTATGAGTCTCTTTACTCTGATAGTGAGGGTTAATTCGGAAGGCTGTAGGCAAAGACAGGTTGTAGTGACCTCTTGTAGTGACCTCTTGAGGGCAAAATGTGTTAAACTTATGGCCAGCATCCATAATAATCTCTTTGTATTCAATAGGTTAATATTCTAGTGTGGCAATTGAATAAAAATTGTTAGGATAAGTCATCTTGGTTTAGCTGGAATAAATCGCATGGATCAAATCGATATTCGTGGTGCCCGTACCCACAATTTAAAAAACATCACTCTTTCAATTCCGCGCAATAAATTGATTGTGATCACCGGCCTTTCTGGATCAGGAAAATCATCATTAGCGTTTGATACTTTATATGCTGAAGGTCAGCGCCGTTATGTAGAGTCTTTATCTGCTTATGCGCGCCAGTTTCTTTCGTTGATGGAAAAACCTGATGTTGATTATATTGGCGGTTTGTCTCCAGCTATTTCAATTGAACAAAAGTCGACTTCGCATAACCCGCGCTCTACCGTAGGAACAATCACCGAGATTTACGACTACTTGCGTCTTTTGTATGCGCGTGTCGGGGATCCGCGTTGCCCAAAACATAACATTACGCTGCAGGCGCAAACTATAAGCCAAATGGTGGATAAGGTTTTGTCAGAGCCTGAAGGTTGCAAATTAATGTTGCTCGCTCCGATCGTGAAAGAACGTAAAGGCGAGCATATTAAGACCATGGAATCTTTGATGGCGCAGGGGTTTATTCGCGCGCGTATTAATGGTGAAATCTGTGATCTTTCTGATCCGCCAACTCTAGAGTTACATAAAAAACATACCATTGAAGTGGTGGTGGACCGCTTTAAAGTGCGCCAAGATTTAGCGCTGCGTCTATCAGAGTCATTTGAAGCTGCGCTGCAGCTGGCTAATGGTAGCGCGGTGATAAGCTTTATGGACGGCGAGCAAGAAGACATTATTTTTTCTGCCAACTTTGCTTGCCCGCATTGCGGCTACAGCATGCAAGAACTTGAGCCACGTCTTTTTTCATTTAACAATCCTGCGGGCGCTTGTCCAACCTGTGACGGACTTGGTGTGCAGCAATATTTTGATCCTAAACGTGTTGTGCCAGATGATTCGCTCAGCATTGCAGGTGGTGCGATCCGCGGATGGGATAAGAAAAATTTTTATTACTTCCAGATGCTAAAATCGCTGGCCAGCCATTATCAGTTTGATCTCGATACGGCTTGGAAAACGCTGCCAGCTAAAGTGCAGCAAGTCATTTTGTATGGCTCGGCTGGCGAGCAAGTCGCTTTTACTTATGTAAATGATCGTGGTGATACGACAGTTAGAAAGCATCCGTTTGAAGGTGTTTTGACAAATTTTGAGCGGCGCTATCGTGACACTGATTCGATGGCGGTGCGCGAGGATTTATCTAAATATATCGCGGATCAAACTTGCACTGATTGTAGCGGCAGCAGGTTGCGTTTATCAGCAAGACACGTGTTTATCGATGAAACTAATCTGCCGAGCATTTGTGCAATGAGTATTGCACAGGCGGTCGCATTTTTTTCATCATTGCAACTAACTGGGCAACGTGCGCAAATTGCCGAAAAAATCTTAAAAGAGATCAATGAAAGGCTGAGCTTTTTGGTCAACGTTGGGTTGAATTATTTAAGCCTTGAGCGCAGCGCGGACACATTGTCTGGTGGTGAAGCGCAAAGGATCCGCTTAGCAAGTCAAATTGGCGCTGGTCTTGTTGGTGTGATGTATGTGCTTGATGAGCCGTCGATTGGCCTGCATCAACGTGACAACGAACGCTTACTTGCGACTTTACTGCATCTTCGTGATCTTGGTAATACCGTGCTTGTCGTTGAGCATGATGAAGATGCTATTCGCGCCGCTGATCACATCATTGATATTGGCCCAGGAGCTGGGGTGCATGGCGGGCAGGTTGTCGCTCAGGGCGATTACCATCAGATCATTGCAGCTGAGCAATCGCTGACGGGGCAATATTTGAGTGGCAAGCGCATGATCGCTGTGCCGCAAAAAAGGGTACCGCTCGACAAAACGAAGCTAATTACGTTGAAAGGGGCTAGCGGTAACAACTTAAAAAATGTCACGCTAACGCTACCGGTGGGGCTTTTCACTTGCATAACGGGTGTTTCGGGTTCAGGTAAGTCAACATTAATCAACGACACCTTTTTCCCCATCGCACATAACGTCTTGAATGGCGCGGCCTTCAGTGAACCTGCGCCTTATAAAAGCATCAATGGCCTTGAGCATCTCGACAAGGTGATTGCCATTGACCAAAGTCCCATTGGTCGTACGCCTCGCTCAAATCCTGCAACTTATACCGGCATTTTTACGGCAATCCGCGAGTTGTTTGCAGGCACGCAAGAGGCGCGTTCACGAGGCTATAAAGTTGGACGTTTTAGTTTTAATGTCAAAGGTGGGCGCTGCGAAGCTTGTCAGGGCGATGGTGTGATCAAAGTGGAAATGCACTTTCTGCCGGATGTTTACGTTCCTTGCGATGCTTGCCACGGTAAACGTTATAATCGCGAAACCCTCGATATTTTGTATAAAGGAAAAAACATCGATCAAGTGCTGAATATGACTGTCGAAGACGCGTTGGTCTTTTTTGCGCCGATTCCCGCGATTGCGCGCAAGCTGCAAACTTTAACGGACGTTGGTCTTTCTTATATTTGTCTCGGTCAGGCCGCAACGACGCTTTCAGGCGGCGAAGCACAGCGCATAAAATTGGCGCGTGAGCTTTCAAAACGCGATACTGGCAATACATTGTATATTTTGGATGAGCCGACGACAGGTCTGCATTTTTACGATATTGAACAGCTGTTAGCTGTGCTGCACCGCCTTCGTGATCATGGTAATACGATTGTGGTTATTGAGCATAATTTGGATGTGATCAAGACGGCAGATTGGATCATCGATTTGGGTCCTGAGGGGGGAAGCGGTGGCGGGCAAATCATTGCGCAGGGAACGCCAGAAAATGTGGCCAAAGTGACGGTTTCGCATACAGCTAGATTTTTAAAAGCTATGCTTTGATGCCAAAAAAAACTACACTTAATGTCTTGATTTAAAGCTATTTATAATAAGAACAACATAAGGCTTGCAATGATTAATTTTGGAGCGTCAATCCAATCTGCGCTTATGCGTTATTTTAAGGCCCCCAGTCCGGTGATAGCCCTCGGGGGGCTGTTTTTATTTGCGATGCATATTCCCATGCGTCATTTTGGCGGAACTGGACTTGCTTTGTCATTTAATGCGACAAGTTGGATTGCGCTGAGTTTGGTTTTGGGCCTAGGCTGTTACCGTTTTTCGCAAGCAAAAAGGATTTACTTTTCCAAGGCTACGCTGTGGTTGTTTTTGATCTGTCTGCTGCTCACGGTTCCTGTTTTTTATGCAGAATCAAGTTGGGCGTTTTCTCAAGAGCGGTTGTTAACGCTGTGGGGCGGGCTACTTCTTTTTGCTTTATTGCAGCAGTGCAATGTAAAGCGTTATAACAGGTTTATCCTGTGGCTGATTTTACTTGCGGTGTTCATCGCATCAACATTTAGCTACATGCGTTTGCTGTTGCCCGCAGATTATGCATGGCTTCCATTATTTTCTGACGCGCGTTTAAGTGGAATTTTCCAGCAGCCAAATGTGATGGCCAGTTTTCTTGCGACTGGGCTTGCGATAACGGGCTGTTTGCTGGCTGTTATTGTGGACAAAAAAGTCGTTACAACAACAACGGATATGGCTGCATGCCGCGTTACTAGCTCTGAGTCTGCTACGTATTCAAATAACAGATTGAAATCAATATTGTTACATGCAGCGCCAGTTCTATTTGTGCCAATACTGGTGCTGCTTGCATCCCGTACTGGATGGCTTGCAATGGTCGCGGTTATTACATTGATTGCCGCGCATATTTATCAAAGTAAGCAGAAAAAATTGCTGCGTAGCTGGCTGCTAAGCTGTGCTGCGGGGCTTTTATTAAGTGGGGCGTTTGCTTCTTTTAACTCGCAAGCGCAAATGTTGCTCAATAATAAATTGCAATTAGGCTCGAACCGTGCAGATATTTATCTGCAAACAGCTGGCATGATAAAAGCCAATTTTTGGCAAGGTGTAGGTTTTGGACAGTTTGAAGCGCGCTATCTCGACTATACCGCTGCGCAGCATGCTCTTGATCCAAGTTATCCTGTAGGCATTCAGGCATTAGAGCACCCACATAATGAGTTGTTATTTTGGACTGTAGAAGGCGGCATCGTGGCTTTGTTTGCAATGATGCTCTTTGTCTCGATCGTTTTATGGCTATTTATCAAGGCGCCCAGAAATAACAGGCTGCTATGGATTTCGTTGTTGCTCCCTATCGGATTGCACAGCCAACTAGAGTATCCATTTTATTTGTCTCTCGTGCACTGGGTGGTGCTGGTGATTTTGCTCTGTTTGCTTGATGCACATTCCTGTCGGCGTTTAAGCACTGCGATGCGTTTTCAAGTTGTAGGAAGCATGTTTAAAATTGCCAGTGTCATACTGCCGCTTGTTATCAGTATTTATATGCTGTTTGCCCTGCAAGCCAATGCGATGCTAGTGAAGTTTTATACCACTCGGCCAATTGATGCCGCACATTTGGACAAAATAATTTGGCCTAGCGCGCTGCAATACCAAACTGATTGGGCGACCTATCATTTGTATTTGCATCACGGCATCTCACAAAAACGAGTTGATTTGCTTCAACGCTATAGCGAGTGGGCGCAGAATGAGTTAAAAATTAGGCCAAGGTTTACATTGTTTAAAGGATTAATTCTTGCCTATCAAGAACTGGGTGAGGATGCTCAAGCAAAAGCTGTTGTAGAAACAGCGAAGCGATTTTTTCCTAATAAACAAATTGATTTAAAAAGAAAATAATTATGTCTTCAACTCCTTTAGTCTTGGTAAGAAAATCAAATGCCATGGCGCCTAATGCATTGGCATTTCAGGCAGTTTTGGCCTGCGCGGGACTGCTGTTATTGTGCTTACCGCTCAATCATCTGCCAACCCCTTTTATTGGACTGCAACGTCCGAGCGCGGGCTTCACATGGCTGCTGCAGATTTTTATTGTGACTTTAGGATGCCAGCAAGTTGCACGTTTGCAAAAATTGTATGTAACTCCTTTTACCAATCAAATGTTGCTCGCGGCATTGCTGGCTGCTGTTCCTTGTTTTTATTTTGAAGTGCAGGGCGATGCTGCGTTAAGTACCGGTCTTAATCTGCTTTTAGCATTTTTTATTTTAATCAGCCTTTATCAGTTTAATTTCTCTATGCATTTGCGCGTCGCGCTTTTGAGCTTTCCGCTCTTTAGTTGCTGGCTTTTGGGTGTATTGCACACCACTTTATTTATTTTCTTCGATAGCTCATTGAGCGCGGTTTTTGCTGCGCCTTATCAGGCTCAAACGACTGCGGCGGTTTTGCTGTTAACGGGTTACGCATTGTCTGCCTACCTTTTAGGCCAATTTCTGCACTTAAAACCACGCCGCTTGTTTATTGTGATGCTGTTACTCACGCCTGCATTGTGCTGGTATTTGATTGGTTTTATTGGAGTGCCGCATTTTTTGTGGCTTGGCCTTGCCATGCTTTTCCTGATCCAGCCTTTTCTATTGCGTCACTCAAGGCGTTGGCAACACATAGCATGGATTGCTTCTTCAGTGGTGGGAATTGCTTCATTGGCAATGCGGACACCTGAGCTTTTGTCGATGCCGTTATTTTCTCAAGAGCAGCTGCGAGTGGTTGAGCTGACGCTGCAGTTCTTATTTGAACATCCTTTATCTGGCGTTGGTGTAGGCAACCTTGACTTACAGTTATTGCTCAGTAATTTGCATTCGCCTTCCCCAATAAAATTACCAGAGAGTCAGCCAAGTTGGCTTTTGGCGCACCTTGCGCAAGGTGGACTGATGACGCTGCTTGCAGTAGTGGTTGCTATGTTTGCTCTGTGCAAGCGTGTCTTACTATTGCCGATAGGGCGCCGTCTTATTTTTGTTGCGCTGCTGTTGCCAATATTGTTCGCCGTGCTCGTGAGTGGCTTTGGTTCGCTAAACCCTGTGCTGGTTGTCGTGTTATTGCTGTTGCTATTTTGGATAGACAGCGTGCACGCTTCGGCTTGGCAAGTTGTCGCAAATCCTCTTGGCATTGTTGGAAGGCTCAGTCAAGTTGGATTGCTTGTTTGTGCACTTATAGCGCTTAGCTCGCTCTACCTCGGATCGCAGTCGCTGAATTTGCAAAATTTAAGCGATAAGCAGCTGGCACAATTTAGCTATCACCCTTGGTGGAAAACGAAGTTTCAAAATGAGATCTCCTATCGCCGCTTTTTAAACGATGTTGCCGCAGGCGATGTTGCTAACCAGCGGACTTACCTTACTTTGCGCCAGCAGCAGCTTCGAGAAAATCCGACGCTTGAAAGTTATAAACAGCTCCATGACATAGCTATTCAGGCAGGGGATAAAGCGATGGCGAAAGGGATCGCGAAAGAGGCGGGTCAATTATTTCCGATGGATAAAATTTAGTATTGCTAAAAGATTTCCGATTTTACTGTTGGTTGCGTAGAAATTAAAAAGGAGGCTGTTGACCTCCTTTATTTTTTACAGCGCTTATTTGTGTATTGCCAAATTAATGAAAATTTGCGCGCCGACTAATAAGCAGTCATCGTCAAGATAGTAAGGGTTGGAATGCAGGTAGTTGCATATTCCTTTACTTTGATTGCCGCTGCCAAGGAAAAACATCGCGCCTTTGCGATTGCGGCATGCATTTACCATGTAGCTAAAATCTTCGCTGCCGGTCATTGGCATGCCTTGCGCGTTGATATTTTCTGCAGGCAGAAAACGGCTAGCGGCCTGTAGCAGGCGTGCGCTCGCGTCGGCATGATTTTCTACAGCTGGATATCCAGTGTGAACCATCGTCGTTGTAAAACCGCGTAGCTTGCTTTGCGCCACAATTTCCTGAAAGCTGTTTTTTAGGATCTGATCAGTCTCTGCGTCCATCGCGCGAATAGTACCGCGTGCTTGCGTGTGGTCGGCAACTGCATTTGGAATCGTTCCGCCATTGATCATGCCACAGCCAAATACAGCAGGACTAAACGGGCTGGTGCGTTTTGCAACGATGTAATCCATGTCTTCAATAATGCGTACAGCTTCGCGGATTGCGTCAAGTCCTTTGTGTGGCGTTGAGCCGTGAGCGGAAATGCCATGCACATCTAGCGTCCAAGCCGATCCCCAAGATGACATAACGCCACTGTTAAAACTGATGGTGCCTGTTTCACTCGCGGCGTCATTATGCAGCGCATAAATTTCGTCGACATTTTCCATGCAGCCAAGCTCAACCATTTTTTCGGCGCCTGGCACACGCATATCTTCTTCAGCCATTTGAAAAATAAAGCGCACATTGTGCTGCAGGTGTTGGCGTTGCTCACTTAAAAAGCGCGCCGCGGTAAGCGCAATCGCCATGTGTGAGTCATGGCCGCAATTGTGCGCCATGCCTTCGTGCGTTGATTTATAGGGCGATTCGCTAAGATCTGGCATTTCAAGGCCATCCATATCCGCACGAAAAGCGATAGTTGGCAAAGTGTTATCAACTATCAGATCCGCGTGAAAACCAGTAAAGTCTGGGTATTTGGTAAGCTGATAGCCAAAACTTGCCATCAGCTCTTTGCAATAAGCGGAAGTTTTAAATTCAAGGCCAGAGGCTTCTGGGATCGCATGCAGATGGTGGCGCACTTCTTGGCTAAAATCGCGCAGCGCTTCTAGCTGCGGATCAATTTGATACTCTTTCATTAAATGAGTCCTTGCATGGAAAATCCGATCTGAGCGACCAGCGATGCACCAAAGAAGCAGCAAGTGGCAACGATCATAAAAATCACGATGACTTTCCACGACATTTTTTTGAGCTCTTCAAGCTGGCCACCGACTGAAAGCCCTGCAAATGCCTGTCTCTTGGTCACATTTCATAGTTCAAGAGACTTGGCCAGCAGATAACCGTCAAGGATGGTTTGCAATAAAAACCATCCTTCCCACAGTCGCTCCCACCCAACACGACCGTTACGTTTTGAGTCATACCATCCCGC
>JBOFRL010000051.1:0-7622 GCA_051650965.1 Vibrionaceae bacterium
GTCGCCCATTGCTCTGCATCTGTTAAAAACACCATACTTCCCTCAACACTTTGTTTTGTCTAGTTGAGATCAGGAAAATCGATAAAAATTCAAAAAAATCCCCCGATTTTCATCGAGGGATTTGTGTAGGAAAGACAGCGCTTGCGGGGTTTTTTATTATTCATTTATTGGAAAGGGTATTGAAATTGAGTGCGCCGCTGCTCTCTAAGATGTTCACACAACTGTGCAAGTGTGGGGGCGGCTACAGGTACGTAGAAGAGGCAATATTCGTTATAGCGTCTTCCCCAATTTATGCCTCTGCCTGGGTCAAACAGCCGTCTACAATTTTCCATAAATAATCGGTTCTGTAAGGTGAGCTGGATTGGTGCAGATGAGCTTGTGTCTATGGCAAACCAATCACCATTAACACAGGTTAAAACAAAATGGTGTCCGTCACCTGCTTGAGTTCCTCTGCGTACGAGATAATGCTGGCTTTCTTCTAGCGATGCGAACCATGCACTAAAGTCTGGTTGGCCTTGATTGCCGACACAAAGGATCATTTCAGGATGAATGGCATCTATTAAGCTTGGTTGCTGGTTTCTGGTTCGATAATGGCCAAGATTAAATTGCACTCGACTTTTTAAAAGAGTGGCGAGCGCGCATAGTGAGTATTCTGCGCAGCAATTATTCATTTCCCTAAAATCATAGCCACTGCATTGGACAATCTGCGTGTTATTCAGCCGAGTTATTATGCTTTGTCGTGGGCTATGTAAATCGATAGTTGCGCTTTGGGTCGAGGAAGGAGGATTGCGTATTTCTTCAAGTAGTTGCTCTACGTCACCTACTGTCACATCACTTGCCAGCAACATTCTTTCATCGCGCATACTCGTGGTTTGTGGTGTTTGCGTTGTGTTAGTGACTTGCGCAACGGCGCTGTTTTGAGCGGCAGCATTTTCATCACTGTTGGTTGGTGGAGTAGGGTTAGTATTGATGCCATAGCGGTTTATCATCTGTGCAACCAATCTTAAAATTTATTGCATCATAGAGTTTAAGATTGGCTGCGTTGAATAAAAAATGATGAAAGAGAGTCTGATTTTTAGTCGGACAGTTATGATGCAGATTTATGGTTTGTTCTCTTTTTATTTAGAAGCTAATACATTGTTTGGTGCCGCCAAGAAAAATTCGCAGGGAGCAAAAATATGCACTGGCTGCTCTGTTAAGGGTTGCAAAAATACAAGCTCTGCGGCATGCAGTTGTAAGCGCGGTGAATAGCGTTTGGCTTCTGGTGGTGCGTAAAACTCGTCACCTACAATCGGATGCTGCATTGCTTGCATGTGTACGCGCAGCTGATGTGAACGGCCCGTCAGAGGTAATAGTTGTACAAGGCAGGTTTTCTTCTCACGTTTTATGACAATGAAGTCAGTGCGTGAAGGTTTGCCTTGTTCAAAGCAGACTTTTTGTTTTGGGCGATTTGGCCAATCACAGATCAGTGGTAAATCGACGACGCCTTGGTCGGGTAAATCGGTGCCCCAGACTCGCGCGTAGTAGAGTTTCTTAGGAATACGTTCGCGAAACTGTGCTTTGAGATGGCGCTCAGCTTCTTTGTGCTTGGCAAAAATCATCACTCCTGAGGTTGCCATATCTAGACGATGCACTAGCTGAGCATCTGAAAATTGCTGCGTGATACGTGACCATGCGCTATCAAAATAGGCAGGATCTCGGCCAGGGTTGCTCAAAAGTCCGCTTGGTTTATTTATAGCGATAACATCTTCGTCCTGATAAATAATATCTAGCCACGGAGACGTTGGTGGGGCATAGCAAAAGTTACTCATTATCTTTGGCTTAATTTAGGTGCGCGGCTGCGCGCTTTAGTCTGTGAGGCGATCTGCTGCGACAAGATCATTAACGATTTTGTGCAGCAGGGCGATCAAAAACGCTTTATTGATGGCTAACTACAATGAGTCGAATTGAGTCTAATTCAATTTTTGTTTGAGTAATTGCGGTGTTTGCGACCTCAAGTTGTTCGCGTAGCGCACTTATCTCATCATCACGAATGGCTAAATTAACTTTTTGTAGCGCCTCTAAGCGTATCAATTCTTTGCCAAGCAAAGTTTGCAGCTCTTCACTTGCCGCCGCTTGTAGCTGTGCAAGTTGCGATTCTGCCAATGTTTTTCCATGTTCAATCAGAGGATGAATTTGGCTTTGTGCGGAGCTGACAAGTTTACTGGCTATATGACGATTTGTTGGGCTAAGTTTACGGTTTAGCGTTTCAAAGTCAATTTGTGCACTGAGCTCAGTTCCTTTTGCATCAAGCAGTAAGCGGATTGGCGTCGTCGGGAAAAAGCGTTGCACCCCACAACTTTTTGGCGCTTGAGGGTCGGCTGTGAAAATGAGCTCGACAAAAAGGGTGCCCACGGGCAGCGCTTTATTTTTGAGTAGTGATACCGCAGTGATCCCTATTTTTTCAGCAAGTAGCAGATCGATACCACCTTGAATTATCGGATGTTCCCAGCTTAAAAAACTTAAATCTTCACGGGCTAGCGCGGTGTCTCTATCAAATGTAATAGAGCATCCTTCGAGCGGTAAATTAGGGAAGTGGGGGACGAGCATCTGATCTGATGGCGTGATAAAAATGGCATTCTCCCCACGATCATCCTGCTCGATGCCAACAGTATCAAATAGCTCGATAGCGAAACTGACGAGCTCATGACTTGCATCTTGCTGCGCAATTTGTTCGGCGAGCAATTTGGCAGCTTCTCCACCGTTAGAATGCATTTCAAGTAGGCAGTCACGTCCAGCTTCAAGCTGACTTTTCAAGGTTTGTAGCTGCTGTGCACTTTCTTCAATCAACGTTTCGATCGTGATATCTGTATTACCATGGGCAAGCAGAGTAAGTAATTGAGGCTGCACTTGCTCGAAAATGGCGCGACCTGCAGGACAAGTCTGCTCAAAGGCATTAAGCCCCTCATGATACCAGCGTGCTAAAATGGCCTGCGAGGTTTCTTGCATAAATGGCACATGAATGTCGATATCATTTTTTTGCCCGATGCGATCAAGTCTGCCAATCCGCTGCTCAAGCAGATCTGGTGACATTGGTAAATCAAACATGACGAGTTGACTGGCAAATTGAAAATTGCGCCCCTCTGAGCCGATTTCTGAGCAGATCAAAACTTGCGCGCCGGTCTCTTCTTGTGCGAAATAAGCGGCCGCCTGATCGCGCTCTAAAATTGACATGCCTTCATGGAAGACTGTGCCGCGAATGCCTTCACGTTCGCGCAGCGCTTGCTCGAGGCTGAGAGCGGTGTGCGCGTGAGCACAGATCACCAACACTTTTTGCTGACGATTTTTTTTCAGTAGTTCAAGTAACCAGTTAACGCGTGGATCGAAGGCCCACCAAGTGGAGTTGTCTCCTTCAAATTTTTGAAAGATCTCCTCGGGGTAGAGCCACTGCTGGGCCTTTTGTTCGGGTGATGCGCTATTGCTAGCCATGATCCCTGCAACACGCATAGCAGTTTGGTATTGGGTTGGCAGAGGCAATGGGTGTAGTTGCAAACGACGTTTCGCAAATCCTTGCACGGATGCGCGCGTGTTGCGAAAGAGCACCCGTCCTGTCCCATGGCGATCCATGAGCTGCTCGATCAATTGCTCTTTAGCTGCAAGTTTTTGCTCTGGACTACTTTGAACTGCGTCGATAACGCTAAGAGCGTTTGATGAGTCTGGCAATAACTCTGCGAGTTGAGCGCGCGCTTCATCATTAATGATGGAGCCTGTTTCGAGCAGTTCACTGACCGCTTGTGCGATAGGGGCGTAATTTTGCTCTTCTTCAAGAAATACTTGGTAATCGTAAAAACGGTCAGGATCTAGCAGGCGCAGTCTGGCGAAGTGGCTTTGATGGCCCAATTGATCGGGAGTGGCTGTGATCAATAATACGCCCGGACAATTTTGTGCAATAGCCTCAATCACTTGGTATTCGCGACTGACTTTCTTTTCGCTCCATGTTAAATGATGCGCTTCATCAACGACTAGCAGATCCCAGTCTGACTCTGCAGCTTGCTCGGCGCGAGTGCGGCTTTTTTTCAAGAAGTTGAGCGAGCACAAAACCCACTGCGCGGTGTCAAATGGATTGTCCGAATCAAAAGCTGCCTCTACGCAGCGCTCTTCGTCAAAAATGGTAAAGTGCAAATTAAAGCGGCGCAGCATCTCTACAAGCCATTGATGCTGCAATGTTTCCGGAACCACAATCAAAATGCGCTGCGCGCGCCCTGCCAAAATTTGCTGGTGAATGATCATGCCCGCTTCAATCGTCTTGCCAAGGCCCACTTCATCAGCGAGCAAAACGCGCGGCGCGTGTCTGCGTCCCACTTCTTTAGCAATAAAAAGCTGATGCGGGATCAGACCTGCACGCATGCCGCACAATCCTCGCAGTGGATTTTTATGCTGCTTATGCTGATTGGTCAGCGCACGATAACGCAAGGCAAAGCGATTCATGCGATCGATCTGTCCTGCAAAAAGTTTGTCTTGCGGTTTGTTAAAACAAATTTGGTGATTCAAGAAGATTTCGCGCAGAGCAACATTCTCTTCGCCCGTTTCGTTATGTTTACCGATGTAAGTGATAACGCCCTGTTTTTCTTGAACTTGCTCTATCGTCAAGGACCAGCCGTCTTGGCTTTGAATTGTATCGCCTTGGTTAAAAATCACGCGTGTGATAGGCGCATCAGAACGAGAGTAAAGCCGATTTTCCTCGCAAGCTGCAAACATTAATGTGACAGTGCGAGCGTCAATGGCTACCACAGTTCCAAGACCAAGCTCGTGCTCAGCGTCGCTGATCCAGCGTTGTCCAAGGGAGTAAGGCATAGCAAAGACCTCTTTGTAAAGCTGATGCAAATTAGGTTGCAATAAGATAAATGGCAGCATGTTACTGTAAGTTGGAACTAAGATCACGAGCAAAAATGTAGGGATATCTAGAGAAAGGGATATTAGTCTGTTGTCAAAAGTAAATGCTTCTGGATGATACTCCACAAATTAAGCTTAATATGGAAGCCTATCGTGGGGGATTTTTTAAAATTCGGGTACTCTTGTTGATAACTACCAATAACTTCAAAAATGCAGGCTATTTTTTTGGGAACTAGGGGTGGGATGCACTCGTATTTGATGCTACCAAGGAGGTTTCAATGGCTGTTGCCGAACGCAAGGTCTATATACTAGACACCAACATTTTGCTGCACGAACCTTTCTCTGTTTATTCATTCCAAGATCATGACGTTATCATCCCGATGACCGTGCTTGAGGAACTTGATAGGCTAAAAGACAGTAAGCGCGATATCGCACGCGATGCGCGTGTTGCGATCAGAGTTCTAGAAGATATTTTTAAAGACGCAACACCTGAGCAAATTTCGTCTGGCATCGGAATTGGTGAGCAAGGCTCTGGCACTATCGCCATTTTGGCCGACTTTGAGATAGAAGAAGAGCGTCAGGTTTTCACCGATAAAGCGGGCGACAACCGTATCCTTAATGCTGTACTTTTCTTGCAGCATAAACACGCGCAGCGTCAAGTCGTGCTGATCACAAAAGACATTAACATGCGCCTTCGTGCAAAAGGTGCAGGTATTCAGTATGTTGATGATTACCGCAGCGATCAGTTAATCGATGACGTTAAACTTTTGGCGAAAGGTTTTCAGATTTGCAAAGGTGATTTTTGGTCTAAAGTCGGTAGCGTCGAAACGCAAAATAGCGGCCGAGAAACTGTGCATTGGCTGGACAGAGAGCTTTTAGACAACACCTATATTAACCAATATCTTCTCGATGAAGGCAATCAGTTTGCAGGACGAGTTACTGCGATTGAAGAGGGGCGCCTGCAGGTTAAGGATTTGGGCCGCGAGCGACTCATGCATCGTCAGGCGTGGGGGATCTCTCCGAAAAACATTTATCAAGCCATGGCGCTTGATGCGCTGCTTGATCCAAACATTGAGCTTGTAATGCTTACCGGTCCTGCAGGTTGTGGTAAGACAATTTTGGCGCTGGCCGCTGCAATTGAACAGGTTGTTGAGCGCAATATGTATGACAAAATTATTGTCACGCGTAACACGCCAGAAATCGCTGAGTCGATTGGATTTTTGCCTGGCACGGAAGAAGAAAAAATGCTGCCTTGGCTTGGCGCGGTGACCGATACGCTAGAGGCTTTGCATAAGCATGATGAGAAAGCTGAAAGCTCAATGCGTTACATCATGGAAAAAGCCAACATCCAATTTAAGTCGATAAACTTTATGCGTGGCCGCTCTATCCAAAATGCGTTTGTGATTTTAGATGAGTGCCAAAATTTAACGGCGTCGCAACTTAAAACGATCATCACTCGCTGCGGAGAGGGGACAAAAATTGTTTGCTCGGGCAACTTGGCGCAAATTGATAGTCATTACTTAACGCCGGTAACATCGGGGCTAACTTATATTGTTGAACGGTTTAAGCCGTTTGAAGGAAGTGCCAACGTGTTTTTAAATGGCGTGGTGCGTAGCCGCTTGGCTGAGTTTGCAGAAGAGAATCTTTAAGTTTGTGCATGCTCTAAATTTTTATCGCAAAGAGTTAGCCGATTGTAGGCTAATTCCTTACAGAGTGATAAAAGCTTCTCTTGAGGCATTGGTGGATTTAGAGATTGCCGTACTTTTGTAAAACTGCGCAGCCCCCTTTGTTTGCCGGTGGGCTGCGGTTCTGAAGGATGAGAGTTACTTTTTGATTGCCTTTGACGTGGTTTTTACGTTTTCATCAGAAAGAAGGTAACTCTCATCTTCGCTGATGAGTCAGTTTTAACGAAATAAAATCCGCTATTTGGTAAGAAAAATCTTAGTGATCCTCAACAACTAAATCGCATCTTCCCCTTTCTCACCAGTACGAATGCGGATCACCTGTTCAATATTAGTTACGAAAATTTTTCCATCCCCAACTTTTCCTGTTTGTGCCGCTTGCATGATCCCTGCAATGCATGGCTCGAGAAAATCATCATCCACAATAATTTCGATTTTTATTTTTGGTAAAAAATCAATGACATATTCTGCACCGCGATACAGCTCTGTGTGGCCGCGTTGCCGACCAAAGCCTTTAACTTCGCTTACTGTCATTCCGGTGATCCCAATATCTGCAAGGGCCTCGCGTACATCGTCGAGCTTAAAGGGTTTGATAACAGCTTCTATTTTTTTCATAATCGATTCTCTTGTTGGGCGATGTGCTGTTATAGCAAAAAATGAGTGCCAGACTTTATGCCTAACCGCTTCAAAGCTGGCAGGAAATGCGAATTTTAAAAAAATTCACAAAAAAATAAAAAAAATGCGATCCACCTATTGACTTAAAATCCACATTGCGTAGAATGCGCACCTCGACCAACGAGGTAACACCTTGAAAAGTCAACGCTCTTTAACAATTTGACCTATGCAATCTGTGTGGGCGCTCGTGAATGATAATCAAAAATATTATCAATGAACTGAGTGACAAAATTGATAAGCTGTTAGAAATAATGACTTATCGGCACAGTCAATTCGTTTTACGAAAGTAAAACAAAACAGTATTCATTGAGCCGAAGCGTAAGCTTCAAAAAACTTTAAATTGAAGAGTTTGATCATGGCTCAGATTGAACGCTGGCGGCAGGCCTAACACAT
>JBOFRL010000052.1:0-1138 GCA_051650965.1 Vibrionaceae bacterium
CGCACTCGACCATCGCGGGTTGTGTCGTGCATCACTTCTAGCTGCTGCTTTTGTTCTGGAGTGAGAATAATTTTCATGGCGCGCAGTGTGATATCAAAGTTATTAAAAATCAAGCACCTTCAATGCTCATGGGTATATATTGAGTCCCCCTCTCGCAAGGAATAAAACATGTCCATGAAAAAATTTTTACGCCACTGTTCAACATCAGCGGTTAATTTGGCTGAAGCCTTTGCGCATGTCAGTCAAGCCATCAATGAAGCAGCGACTGCATTAGATAAAGCGACAACCCGACACTGCTGGAAGTCGCGTGACTCAAGATTCATTTTTGATCAAAACGGACCCTGCAACGGATCTGTCATGCTTAAAAGTTGTTACGTCAACAGGGCTTCTTGTTGATGCAACAGCAACGCATGCTCGCGGAAGTGATTGCGCGGGGTCATGGATCGTTATGGTTAATGGCGAAGAGATCGTTGTGGAGATTGATGAAGAGGGAGGTATCACCTTTCCTTGATACTGAAATCGGGTAAGCTCAAAAAGGGGGCTCAATGCCTTGTGTTAAGCTGAATGTTAAATTTCCAGAGCGCGTCTAACGTCCAAAAAATAAATCGTCAACTGCGCTAAACCACGGCGTCAGTTGACGATTGGTGCGGCCTCATTTGTCAAAGGCCTTTACTTTTCTTGCATGAAACCGCTTTAACCCGCTCTTTTCATTAAGAAAACGTCGGTGGCGGTGCTATTTTACCGCCGCCAAATATTGGCCATAGCCTAGAGCTGCCATTTCGTTTTTTGGAATAAAGCGCAGCGCTGCTGAGTTCATGCAATAGCGCAGTCCTGTCGGCGCGGGGCCATCGTCAAAAACATGCCCGAGATGCGAGTCTGCAAATCGGCTACGCACTTCGGTGCGCACATAAAATAGCTTGCGGTCTTTCTTGGTTACGATATAGCGCGGGTCGAGCGGCTGGGTAAAGCTTGGCCAGCCTGTTTGCGAATCGTATTTATCCGATATTCCGCACCTAATTTTGGATTTATTTCTGCACATGGCGTTTAAACAACTCAGCACCTAAATTAAGAGTAAATCTGCCGATACGGTTCACCTAGCACGTCGATAATGATCTGCTGGTCGGCCGTAAGCCCCGTC
>JBOFRL010000053.1:0-51720 GCA_051650965.1 Vibrionaceae bacterium
GCGAAAAATAGCCATGGCCTTGTTTAAACAAGATGAAACCAAAAAAGCAAGCATGAAAGCCAAACGTAAAATGGCCGCGCTGGATGACGGCTATCGCTCAACCCTTTTAGAATCTGGAATTAAAATGCGCTAGCCGTGAGTGTTATATTCTTTTACCGCACTTGTGACCCCAAATACCGGCAAAAGTTAGCTTTCATATCACAAATGTTTTGAAATATTTGCACGGTATTCTTGCATCTAAAAAATTATAAAATTTAATATAACCAATTGATTTATAAAGAAGTTAATTTAATTGCAGCTACTTATCCACCCATGTTATTATGAGTATGTTATAATTGGCTTGTTTTCCTGACATTAAGGACCCATTTAGTTATGAAAAAATTATTAATCGCTGCAATGAGCTTTGCTGCAATTTGTGCACCTACTCTATCAGCTCAAGAAGCTGCCGGTAGCGCGTCTGCTGCATCAAACGCCGCTGTCGGTACTGTTTCTGCTAAAGCTGTTGGCGCTACCGCCGCTGTTGCAGCCGTTGGTATTTTAGCTATCGACGTTTCAAACAACACAAGCACAACGACTACTACCACAACTGCAACACGATAATTGTTTGAATGCTTCTCTTAAGGTGAGTAAACTTGGCTCACCTTTATTATTTTCAGTTCTAGCCAATTTTATATCGTGTCTAAAAATACCAACACCTTATTTCTTGGCGATGCGTGCATTTATTAATATGAAATTAATACGCAACAACTCTTATCTGTACATCATATTATTTAGCCTCACCAGTGGCTGCAGCCAAAAATTAGATATCGTTACCGATACCGCCAAGGCCGCATTTTTATCCGCTCCCGACGTGACTTTAAGCAACGACCACATCAAAAACTCGCCCTACGCCAGTATCTACGCCAAATTAGAAGGCAGTCCGCGAGCCTTTATGGTGTTGGGATTTATTGAACAAAGCGCCAGCGCGCCGATCAAAAGACAATCGTTGCAACAGCTCAAATGGATCTCCGCTAACAAAGAGATGATTGTGACGGAAGCGGGCCGAATTGTGAAAACAGCCAATTTTCGAGCCGGCAACCTGTTAGCTAGCTATTCCGACAAGCCGGATCCGCTCGCGCTAGGGCTGCTTGATCCAAAAACACCTAAAACATGGCAGCGCCAAATCGACTGGACTCCCGGTAATAATCAAGGTGTTATCGTCGAATCGCTCTTCACTGCTAAAGGCGAACAGACCATCACCATCTTAGACACCAAAATTAATACCTACTATTTCACCGAGTTGATCACTTTTGTTGGCAAAAATAAGCAATTTGTTAACGAATATTGGCTCGATAAGCAAAGTGGCCGTGTCTTGAAAAGTAAGCAACTTATCACGCCAGCGCTGCCGCCGATGACCATCACCGAATTAAAATCCATTATTTCCCATGAAAAATAACCTTTTTACGTCATGGCTAACGCATAGAATTTTACGCGGCACGCTTGCTATCAGCTTCTTATTCTTCTGTACGATAAAACCTGCAGTTGCAGACATTTCCGTGCAAGTGTGGAGTAGCAGCAACCAACCTTTAATTGCGCCGCTCTCTTTTTCAAACGCCGCGCAACTACAAACTGTCGTTGAACAAACGCTCAGCCACATTGCTCAAAAAGATGATAGCGCCGCAGCTGCAAAAAAGCCGCACAGCAGTGACGCCGTATTTTGGGCTGGCGCGCGCCTTTTTCAAACGCAAAGCGAAACGGCCCAACTTGAAAAAATATTGATAAAAATCAACGCGTTAAAACAAGTAAAAACCAAAAATGCCGCCCTTGTGCAATCGCTTAACGCGCTACAGACGTTTCTTGAGCGCTCGACATTTCGCACGCCGCTGCTTAATGAAATTGACTTAGACAATCTGCGCCTTGGCATCATTGCTAATCCCAAAATAGCGCAAGACGCGATTTTACTATTGCCGGCGCGCCTCCCTTTTGTGTGGGTGGTTGGCGCATTGCCACGCCCCATTCAGTTCGTGCATAAATCACAAGCGAGCGCCCGCGACTACGCCGTGCACGCTGCGCCATTGACGTTGCTTGGAGTGAATACAGTAACGGTCATCGCGCCTAATGGTACAACTCGCGACTATCCCATCGCTTATTGGAATAACGACAACGCAGCGGTTGCGCCAGGCTCTATCATCTACGTCCCCTATCAAAATTTACCGAAGAAAATGAAAGATTTAAATGCCGAAATCGTTCAGCTTCTCCAATCGCGAGTCCTCTAAAAATGCCAAGCCGCCTTTTTCAGCTTTCGACCATCGCTCTCTTTCTGAGCCAAACTCTGCCAGCGCATGCGACGCCCTTTACGCCCACACGCGGTGATTTTGGCGGCATCGGCCTGATGCAAATGCCAACCGGCCGTATGGCGGCGCACGGTGATTTTTCATTTGGCGCCAGCTTTAACCACGACTATCAGCATTACTCGACGGCGCTGCAATTGATGCCGTGGCTTGAGGCCAGCATTCGCTACTCGCGCACGCCCAACCGCCTTTATAGCAATGACCCCAATTTCAGCAGCGATAATATCTACACTGACAAAGGCTTTGATCTTAAATTTCGCCTATTAAAAGAGAGTTTTTGGTTACCCGAAACGTCGCTCGGCTTAAAAGATATCTCAGGAACAGGACTTTTTGATAGCGAGTATATCGCCGCATCAAAGCACATTGGCCCATTTGACGTGACCGTTGGCGTAGGATTTGGCTACATCGGCAATAGCGGCAACCTGTTTGGCGATAAAACGTCTGCTGACTGCGGGCGCGAAGCGGGCTTTTCTGGCCAAGGTGGTGGCCTCGACTATCAGCGCTGGTTTCAAGGCTGCGCTGCACTTTTTGCCGGCGTTGAGTACCAAACGCCTTGGCAGCCGCTGCGTATTAAGCTTGAATACGATGGCAATGATTACGCCAACGAGCCTTTTTTGCTTTCCGCGCGCCGTGAAATTCGCCAAGATACCCCCATTAACATCGGCTTGACCTATCAACTTAAACAGTGGGGTCAATTTCAAGCCAGCTACCAGCGTGGCAACACGCTAAACCTTGGCTTTTATTTATCGACTAATTTCAATAATATCTCGCAAGCTTGGAGTGAGGCGCCAAAAGCCTCTTTGGCCGCACAAAGTAAATCGATCGATGAAATCGACTGGTTCAGCCTCTCCAAAGAGCTTGAAAGAAGCGCTGGCTATAAGGCTTCGCAAATTTACGCGTCGGATCAAGAGATCACCGTCGTTGCCAGCCAAAGCAACTACCGCGATCGCAATATCGCCTATGATCGCGCTGCAGCGCAAATCATCAGCAGCGGCGCTACTGCAAAAAAAATAACCCTCATTGAGCAAAGCGGTAATTTTGAATTAACGCAAACCAGCATCGACACCGAGAAATATAAAGAGATTGCTGAGCAAAATATTATTAATGAGAAGCTCAATGACGCTATTACCCATGAAGCAGTGACGCCTGAAAAATATATTGCAGGCAAGCCGCTGCTTGATCCCGATAATAATAAACGTCTCTCATATGGAATATCCCCTACGTTGCAACAATCTATTGGTGGTTCTGAATCATTTTATTTATTTAATGTAGGAATATCAGGTAACGCTGATTATAAAATTACCAATAACCTGATATTAAGTGGCAGCGCTTATTTAAATTTATTTGACAATTACGATAACTTTTTATATGAAATACCGTCTGACGGAACAAATTTAATTCGTGTAAGAACATTGGTGCGTAAATATGTTTCTGATACACGCTTAGCTTTAAATAATTTGCAGCTTACTGCGATCGATAAACTCAGTGATAATATTTATGCTCAAGGATATGCCGGATATTTAGAGAGTATGTTTGCGGGCGGCGGCGCAGAAATTTTATATCGCCGGCAAAATAGCAACTGGGCGATTGGCATCGACACCAACTATGTGATCCAGCGCGATCCGGATGACCCTTTTGGCCTTTATAAAGAGCGCCTGCAGTTTGAACCTGGCAACAGCCGCGGGTTTCTTGTGCAGACGGGAGGTTTCACCGGCCACCTGACCGCCTACTATCGCCCCAACTGGGAGTGGCTCGACGGCGTCAATATCAAAGCCAGCGCCGGCCGCTATCTTGCCGAAGATACGGGCGTAACGCTTGACATTTCAAAACAATTTGACTCAGGCGTGATCGCAGGATTTTTTGCAACTAAAACCAATCTTTCTGCTGATCAGTTTGGCGAGGGCAGCTTTAACAAAGGGTTATATTTGTCTATCCCATTTGACACCTTCACCATCAAGCCAACCACGAGCCGCGCGTTGATTTCTTGGGTGCCGCTCACGCGCGATGGCGGTCAGAAGCTAAATCGTCAATATTCGTTGTATGATTTAACCAATCCGTTAGATCCTAAAAGTGAGCTGACGTTTAGCAAATAACGCCCACAAACGGCCGATTCCACAAATAAAACGTGCAATCGGCCGTTCAAAATACGGTGCGTCCAAGTGAAATCACTACGCGGCGGTTAAGATTGCGCCCAGCTTGCGTATCGTTGACCGCAATCGGCCGCTTGGCGCCAAACGCCTCGGCCACAATGCGCTCTTTAATAACGCCATGCTCTACCAAGTATTCTTTAAGTTTTTTCGCACGTTGCTCAGACAATAACTGATTTTGCTCTTTTTCGCCGCGCGCATCGGTATAGGTAGAAAGCAGCACTAAATCAAGATCTTCGCTGTGGCGTACAAATTGTACGATCTGCTCAAGTTTAGCTTTTGACGCATAAGTGAGCTCTTGACTCTCCCCCTCATACTGCAAAACAGAAAAAGCAATATCTTCAAATGAATAGGGAAAAAGCTGCGTCAAACATTGGTTAAACTCTTGATAAGCCTTCTGAAACGCTATCGTCGACAAGCCAACATTGATGCGCTCGCCAATGCTTTGCCAGCGCACAAAATTAAAAGTCGGAATACGGCCACTTTCCAATTCGCTAAGCATTTTCCACGCCACTTGCCCTGTCACATAGCCATCAAACTGCTTAAAAAAAGTCAGGCGATCGATAACGCTGGCAGGCTCGCCTGGCATCCACGGCGGCGGCATCGACACCAGCGCCACGTTTTCGATAGAGCCCATCGGCTGATCCATCTTCAGATAAAAATCCAGATTCATTTTTTTGCTGGCGCGCGAACTAAATAGCGCTTGGCCAAAATAAGGGATGCGATGAGAAAGCTGGCACTCGACGGGGCTATTAACGGCCAGATCCCACTTTGACGTCGCGGGCAAGGCTTGATACAGGCGATCAGCATGCGCATTTGGCAACCAACAAAAGCTAACAAATAGCACTATCCATGAAAATTTCATTGCCACCTCAATCAATCCTCCTCTCTGTGTCCCCTTTTTGTGCGCTTTCTGATGTAATCGCTAGTTTTGCTAAGGGGTTGCATCTGCCATAATGCTTTTTTTTATTACAGCTATTAACTATGAGCGATAATGCCGATCATCACAAATTAAGTGCCCGTTTTCGCGGCTATCTTCCTGTTGTTATCGACGTCGAGACGGCGGGATTTAATGCAAAAACTGACGCATTATTAGAAATTTGTGCAATTACTCTTAAAATGGACGCCGCTGGCGTGCTACATCAAGACAAAGAGCTCTTTTTTCATGTTACCCCTTTTGAAGGAGCCAACATTGAACAAGCGGCGCTCGACTTTATTAAAATGCCCGATCCGTTTAGCCCGCTGCGCGGCGCAGTCGATGAAGGCGAGGCGCTCAAGGCAATTTTTTCGTTAGTTCGCAAAGAGTTAAAAGCGGCAGATTGCCATCGCGCCATCATTGTTGCCCATAATGCCCATTTTGATCATGGCTTTATGATGCAAGCGGCCCAACGCAGCGCGCTAAAACGCAACCCCTTCCACCCTTTTGCTTCTTTTGATACCACCACGTTAAGTGGGCTCGCTTTTGGACAAACGGTGCTCGCCAAAGCTTGCGAAGCGGCTGGCATTGATTTTGATAATAAAAAAGCACACAGCGCTCTTTATGACACGCAAAAAACCGCAGAGCTTTTTTGTTGCATCGTCAATCGCTGGCAACAACTTGGTGGCTGGCCCATTGCTTGAAAGGCTTTTTGACTGTATTTTGCACAGCGAAAATATAAGTGGGCTTTTATAGGCCGCAATTGTGATCAGCCAATCGCGTTGTGAAAGCGCTTTTGGTTTAAGCTAGGCATAAACAATAGAGAGCCCTCCTATGATATACGATCGCTTTTCTAATGCTAATCGCAACAAAATGGTTGAACAGATTGAAAATGCTACAGAAACGCCGATGCTGTTCGTTTCGTTGCTCTATATTGTTGCAGCCTTACTGCCAAACATCATCGCTTTTACGCCTTATCAAGAAGGGGTGCTCGATGATCTGCTGTGGCTGTTGTGGGGCCTGTTTGCGACCGAATTTCTGCTGCGCCTCATACTCACGCCAAATAAGCTCAATTACATAATCAAAAATTGGCCTGACGTATTGATCGTCGCTCTGCCTTTCATTCGCCCGCTGCGCTTTTTTAGGCTGCTGTTTGTCTTGCCGCGCGCTTGGCGGCACACGCGCTCGATTTTGCGCAAAAAAACGCTGCGCATGATTGGCCTGATGAGTACGCTAACGGTGCTGCTATCTGCGTCTTTTGTTTATGTGGTTGAACGCGGCCACTCTGGCCCCATTGACAGCTTCGCCGACGCACTTTGGTGGGCGATCACCACCATCACCACTGTCGGCTATGGCGATACTTATCCCGTGACAGGCTTTGGCCGCGGAGTGGCGGTGATCCTAATGGTTACGGGGATCACGCTGTTTGGTCTGCTCACTGCGAATGCCGCCTCCTTTTTCCTAGAAGATCATAAAACTGAGCACTCATATTTGCTGCTTAATACCATCAATGACGAGCAAAAACAGCTCGCCGCGCAGCTCTCTAAACTCAATCGCCACACGCCACAGCGGCCGCGTTTTTTGCTGGCAGGATTTAAAGCGCAGCTGGCAGCTAAAAGAGCCGCACGCGAACAAGCCGCGCAGCTACTGCAGCAAAAACGGCGCAACTTGTTCAAAAAGCAGTAAGCGCTTCGCGTAAAAATGGTGGAATGCCAGTTACCTTTGAATAAAAACTGGCTGCTTGTGAGCTACAGCGATGAAAAAATAGAAAAAAGGGCAAATCCTTTCTGATCTGCCCTTTTATAATTAAAGCCTTGCAGCTAGACGTTTTTACAACTAGCAAAAAAAGCTATTGCATAAAGCATTACGCTTTTTTACTGAAATAACGCCAAGCGAAAAACGTCAGCGCACCAAAGCCTGCAAACCAAATCAAAAAACCAATCGTACGGCGAATGCTCCACGTGCTCGAATCGTCGTGTGCGGTTTTGATTTCGGTGACGTTAGGGAACATGGCAAACATGTTGATGCGCCAGCCGTAAGCTGTGATCAGCGCTGGGCGTTTATCAGATTCGAGCGACTTAGCCTTTCCTTGTACGTCCGCTGAGTCAAACTTGATGTAAAACGGCCAGCCCCAGCCGGTATCTTCATTACGAAAAACCGCGATCTTCTCTCCAGGCTGCTCAGTGTAAATGTAATACACGTCTGTCGTTGGACCATCAGCCACGTTTTTCTTGCTGATCGGGCCGTCTTTATCGGTCAGTTTGACTTCAACACCGGTGATATTGGCAATCATCTTTGTCGGCAGATAAAAATCAAGCCATAACGCACTTGTCAGGGCAAGCAGAGCAATGGCGATAAAAGCTGGCTTTTTAAACTTCTTACTGATCATAATGATCCCTTCTCTTCATGCACTATTGTTCTCAATTACCATTGCGAGATAAAGCCGCGCAATGATCCACAAGCTCTTGCATTACTCTTGATCTGAAATAGCAGAGCGGCGCGACGCCTTTTCCACCAGCGGCTTAAGTTCACCTTTGCGCGCCATTTCTAAAATGATGTCACAGCCACCGATGAGCTCGCCTTCAATCCACAGCTGCGGAAAAGTCGGCCACTGCGCATATTGCGGTAGCTGCTCGCGAATATCGGGGTGCTGCAGCACGTCAACATAAGCAAATGGCGCGCCGCACGCCGCCAGCGCTTGACTTGCCTGCGCCGAGAAGCCGCAGCTTGGCAGCTTTGGCGAGCCTTTCATGTACAATAAAATGGCGTTATCTTCAATTTGCTGTTTAATTTTTTCTAAAACGCTTTGCATAAACCCTCTCTTTTGCAAACTGTTATACTTTCAATCTGTTGCGAAAGTAAAACACTATTATTTTGCCCTGTCTAAGTTAACCATGCATTATCATAAAGACAATATTTGTTGTGATGAATGCTTTGCTAGCGACCACTAACTGCTTGAAAGAATTCCTTTTCATAATTTTTTTTTTTGTTACACTTAATTTGACTTTGATCAAGGAAACCTTTTTAAAGGAGCATTTTGCGGCATTATAACGGATTTGTGCCCAAGCTAAATCGTTTTATTGTTCCGCTAAATATCAAAGCACTTAACGCATTATCAGCCTCAACCTGCGAGTATGGAGAATTATCATGGCGTTTGAGTTACCCGCTCTTCCTTATCCTAAAAATGCGCTAGAACCACACATTTCAGCTGAAACCCTTGACTATCACCACGGTAAACACCACAACACATACGTGGTTAAACTCAATGGTCTTATCGCTGGTACTGAGCTCGAGCACAAATCACTCGAAGAGATAATTAAGACGTCAACTGGCGCCATTTTTAATAACGCTGCGCAGATCTGGAACCACACTTTTTACTGGCATTGCCTAAGCCCAAATGGCGGCGGCGAGCCAACTGGCGAGTTAGCGCAAGCTATCACCAAAGCATTTGGTTCTTTTGAAAAATTTAAGACCCAATTTGCAGAAGCGGCAGTGAACAACTTCGGTTCATCTTGGACGTGGCTGGTGAAAAAAGCTGACGGCACTCTGGCGATCGTTAACACTTCAAACGCCGGCACGCCGATGACTGAAGGGCACACAGCGCTGTTGACCGTTGATCTGTGGGAGCACGCCTACTACATCGATTTTCGCAACCTGCGCCCTAATTACCTCACTGCATTCTGGCAGCTGGTTAACTGGGAATTTGCGAGCAAAAACTTCGCAGGCTAATTGCCCCAATCTTTATAAGAAAAAACCGCACTTGGCGGTTTTTTCTTTTTATCGCACGCAAACTTATCGCTATTCAATTTCTGACAAAATAATGCGCAGCACACGGCGTAAAGGCTCAGCCGCGCCCCACAATAGCTGATCGCCAACCGTGAAAGCGTTTAAGTAATGCTCGCCCATAGTCATTTTGCGCAGACGGCCGATAGGAATAGATAAGCTGCCGCTCACACTCGCGGGTGTCAGCTGCTGCATCGTCACATCACGCTGATTTTCCACAACTTTAACCCATTTGTTGTGCCCTGCGATCATCGCTGTGATCTCATCTAACGGCGCAGCTTTTTTCAGTTTGATGGTCAACGCTTGGCTATGGCAGCGCATCGCGCCGACGCGCACGCAAGTGCCATCGATGGGAATAGGATTTGCGCTTTTGCCCAAAATTTTGTTCGCCTCAACCATCGCCTTCCACTCTTCCTTGCTCTGGCCGTTTTGCAGCGCCACATCAATCCAAGGAATAAGCGAGCCTGCTAACGGCGCGCCAAAGGCTTGAGCCGGAAACGCTTCGCTTGCCAGCGTGCCAGTCACCGTTTTATCAATCTCTAAAATTGAGCTTGCCGGATCGCAAAGTTTTGGCTGCACCGCGTGAAAAATGGTGCCCATCTGCTGCAACAGCTCGCGCATATTTTGCGCGCCTGCGCCCGATGCGGCTTGGTACGTGTGCGAGCTGACCCACTCGATGAGATCTGCCTCATACAGGCCGCCAAGCGCCAGCAGCATCAAGCTGACCGTACAATTTCCCCCCACAAACGCACGCACGCCCTTGTTAATGCCTTGACGGATCTGCGCAAGATTGAGCGGATCGAGCGCGATAATGGCGCTGTCTTGCATGCGCAGCGTAGAGGCCGCATCAATCCAAAATCCACGCCAACTGCTAGCGATAAGCTTTGGATAGATAGCTTCGGTATAACTGCCACCTTGGCAAGAAATTATGATATCAAGCTTTCTTAGCAGCTCGAGATCATAGGCGTCTTGCACTGCCGTTTGCGTGGGCGCCCAAGCTGGAGGGGCCAATCCTGCTTGAGAGGTACTAAAAAAAACCGGCTCGATCAGCGCAAAGTCGCCTTCTTGCTGCATGCGCTGCATCAATACCGAGCCGACCATTCCACGCCAGCCCACCAACCCCACTTTTTGCATTTTAATCCCTCATATTTTTGATCACGACATCTAGCAGACCTAACTTACTCAATTTACGGCAGATATTCCATCATCTTTGCCTTTACGATAAAGTAGCCATGTAAGCCACCACTTATCTTGTTCACTTTGTGAATAGATCCCCGCGCAAGCGCGCCCTCGTTAAACTTCGTCGCTAACCCGTTAGCGGTATTTTGACTTTCGGTACCTTGGCACAATTTGGTGGCAATAAGTTATCTTTTTGTTTATTAGGGGTAAAAATGTCTAGCAAATCGTCTAGCGATACAAAAAAAACGATTATTAGTTACTGCACACTCGCCTTCGCAGTGGTCTTTTTCTCTGGCCTGTTGAAATCCAATGAATGGTACGGCGTGTTCGACTTTACCACGCTCAACGGCTCCTTCGGCACGCTGGTGCACACGGTAAAACAGACCGCAACGGGCGCTGTAGAGACGGCGACAACCACCATGCGCGGCCACGGCGGCAGCGGCGCGACCGATGGCTTTTTATTTGCGCTGACGTTGATCCCAACGGTTATGTTCGCGCTTGGCATGATCAACGTGCTTGAGCACTATGGCGCACTTGACGCCGCGCGCAAGCTGCTCTCTCCGCTGCTAAAGCCGCTAATGAGCATTCCAGGTACGTCTGGCCTTGCGCTGATCGCCTCGCTGCAAAGCGCAGATGCGGGCGCCGCGATGACGCGCCAGCTAAAAGACACCGGTCTTTTGCGCCAAAATGAGATCAACACCTTTGCCATGTTCCAGTTTTCTGCAGGCGCTGCGATCGTGAACTTTTTCTCATCGGGCGCGGTACTGTTTACTCTGACGCTGCCAGATGGCACAGCAGCGGTGAGCACGTCTATCGGCCTTGCGGTTGCTGTTATGTTTATCTTTAAAATCGTTGGCGCCAACCTGTTTCGCCTGTACCTGAAATTGACTGACAAAGATCAATCAAACAACACACTGTCTGCACAAGGATAACCATCATGAGTGATGTAAAAAAACCAATGATCACCGACATTTTCGTCGAAGGCGCGAAAAAAGGTTGGGGAATTGCGACAAGCTCCACAGTTCCTAACGTGTTGATGGCGTTTGTGATCATTAAAGCGCTGCAAATTACCGGCGCACTGACAATGATGGGCAAAGTTTTTGCGCCAGTGATGGGACTGTTTGGCCTGCCAGGCGAAGCGGCGGCTGTACTTATCGGCGCATGGATGTCGATGGGCGGCGGCGTAGGCGTGGTGGTTGGCCTGTTCGGTCAAGGCATTTTAGATGGCGCTGACATCGCGATTTTAACGCCAGCCATCTACCTGATGGGCTCGCAAGTGCAATACTTAGGCCGCATTTTGGGCCCTATCGGCATCGAAGGCCGCCATATTCCAGTCATGATCGGCATCTCCGTGCTTAACGCCATGGGCGCCATGCTGGTTATGAACTTTTTCGTTTAGGATCTACTGTGAAAATGAATTTAGACAATTACTTAGCCGATCTGCGTACTCTGGTTAACATCGACTGTGGCACTTACACACTGTCAGGGATCGAGCAAGTTGCAGATTTTATGGAAAAAAAATACCAAACTTTACCCAATTTCGTCAGCAAGCGCGTCGATTGCGGGAAAGCTGGCGTCGGCCTTGAAGTTCGCAACCAAGCAGACAATGGCACTATCGACATTTTGCTGATAGGTCATATGGATACCGTTTTTCCGGTAGGCACGGTCGCGAGGCGCCCGTTTAGCCTTGATGAAGCAGCTAATCGCGCCTACGGCCCTGGCGTTTCAGACATGAAATCTGGCCTACTTGGCATTTTTTATGCGCTGCAGCAACTTGATCCTGCGCTACGCGACAAACTTTCTATCTGCGTTTGCATGAACCCAGACGAAGAGACCGGCTCGCTGGACTCAAGCGAGTGGATTGCGCAGTGTGCTAAGCAGGCGCGCGTGGTTTTAGTGGCAGAATGCGCCCGTGCTGACGGTTCACTGGTCAAAGCGCGTAAAGGCGTCGCCGGTTACAAACTTGAGCTGCACGGCAAAGCGGCGCACGCTGGCAACGATCCACAAAATGGTCGCAGCGCGATCGCCGAGCTTGCGCACTGGATCTTAGCCACCACGCAAATGAACGATTTTGAGCAAGGCACCACTGTCAATGTCGGCGTGATCAATGGCGGCAGCTCTGTCAACGTCGTCGCCGAATACGCCTCGGCACTGATCGACGTGCGTTTTTGGGATAACGACGAATACGCCAAAATCGACGCGAAATTGAATGCGTTGAGCCAAGCGCCGTTTACGCCAGACATTAAGGTGAGCCTGACGCGCGAAGCGTACAAGCCTGCCATGACGCCAAGCGCGCAAACTGAGCAGCTGATGGGCTTAGTTGAGCAAGCAGGGCAAGAACTAGCGCTGCCTATCACGTGGCAAGCGGTTGGTGGCGGCTCTGACGCCAATTTATGCGCCGTGCTTGGCGTACCAACGCTCGACGGCTTTGGCCCGATCGGCGGCGCGCTGCACAGCGACGCAGAGTGGCTACAGCTTGATTCAATCGAGCCGCGCGTCACGTTACTGCGCCGCGTGATCGAAAAAATCGCGACAGCTTAAGGCTTGCGTGCAAGAGCAAAAAATAAAGCGGCCTGAACGCCGCTTTTTTGTTAATTGATTTTGCTAAGTTTATTGCTGCTCAAGGTAGCGTTTAAGCTGATCACGCAAATTCGGCGGCGTACCTTTTAGCGTCAGCGTATCAGTTTGCGGATCGTACGCGATGCGCTCGCCTAGCAGCAGACTGTCAAAATTGATTGAAACGCCGCCGCCACTGCCAACAAACTTGGTCAATTTACGCACAACGGCGCGATCGGCAGGAAAACTCTCTTCAAGATCATACGATTGCTCTTTAGCAAACTGGGCAAAATCGCCCGCCGGACTTGGCGCAAGCGTCTGCGCAAGCGTTTCAATTTTTAGCTCCTCGCCCGCTTTTAGCTGCGTGCTCGCATAGTCGTGCAGCTGCTGACGGCACTGCTGCTTCTCCTCATTGCTAAATTGCGCCTGTGTGCAATACTCCTCAACGGCTTGCACCAGCAGCGTGTTTTGCGCTTTAGGATCAAGCCCTACCTCGGCCTGCATAAAGTCGAGGAAGAAGTCTGCCACTTTGCGGCCAACGCGCCCTTTAATGTAGGTGAGGTAACGATTTGATCCCGCGCCACTTTCCCAAGAGCACAAATCGATGCAAGCGGCAATGCTCATGGTAGGCAGATCGAGATAATCGGTGCTGCTTAAATCGAGATCCGCGGTAAGTTTCATGCTCGATTTGCAATCAAGCAGACCAATAAAAAGGTACTCACTCGCCAGCGCGCGATATTGCGCCAGCACCAGCGTCCCTTCATCCGCAAATGGATATTTACATAACTCATCTTTCAATTTTGCTGTTGCAATGGTAGAAAAGGAGAGAAAATCTAGTGCACCTTGGCGCATGCGCGTGAGCAAATTGGCAAACTCGCTCTCAGCGGTAAAATGGCCAAATCCTTTGGCTTCTTTGCTCATGTAGATCTGGTGAAGCTGGCTAACAAACTCCGCGGTCGCCGCTGAGTGTTCAAGCTGCTGCTCGCGCAGTTGCACGACAAGTTCGCCGTCGGCGGTTTTTTTAAGTTGATGAATAATGAGGTGCGATAAGCTTAAGCTCATGGTAAAAATCGTTCCGTACTTGTGGAGGGGTGAGGTATTATAGCCAGCTTTACTCATAACAAAGCAAGAGGGCATATGCCTGTAAAATCGAAGTACCAAGATCAGGACGTTGAAATTATTCTCAATGAGCTCGTTGCTGTTTTGCAGCAGCGCCAAGTACCGACAGACCTCTCATTAATGGTAATCGGTGATCTGGCAAGCCACATCATTAATTGCAACTTAGCCTCTAACCAACGTAAGCTAATTGCAGAAAAATTTTCTCAAGCTCTGCTTTCATCAGTCGCGACCGATCAAAGCTTGGGATAGCCACCACCAAAACTAAAGAAGAATTGATCCTATATGGTAGAGAGCGAAAAGCACACTAGAGAGACAATTTCACAACTGATAGGTTGGGGGCATTGGTTTAGCTTTTTCAATATCATTGCTGCCATGCTACTCGGTTATAGTTATATTTCGCAGTCTGGCTGGCCAAACACACTGTTGGGACAACTTTACCAATTGGTGAGCTGGATTGGCCACTTTGGTTTTTTGATCTTTGCCGTATACGTTTTAGTGGTTTTTCCTGCAAGTTTTATCATCCGCTCACCGCGCCTGATGCGCATGTTTGCGGTATTGGTGGCAACGGCAGGATTAACCATCCTGCTGCTTGATATTTATGCTTATCAGCAACTTGGCCTGCACCTCAACCCGATGGTGTGGAAGCTGCTGCTCAGCGCCGACAATTTAGATCGCTACGCGCAGTCGCAGCACCTGTTCATCTCCGTTCCAGCCATTTTCATCACCGAGCTGCTGATTGCCGAGTGGGTGTGGAACAAGCGGCGCAATTTATCGCGTAAGCAAGTCGGCAAGCCGATTGTGCTGGTGTTTGCCTGCAGTTTTATCAGCTCGCACCTGATCTACATTTGGGCGGATGCCTACCTTTACAGCGCCGTCACCGCGCAGCGCTCTAATTTTCCGCTCTCCTATCCGATGACGGCCAAAAGTTTTATGGAAAAATATGGTCTTTTGGATAGAAAAGAGTACCTGCGCCGCCGCGCCGAGCAAGGCGAGCAAGACAGCGACGTGCTGCGCTACCCGATCGAGCCATTGTCATTCTCTTTCCCTGCCAAAAAATCCAATATTTTGCTGGTGATGGTGGAAAGTTTGCGCGCCGATATGCTTAACGCGCAAGTAATGCCGCAAATGACGCAATTTGCAGAGCAAAATATCAAGTTTGCGCGCCATTTTAGCAGCGGCAACGACGCGATGGCTGGCACTTTTGGCCTCTTTTTCTCGCTGCCAAGCCACTACGCGCACAGCGCACGCAGCGAAGGAGTCACGCCCATTTGGCTCACCACTTTGCAGCGCTACAACTACCAATTTGGCCTATTTAGCGGCGATAATTTTTCTAACCCTATCTATTTTCGAACAATTTTTGGCAAAGAGCTTGAGCATTTTAAGCCAACCCTCAATGCCCCTGCGTGGAAAACCGACCAGCTTGCGCTGCAAAGTGCTCTTGAGTGGATCGACACGCAAAAGCAGCCTTGGTTTAGCTACGTAGAGCTCACCAATATCAAACATTTTGAGCAAGGTGGTGATTATCCTGATCATTTCACGCCGTCACTCAGCAGCCTGCAAAAAATCGAGCAGCACAGCGCCGTGGTGCTAAAAAACAGCTATCAAAACGCCACGCGCTACACCGACAGTTTGCTTGGCGATTTTATCCAAAAGCTGCGCGAAAGTGGCAAGCTCAAAAACACCATCGTCATTATCACCGCCAACCACGGCAATGAATTTAATGAAACCGGCACCAGCAGCTGGGGCTTTAACTCCAACTACAGTCGCTATCAGATCCAAGTGCCATTTTTGATGCATTGGCCTAAGCGTCCCGCGCAAGTTGTGCAAAACGCCAGCTCTCATCTCGATTTAGTCCCCACTTTGATGGAAGAGGCGCTCGGGGTCACCTCGCCGAGCCGCTACTACTCAAGTGGCAGCAACCTTTTTGATGTGGCTGACACGCCTAAAAAATGGCTACTGGCCGGCGACAGTCAAGACATTGTATTGATTCAGGAAAACAAGACCACCGTGGTGGACAAGTTTGGCAATTACAATGTGTTTGATGGCAACTACAAACTGCAGCCGCAAGCTAAGCCAGAACTGTCGATGCTTATGCAGGCGATGCACGAGCTTAAACGTTTCTACATTGAGGACTAACTTGCTGCGATCTGTAGCGAATTTAGTCAATCTGTAACGATGGCTTCACACTTTTGATGGTTTATTCTTGACAGACAAAGTGTGGAGCCGTAACATGCAACGCGTTCGGACTGTAGCGCAGCTTGGTAGCGCACTGTCATGGGGTGTCAGGGGTCGCTGGTTCAAATCCAGTCAGTCCGACCATATACAGCAAGGCTTTAGAGAATTACTACCCCATTAACTTTTTGCTCTGTGACTAATTCTGTGACTAATTTTCTAAATTAGGATCAAAAATGGCGATTTGATACACGCCAAATATCCAATCTTTCAGTCCGTATTGTTAAAGAGAGCGGAAAATCGGTTTTTCTTATTCTCGCCGTTAATATGCGCCCCGGTATCCATCTGTAATCATATCATTTCTCAGTATTTATTTTTGGTGAAGCTCGATAAACCATACAAAGCACATACCACCATGCATAAATAGAAAAGTTTGATTGGCCATCGTTATCACTAAGTAAACCATGAGCCGCATCATTTCTAAGATTGCCACCCTTGTTTTCAGTGAAAATAGCTTTTATTTCAAATGCTGCTTTTTCTCCAAATATTTTTTTAAATTCTTCTGTTTTTATAAGAGTATTTAACGAAGACTCTTCCTCTATTTCTTTAGAAAAATCAATTTTAACAGTGTTTTGATTTGCATCCTTAAGCTTCATTCTAACAATATGCTCAACTTGCGGAGATAAAATATGAATAGCTGCAGAAAAATCACCGCAAAAACCTAACCACAATGCGCACCCTAAATTTCTTTCTCGCCCATCAGGAACTAATGAAGAGTTTAAGCAAATATCGTAGAAAAAATTCTTAGTCAAAGGAAATTTATTATTCAACATCACTCGATAATTATTTATAAGTGAGGCGCAACATTTAATATATACATTACAATAGCAATTAAGCAATCTATCATATTCGTTATTCTCACATTGCTTTCCTATTGTTCTACCATCATTGCCATTTATATATTCTACGGGGATATTGTTTAAAAAATAACTTTTCCCATAACTAGCATTGGCATATTCCTTTAATTTATCAAGAGAAAATGACTCGCTAAAATAATTGCAAAAATCATCTAGCGCTTCAAATATATCGTGATTATTAAAAACTCGCATTTCTATTTGATTATTTGTTTTTGTCATATCTATGCAGCCATCTTTAATTTTTACCAAATTAGCAATTTTTCCCTCCCTTGTTTCTTTCATTTTGCCATTTTCTATTTCAGAAAAAAACCGATTCAATTTACATTTCTCCCTAAATTTATTAGGGATCTTTTTATAGGTTTCCAGTGCTTGTTTATACTCAGCGCTAGCAGCAGATGGCTGATTTATGCTCTGATGAATAGCTCCGACTCTTGCATGGAGAATAGCAAGGAGCAATAATGCTCGAAGCTTTTCTGTGGCAATGGCATCATCCTTTTCTGCCATTCTAATGACAATCTTTAAGCATTCTTCCGCGTAACCCCAATTATTACCATTTTTACGCGCTAACAATCTTAAACGTTGACAGAATTGCTTCTTATTAAATTGTTCAGATAATTGTTTTTTTGTTTTGTTAGAAATTAAAAGCTTTGAATACAGCTCAATAAAATTAAATCGTCATCATGATCTTCTCGATAAATTTCTGACGATAATTTTTCAATAATTGTTTGCAAATACTCCTCTTTTTTTACTTGTAAGCATAGCGCCGCAGCTCGCCCAAATAATTTATCTTGCATAAAATGGTGTTCAATGCTGGAATAATTTTTTATTACAATCTCAGCCCATTTTGTTCCAGCATTTTTTCTTTTTTCAGAACAAAGCCAGAGAATGTCAGCAAGGTATCCTTGTAAATAAAGATCTTCTGTTATTAGTGGTAAAAGTTCTTCATAACACGCCAGTTCTTTTTCTGTAAATGGTGATACTTGCTGCTTATTTTTAAGATCATCACTTTCAACAAAATCAGTATATCCTTTTAATTTTGAAAGGTTCACATCAAACGCCTTTTGCAGCATATTAATCGCTTCTCTTTTATCTTGCTCTTTTTCTTTTGCAAATAGAGATGCAAAATAGGTCTGATAAGATAAGGGAGTAGGTTCGAATGATAAATTTTCGTTTTTTAAAATTTCCTTAAAAGCATTCAACAATACATCAGACATTAATTTATCCATTCATAGTATGAAAAAAATATATTAGGAAACACAAAATCCAGCAGCCTCCACGCACTCAACTAGCTACTTGCTTTGCTAGCCCTCACAGCGTAAAGGAAATTAATTTGTTTCCTTGACATTTGACAATGCATACTGCCCCTACCTATCAGCATACTTAATAATACTTCCATTTTTATGTTGTGCCTGCAGGGGTCGCTGGTTCAAATCCAGTCAGTCCGACCATTTTCTTTTATCCTCACCTTTCTTTGCATCACTCCAGTCACAAACACCGTCACATAACACACTGTTTCTCTGGGGATTTACCCGTTTTCTGCTATAAACTCACCATACCACGCTCAAACCTAACGACACTATGCGATCCTTTATTTCATGCCGTTCACTTTTGCCGCCGCGCACTCATTTTTCTGCCGCTTACGCAGCATGCTGTTACATCGCCCAGTGCATTTCGCTGACGCTTTTTCTCACTAGCTGTAGCGCGCCGCCCAAGCCGCTCGCGCTTGAATATCTGTGCGATAACGGTTACTACTTTTCCGTGCTGCAAAGTGACGACGAAGCAAAAGTCACTTTACATGGCGAGACGCAAACCTTGCCGCGCACCATTTCCGCGTCAGGCGTGCGTTTTGCCACACAAGATGAACGCTATCTTTTTTTCAGCAAAGGAAATATGGCGCATCTGGAGTGGAATAAAATCAAACTGATACACTGTGAGCTGCAACGCGGCGCGCAATTTGGCGCCAGCAAAGACAGGTACATACCAGACGCAAAGCGGCAACCCGCGTTGCCGTTTTAACAATTACCGCTAGCGCTGCTGCGCTTGATAAATCGAAAATTTGCTACTCTTTGCAACCACTTGGCAGCTGCCAAGCGCAGCTTCTATGAATGGCGTGTAACGCAAAAAATTATTCGCCACAATAGTCAATGTGCCTTTCGGCAACAAATGCCCACGCACCTGTTGCAAAAACTGCTCGCTCGCCACGTAGCTGGTTTTTAGCCCCGCATGAAACGGCGGATTACTCACAATGTGGTTATATTTAGCGTCAACGTGGCTGTAAACGTTGGAGCAAAAAACGTTGGCCATCAGCTGATTTACCCGCAGCGTCTCTTTGGCCGACGCAATGGCCAGCGCGTCAACGTCAACCATGTCCACGCGGCAATCGCTAAACCGCTGCAAAATTGCGCAGCCGATAACCCCAGCCCCGCAGCCAAAATCGAGCACCGCGCCTTGCATATCTGGCAAATTTTCCAGCAGCAGCTTTGTTGCGCAATCAAGCTCTTTTTGGCTAAACACGCCAGGCAGCGCGCGCACCGAAAGCGCATACTCACCAAACTGCAGTGGGTATTGGCAAAACCAGTCATCAAGGACAAAAGGCGGCGGCGCAGTATCGCACTCACCCCAATAAAAGCTGCAGTGGCGCGCGGCGTCACGCTTAGTGAGCTTGCCAAAAGGGGCAAACAGCTTGGGCGCGCTGCTGATCCCGCTGCGATTTTCGCCAACGATCACCACCTCGCCGTTCGCCTTTAGCTTGGGCAGCAGCATCGCTAATAGATACTGCGCTAGCGCTTTGGTTTTTGGCCAATAAAGCAGCAGCAGCTCAAACTCTTCGTCACTTGCAAATTGTTCGCCAAAATGGACCGTCACGCGCGGGCGCGCCTGCATCTGCTGCGCGTAAATAAAATTGGTGCAAAATACGCTGACACTGGCGGCCGTTTGTGCCAGCTCCTCGGCAAACGTGTCATTGAGCTCGCCGGCTACCAGCACTTTTTTATCGCTAAAAAAGGGCAGCTGGCGCTCAATTATCTGACTTTCAAGAGAATAACTCATGCTCATCGCCTGTAAAAAAGCGCGATTCTCGCATTTTTTACGCAAATACCAAAGAAAAGTTACCCGCTAAAAATAGAGTCCCTGCGCCAGCTGCAGCGCCTGCTTTTTTAATCCTTGGTGACGAGAAAAAAGCGTGAAAACTGCGCGGCTTAGCAAGGTGTCGCCGCGAAAATGGCGATACAGAACGTCCATCGCCGCCTGAATAGCCAAATTCTCAGGCCGACGCCGGCGCTGATACGCATTTAAACGCTTCTCAAGCGCGGCGCTATCGCCAAAAACTGTTGTTTCATCAAGCGATTGCAAAGCGTCTAACAGCGCCGCCACATCCTTAAAGCCCAAATTGACGCCTTGCCCAGCGAGAGGATGGACAGTGTGCGCCGCGTCGCCGACCAGCACCACGCCATTTTGGTGATAGCGCAGCGCATGCTGTTTGCTCAGGGCAAATTTGCCGTGCTGCAGCAGCGAAAAATGGCCAAGCTCAGATGGAAAATGGCGCGCGATGGCCTGCGTGAGCGCTAAAGGCGAAATCTCGCTTAACTCACTGATAACTTGCGGTTTGTCATACCAAACCAGCGACGCTTGCGAATTTTCAAGCGGCAAGAGCGCGCGCGCGCCGGCGGGGGAAAACCACTGCCAAGTGCCAAGCGCCGGCTCATCGAGCTGCACGTTTGCAACCAAGCAGTGTTGATCGTAGTCGACACTTACACAGCCAATTCCAGCAAAGGCGCGCATTTTAGAAGCGCTGCCATCTGCAGCCACAATTAAGGGCGCGCTGATCTTCTCGCCCGTTGTAAGCTGTAGCTGAGGGTGCGTTTCGTGCGGCAAAAAAGCGTTAACAGTGGCCGGCGCAAAAGAGGTCACGCGCGGCTGCGCGCTGATTTTTTGCCACAATCCCAGCTGCACAACGCGATTTTCCACAATAAATCCCAGCTCAGACTGGGCAAATTCTTGCGCGGTAAATTGCAGCGCGCACTCGGGCACGCTCCACGCTTTGACATAGTGATAAGGCGAGACGCGCATGGCTAAAATATCCTGCCAGCAGCCAAGTCGTTGTAAAAGCTGCACCGATGCGCGCGACAGCGCCGACACGCGCAGATCGCAAGCTTCATCTTTGGTAAAAGCGGACGGTAATTTTTCTTCCACCAGCGCCACTTGCCAGCCTTGCTGCGCCAGCCCCAAAGCGCACGCGGCTCCAGTCATTCCGCCGCCAACAACCACTACATCGAAAATTTGCATCTGCCCAATCCTTGCAAAAAACAGAGTATAACCAAATTCGCAATGGCAAGTTAATGCACAAAAGAGCCAATGTGCGCACTGGCGAGTGTGCGGCGAAAGCAGTACAATACGCGCCAAATCACAACGCCAGGCCACAGCGCTGGCGGTAGCTTTTTTATTGACGACGAGCAATTGTACCATGGCAAAAAAACTGCTGATCAAAACCTGGGGCTGTCAGATGAACGAGTACGATTCATCTAAAATTGCCGAACTGCTAAACGCGACTGGTGGCTATGAGCTCACAGAGATCCCAGAAGAGGCGGATCTATTACTGCTAAACACCTGCTCTATCCGCGAGAAGGCGCAAGAAAAAGTGTTCCACCAACTGGGACGCTGGAAAACGCTCAAAGAGAAAAATCCTGAGCTTGTGATCGGCGTGGGCGGCTGCGTTGCGACGCAAGAAGGCGACCACATTCGCGAGCGCGCGCCGTTTGTCGATGTTATTTTTGGACCGCAAACCTTGCACCGTTTGCCGCAGATGATCGCGCAGTCGCGCAATTTGCAAGCGCCGGTGATTGACGTTTCATTCCCTGAAATTGAAAAATTTGACAACTTGCCACAGCCGCGCGCCGAAGGGCCAACCGCGTTTGTCTCCATCATGGAAGGTTGCTCAAAATATTGCTCGTACTGCGTTGTGCCTTACACGCGCGGCGAAGAGGTCAGCCGTCCGCTTGACGACGTGCTATTTGAAATCGCCACGCTTGCTGAGCAAGGAGTGCGCGAAGTGAACCTGCTTGGGCAAAATGTCAACGCATATCGCGGCACCACCTTTGATGGGGAAATTTGCCGCTTTAGCGAGCTGCTGCGCTACGTTGCAGCGATTGACGGCATCGACCGCATTCGCTACACCACCAGCCACCCTATTGAATTTACTGATGATATCATCGAAGTGTATCGCGATACGCCAGAGCTGGTTGACTTCTTGCATCTGCCGGTGCAAAGCGGCTCCGACCGCATTTTGACGCTGATGAAGCGCCCACATACCGCGCTTGAGTACAAGTCGAAAATCCGCAAACTGCGCGCCGTTCGCCCTGACATTGCCATCAGCTCTGATTTTATTGTCGGATTTCCTGGCGAAACTGACGCCGATTTCGCTGCGACCATGGCGCTTATTCGCGACATCAATTTTGACATGAGCTTTAGCTTTATTTTCTCACCGCGCCCAGGCACGCCTGCGGCAGACATGGCTGACGACACGCCAGAAGAGGTGAAAAAAGAGCGCTTGTACCATCTGCAGCAGCAAATTAGCCATCAGGCGATGAACTATTCGCGCCGCATGCTCGGCAGCGAGCAGCGCATTTTGGTCGAAGGCCCATCGAAAAAAGATCTCATGGAGCTGCGCGGACGCACTGAAAATAACCGCGTGGTCAACTTTGCCGGTTCGCCTGAGCTGATCGGTCAGTTTGTTGACGTGAAAATTGTTGAGGTGTTCCCTAACTCGCTCCGCGGTGAAGTGCTGCGCACCGAGGCGCAAATGAACTTGCGCCAGCAAATAAGCCCTGCGCAAATTACCGCAAAAGCGCAGCAAGCTGTGCGCGCAGAAGATGAGCTAGGTGTCGCCATCTATACACCGTAATGCATTGAATTTTAACGTGCATTTCTTGGGGGCGCTGCCCCCAAAAAGTAAAACACGATAGAGAGAAGACTTTGAACAATATCGTTTCACTCGAAATTGAATTATCCCCCATTGATAACAAGCGCTTAGCTAGCTTGTGTGGACCGTTTGACGACAACTTAAAACTGCTTGAGCGCCGACTTGGCGTGAAAATCAACAACCTTGGCCACCAATTTACCGTGGTGGGCAAACGCGGGCAGGCACACGCCACCATCGATATTTTGAAAAATTTGTATGTCGAGACGGCGCCAGTCAAAAATCAGCAGCCCGATCTTGAGCTTGAGCAGATCCATCTGGCCATTAAGCAGAGCGGCGTTTTAGAGCAGCGCTCTGAGCAGAAAAGCGAATACGGCAAAGAGATCTACATCAAAACCAAAAAAGGGGTGATCAAGCCGCGTACGCCAAACCAAGCGCAATATGTCGCCAATATCGTCACTCACGACATTACCTTTGGCATTGGCCCTGCCGGAACTGGCAAAACCTACCTTGCGGTGGCGGCGGCGGTTGACGCGCTTGAGCGCCAAGAGGTGCGGCGCATATTGCTCACGCGCCCGGCGGTTGAAGCGGGTGAAAAACTGGGCTTTTTGCCAGGCGATCTGAGCCAAAAAGTTGATCCGTACCTGCGCCCATTGTACGACGCGCTGTTTGAAATGCTCGGCTTTGAGCGCGTAGAGAAGCTGATTGAGCGCAACGTCATTGAAGTCGCGCCGCTAGCTTACATGCGCGGACGCACGCTCAACGACGCTTTCATCATTTTGGACGAAAGCCAAAACACCACCGTCGAGCAGATGAAAATGTTCCTCACGCGCATTGGTTTTAATAGCCGCGCTGTGATCACAGGTGACATTACGCAAGTCGACTTGCCGCGCGGCGCGCGCTCTGGGCTACGTGACGCAATCGAAGTGCTGCGCAGTGTGGACGACATCAGCTTTAACTTTTTTCTAGCTGACGACGTGGTGCGCCATCCGGTTGTAGCGCGCATCGTGCAAGCCTATGATCTTTGGGATCAGCACACGAAAAAGCAGAGTAGCGACGTCAATTTTGCGGGACTTGCCAAAAGTGCAAACGCACACAGTGAGGTAAAATCATGAGTTATGTTGTTGATTTACAAATTGCTTGTGACGATGAAGGATCACTGCCATCGCAAGAACTTTTTACACTTTGGTTTATCAAAGCAGTAGAACCTTTTTGCAAACAAGCAGAAATTACTGTGCGCATTGTCGATGAATCTGAAAGCCAGACGCTCAATTTTACTTATCGCGGCAAAGATAAGCCGACAAATGTGCTATCGTTCCCTTTTGAAGCGCCGCCGGGAGTGGAGCTCGATCTGCTCGGTGACCTCGTCATCTGCCGGCAAGTTGTTGAAAATGAAGCAAAAGAACAAAATAAATCGATTTTTTCACATTGGGCGCATATGATTATTCATGGCAGTTTGCATCTTCTCGGGTTTGATCATGAACAAGAGGATGAAGCAGATGAGATGGAAGCGCTTGAAATAGCTTGCATGGAGCAGCTCGGGTTTGATAACCCTTATTTAGTAAAGACTGATTTTTCCGCCTAACCTAACCCAAGAGAATTATGAACGACGATCACGCACCAAGCTCAAACGTCTCAAGTAAAAAATCTTTGCTACAACGACTTTTTAATCGCCTGCGCGGCGAGCCAAAAGATCGCCAAACGCTAGTTGATGTATTTCGAGATTCCGAACAAAACGACCTTATCGATCTTGATACACGCGACATGCTCGAGGGAGTGATGCAAATTTCAGAGATCCGCATCCGCGACATTATGATCCCTCGTTCACAAATTATCACCATCGACCGCTCACAGCCTCTTTCTGAAATTGTCAAAATTATCAATGACGCACAGCACTCTCGTTACCCTGTCATCAGCCACGACAAAGATCATGTCGAAGGCATTTTGCTGGCTAAAGACTTGCTGCGCTACCTGCTGCCAGACAGCGTCGAGTTCAACATCGACGAAATTTTGCGCCCAGCGGTGGTTGTTTCTGAAAACAAACGCGTCAACCGCCTGCTTAAAGAGTTTCAAGAAGAGCGCTATCACATGGCGATTGTGGTGGACGAATTTGGCGGCGTGTCGGGCGTTGTCACCATTGAAGATATCCTTGAGGAGATCGTTGGCGAGATCGGCGATGAATACGACGATGATGAAGAACAAGAAATTCGTCCTCTTGCCAAAAATACCTTTCTGGTCAAAGCGCTCACTACGCTGGAATTCTTCAACGAAAAATTTGGCACCCACTTTAGCGATGAAGAGGTCGACACTATCGGCGGGCTTGTGATCACAACCTTTGGCCACCTGCCAAGCCGCGGTGAAGAGATCACCATCGATAATTTTGTCTTCAAAGTCACCGCAGCAGATAATCGACGTATATTGCTGCTACAGGTCACGCTACTTGACCCCTCTAACAGTGATAATGTGATCGCATGAGTACCGGCGCCTCATTTTTCTCATTGACGCGAGTACGATTTTGTCTCGCGGCAGCAAGTGGCGCGTTAGCCACTTTTGCTTTTGCTCCTTACGGTTTTTGGCCAGCGATGCTCGTGTCACTGCTGGCATTTTTGCTGCTTTTAGCCAAACAACCCGCCAAAAGCGCTGCTTGGATAGGCTTTGGCTGGGGGCTTGGGCAATTTGGCACCGGCGTCAGCTGGGTCTATGTCGTCATCGAAAAATTTGGCGGCTTACCACTGCCGATTGGACTCTTGCTGATCACGCTGCTGATCGGCTATTTGTCACTGTATCCGGCATTATTTGGCTATCTTAGCCAGCGCATTCAGCTGAGTGACAAGCGCTATTACTGGCTGTTTATCCCCAGTTTGTGGGTGCTGGTCGACACGCTGCGCGGCATTCTTTTCACCGGCTTTCCTTGGCTTTTGCCAGGTTATAGTCAGATCGACGGGCCGTTTGCCTCATTGGCGCCGCTGCTCGGCGTGCAAGGGGTGACACTGGCTATCATGCTTTTTGTCAGCAGCATTGCTTATACTTTGCTGCGACGCGACATCGTGGCTACCATTCCGCTTCTCGTGTTGCTTTTAGCCAGCTTTTTGGCCAGCCACGCGACGTGGGTGACGCCGCAAAAATCGAGCGTGGACGTGGCATTGGTGCAGGGCAATGTCGAGCAAGAGCTTAAATGGCAGCAGGAGCAGCTGTGGCCAACGCTGCTTTCATATCAAGATCTTACGCGAAAGCACTGGGACGCTGATCTGATCATTTGGCCAGAGGCGGCTATTCCTACCATCGAAAATGACGTAACCGATCTGCTCACGCGCATCGATGCGGCGGCGCGCTACAACAACACGGCGGTCATTATTGGCCTGCTCAACAAAGATCCTCAGCAGCGTTTTTTCAATGATGTCATTACGTTAGGAACCAATGGCGAAGCGCCGTACGAATACCCCGCCAAGCAGCGCTACAGCAAGCATCAGCTGCTGGTGTTTGGCGAGTTTGTGCCGTTTGAAGAGTGGCTCAGGCCGCTGGCGCCGATGTTTAATCTGCCGATGTCCTCATTTTCGCCGGGCGATTATCATCAGTCGCCGCTGCAAGCCAACGGCTATCAGCTGACGCCGGCGCTGTGCTACGAGATTGCTTTTAACGAGCAGGTGCGCAACAACTTGTCTGCCGACACCGATTTCATTTTGACCTTGTCGAATGACACGTGGTTTGGCAACTCGATTGGGCCACATCAGCACATGGAGATTGCGCGCATGCGCGCCTTGGAAAATGGCATGCCGCTGCTGCGCTCGACCAACACCGGCATTACCGCCGCGGTTGATCACCATGGCAAAATCATCAAGCAGCTGCCGCAATTTACTACCGAGGTGCTGCGCGTAAAAGTCACGCCGACCACCGGCGAGACATTTTACAGGCAGTGGGGCGACATTCCGCTTTATGTGTGGGTGATGGTCTCGCTGATCAGCACGGTGTTTCGCAAGGTGCGTAATAAGCAGCAGATGCGCGCTTTTACATAAAAAATGACCGGCTAAGGCCGGTCGTTTTTTTCATCTATCTCACGACAAGTGTGCTATCGCGCACTTAGCAAGTTAAACGCGCGCAAGCTACTCGTCGTCCTCCTGCTCCGGAGCAGCTGCTGCGCCAAGCTGATCGGCAGGTGGTTGCACCTCTGGCTCTCGAAAACGGAGCTCTACTTTATACTGCATTCGCACCTCAGAGCGCCGCAGCAAAAGAAGCGTTTGGCCAACAGCGAAAGGATCCATTCTGCGCTCATGCTGATCAATGCTGGCATCATGCACTGGGATCTCCTTGCCCGCATAACCTGAAACAGTGACATCCTCATATCCAAGCGCTTCTAACTCGCTGGAGACTGCTTGCGCAAATGCTCTATTCGCTTCACAGTCTGGCGCCTCTATTCTGTCGTTAAATTCTGGCGGAAGTGGCCTTTGCACGAAACTTGCACCATCGCTGACTGACGCACTCCTGAGATCAAGAAGATACGGTTGCAGCACCTGCCCTCTTTGTCCGTCTATGGCTGGTTGAGCCGGTGGTGCAAAATACCCATGCCACAGTTCCTGCGAAGAGCCAGAGCTAGTAATGCGCACATCTTTAACATGCGTCAATGCGCCACTATCGGCTAACTTTTGCGCAACTTGCCGCGCAGTAAAGCGCTCTCCACCTTGCTTGATCAAATCAAGTCCTGGCATCCCATACCCTGGAATATAAATCCTTGAATACTGTGACCAATCTACAGCGTTTGGCACAGGAGGAACAGGCGCCCTCGACGGTGCCCTTTGAGCTCCCTGCGGCGCGACGGGTGCCGGCTGCTCAACGTCTGTGAACACGAGGCTCTTTGCATTTACGATGGTACTGCAAATTGCTCGAAATGGTTGCTCTGCTGGAATAGGTACGCCACGCAGCTTTTCGGCAACCGACTCCATCTCTGCGGCTGCTACGGCACTGGAAAATACATAGTCGCGCAAAGGTTTAGGCTCGGGATGATTTTGCCGGTTAGCCTGCTGCTCAGCCAAATAATAAGCGCCGGCCAGAAGCCTTTGTTCGTTCGTTCTGATCTGCTGCGATTCTGGCTCAAATAAATTTTGCGCAAAATGCAGAATTGCCATACGAGTTGCAAGCGTGGGGTGCTCTGGCGCTGGTTGGTTAGATGCTGGCGCAGCTGCACCTTGCGTTTGAGGAGTTTCAGCCGCGGCTTTTACGTCGGTGATCGCAAGCTTTCCGTCTTGCCTCTTTTTCGGTGGATCATCACCGTTAGAACCGGCTACACTGCCTTGCCCATTTGCTGCCCCTGTGGGTGCTATCATAGCTGCCTCATCATCACAAAAGTGCGCTTACATATCGCAAAAAAAATACAATCTACCAGCCGCAATTTTGCAGTGAACGCCTAAACTTTCAGCTAAATTATTGTGAAATAACTCCTTTTTTCTTTGATTATTTTCATCAGCAGCGCGCTTTTACATAAAAAATGACCGGCTAAGGCCGGTCGTTTTTTTATCTAGTCACGACAAGTGTGCTACCGCGCACTTAGCAAGTTAAACGCGCGCAAGCTACTCATCGTCCTCCTGCTCCGGATCAGCAGCGGCGCCAAGCGGCTCTGCTGGTTGTTGCTCAGCTGGCTGGCGGAAAATGACCCCTCCTCGATATTGCGTTCTCACTTCAGAGCGCCGCTGAAAAATAGGCTCTTGGTCAGCAGCGAAAGGATTCATTCTGCGCTCATGATGATCAAGGCCGGCATCACGCAACGGCATCTCTGCGCCTGCATAGCCTGAAACTGTTACGTCAGGGTACCCAAGCTCCGCTAATTCTCTTGAAACCGCTTGTGCAAAAGCTTGACCCGTATTTCGATACTGCCCCTCTAGCGCATCGGCAAGCGCTTCTTCTGCGGTGGTTCTAAACACATCAAGAAATCCCTCCCCCAACCTAACCATCGCATGCACAGCTGCCCCACTTACGCCATCGACGAATGGTAACCGGCCTCTAGAACCATCTCTTTCGGTATCAGGCTGATGCGGCGCAGGTAATACTCCTTGGCCTTGCGCCTGTGATGAGCCAGAGCTGGTAATGCGGATGTCTTTAACATGCTGCAAGGCGCCGCTATCAATCAACAGTTGCGCAACTTGCGCTGCGGTGAAACGCTCATCCCCCTGCTTGAGCAAACCAAAACCTGGCGCACCATGCCCTGATATATAGATCCTTGAATACCGCGACCAATCGACAGTTGTTGGTATAAGCGGAGCAGGGGCTGTCGGTACCCCGCCATCAGCTCCCTGCGGCGCCACCTGTGGCGCGGCCGCACCTTCTTGCTCTGCGGGCACGGCTGTTACATGATTACGCGCCTGAGCAATTGTTGTAAAAATAGCGCGCAGCTCTCTTTCTTCTGGAATAAGCATCCTGCGAGTATAAGCTGCAGCATCCTCCATTGAGAGCGCGGCAGCTTCGCTGACAAATACGTTATCGCGCAGCGGTTTGGGGGGCGTGTTGTTTAATCTATTAGCCTGTTGCTCCGCCAAGTAGCTGGCACCAGCCAGAAGCACTCGACCTCGATTTGCACGCGGCAGCGGATCAGGCTCAAATAAGTTTTCAGCAAAGTGCATTATTGCCATGCGCTGCTCAGGCTCTGGCACTGGCGCCGCCGCACCTTGCGTTTCAGGGCTCTCGCAGCCCCCTTCAACACCCGTAATCGAAAGTTTTTTTTCATCCCCATTTTTGGGTGGCTCATCGCCATCGGTTGTTATGTTGCCTTGCCCATTTGTTGGTGCTGGGCCTGTGGGTGCTACCATGATTGCCTCGTCGTCGTCACAAAAGAGTTGCCTACACACCGCAAAAAAAATACGTTGTACCAGCTGCAATTCTGCAGGGAGTGCTTGAAATTTCAGCTAAATTATTATGAAATCAGCCGCTGACACCCCCCTGCGCTTCACCTTAGCGCCACTTTTGCTCTTGACGGCCAAATTTGCCCTTTTGTTATCCAATAAAACGCTAACTCCGTGATGAAGGTTGTTGCGATCGCGCGCTTTCGTTATGCTATTGCGATTATTTGTCACACTTGATTTCATTTTTTGGATACAAACCCATGTCATCGAACAATCCTCTTGGTTCGCTAACCATTAGCGAAAATTATCAACCGCAGCAGATCGAGCCTGTTATTCAGGACTTTTGGCAAAAAAATAAAACCTTTAACGTCAAAGAAGATCCAACGAAAGAGAAATTTTACTGTCTGGCGATGTTCCCTTACCCGAGCGGGCGCCTGCACATGGGCCATGTGCGCAACTACACCATCAGCGACGTGATCGCGCGTTTTCAAATGCTGCAAGGCAAAAATGTGCTACAGCCTATCGGTTGGGACGCGTTTGGACTGCCCGCTGAAAATGCCGCGGTAAAAAACAAAACGTCGCCAGCGCCATGGACTTATGAAAATATCGAGTACATGAAAAAGCAGCTGCAGCTACTTGGTTTTGGCTACGATTGGGACCGCGAAATCGCCACGTGTACGCCTGATTACTACCGCTGGGAGCAGCTCTTTTTCACCAAACTGTATGAAAAAGGCTTGGTTTACAAAAAAACCTCTTCAGTCAACTGGTGCCCCAACGATCAGACTGTTTTGGCCAACGAGCAAGTCGACAACGGCTGCTGCTGGCGCTGCGACACCCCTATCGAGCAAAAAGAGATCCCGCAGTGGTTCATTAAGATCACCGATTACGCGCAGGAGCTGCTTGACGATTTAGACAATCTGCCCGAGTGGCCTGAAATGGTAAAAACCATGCAGCGCAACTGGATCGGCCGCTCAGAAGGGATCGAGCTTGCCTTTAGCGTGCCAAACGAGGCGGATCTGCACGTCTATACCACGCGTCCTGACACGCTGATGGGCGTCACCTACGTGGCCATCGCCGCCGCGCACCCGCTCGCCACCAAGGCCGCCGCTAACAATCGCGCGCTCGCGGAGTTTATCGACACATGCAAAAACACCAAAGTAGCCGAAGCGCAGCTTGCGACCATGGAAAAATTGGGCATGGACACCGGCCTTCGCGCCACGCATCCGCTAACCGGAGAAGCGGTGCCTATTTTTGTCGCCAATTTTGTATTGATGGATTACGGCACAGGCGCTGTAATGGCGGTACCGGCGCACGATCAGCGCGATTTTGAGTTTGCCAGCAAATATGCGCTGCCGATCAAAGCGGTGATCCGCCCAGCCGACGGCAGCCCGCTCGCGATTGAAGAAGCCGCCTACACCGAAAAAGGCTTGTTATTCAACAGTGGCGAGTTCGACGGTCTTGATTTCGCCGGCGCATTTAACGCGATTGCTCAAAAATTACAGCAACTTGGCAAAGGCAAGCGCTGCATCAATTTCCGCCTGCGCGACTGGGGCGTTTCACGTCAGCGCTATTGGGGCGCGCCGATCCCGATGCTCACCACCGAAGGTGGCCAAGTGCACCCTGTGCCCGCCGATCAGCTGCCGGTGATTTTGCCAGAAGACGTGGTGATGGACGGCGTAACCAGTCCTATTAAAGCCGACAAAAATTGGGCGAAAACGCAATTTAACGGCCAGCCTGCGCTGCGAGAAACCGACACTTTCGACACCTTCATGGAGTCAAGCTGGTACTACGCGCGCTACTGCTCGCCAAAGGCCGATCAGATGTTAGATACCGACGCGGCCAACTACTGGCTACCGGTTGATCAATATGTTGGCGGCATCGAGCACGCTTGCATGCACTTACTGTATGCACGCTTCTTCCACAAACTGCTGCGTGATTTTGGCATGGTCAACAGCGACGAGCCGTTCAAGCAGCTGCTTTGCCAAGGGATGGTGCTGGCCGACGCCTTCTATTATCTCAATGATAAAGGCGCAAAAATTTGGGTTTCGCCGACGGACGCGACCGTGCAGCGCGACGAGAAAGGCCGCATCATTAGCGCCGTAGATACCGAAGGCAACGCCTTGGTGCACGCCGGCATGACCAAAATGTCAAAGTCGAAAAACAACGGCATCGACCCGCAGCTGATGGTTGAAAAGTACGGCGCGGACACCGTGCGTCTGTTTATGATGTTCGCCGCGCCTGCCGATATGACGCTGGAGTGGCAAGAGTCGAGCGTTGAAGGCGCGCACCGCTTCTTAAAACGTTTGTGGCGCATGGTGTTTGAGCATCAAGCCCTTGGCAGCGTGGCGCCGCTTGATGTGGCGAAACTGACCCGTGAGCAGACTGCGCTGCGCCGTGAAGTGCACAAAACCATCGCTAAAGTGAGCGACGACGTCGCACGCCGTCAGACCTTTAACACCGCGATTGCCGCCATTATGGAGCTGATGAATCACCTTGCGAAAGTGCAAGCCGATGACACGCAAAATCGCGCCATTTTGGACGAAGCGCTCAAAGCTGTGGTGCTGATGCTGTACCCAATCGTGCCGCACATTACCACCGCCTTGTGGCAAGCGCTTGGTCAAACTGACCTCGACAATGCGCGCTGGCCAAAGGCCGACGAAAAAGCGCTGGTTGAGAATGAAAAACTCATCATTGTGCAAGTCAACGGCAAAGTGCGCGCGAAGATCACCATCTCTGCGGATCTGAGCGAAGAAGAGGTAAAAGCGCTCGCGCTGGCAGACGAACACGTTGCAAAATTCATAAACCTTGGTAGCGTTCAAAAAATTGTTTATGTTCCAGGTAAACTTATTAGCATCGCGGTACACTAAGTGTTTGTTCGATAATTAATAGCGCCAGCTTATCGCTTCTCGCGAAGGCTTAGCGATTAAGTAGCGGCTTTGCCACCTCGGCAAGCCGTTTACTTTATCGAAAGTTTAATGGTGTCTTATATAATGACCACGTTTTAACGCGTTAAGCCTCTGCTTTTGCCCATGACGCTGCATCGCTAAACTATGTTTTCAAATTTAAGGAGTTACCAATGAGGAGTTCACCATTGCTGCTACGGCAAGCAAGCCTACTCTTTTGCGCACTGCTTATTGGTGGCTGCGGTTTTAATCTGCGCGGCAGCTATAATTTGCCAGATGAAATCAAAACGTTATCTATCACCAGTTTTGACGAATTCGGTCCGCTGCGCCGCGAGATGAAAAAACAGTTACAACTGCACGATATTAAAGTGGTCGCGCCTGCCAAAGAGAGCGCCAATCTGCATTTTCGCAGCGAAAGTTATGGCGAAAGCACTCTCTCGCTGTACCAAAACAGCCGCGCGGCCCAAAAACAAATTTTATACACCGCGCGCTACTCAGTCAGCGTGCCGCAAAAAGGCAGCTACGAATTTTCCACCTCAGTTAGCCGCACGTACTTAGATAACCCGCTGACAGCGCTAGCAAAATCTGTCGAAGAAGAGGTGCTCGCCAAAGAGATGCGCATCGAAGCGACCAAGCAGATCATGCGCCAGCTTGCGCGCCTGACCGCCAACATCGAAGAGTTTGAGCGCCAGCAAATGGAGCAAAAAATCTTGGATGAGCAGTACCAAAAAGAGAGCGGCGTGACTATCCAAACGCGTTTTGAAGGCAAAGAGCCGAGCGGAAAACCGCTTAAAAATTATATTGAAGGCAAAAAATAATGCGTATTTTCCCCGAGCAGCTAGCAGCAGCGCTGACGAAGGGCTGGAGTGAGCGCTACTTACTCTTTGGTGACGATCTTTTTTTAAAACAAGAAGCCAGACAGGCCATTTTGCACGCGGCAAAGCAGCACAACTTTGCCGAAGTGCACCGTTTTGAAATCGATGCGCGCACCGACTGGCAGCCCATTTACGATTGCTGCCAAAGCTTAAGCCTGTTTGCTACGCGCCAGCTGCTCATTTTAACGCTGCCGCAAACGGCGACCGCCGGCACGCTCAATGCGCCAATCAAAGAGCTTATCACTCACTTGCACAGCGATGTCGCGCTGATCGTCGAAGGGCCAAAACTCTCCTACCAGCAAGAGGCCGCGCCTTGGTGCAACGCGCTAAAAAAATCAGCCGTTTGGGTGACCTGCAACACACCGCAAGGTAAGCAGTTTTTAAGCTTTATCCACCAGCGCTGCAGCAAACTTGGCCTTTTCGCCGAGGCGCCAGCGGTGCAGCTGTTAGCGCAGTGGCACGAAGGCAATCTGATGGCGCTCGACCAAAGCCTGCTGCAGCTGCAGCTGCTTTATCCTGACGCCAAGCTCACGCTCGCGCGCCTTGAGTCTGTGCTGACAAGCCACAGCCAGTACACCCCATTTCAGCTGATTGAGGCGATTTTTGCCGGCAAACCGAAGCGCTCATCGCGGATCTTGCAGCAGCTGCAAGATGAGCAAGTTGAGCCGACGCTGCTGCTGCGCCTGCTGCAAAAAGAGCTGCGCCAACTTTACCAGCTGCAAGAGTCGCTCCATAGCGGCGTGCCGCTGCGACAAGCCTTTGACCATTTTAAGATCTGGCAAAACCGCCGCCCGCACTATCAAGCCGCCTTACAGCAGCTGCCGCTGGCTCTGATCGCAAAACAGCTGCACGCCTTGTGCCAGCTAGAAATCGCGATAAAAACCGAGTACAGCGAAGCGCCTTGGCCTGCGCTGCATTTTTTTTGTCTGAGCTTGAGTGATAAACTGCGACAGAAAACTCTCACATAATAAACGACTTACCATAGCCAATACGTAGCAACAACTGTCACTTACCCGAAAATGCACGCGTGTTATAAAAATCAGCAGCCCTTTTCGAAAGCACAATAATAAGAGGTATAATTTTGCACCAAGAACAACTGCCAGCTGCATTTTGTCAAAACAGAATAAAAGCGCGACATATCACATTGCCCAACATACAAGATAAAAGCAGCGTCACAGAATTAAGAATGCACAGTACCCGCCGCGCAAATCGGCAGGTATCCTCTAGCGGACGGTACTTCATGCCTCAGTCAAGAATAACGCCACCACAGCCAAGCTATCCTCTTTCAAATCAAAGGGATGGCTTGTTATGAAGCTGCAACTGATTGCTGTTGGCACTAAAATGCCAAGCTGGGTGCAAGCAGGATTTGATGAATACCGCCGCCGCTTCCCTAAAGATCTGCCGCTTGAACTGATTGAAGTGACGGCCGGCAAGCGTGGCAAGAATGCCGATATTGCGCGGATCTTACAAAAAGAAGGGGAAGCGATGCTTGCTCACGTTGCGAAAGGAAATCGCATTGTGACGCTAGATATTCCAGGCACGCCTTGGACTACTGAACAGCTGGCCGTTCAGCTTGAAAATTGGAAATGTGATGGCAGGGATGTCTCTATCTTAATTGGTGGTCCAGAAGGGCTATCACCAGCTTGCAAAGCTGCCGCACAGCAGAGCTGGTCATTATCGCCGCTGACTCTTCCCCACCCGTTAGTGCGGATCGTGATGGCTGAAAGCCTCTATCGCGCTTGGAGTATCACTGCCAATCACCCTTATCACAGGGAATAGAGATGAGAAAAAAGCACCACTTGATCCGCAATCATCTAGCTGAATCTCAGCTTTTTTTTCGCCGGGCATGGATTGCCTTCGGCTTTGTTGTGGTGCTTTTTGGCGTTTTGCTAACCAATCTCTATTTTTTACAGATTTTGCAATTTGACTCATACCGCACGCGCTCTAACGACAACCGCATCAAAGTGGTGCCGGTGCCGCCTAAACGCGGCCTGATCTTTGACCGAAATGGCAAACTGCTGGCCGATAACCGTCCCGTCACAAGCCTTGAGCTCATTCCCGAGCAAGTGAGCGATCTCGAGGAAACCATCGCGCGCTTAAAAGTGTTGCTGCCAAGGATCAGCGACAGGGACGTGGAAAATTTCAAAAAAGAGCAAAAACGCAGCCGCCGCTTTGACTCTGTCACGCTGCTCGACAAATTGACCGATGAAGAGCAATCTATTTTTGCCGGACACCGGCACAAATTTACTGGCGTGCAGACTGAGGCGAACCTCAAGCGCTTTTACCCTTACGGCGAGGCGCTCACCCATGTGATTGGTTATGTTGCCAAAATTAACGATCGCGACGTTATCAACCTGCGACAAAAAAATCTGCTGCCCGCTTACGCCGGCACACGCGATATTGGCAAGATCGGCATTGAAAATTTCTATGAAAATGAGCTACATGGCCAAGTTGGTTTTCAGCAAGTCGAGGTGAATAACCGCGGGCGCACCATCAAAGTGCTCGACTCTAAGCCGCCGCAAGCGGGCAAAGATCTCTATCTGACTATCGATATCGAGCTGCAGCTTTACATTCACTCGCTGCTCGAAGGGCGGCGCGCGAGCGTGGTGGTGCTTAACCCTAAAGACGCCTCAGTGCTGGCGATGGTGTCAACGCCAAGCTACGATCCCAACCTGTTTGTGCATGGGATCCCGCAGGTTGCTTACAATAAGCTGATAAACCCCGATCGCCCGCTCGTTAACCGCTCGACCATGGGAACTTACCCGCCAGCCTCGACGGTGAAGCCTTTCATCGCCATCGCCGCGCTCACCGAAAAAGTGGTCACGCCTAAAACTACGCGCAACGACCCAGGCAAATGGTCGATCCCGGGCAGCACATCAGCGTTCCATGACTGGAAACGAGGCGGACACGGACGCGTCAACATTTTGCAATCGCTTGAAGAGTCGGTCGACACCTTTTTCTACCAAATTGGCTATGACATGACCATCAACAAGCTTGAGCCGTGGATGCGAAAATTTGGCTTTGGCCAGCGTACCGGCATCGACATTAAAGAAGAGACCACCGCCAACATGCCAAGCCCTGAGTGGAAAGTGGCCACCGGCCGTGGCAAATGGTTTACCGGCGACACCATTCCTGTGGCGATCGGGCAAGGCTACTGGACCGCGACGCCGCTGCAAATTGCCAATGCCATGACAATTTTGCTCAACAGAGGCACCGTCAACCAGCCGCATCTGCTCAAAGCGCTGCGCGATCCGCTGTCACAGCAAGTGAGCGATGTGAAATTTGAGCCTAAAGCGTCGATCAACAATGTTGCCAAGGAGCATTGGGATCTGGTACTTGAAGGCATGCACCGCGTCAACCACGGCCCACGCGGCACCGCGCGCAACCGCTTTATCGGCATGAGCTATGAGACCGGCGGTAAAACCGGTACTGCGCAGCTCGTTAGGATCAAGCGTGACGAAAACAACTTAGCGAAAAAAAATGACAACCAGCTGCATGACGACCACGCGCTGTACACAGGTTTTGCTCCTTTTGATGATCCAGAGCTTATCGTTGTGATCTTATTAGAAAACGCCGGCGGCGGCTCCACCAACAGTGCCCCGATAGCGCGCAAGATCTTTGACTACGTGCTGCTAAAAGATCAGCAAACGACGCCGTCAGACACCGATGAGGAGATTGAAAAATGAGCACAATTGCAAGCTCAGGGCAGACGCCCTCACTGTTTAGCCGCCTGCACATTGATCTGCCGCTGCTGCTGGCGCTGCTGGCCCTCTTAGGCTTTGGTTTTATGGTCATGTGGGGGGCGAGCGGGCAAAATATGGCGATGATGGAGCGTCAGCTGGGGCGGATCTTGCTTGGGCTGACGGTAATGTTTGTCTGCGCGCAGATCCCGCCGCGCTACTACGAGCAGTTTGCGCCGATCTTCTTTTTTAGCGGCATATTATTGCTGATCGCCGTGATCTTGGTCGGCGAGGAGTCAAAAGGGGCGCAGCGCTGGCTAAACTTAGGGTTTGTCACCTTTCAGCCCTCAGAAATTTTAAAACTCGCAGTGCCGCTGATGGTGTCTAAATTGCTCAGCCGCCAGCCACTGCCGCCAAGCCCAGGCTACCTCTTTTTAGGCTGTCTACTGATCATGGTGCCGACGCTGCTCATCGCCAAACAGCCCGATCTTGGCACCTCGATTTTGATTGCCGCATCCGGCGTGTTCGTCTTGTTTTTGTCTGGGATCAGCTGGATTTACATCGGCAGCGCGGTCGCCTCTTTGCTCGCCTTTTTACCGGTATTGTGGTTTTTTTTGATGCACGATTATCAGCGCACCCGCGTGCTGACGATGTTTGCGCCAGACGCCGACGCCAAAGGGAGCGGCTATCACATCATCCAATCGAAAATCGCCATCGGCTCGGGCGGACTTTCGGGGAAAGGCTGGCTCGCCGGCACGCAGTCGCAGCTGGAATTTTTGCCTGAGCGCCACACCGACTTTATTTTCGCCGTCATCGCCGAAGAGTGGGGATTTCTTGGCGTGTGCGCGCTGCTGCTACTCTTTTTGTTGATCATTGGCCGCGGCCTGTTTTTAGCCTGCACCACACAAAACGCGTTTGGCCGCATGATAAGTGGCAGTATTGTTTTGAGTTTTTTCGTTTACGTCTTTGTCAACATTGGCATGGTCAGTGGCATTTTACCTGTAGTCGGCGTTCCACTTCCTTTGGTAAGCTATGGAGGAACATCCATGGTCACTTTGATGATAGGCTTTGGCATGTTAATGTCATTTCACACACACAGAAAAATGTTATCTAAAACATCATAATGAAAATTTACATTCTCACTTTTTTGGCGGCAACTTTTACCGCCTCTGTTGCAGCAAGTGATCAAAATGCGGCGACAAACAGTAGCAGTAGCAGTAGCAAGATGGTGGCCAGTAACAATGCCACTGCCAGTAGCGCTGCTTCGGTCAGCAGCGTTGCGCCCAGCAGCAATGGTGCAGCGCCAAGCGCAGCGGCTCCCGCAAAAGAGCCTGCCAAAAAATCTGCCCCCGCCCCAACAAGTAATAAAACAACCAGCAATAAAACGAGCGACAGCAAAACAAATAGCAACAAAGCAAATAGCAATAAAACAAACGGCAACAAAAAAAAAGCCACAGCGGTGCCCGCCAACTTTAAGCAAAGCGGCCTCGCCTCATGGTACGGCCCGCGCTATCACGGACGCACCACGGCCAGCGGCGAAAAATTTGACATGCACGCTTTAACTGCAGCGCACAGAACGCTGCCGTTTGGCGCCAAAGTTAAAATCACCAATGTGAAAAATAATCAACACGTTATTGTGAAGATCAACGATCGCGGCCCCTATTCTGGCAAGCGGATCATTGATGTGAGTCACGCCGCCGCCAAGCAGCTTGGGATGCTGCGCAGTGGCTTGGCAAACGTAAGTATCACTATCGTTGACAAATGAGCAGAGCAGCCGGCAGCTTGGCTTAAAATTTACTGTGAGCTGTTAGCAAAATTTTGATATAGGTGCAGAGATTGCACTGTTCATTGACCAATATCGCGTGCGTTTCATGCTTATTTATGAGTATGATCCCCATGATGCTATTCATACGAAACAGCAATAAAATCATTTATCTGTATTATTTATGACGAAAATGGTTAGGCACGATGTCTAACAAAAAATGTCTAAAGAACGTCACTCGACAAACCAATGAGTGGCTTGGTTTGGTGCTAGGAATAAGTGCTCATCTTTATGAAAAAATTACCTTTTTTGCTTAAATCGTGCTCTGCACTTACGGCAGTGTTTTCTGTTGCCGTTGCAGCAGTCCCCAATATCCTCCCTTCGGCGCCTGAAGTGGCGGCCAAAGGCTACGTGCTATTAGATTACAACTCTGGCAAAGTGTTAGCGCAGCACAATGCCCACGATCGACTCGATCCGGCAAGCCTAACAAAAATAATGACCAGCTACGTAATTGGCCAAGAGATCGCGCAAGGCAATATTTCTCCTGACGACGATGTCGTGATCAGCAACAAAGCGTGGGCGAAAAATTTCCCTGACAGTTCAAAAATGTTCATTGAAGTTGGCACCAGCGTTAAAGTGGCCGATCTCAACCGCGGCATTATCATTCAGTCGGGCAATGACGCGTGCGTCGCCATGGCTGAGCATATCGCTGGCTCTGAAGAGTCGTTCGTTGATCTCATGAACGGCTGGGCGCAAAAAATTGGCTTGAAAGATACCCATTTCACCAACTCGCATGGGCTTGATAATCCAAACCTTTATTCCACGCCGTATGAGCTGGCGCTGCTAAGCCAAGCGCTGATCCGCGACGTGCCGGAAGAGTATGCCATCTATAAAGAAAAATCTTTTACTTACAATGGGATAACTCAATATAACCGCAACGGCCTGCTGTGGGATAAAAGCCTCAATGTCGACGGCATGAAAACCGGCTACACCTCAAAAGCGGGCTACAACTTAGTCAGCTCCGCCACCGAAGGCAACATGCGTCTCATCGCGGTTGTGATCGGCACCAGCAGCGCCAACGCGCGCAAGGCGGAAAGTAAAAAGCTACTTAACTACGGTTTTCGCTTTTTTGAAACCATCAGCCCACATAAAGCGAACGAGACTTTCGTGACCGAAAAAGTGTGGATGGGAAATACCGACCAAGTGCCACTAGGCGTTGCAAAAGACACCTTCATCACCCTGCCACGCGGCATGGCCAAGCAGCTTGAAGCAAGCTTCGTGCTGGAAAAACACCTTGAAGCGCCGATCCAAAAAGGCGACGTCATAGGCAAACTGTTCTACAAACTGGGCGACAACGTCGAGGCGGAATACCCGCTCGTCGCGCTGGCCAACGTAGAGCAAGGCGGCCTATTTAGCCGTTTGGTGGATTTCGTAGTGATGTTCGTAAAAAACCTGTTTAAATAAGCGCGTTTTTTACGCCTGACACAGACGGCAGCGCTTCATCGCCTGCCGTTTTGTTTTTTGCTTGAGTTATGGGCAAAGGCGAATTAGCATGCAAGGGTTCAAATTTTACGAAAGTGATACTATGCAATCGAACTTCACCGCACAATCTCCAGCAACTTTACGCGATCTGCTGACATTTCCCTGCAAATTCACCTATAAAGTAATGGGATACGCAAAACCTGAGCTGCCCGATCGCGTGATCGCTGTGATCCAGCGTCATGCGCCAGGCAACTACTGCCCAAGCGTGAAACCGAGCGGCAAAGGAACTTATCATGCCGTTTCTGTCACCATCACAGCCACAAGCATTGAGCAGGTTGAAACGTTATACAAAGAACTTGCTGAAATAGACATTGTGCGCATGGTGTTATAAAGCAGCATTGCGGCTATTTAACGCAGCAATAGCGGGCCGCAACGCTTAGCTATTGCTCAACAACGCAGCGGCTGCGATCACAAGGAGCTGTTAAAAATGGCCACACCCGTCATTATTCGAAAACTGGGCAGACAGCCCTATTTACCCATGCTGCGCGCGATGCACGCCTTTACCGAGCAGCGCAACGCGCAAACCGTCGACGAACTGTGGCTGCTCGAGCACGCGCCCGTTTTCACCCAAGGACAAGCGGGCAAAGCGCAGCATCTGCTTGATCCTGGCGCCATTGAAGTGGTGCAAAGCGACCGCGGCGGACAAGTCACCTACCACGCACCCGGCCAGCAAATCGCCTATTTTTTGTTTGATCTGCGCAAAAACAGCCTTGGCGTGCGCGATCTGGTGAGCAAAATAGAGCTGAGTTTGATCAACACCTTAAGCGATTTTGGCATCGACAGCTGTGCGCGACGTGATGCCCCTGGCGTCTATGTGACAGGGCGAAAAATTGCTTCGCTGGGGCTAAGAGTGCGCAAAGGCTGCTCGATGCACGGGCTTGCGCTCAACGTCAACATGGATCTCTCCCCCTTCACACGCATTAATCCATGCGGCCTCGCTGGCATGCAGATGACGCAAACCGCGGATCTCAATGGCCCCGCGTCGCTCGAGACGCTACAGCCGGTGCTGATCGCGCACATTTGCCAGCAATTTGACAAGATCCCCGACTTTGTCGACAGCAAGCAAAACGCCGCATTTCTCACGCTGGTGTAGAATTAAAACGGATTCGATGGTGATATTTTGATCTGGTGCACGGTAAGCGATGCGCAAGGCTCTCATCATAGATGGAAAATAAAACTACATTTAACGATGACGATAAGGGGCACTGATGAGCAGCCAACATTCTGGGAACAAAGGCAACCAAGATAATGACACGCTAATTCATGAGTTGCCGCCACAAAAACCTGCAAGGCTGCAGCCTGGAGTCGGCTACCGTGACGCAGAAAAAGTGACCACCATCCCCGTACAAAATATCGATTGCAGCCCTAAAGTGGCAAAACCCGATTGGATGAAGATCAAGCTGCCCGCCGACCCGAGCCGCATCGCGCACATTAAGGCGGCGCTGCGCAAAAATAACTTGCACTCGGTGTGCGAAGAGGCCGCCTGCCCCAACTTAGCGGAATGTTTTCACCACGGCACCGCGACTTTTATGATCTTGGGCGCGATTTGTACCCGCCGCTGCCCATTTTGCGACGTCGCCCATGGCAAGCCGCTTGCGCCAGATAGCAGCGAGCCACAAAAACTCGCACAAACCATTTTCGACATGCAGCTCAAATTTGTGGTGATCACTTCTGTCGACAGAGACGATCTGCGCGATCGCGGTGCGCAACATTTTGCCAGCTGCACCGCCGCTATTCGCGCGCAAAATCCGCACATCGGCATTGAAATTTTGGTGCCCGATTTTCGCGGCCGCCATGAGCTTGCGCTCGACATTTTAGCCGGCGCGCTGCCCGATGTGTTTAACCACAACATCGAAACCGTGCCGCGCCTTTACTCGACCGTGCGCCCTGGGGCAAGTTTTGAATGGTCGCTGACGCTGCTTAAAGAGTTTGCGCTGCGTTTTCCCGCCATTCCAACCAAGTCGGGGCTGATGGTCGGGCTTGGGGAGACCAAAGAGGAGATCATCGAGGTGATGCATGCGCTGCGCGCGCGCGGCGTGTCGCGTCTGACCATTGGCCAATATTTGGCGCCAAGTCCGCACCATTTACCGGTGGCGCGCTACGTTTCGCCGAGCGAATTTGCCGAATTTAAGCAGATCGCCAAAGAGCTTGGCTTTGCGCATGCTGCGTGCGGGCCGCTGGTGCGCTCATCGTATCATGCTGATCTACAAGCAAAAGGTGAAGATATCGCTTAGGCGCGCTTAAGCTTTTTGCATAAAAAAACCGCTGCCACTGCAGCGGTTTTTTGTTGCTAAATCAACGATCAAAACTTGTACGTCAGCGCGATATAGTGGCTTAAGCCTGAAGTGTTCCACGCTGAGCCATTGAATGACGGCTCGCCATGCTTGGTACCGTACGCGTCTTTGAAATATTTCACGCCATAACCAACGGCAAAACGCTCTGAGTGCCAGTAAAGTCCATGGAAAGTCGCGAAGTTATTGGCGGTGCGGTCGCTGCGCTCGAACTCATCGAGGCCAAATTGGTAATCGAAGTAACCTTGATAAGAAAGAAAGCTTTTGCTATCAAAATGATAGACTGGCTTAAACCAGTTAGCCGATAGCTGATAGCCGTTCCAGCTGTTCTCTTCTTCAACAAAAAATTGATTTTCATTAGAGTAGCGCGCATACAAATTGACGCCCACTTTGCCAAGCCATGGCATCATCACGTCAGCGCCAAGGCCGATTTGGTTTTCCATCTGGCCGTCGGCGATATTGTTAACGCTCGCCACATACAGCTCTTGGACTAGGCCAAATTTAAGATCAAGACCGGTCAGCGCATTTAACGACATGCGCGGCGCAAGTTTCATGAACAGGTTTTGCCCGTTGTGCTTATCGCTGCTGTTGGTATCAAAAATGTCAAAAATATCAACATAGCCATACAGCTCAAACATGCCCGAGCGGCCGCCAAACTCCATCTCCAGATAAGTGTCGCTATAACCACCGTCCGCCTCGGTATACGGGCGTTGATCGATGGTGTGCATCACATTGAATTGTAACCAGCGATAGTCATTTGCATGCAGATCAGAATTGGCCTGCGCAGTCGCAGCGGTCAAACAGAGTAAGCAAGTCGGAAGTAATGTTTTCGTTAAATGCGCCATGTCGAGCTCTCGTATGCGGTGATAAATTGGGTGTGGCGCACAATTATAGGGAGATCATTTTGCGAAAAAAACCACTAAAAGCGCCTTTGATTTGGCAAAAGAGTGATCTTACTCACAAATGAACGAAAACGTTTGCGTTGAATGGAACAAAAACGAATTTCACAACGCAATCGTTTACTTTGCGCATATCTGATTTTTCTTCGCTTTTTCTGGCAAAAAAACGTCGCTACGCGCTGCTCTTTTTTTCAGCAAACTGTCGTTAGCACAATAAGTTACAGTTGACAGCCTTCTTTTGCGCACGTTATTATTGCGCGGTTGTTCCCTCATAGTTCAGTCGGTAGAACGGCGGACTGTTAATCCGTATGTCACAGGTTCAAGTCCTGTTGAGGGAGCCAATTTCTCGCTTTACCTATTCCTCCATAGTTCAGTCGGTAGAACGGCGGACTGTTAATCCGTATGTCACAGGTTCAAGTCCTGTTGGAGGAGCCACATTCAAAGAAGCCTTGTCATTTGACAAGGCTTTTTGCTATCCGCCAATGCCACTTTTTAGCGCAAACCCCCACACACAAGACTTGCAGACGACGCCGTATGGCGTGCGCCACAAAATCTCGCCAATGCAAATCCGAGCAAAAATCGGGCTAAAACTTTCGTACTACTTGCAAATGTAAACAGGCCACCCGAAGGCAGCCTGTTTGGTGTTTTTGCGCTGTGACGCTTAGCGTTTTACCATCATAGCCGCTTCGCGGGAGAGGCGTGTCACCTCATCCCAGTCGCCGCGCTTGACCGCGTCGGCCGGCAGCATCCAAGAGCCGCCAACGGTGGCCACGCATTTAAGCGCCAAATAGTCGGCCACATTGTGCGGGCCGACTCCGCCGGTCGGGCAGAATTTCACCTGCGGCAGCGGCGCAGCAATGGCGGAGAGCGCCTTGGTGCCACCGTTCGCTTCAGCTGGGAAGAATTTGAGGTGATCGTAGCCCGCTTCGAGCGCCTGCATCACTTCAGACGGTGTCGCCACGCCTGGGATCAGCGGCGCGGTGCTGTTAGCCGCGTGGGCCAGCAGCGCCGGAGTCATCCCCGGAGAAATAACGAAGCGCGCGCCAGCAGCGACAGCCGCGTCAAACTGCGCGCAGTTGAGCACAGTACCAGCGCCAACCATCGCATCCGGCATCGCCTTCGCGATAAGGGCGATGGCGTCGAGCGCCACCGGCGTGCGCAAAGTAATTTCGAAGACCGAAATACCGCCGTCGAGCAGCGCCTTAGCCATCGGCAGCGCCTGATTTAAATCACTGATCACCATTACGGGCACAAGCAGTGAGGCGGCAAACACCTCAGCAGGGGTCACTTTCCAGTTTTGCATAACGTTCCTTAATCAAAAATAGTGCGCACCACCGGCGGCCTGATGGCGATGCTGATCTACAGCTTCCTCTAAGTTAAAATCCTATCGGCCAGCTGCCGCTTAGCCCAAGCGTGCCGCTGGCTTTTTTGTTGCCGCTTTTCCTCTCTCACGCTTCTTGCAAGTCGGCTTTCGTGCGCTAGCTACCGCTAGATAATACCAGAGCGCTTGCCGCAACTTTTTCCCGCGTTTTGATCTTTTTTATTTTTTGCGAGAAGGTCTCGAAACCGAAAGCTCATCCTTAAAACGCGCGCAACAAACAGCATAATGCACGGCAGACCACAAACCCTGTCCACCCCACAAAAACAGAGTCCAATATGTTTAAAATTAGTGCATTAGCGACAGTTCTCTCTCTTACGTTAGCGCCGCTCGCGATAAGCTACGCTGGAGAAACTGAGTATTTCAAGCAGGTATATCAAGATCATTATCAGCAGATCAATCAACGTTTAAGCGAGCTGCGCTTTCAGGCAGAAAGCGGCCATAATGTCAGCGTTGAAGATGGCAAGCGCTTTTTGCGTGTCAACGGCATTCGCTACCCGCTCACCGCCGATAATTATCTGCAGTTTGAAATGCCAAAACCTGATTTTTACGATGAAACGGCCATTCGTAATATCTTCGATTTTTTCAATAATGATTGGGAATTGACATGGTATGAAGGCGGTGTCGTTGCGGTTAACAAATTATTTGGTAATTACGATTATGGCAACGGCTGCTTAATAGAATATATTCCGCGTGGAATTTCTTTAAATGGCGAATTTTCGCGCGTGAATTTAGAAACGGCCTCCTGCCAAGTGAATTCATTTAGCAGTGAAGTTAAAAATTTAGCACTTGGCGAGCATATTTCTGCTGAGCAAATTGGCATAGATCCTCAGCAAGTTACTGCAATTGAGCGCTATAACAATCGTTTATATATCAGCCAAAATGCAAATCCTGGAAAAGTGGTTATTGTAGATATTTCTACCAAGCAAGTGATCGGCGAAATAACCGGCATAACCGCTGATTATAATGAAGTGAGTGAGCTGTATATCCGCAACAATTTATTGTATGTGGTTTCGCGTTATTCACATATCGTTGAGATTTTTGATTTAGACAATGATCATCAACATGTCACAACCATTGGCAACAGCAAAGATCTACACAGAGCACAAGCTGTTGTTGCTAATGATGATTATGTTTTTGTCACCGATGCACTCGAAAAAATTAAAATATTTAGCCAGCAAGATGTTACTGCTGAAAATAGCACAAAAGTGCCAGTTAAAGGCTTTTTAAATTTTGAAGGTAAATACAGCCACCGATTCGTGCAAATGCATTTATTGCAAGACTATTTAATTGTCAGCACTGCAGGTAAAAATTATTACATTTATGATCTGCGCAAATTAGAGCAGGCCATGAATGACGGCATTAATTTAGATCCAGAAATCGTGATCAGCGATAAATCTGTGCAAAAAATAGATACTGACGGCGCAAATTTAATTGTTAATTTCAACGATCGCATCGCTTGGTTTTCAATTAACGATTTTATTAATAATGGCTTTCAATTAATAAATGAAAACCTCTCTTTTAATAAATTCTCTGCGCAAAACGTTACCGCTTTTAAAGATATTCACTTTGCTGATGAAGCGTTAATTACGGCTAATAGCCAAGGGATCATGGTTAACCGTCTGCTGACAAGTAAAATTGCTTATTCTGCAGATCAACAAGTCACTACTGAAAAGTTTATTTTTGACGAGCTGATGCCAAGCGCAGTCAATTATATTCTCGACAACGATGAGCCTTATGAAACATTAATTGACCGCAATTTACGCTCGGTCAATATTAATTCGCTGGTGAAAACCGAGATCCTAGCCAACAACACAGTGCTGATCACCAACTATGCGGCAAAAGAGCTGCGCGACATCAATATTGAAGGAAAATTACACAATATAAACAAATGGTTAGTGCTGGGACAATTTGATCGCCTGCCGGCCTACGCGCAAATCAGCCTGCCGCTGAGCGCATTTGGCGAAAATGGCAAGTTTAATAGCACCAGACGCGACGGCGTGTTTGACTTAAATAATTTGCTCAATGCCAATGTGGATTGGTCCAATCAAATGACGCATCGCTTCAGCTCCAATTCTGACCCTTTTGCGCAAAAAATTTCGCGCTTAAAACCGAGCTGGAATGTGCGTTTTGCCACCGAGACCACCGGCTCATGGCGCCCGATCAACGCGCTTTACGCCAAAGAGTGGCTGATCATCACCACCAACCTCGCCTACATGGTGTCGCAGCCCGAATTTAAACATATTTGGTTTAATTTCAAAGACATCATGGGCTACGAGATGTTTGGCAATGGCGGCAATAACTATGTGCCAAACGGGATTTTTACTGCGGCCGATTATGAGCACTACTACCACAGCCTGATGAAGCGCCCTTACCTCAACCTTGGGATCACCGCTATGGGCGGCGGCCTTGGCGGCGGCGGCATCACCGGCGTCGATACCTTTAACTTCGTTAGCCACTACTACGGCGCCTGGGGGATCATCGCGCACGAATTTGGCCATGGCTTTGACGGCAACCATTACGGACACGACAGCGCCTTTGCGCGTGGTAGCCACGGCTGGCATCCATTGATGACGGTTGTTGCTAACTATCACATTCGTAAAGGGGATCTTCCTTATCCAGAAGACAGCGTCAACGGTTTTTATAAGCCTGAGCATAGCCAGTATCACTACAGCTCGATCAATCTGGGCGCGCGCAAGCACCGCGCCGACAGCCACATGTACCATACCGACCACTATTTCATGCAGTTTTCGAGCATGCCGCAAGGCTGGCTTGCCAACGGCCATGACGTCACTCCCGAGCAGCTGGACGCGCTGAATAATCAAGAGCGACTGCTGATGAGCGTGATCCCTAAAGCGTCGGAAAAACGCAGCCTCTGCCGTTTCACCTTCGAAGATGGTGAGCAATACTACGGCTACGTCGAGCAGCAAGCGGGCGGTTTGCGCTGTGAAGCGGGCGATCTGATCCACTATCGTCAGTCTAATGGTCAGTTTGTGCCGCTGGTTTCTCCCATCAACCAGTTTGATTGGCTCTCGCTGCACCACAAGGGCAAGCTCGGGCAGCCTGTGCTACACCAAAACGGGCGCCAGCTTTGCTACAAAAATGTCGAAGGTTTTTACGGCATCGGCTTCGTCAACGACAACGATCAGTGCACGCAGCTGCCTAACGTCTACCAGACCAATGGCAAACATTGGCTGACTAGCTATGGCTGGAAAGGTCTCACCTATATCAGCGGCGACTTTATTCAGCCGTCAGAGGGCGTCAGCAGCGACTTTACCGCCACCGGCATAATGCCCGACTACACCATCGTCAACGGCCGGCTTAACCTCAGCGTGACGCTGACCACCGCCAATCCGGTTAATGTCACGGTGACGCTAAAACAAGACGGCAATGCGGTTGCAAGCGTTGCAGGGTTGATCGACGGCACAAGTTCGCTTGAGCTTATCGCCGATTCATTGAGCAGCGGACAATATTCGTTATTCATCGACGGGATGGCAGAAGGCGGGCTGCAAGGAAGTCAGCAAATTTTTGAACTCACGTTAAGCGAATAACCGACTACAACAGCGCGGCAGCAATGCCGCCTGTTTCGCTCGATAGCAATGGTAAAGTCTGCTCTGCATAGAAAAACATTCTAGCTATATTTATATTCACCATTGTCAGAGTTGACATTTTCTTGCACAATGTATAGGAAATCACTCACTTTCATTGTTTGAGAAAAATTCATGAAAAAAATATTGGCCTTGTTCGTTATCAGTTTTGTTTGCGTTGGAACAGCTTTTGCTCATTCAGGTGGCACAGATTCGAACGGATGCCATAGAGACAGTAAAACAGGCCTCCGCCACTGCCACTAATTAAAAACAAAATAATACGGCACAGAATAGGCATAACGCATAATTTCCGTGCCTTTTTTTATGCTATAGAATTAGCCTTTCTGAAGAAAAACCTCCAAAAATTCCTGATACATACGCCATTTTCTCTTTCATAAGCCGCAGCTACGCTTTTGTCTTTGATCATCATAACAATTTATTGCCATTCTCATCCGCAAGCGCTAATTTTTTAATTTAGCTCGCAATTTGTTTGAGGTCATAATGGATTATCTTCTTTTGCTTTTGGGCTTAATTTTGTTGATCGCTGGGGCTGATGGATTAGTCAAAGGGGCAGCAAGACTCGCCATCAAAGTGGGCGTGCCAAGCCTTGTGGTTGGCCTAACGCTGGTCGCTTTTGGCACCAGCGCGCCAGAGCTTGCGGTAAGTGTCAATTCTGCCATTGCTGGTAAAACAGAATTGGCAATCGCTAACGTGGTCGGCAGCAACATTTTTAATGTGCTGTTTATTTTGGGCGTCGCAGCGATGATCATGCCATTGACCATCTCAAGACAGCTTATCCGCCAAGATGTGCCGATCATGGTGCTGGTCAGCGTGCTGGTCTTCTACATGGCGACAGACGGCATGCTAAGTTTTGTCGATTGCGGGATTTTGGTGTCGCTATTACTGGCTTACACCGCATTTCTTTTTGTGCAAGGCAAGCGCAATGAAGTGAAAGCGTTAGCCTTGCGCGATGAGGATGACGAAGTGGCCACGCTTACGCGCGGCGAGCATCCGATATGGCAAAGCATTTTGTGGATAGTTGCAGGCTTAGCGCTGCTGATCCTTGGCGCCAATTTGTTGGTGACCAGCGCGGTCAATCTTGCGCGCATATTTGGGATCAGCGAAGCGGTTATCGGGCTCACTATCCTTGCGATAGGCACATCGCTCCCTGAAGTTGTAACTTCTATCGTTGCGACCATTAAAGGACACCGTGACATTGCGGTCGGTAATGTGGTTGGCAGCAACACCTTCAATTTATTAGCAGTTTTAGGCCTTTCTGGACTCTTTAGCAGCGAAGGGTTAACCGGCAGCGCGCAGCTCATCGACCAAGACTTTCCGGTCATGCTCGGCGTCGCCCTACTCTGCTTGCCGCTGATGTTTACCGGCGCGATTTTAAGCCGCCTTGAAGGCGCATTGTTCTTAGGCTTGTACTTGTTGTACACCGCGTTTTTAATTGGCGCGGCCACAACAGCGACGTGGCTACCGTCACTCTCGATGGTCACTTGGAGCTTTATTTTCCCTGTTACATTGACCGTGATCGTGATTTCTCTGCTCAAAGATTGGTGGCGACAAAAACAGCTCAAAAGCTGATATCCCACAACAGGGCGGCGGCGTTTAACGTTGCCGCCCTTTGCCGCGCCGCGTTGCAGCTGTTATGATTTTGCCGCGCTCACGGCCACACGCTCGTGGCCTTTGTGACGTGCTCTGGTGACGTTTATGGGAGAAAAACAGTAATGACGCTCTTTCGCTCTTTCCTCGTTGTACTTTTGCTCACGTTGTCTGCTTACACCGCGGTCGTTATTGCACACTTTGGCATCGATCTTTTACCCCTCTTTTTTGGCGATATTTTCGAGATGGCGTGGGCGGGGCAGTTCAATTTAGACTTCCTGTTTATGCTTAGTTTATCAGCGCTGTGGGTCAGCTGGCGCCACCAGTTTTCCGCGACAGGATTTGTGCTTGGATTTTTCGCCCTGATTGGCGGCGCGTTGTTTCTCACCATTTATTTGTTGGTATTGAGCTATCAGTGCCAAGGCGATGTAAAAACGCTGCTGTTAGGAAACCGCGCTTAACACACCGCGCAAAGGCTGGCGCGCTTAAGGCCGGCAGCCCTTTTGCAACCCGCCTTAATATTATCTTTGTCAGTCCGCCATGATCCTCTGGTAGAATTTCGCGCATAAAAGATCAGATCCCTGATCGGCTATTCACAACCATTGAGAATAATTTAATGACTGCTCAACCTAATAATCCGCTGCACGGCCTAAGCCTTGAGAAAATTGTCACCCGCTTGGTCGAACATTACGGCTGGGACGGCCTGCATGACCGCATTAACGTCAACTGTTTTGCCAATGATCCGTCGGTGAAATCGTCGTTGAAGTTTTTGCGCAAAACGCAGTGGGCGCGCGATAAAGTCGAAGCGCTCTATATCACGACTTTTGCTTAATGTGAGCGCTTAGCGCGTGCTGACGAAAAAAGCTGTCAATTGTGAGAATTTTCAGCTTTTCTAATTTTTTATAAAAAACTGCGGTGGATTTGATTTTATAACGAAAATTGGCTAGCCCTTAAACAGACGTTAAGCATTTTTTGGTTTAGAAAAAATGAACAACGAAAAACATCACCCACCAGTTTTCGCTGAATACAAATTCCATTGCCCTTTATGTGGTGCATTCGCCAATCAATACTGGGATTATTTGTATGACTGCTACCATTATGCTTGTCATGACTTTTCTTATAGTGAATGTAATCGCTGTAAGAAAAGATGCTATTGGTATAAAAAAAACATGATTGTCCCAGCAAAAACCACGACTCCACGGCAAGATCATTATAAATAAATTGAACTTTTGGCCAAAGTGGTGATCAGATCGTCAATTGACGAATCACTTATTGGTTACCGCGATGAGCCAAACTTTTTTGCAACACTTTGCTTACATTTCTGATCCGCGTATC
>JBOFRL010000054.1:0-2175 GCA_051650965.1 Vibrionaceae bacterium
CGAAAAATAGCCATGGCCTTGTTTAAACAAGATGAAACCAAAAAAGCAAGCATGAAAGCCAAACGTAAAATGGCCGCGCTGGATGACGGCTATCGCTCAACCCTTTTAGAATCTGGAATTAAAATGCGCTAGCCGTGCAGGTAGTTTATGACGCAACAAAAAAATAACAATCAGAAATTTTTAAACTGACGCCACCTCGCCATATTTTTTTTAGACGCTGCTCCCAGTGGCGCGGATTTGTTGCAAAAAGCAGCAAATCTTTATCCAAAGTGACTCGCAATTCATGTATAACAGCGGATTACCATCGCATTTTGCACTTAGAGTCACACAGGCCATTGTATGAAAAAATGGATTGATTTCTTTCAAAAAAAATACTCTAGCCAACAATTTTCATCCAGCTTGGCCAGCCTTGTTAACGATCAATACGGCACGCAAAAACCAACCGTGACCGCATTGCGATACGTTGAGGCCTATCACCAAGCGTTGATGCAATTTTGTCTAACGGATCATAAATATTCACCTAAGCTCCAAAACTCTTCGCAAGAGGCGCAGCCATTAAGCGCAAGTAGCTTTGCTGATTCACTAAAAAATAGTGGTAAAAAGAGCGAGATCACGCCGCGTCTTTATCCGATGACGACCGCTATCTTGATGCAAACGTCCAATAAGCACAATTTGTTGTTATTGGAAAACTTTGCTAAGCGGGATGCGTTTGATTTTTTTATGGAAGAGCAGCTTGAGCAGCCTGCGAATTTCAGCGTTATTTGCATAGAAACTCATAGCTTTAGCGCGCTAAATGGCGATTGGGAACATTCGATCAGCAATGAAATTGCGCCGATAATCTCAAAGCTTCTCGCCGAGCAGCAAAGTGCGTGCGCAAAGTTTTGCATGGTTGATGACAAAATTGCCATTGCTGTCAGTGCGTTAGCGGCCACCGACGCCGAAAAGCTGGCGCGAAAGATGGTAAAAACTATCCAAAAGAATTACTACACCAACACCGTCAACTCTTTTTTGATTTGCGCAGCGGGCATCGTACACGCTTCTATTTACAACAAAAATGCACAAATGTTGCTCGAAAATGCCATTTCGCAGGCGCAAGAGAGCACCATGGAAAAAATGGCCCATTTGCACTTCGCCATCACTGAACCCAAAAAACTGTCTGAGCTTATCAAAAACGATTTAAAACAATCGATTGAGAAAAAACAGCTGCAAGTGTGGTACCAACCAAAACTGTGCGCGAAGACCCAAAAGATCAAAGGTGCAGAAGCCGTTATGCGCTGGTTTCATCCACAGCAAGGCTTTATTCCGCCCCTTAATTTTATTGCGATAGCCAAGCAAGAAAAAATTATAGAAAAGCTGAGTTTTTTTGTTATAGAACAAGTATTTATCGACTCACTGCTGTGGAAAAAACAAAATATTTCGCCAGGTAAGATTGCCATTAATCTCTCTTGTCAGCAGATCCTAACTCCTAATTTCATACTCTTGCTCACCGCGCTTTTGCAAAAGTATCCGGTCGATCCGCGCTTATTTACCTTAGAGATCGCGGAAAGTGAAATAAAGCAAGATGATCTCTCTATCACGCTGATCTTAACCAAACTGAAATATTTGGGCTTTTCACTCTCGATTGACGGCTTCGGCACTGGTTCTTCATCCCTTTGTTATTTAATGAATTTCCCTATCGATGAGCTAAAACTCGATCGCTCTTTTACCAAAAAGTTAGATAGAGACAGCACCAAACATGTGTTGCTAAAAAATATTATCCAGCTCAGTCAGGCACTTAAGCTTAACGTGGTTGCAGAAGGCGTTGATTCGCTGCAGCAAGCTGTATTGCTGCAAGAGACCGGCTGCAACGAGCTACAAGGTTATCTTTATTACAAACCGATGCCCCACCGAAAATTTGAGCGCTTGATCATGGCTTAACGCAAAGCTCATTGCTTGATCAGATCCTGCCAAACAATTACGCACAAAAACGCCTATTTTCATTAAGTTAGTAGCCGGCTTGCCCAGCGCTATCCGATGATAAAAGCCCGATGTTAAAAACTGTCTCTTGGTCACATTTCATAGTTCAAGAGACTTGGCCAGCAGATAACCGTCAAGGATGGTTTGCAATAAAAACCATCCTTCCCACAGTCGCTCCCACCCAACACGACCGTTACGTTTTGAGTCATACCATCCCGC
>JBOFRL010000055.1:0-8299 GCA_051650965.1 Vibrionaceae bacterium
TGGCGGCGCCTACAGGGGTTTGCGCTGCTAAAGCTGGTAGTGGATAACGTGAAATTCAAGGATGGAATGCAGGTGCTGGATGAGTCAGACAGGAATGCTGCCTAACCGACCCCATACACCAGATTTGACAATATCTCCCCCAGCTCAGAGATATAGGGGGGATCCCGAAATTTTCAGAGTATACACAGTAGGCAGTCGGATGAGCCTATAGTACCGATAATGGTAAGGACAACATAACCTTATCTAGGAAAGGGGCTCTAACATAAATGATGTTTTTCAAGAAATTCAACTGGAGATTGCCACATGGCTACCACTTCAAATAAAGTTCGAGAGTTTCAGCGAAAACTTTACCTGCGCTCAAAGCAGGAGCCAGACAAAGCATTTTACAGTCTTTACGACAAAATCTGTCGCGTCGATATCTTGTGGGACGCTTTTTATTTGTGTAGGGCAAATAACGGCGCTGCGGGAGTTGATGGGATCAGTTTTAAGGACTTAAACAGTATTGAATCGTCTGGTGAATTGATCAAGACGTTAAGAGCTGAGTTGGTCGAAAGTATCTACAAACCTTTGCCAGTAAAGAGAGTGCAAATACCTAAAGACAATGGGAAAGCCTGAAATTTGGGGCTCCCAAGCATAAGGGACCGAATTGTCCAAATGGCATGTACGCTCGTGTTAAGCCCAATTTTCGAGCCTCACTTACACTGTAACAGCTATGGTTTACAGACCAAAGCGGAGTGCGCAGTAATATGCATCAATGCATTTCTAAAACAAGGATACAGACAGGTCTATGATGCCGATCTATCAAAGTTCTTCGACACCATACCGCATTCAAGGTTATTGGATAAGGTGAGAGCGCAGGGCAGTATTAAAGTTGATCAAGCAGTTCCTTAAGGCGCTAATCAGTAAGGAAGTGGTAAAGGGAAAGAGCCGAATAGTGGAAACCCTATCGGTACGCCTCAGCGCGGGGGGATTTCGCCATTGTTGGCGAATATTTATTTGAATGACTTTTGTCAGAAGATTGCGACAAAAACGCCGTGCAAGATCATCTCTTACGCGGATGATTTTGTCATCCTATCAAAAACGCCGCTCAATTTAGCTCAACAGAGCTGGATAAAAAAATGAGTTGGAAAAGGAAGGGTTAACGCTTAATGAGAGCAAAACTCACAGCGTTGATATGAATCGAGTAGGAAATGAGTTTGATTTTCTAGGATTTACTTTCAAACATGTTGTGGGATTCTTTCGGTACTCAAATTACATAAAGATCTATCCATCGAAGAAAAGCCAAAAGAAATATAAGGATAAGCTGCGAAGCATAGTGAAACACAGAACTTCATTAACTTTGGACAAACTCGTGCTGCGAGTCAATCAAGTGGTGAGGGGGTGGAAAAATTACTTTGGCAAAGTTGGCTATCCGCGGCAAGTTTTCTTCAATATGGACTGGTTTTTAGTTGCGCGTTTTTATCGTTGGTCAAGAAGCAGAAGTCAGCGTCGCAGTTTGTATCTTGCGCAAGATGCATGGGAAAAGTTATACAAGGCAGGACTTGTATACTTGCAGCCGGCAAAGATATGAAAGCTGCGAAGGTGAGCAGGTGAACATTTATGTGAAAGCCGTGTGAGGGAAAACCTCATGCACGGAATTGAAGAGGGATCGCTGGATAAGGGAAAACCGAAGCCAGTGGCCTACTCTACGTCTAAAGCATCAGTAAACTTTTTACTTAATTACTTGCCGCACAGCTTGTCTTATCGTTTTGAATTTGCGGTATTTTTTGCGCTGTGGCAGTTAAAAAAGCTATCTTGGCGATCTTTTGGCCGCTCGTTGTGCGCTAAGTCAGGGAGCGTTAACGACTGATCAATGTAGCTCAGAGAAAAACGCTTTGGGCGCTCAGTGCTCGAGCGGGCGTGGTGGTTTTCACGCTCTTGGCGAGGCGCGCTCTCTTTAGCGATAGCTTGACTGCTAAATAGCGCTAAAATCCCTAAAAAAATCACTCGGTTGTCCATTTGGGCTCCTTGTCGTGGTGGCAGGCTTACTACTTGCGCTGTAAAATTTTTCTCGGCAAATTACATTTTTATTTCTCGAGCGACAGAGCAAAATACTGTTATATGTTTTGTGTTAAGCGCGCGCTAAATACGCGGTTACAATATTCTTCTCTATTTTGCAGTGAATAATTTTCAGCAATTATTAACACAACAAAAAAGTCTGTTTTAAATTGAGCTATTTTGAAAAATGATCTTTATTAATAAACGCAACAATGTATTGCAATAAGCAAAGGCAATTTTTGCGAGAGAGTGCATTTAAAATCAAGCTTCTACTGCTAATTGGTCTTGCAGAAATAAACGCAAGGTAAATTTAGAGTATTTTGAGCCGCAGTTATATTGCGTGAGAGTGGGGGAATTTTGATTTGATATTGATCAATAAAAAGCACAAAAAAGTTGTTTGAGTAAACAATAAGCGCCCAGCAATTCATCTGTTAAGCGCTTATTATTTAGTGGTAAATTTTTGAGTAAAAATTATTTAATTTTGAGCTGATGCTTACCGTGCTCAACTTTAGCTTGCAGATAGTGGGCGTTATCATTTTTTAGATAAACCTGCGTGCCGATCACTTCAACAATATTGATGCCAAGCTCTTTTAACTCGTTGATTTTCTTTGGGTTATTTGTCATAAGCCGAATGTTTGAAACATTGAGCGCCTTGAGCATTTGCGCCGCGTCATTGAATGTGCGTAGATCATCAGCAAACCCGAGCTGATTGTTCGCTTGATAGGTATTCATCCCTTGGCTTTGCAGCTTGTACGCATCGAGCTTGTTGTAGAGGCCAATGCCACGTCCTTCTTGACGCAAATAGAGCAAAATTCCGCCCTCTTTTGCCATCAATTCAATCGTTTCATTAAGCTGCTCACCGCAATCGCAGCGCGAGGAGTGAAACACATCACCGGTTAAACATTCAGAGTGTAGGCGCACCAGTGGCTGCGCTTGGTTTTGATCGGCGTTCGCAAAAATAATAGCAATATGCTCTTGTTTGGAACTGAGTCCGTCAAAAGAGAGGAGCTGAGCTGGAATATGGCTGCGTGCGCCCACATGCAAGTCGACTCTTACTCTTACCGATACCATAGTATTTCCATCCCCATAAATTTAAAGAAGCAGAATTTAGCAAACCAATTGATTTATAACAATGTTTGCAGATTAACTTTATGCTAGCAGATATCTTATGCATCTGCGTTAGCTTTGTAAGACGGCTTGTCTCGCGTCGCGACCTGTTCAAGCGGCGTCGAAAAATGCTCAAGAAAGGCTCTGCCAACGCTCAGCCCTTCGGCGTAGTCGCGCATCAGCTGTGCTGGGCGGCTAAGCAGGGCGTTACTTTCGAGCGCTTTCGGCGGATAAAGCTGGATCACCTGCAAACGCGTAGGCGGACTTGCTAAAAAATTGAGGCTTTTTTGGTAAGTCTGTAGGTGGCAGAGCAGCAGATCAATCATATCGCTGCTGATCTGTTGTCCTGACAGCGCTTGCAGGCGGTAGAGTGCGTCCCCACCAAACAGCCAGCGCCCACCATTTTGCAGCATATCAAAAGGAATTTTATCTTTGAACGGTTCCCATATATTTTCGGTATAAAAATGGCGTAATTTTTGCGACAGCTGCTTGTGAAAGCTAGTGAGCGAGTTGAGATTGTCATCAAGGTGGAAACGGTGCAGATAGCTCGGCAGGCGCTGCTCCATGCCAAGGCGAAAATTCTCAATCCAAGCGCTGGTTAATGGCTGCTGACTCATGGTGACAGGCTCAGTGCGGATCACAACGATGATATCAGCGCCGCGTTGGAACGCCTCTTTAATGGGAATGGCTGCGCTCACACCGCCGTCGATGAGTTCTTTTCCGCGCAAATTGACCGTTTGGTTGTACAAAAATGGCACCGCGCTGCTCGCCTTTAGCACCTCTTGCCAGTCGTCATCAAACATCGGCAAATATTCTGGCTGCAGATTTTGCTTATTTGTCGCACAGGCTAACGCTTCGCGGTCGTGCAGATGGCGGCGCGCAAAGCTGAGATCAAAAATGTCCTCATTGCCAAGCTCAGCTTGCTGCATCGCCCAGCCGAGATCCATGGTTTGCTGGCGTCTGACGTATTTGAGCAGATTAAAAAAACGCGGATCGGTCGTGTACTCAGTGATAAATTGCTGCGCAAAACCGTGCTGCTTGGCGATGTAAGAGGCAAGGTTGAGCGCGCCGGCCGATGTGCCAATGTAAAGCTCAAAAGGGTCAAATTGCGCTTTTATGAAGCTGTCGAGTACGCCGGCGGTGAAAATGCCGCGCTGCCCGCCCCCTTGAGTTACGAGCGCAATTCGCTGTTTACGCCCTGAATTCATCATCTTATGGTGATTCATGCTGATGATCGAGCGATGAGTTGTATAGTGATCACTGTTGATGGCTACCACAAAAACTCCTGTTTTGCGTACACGGGCATGCAACTGACTGAAAGCTCACTGTTATCTGCACAAGAGTGAGGGTTTTTGATCTTTTTATCATTAAACGATGCAAAGCGATGTCAAATGCGTGCGAATTAGCGTTTCGGATTGATTTTTTTCGTTTTTTTAGTGTAGACGCATTTTGTCGATCAGGGCTGAGCGATGCCGGCTTTAAGGTAAAACAGGATGAATAATTGATTGATATTAAATCTATTTTTAGCTGATTCTGTTTGCAGCAATGGCGTCACGCTGCGGCGCTTGTGGCAAAAAGCACCGCCTTTTGTGTGCAGAGGTGTAAATTTTACTAAATGTAAAAAATACACCCTAGCCGGTTATTTTATTTCGCTAGTGAGATAGATCCCTTCGGCGGCAATGCGAATTTTGCGCTCTTTATACAGCGCGCCGATGGTTTTTTTAAAGGTCGCTTTGCTGGTCTGAAAGAGAGTGAAAATTTCTTCAGGACTGCTTTTATCGTTGCAGGCTAAAAAACCGTCTCGTTTTTGCAACGCTTGCAAAATTTTATTGGAGAGCGCGTCTACTTTTGCAGTGCCCAGCTTTTGCAAAGAGAGATCGATTTTGCCGTCTTCGCGAATTTGCTTAATAAAACCGGTAATATTTTTGCCCGTAGTGAGTTTGCCGTACATTTCGCTGGCAAAAAGCAGCCCAGAATGGCTGTGATTGATGGCGCACTTAAAGCCCAGCTCGGTTTTTTCTAGCACAGTTAATGGCACTTGCTCGCCTTTTTTGTAGGGGGCCGGCGTCTTGTCGAGCCATTTATTGTACTTGGTGGTGGCGACAATGCGTCCGGAAGCTTTATCTAAGTAGATGAATACTAAATAAGATTTTCCTTGCTCCATCCTAACGCGCTGCTCGCTAAATGGCACGAGCAGATCTTTACTTAAATTCCAATCTAAAAACGCGCCAATGGGCGTTGTGGCAACGCAGGTCAATTTGGCAAATTGCCACACGTGCGCGAAAGGCTTTTCGGTCGTAGCAATCAGTTGATCGTCGGAATCAAAATAGATGAAAACGTCTAATTGATCGCCTAAATTTACATCGCGAGTCAGGTAGCGCTTAGGTAAAAGGATTGTACCAAATTCTGCACCACCATCTAAAAAAACACCAAAATCTACGATTTTTGCTACCGTTAGCCGATTTTGTTGGCCAATTTTTAACATGTTAAAAACTCGTTGAACTCTTTCGTTGCAGTATATCGCCATTTATCAGGTTTGCTTACTGCATTTTTTTGTTATCTTATGTGGATAATGGCTAAGCATTTGAATAAATAGGATAGCGAAAATGCCTATCAAAACCGATGAGTTACGAACATTAGCACTTGAAATGATGCCAAGTCCTGCGGAAGTGGCAGCGGAATATCCAATCACCGAGGAGATCGCTATGCATGTCAAACATGCAAGAAGCGTGATCGAGGGGATTTTAACTGGCAACGATCCGCGCTTGCTGGTCGTGATTGGGCCTTGCTCGATCCACGATCCAGTGGCGGGGCTTGAGTATGCCAAGCGGCTGGCGGAATTTGCTGCGGCACATGAAGAGACGCTGTTCATTGTGATGCGCGCTTATTTTGAAAAGCCGCGTACAGTGGTTGGCTGGAAGGGGATGATCAATGATCCTCACCTTGATGGCAGCTGTCAGCTGCGCGAAGGGCTGTTCGCCGCGCGCAAATTTTTGGTCGAAGTTAATGAGCTGGGATTGCCGGTTGCCACCGAGTTTTTGGACATGGTGGTTGGGCAATACATTGCCGATTTGATTGCGTGGGGCGCGATTGGCGCACGCACAACCGAGTCGCAAATCCACCGCGAGATGGCTTCGGCGCTGTCATGCCCTGTGGGCTTTAAAAATGGCACCGAGGGCAATATTGGCATTGCGCTGGATGCTATCCGCTCAAGCCAAACCTCGCACCTGTTCTGCTCGCCAGATAAAAATGGCGTGATGACTATCTATCGCACCGCAGGCAACCCGTTTGGCCATGTGATTTTGCGTGGCGGCTTAAAGCCCAATTATGATCGCGAAGTGATTGAAAACACGGCGCAAGCGCTCAAAGATTGCGGCCTTAATGCGCGCTTGATTGTTGATTTTAGCCATGCAAACTGTCAGCGCCAATTTAAGCGCCAGCTTGATGTCGCGCGCGATGTCTGCAATCAGCTTATTGAAGGCAACGAGGCTATCGCTGGCGTTATGGCTGAGAGTTTCTTGGTTGAAGGCAGTCAGGTGGTGAACAAAGATGAGCTAGATAAGTTGGTCTACGGCCAGTCTATCACTGATCCTTGTCTTGGCTGGGATGACACAGTTGCTTTACTTGAAATGCTGTCGCAAACAGTCGCGCAGCGTAACCAAACAGTTTAATTTGGGGTTATTGGAGAGTTTATGCCCTCTTTTGATATTGTTTCAGAAATCGATTTAGCTGAAGTAAAAAATGCGGTAGAAAACGCGAAACGTGAGCTGGCTACGCGCTTTGATTTTCGTGGCGTAGAAGCGTCGTTTGAGCTGGTGAAAGATGTGGTGAAAGTTTCTGCGGAGGCGGAATTTCAGATCACACAGATGCTCTCTATTTTGCGGGGCAATATGGTGCAGCGCGGCATCGATGCGCGCGCCGTTGAGCCAAAAGAGATAGTGCATTCGGGCAAAACCTTTTCGCAAAATGTGCATTTTAAAAATGGCATTGAGAGTTTGCTGGCAAAAAAAATTGTAAAAATGATCAAAGATTCCAAATGTAAGGTGCAAGCACAAATTCAAGGCGAGCAGCTGCGTGTAACTGGAAAAAAACGTGACGATTTACAAGAAGTTATTCAATTAGTAAAAACGGCTGATCTTGGGCAGCCATTTCAATTTACTAACTTTCGTGACTAATAATTTTTACATTAATTCACGCAGTGAAACTATATATAGGCATTCGATAAGTTTGCCTATTTTTTTATTATCGCTCCCTTTTCATTCGTAATATACAAGACAGCATTTTTCATATAATTTAGAGTTATTTTTCCCTCGTCATCTATTTAATATTTGCAAATTATGCTGCGAGTTCGCCGTTACTTTTTGATTTTATTGTCCATTCTTTTATTAGTGATCTTTGCAATTATTTGCCTTGATCGCTGGGTTGCAAGTTTTGGTATTGGACGCATTTATTATTCTATCGATGAAGTTCCGACACGGAAAATTGGTTTAGTATTGGGGACGAGTAAATATATCGGTAAAATATTAAATCGTTTTTATAGCTATCGCATTGAAGCGGCGCAAGAGCTTTACCAAAATGGCAACGTGACCGTGCTATTGCTGAGCGGGGATAATGCGCATCGCTCTTATAATGAGCCGTGGGCGATGAAACGTGACATGATCAGAGGCGGCGTGGCGGATCAGCATATTGTGCTTGATTACGCGGGGTTTAGGACGCTGGATTCTGTGGTGCGCGCTAAAGAGGTGTTCAAAGCCAATGAGTTTATGCTTATCACACAAGCGTTTCATTGTGAGCGGGCTCTGTTTATCGCTTTAAGCAGTAATATTGATGCGATCTGTTTTGCGGTGCCAAGTCCAAAAGGGAGCGCTGGGCTTGCGATTCGCCTGCGGGAAATTTTTGCGCGCGTGAAAGCGGTGCTAGATATTTATCTGCTTGATCAAAAACCTAAATTTTTAGGAGAAACGCAGCAAATAATTATTGAACCCCCAATTATACTCAATCAACCTGAAGATGCTTGAGGCAATAGTTGAAAATTGTCATTGATCCGAGATGCTAAACGGCTACCAATATCCGGCAGTGTTTCCTTGAAAAATTTTGTCAGCGCAGCCCTAAAACAATACTTATCTTTGAAATAAACATTATTCCTTGCGTGTTC